>NC_020054.1:4742554-5342554 GCF_000331105.1 Fibrella aestuarina BUZ 2 | reverse complement strand
CTTTCGCGTCGGCGGGTGCGGTGATGTGCGCCACCCTCCCTCGACTGGGTACGTTGACCGACTTTGCTGTTGGCCGGTCTTCCGCGCTGGTTGTCAACCAACCGCTGAGCAGGACGGCTACTGGAAGCAAACGTTTAATCATTGTGGTAGAGTTTGATTGTTATAGTAAGAAAATAGAGGTAGTAGAGATTTGGCGTTCGGCCGGGTTGGCCACTCGCCAGCTGGTTGCGGGTTATACCTCCTGGGTAAGCAATTGACTGAGTCGGGACATCGGCAGCGAAATCATGACCGACGTCCCCCGTTGGGGTTCGCTCTGCCACATCACCTGGCCACCGAGGTAATCGATGCGCGACCGGATGTTGGCAATGCCGTTGCCCCTTGATGCCGTTTCGGCAAAATCACCACCCCGCCCGTCGTCGTCGACGCTGATGAGCAGGGTTTCGTCGCTGGCCATGAGTTGAATGGTAATGGCCTCGGCCTGCGCGTGTTTAAGCGCGTTGTTGAGCAGTTCCTGGATCACCCGGTAGATCATCACCGAGGCTTCGTCGCCCAGGGGAGGCAGGTCGCCGTAATGCTCGAGCGACAGCCGGGGCCCTTCGACCAGGTTGAGCTTCTGGACCAGGTCTTCGAGGGCCGGTACCAGCCCAAAGGTGGACAGGGCGTAGGGGCGCAGGTCGTTGGAAATCAGGCGGGTTTCGGTGCAGGCTTCGTCCAGAAACTGGTTTAAGGGTTCTTTGATGGCGTGCGGGAGCTGCTCCTCGTGGGCCTCCACAAACAGCTTGATGCGCGACAACTGAATACCCAGGCCGTCGTGCAGGTCGCGGGCGATGCGGCTGCGTTCGCTTTCCTGCCCTTCGATCATCGCCCGTAGTGACTTCAGCTCCAGCTGCCGGATCTGCTGCTGCGCAATCACCGATTGCTGATGGGCAATCAGCTTCTGCTGCCGCCGCATGAACACCAGCGCCACCACGCCCAGAATGCTCACGAGCAAGGCGGCGATCAGCGTGTAGTTGACCATCTGCTGGTGCTGACTCTGCTCTTCGGCGAGGCGTTTTTCGACGGCCAGCGATTTGATCTGGCTGTTCAGCTCCTGCAACCGGATGCTCTTTGTCTGCTCCGAATAGTAGAACTGATTGGTGAATTCCAGCGCCCGCTGCTCGAAGCGATAGGCGTTCTTGTAGTCGTTGAGGTAGGCGTAACTCTCGGCCGTGTGGCGGGAAAGCTGCCGCAGGGTAGTCAGGTTTTTCTCGACTTCGGCAATGGCGTAGCTCTTCTGGTAATAGTCGATGGCTTTGCGGTGCTGATTCCGAAACTGCTCCACAATGCCCAGGTAAAAGTAGTTGAGCGCCACCAGCCAGTTGACCTTAATCGCTTTCGCACGCACCAGACTGAGCCCGGCGTAGTGATAGGCCGAGTCGGGCCGCTTGAGCCGCAGGTACGTATCGGCCAGCAGATTCTGGGCGTACGTTTGGAAATAAACCTGTCGGTACTGCTCGCTCATGTGTTCGATGGCCTTGAGTTCGGTAATCAGCGAAACCGGCGTCGGCTCTTTTTTGGCAACCATGTTGGCAATCCCCAGCCGGCACTCGATGATTTTGGGTCTGTTGTTGGTGCGCTGAAAAAACACCAGCGCTTTCGTTAAATGATCTTCGGCATACGATTGCATGAAATAGTCCTGCGTGTAGTAGTTGCCAACGGTCATGTGGACGTTGTAACTACCCAGCGAATCGCCCTGACGGGTGTAGAGCGAAATGGCATTCAGGTAGGCGTCGATGGTGTATTTGTTGTAGCCATAGACCTGATGGTAGAGGTCGGCCAGCTTCTCGTAGGCCCGCGCCGCCTGCGTGTACTGCTCGGTACTCAACAGCTGGTCAAGTGCTGCTTTCTCGCGCTCGATGGCCGACGTATCGGTCTGAGCGTAGCCCGACCGCCCCAGAAAGCCGACAACGAGAACGAAAAGAACAGCCTTGCCCCAGTTCATGCGCTCAGATGCATTGCAGTTCCATGGCCGTCTTCACCAGCAACGCCGTATTGGGCACGCCAAACTTCAGCAGCAGACTACTGCGGTGAAATTCGACGGCTTTCACGCCCACAAACAGCTGCGTGGCCATTTGTTGGGTAGTTAGCCCCTGCGCAATCAGTATCAGTACTTCCGATTCGCGCGGAGTCAGGTTGGGGCGCATGCCGGTTTCGGCCGTTTGCCGCCGGGCCTTGGGTACGTCCGTCAGCAAGATATTGGTGATGGCTTCGTTAAAATATTGTTTTCCCTGATGCACCATCCGGATCGCCTGCAACAGCTCGGTTTTCGACGTATTTTTCAGTAGGTATCCTTTAGCCCCCTTCTTCACCATCCGCTTGATGAGGCTGGCGTCGTCGTGCATGGTCAGGGCAATCACTTTGGTCTGTGGGTACACTTTGGTGAGGTGATCGCAGAGGCCAAGGCCATCGTTGACGTGGGGAAACGAAATGTCGAGCAGAATGACATCGGCGACGTGTTGAGCCATCGACTCAAGCACCGACGATACGTCGTAGCATCGCTGGGTCACTTCAATTTCAGACGAGCCGGAAATCAATGACTCAATCCCTTCCACGAAGACATTGTGGTCATCGGCAATTAACACACGTATCATGCTGGTCGGTTAAAAAAAGAGGATCGTTACGCAATAGCCCGGTTTGGCTGCCTGCTGTATCGTATGTTACCTAAGACGACTTTCGCGCCGAATTGAAGTAGAACTTTATATAGCAAAATTAGGACTTATCAGTAGCGAAATAGAATAGTGAAAACCCATAGATTTAAAACATTAGGGTTTACCCTATAACGAAAGAGCGGGCCGAAACTGACCAGCAAATAAGATTTTAGTAAAGGTACGATAGGCTTATTTCCAGATCGGCATTAATGGGCCCTGGAGCCCAAAAAGAGGGTCGGAGTCCGGAATCGGCAACCGGGCAATGGCTTGGTCGGCGGCGGGCCGCTCGCCCGCCCGGCCGCGGAGCAAATCCCAGTCGCGCCCATCGGGGTAGCCGCCCACCACGCCAAAGTCGCCGCTCTGCCGTCGGTTGCAATGCCCCACGCCCGCCGGGAGAACCAGCACGTCGCCTGCCTGCACGTCGATGAGCGGGCCGCTCTCGCCACCCAACTGAAGCGTGGCCGAGCCGGCATAGATACCCAGCACTTCGTGGGTGGTGCTGTGGTAATGGGGATAGGTAAGAATACCGTTACGCCAGTTGTTGGTCCAGTTGTTGACGATAAACGTCTGCTCGAGCCAGTCGGCCGGGTTGGGCGTGGGGGGTACCACCCCGCGATAGAGCAGCACGGGCAACCGACTGTTGGGAAACGCCCCGGTATCGGGCAGAACAAACTGAGCTGGAGTAGGAGGGGGCGCCATACCACCAAAACAGCCCAACAGCCCGCCTTCTACTGATGCTGGCACGTACCTGGTGGTTCGCCAACGCTCAGTTGAGCGGGCGGGGCATCGGCTCGCTCAGGGCCAGCCGGATCAGGTCGGCGGTGTTTTTGACCCCGGCTTTCCGGATGATGCTGGCCCGTTGGTTGGCGACGGTGTTGGCGCTGCTGCCAAACTGGGCCGCAATTTCGGCGCTGCTCATGCCCTCGATGAGGCAGGTCAGCACCTGCGCTTCCCGCGAGGTAATCTT
Source organism: Fibrella aestuarina BUZ 2 (assembly GCF_000331105.1). Taxonomy (NCBI): domain Bacteria; kingdom Pseudomonadati; phylum Bacteroidota; class Cytophagia; order Cytophagales; family Spirosomataceae; genus Fibrella; species Fibrella aestuarina. The sequence continues at coordinate 5,338,900 of NC_020054.1, read as the reverse complement.
GTTCCAGATCGACACGGCCGACGGCTGGTGCTGGCCGTCTGGGCCACCCGGTGCGGGCGCAGCGCCCAGCACCAGCTCCCGGATGATGATCGTGGACGCGCTGGGGGGATAATAGAGCTCGCCACCCATGACCGCGTGGATGGCCTGTAGGATCTCTTCCTGGCTGGTGTCTTTCTGCAAATAGCCGGCTGCCCCGTGTTGTACGGCTTTCAGGATATAGTCGGGGTTGCTGTGCATGCTAAAAATCAGCGTGTGCAGGGAAGAGGGCTGTTGGCCCAGGCTCTTAAGCACCTCGATGCCCGACATGCGGGGCATGGTGATGTCGAGCAGCAGCACATCGGGTTGCAGACTGTTGACCAGATCGATGGCTTCGTCGCCGTCGGAAGCCTCCCCCACAATCTGAATATCGGATTCGTCTTCGAGCAGCAGGCGAATCCCTTTTCTGACCACGGCATGATCGTCGGCAATGAGAAGTCGGATGGCCATTGGGCGTAGCAGTAGATCGGCTAAGTTGATGAATACGGCTAAAGATAAAGACAGACCTTGATTTCGGTGCCCTGTTTTGGTTTCGAGCGGATCGTTAATTGGCCGTTGAGCAGGCGCGTCCGGGTCCGCATGTTGTCGAGTCCGTTGACGCTCACCGGTGGTCTGGCCGCTTTGGTGCTGGTTTTCAGGGAAAACCCTTTGCCAGTATCCTGCACCGAAAGAACAACCTGGCGGGGTGTCTGTTGGAGTTGAATGCGAATCTGTGGCGCGTCGGCGTGCTTGATGGCGTTGTTGAGGGCTTCTTGGGCAATCCGGTACAGACCAATTTCGACGGCCGGGGGCAGGCGCTGCCCATCGCGCGGGCCTTCATACACCAGCTGGCTGCTCACCGACCGGCTCGTTTGCTCGACCAGCAGGTGCAGGCTGGCCCCCAGCCCGAAATCGCTCAGGGTGGAGGGCATCAGGTTGTACGACACCTGCCGGGTTGTCTGGATAATGTCGTAGATCAGCTCGCAGAGGTCGGCGAAGCGGCTGCGCTGTTTGTCGTCCAGCACGGCGGTCGATTTCAGCTTTTCGGCGTGGAGTTTCAGGCCGGTGAGCATCTGCCCAATGCCGTCGTGCAGCTCGCGGGCAAAGCGCCGTCGTTCGTCTTCCTGGCCTTCCAGCAGCGCCGCCGACCGGATGGTTTCTTCGGCCAGTTGTAGCTGGTATTTCTCTTCGGTGATCTGTAACAGCTCTTTTTGGGTAGCGACCAACTGGTGGTTGGCCCGGAGCAACTCCTGATTGGCCTGTTCCAGCTCCCCGTTGGCCGCCTGAAGCGACCGTTCAGAACGATCCAGCCGCCGTACCACGTGCTGGGCATAGCGCACGACGGGTCTGAACACAAGAAAACCTTCGAGCAGCAGCGTCAGCAGGGTCGCGGTGGTAAGCAGCCACTCGATGCGCTCAAGACTACGGACTCGCGTAAAGCTTTCGGTATCGAACTGAAAGACAATCTCGTTCATCAGTTGCAGGAACGACAGTTCGTGTTGCAGAACGAGGGCCAGTGCCTGCTGCCGCTGGCCGGGTGTAGCGCCCGGCTGGCGAACGACCGCGAAGCCCCGATTGATCGCCTGAAACTCGGGTTCGATGCGGGTAAACATGCTGTCGAGCGTTGGGCTTTTCCGGACGGTGTACGTCTTCTCCATGCGAAGCGTCCCGTTGCGCAACTGAATGTGCGACTGGCTCCAGGTACGTAGGAGCGAATCGAAGGAGACCGTATCGGCGGCCGACAGATTCACTGTTCGCAGCAGTGCCAGCTTAGTCAGCCGCTGACTCAGCATCCGTTGCCGCCCGGCCACGTTGACCACCCGGCTGTCGTCGTAATGGGTGCTGATGGTGTGCCGGATAAACACCAGCCCGCTGATCGCCAAAAGCGCCAGGATGGCCAGCGCCAGCATGTAGAAGCGGGTCAGTCGGTTGGCTACCTGTTGATCAAGTTGACTCATGGGAGAAAGGGGCCGGGCCACCCGCCCGACCCCGGGGTTACAGCCTGCGGTTAATCGACGGATAATCCGACGTACACCATACCGCCTTCTACCCGAACCGGGTACGTGCTGATCTGGTAGGCGTCATCGTTGAGGCATTGGCCCGTTTGCAGCGAAAAGGTGCGCTTATGAAACGGACAGGCCACTTTGGGCTCGCCGCCCTGGCTCCCGATCATCCCCCGCCCGAGGGCCATCTGCTGCCGGTGGGGACATTCGTTATCGGTGGCGTACCATTCGCCCCGGCGGGTGAAGTTAAAAATGGCGATCTGTTTGCCCGCGATCAGGGCGCAGGCGCCGCCATCGGCGGGGACGGCATCCGTCGGGCAGGCGGCATGCCAGGTAAGTTGTTGGGTATCTACAGTAAGTGCTTCCATGGTTGGCAGTTGCTGGTTAACGGTTAAGGTTGAGGATTGGTGTTTAGCGTTGATTGACGCCCGAGAAAGACGCGTCAGCCAACTTCACTAAACACGAAACTGCTCTCAGGCCCACTCTTTGGCGCGGATCTGGTCGCGCATGGGTTCGAACTGCACCGTCGGGTCTTTCTGCTCAGGTACGTTCACGAAGTGGGCAAACCGGCGGCGAAGCTCCGGGCTGTCGACCACCGCTTTCCATTCGCAGGCGTAGGTGTCGACCAACAACTGCATCTCGCGTTCGAGTTCCGCGGCAATGCCTAGCACATCGTCGACGACTACCGCCCGCAGGTACGTCATGCCGCCGTCGAGTTTGTTGAGCCAGGTGGCCGTGCGGGTGAGCGGGTCGGCAGTCTTGACATAGAACATCAGGAACCGGTCCAGCAGCCGGATGCACGTCTCCTTGTCGACGTCGGCCGCCAGCAACTGGGCGTGCTGGGGCTTGGCCCCGCCGTTGCCACACACATAGACGTTCCAGCCCTTCTCGGTCGCGATGATGCCGAAGTCTTTGCTCTGTGCTTCGGCACATTCGCGCGTGCAGCCCGACACGCCCGACTTGAGCTTGTGCGGCGAGCGCAGACCTTTGTACCGGTTTTCCAGTTCAACGGCAAACGTCACCGAGTCCTGCACGCCGAAGCGGCACCAGGTCGTGCCCACGCAGCTTTTTACCGTCCGCAGCGACTTGCCATAGGCGTGGCCGCTTTCAAACCCGGCAGCTACCAGCTCTTCCCAGATGTTGGGCAGGTCGCCCACGTGTGCGCCAAACAGGTCGATGCGCTGCCCGCCCGTGATCTTGGTATACAGGCCATATTTCTGCGCGACCTGCCCGATCACGATGAGCTTTTGCGGGGTAATCTCGCCGCCCGCAATGCGGGGCACGACCGAGTACGTACCGCCCCGCTGAATGTTGGCCAGGAACCGGTCGTTCGAATCCTGGATAGGCGCGCGGTCTTTTTGCAGGATGTTTTCATTCCAGAGGCTGGCCAGAATTGACGCCACGGCGGGTTTACACACTTCGCAACCATCGCCACGGCCGTGGGTATTCAGTACGTCGGTGTAGATTTTCAGGCCGTTGATCTTCACCAGGTCGAACAGTTCCTGCCGGGTGTAGTCGAAGTGTTCGCACAGGACGTTGCGGACGTAGACGCCTTGCTGACTGAGCACGCCCTGGATGAGGTCTTTTACCATCGGCGTGCAGCCGCCGCAGCCGGTGCAGGCTTTGGTCGCTTTCTTCAGCGCCTCAACCGTGGTGTGGCCATTCTCACCGATTTCGTGGCATAACCGGGCTTTGGTAAGGGCTTCGCACGAACAGATCAGGGCCTCGTCGGGCAGGCTCATGATACCGGCCCCGGCTTCCTCACCGCCGCGCGTACCCAGAATGAGGTCTTCGGGGTCGGGTGGCAGGATAGTCTGGTTCTTACAGGTCTGCAAGAGCATATTGTACTGCTCGGCGTCGCCCACCAGAATGCCGCCCAGCAGGTGCTTGCCATCGGCCGACACGTTGATCCGCTTATAAACGCCCTTCGCCCGGTTGGTGTACACGATCGTCCGGTGCAGGGGCTCGCCCGCAAACGGATCGCCAAAGCTGCCCACGTCGGTGCCGATGAGCTTCAGCTTGGTCGACATATCGAAGGGCTGGAAGGCCCGGCTTTCGCCCAGCAGTTGTGTGGCTACGACCTCGGCCATTTCGTAGCCCGGTGCCACCAGCCCGTAGATCATCTCATGCACCAGCGCGCACTCGCCGATGGCGAAAATGGCCGGGTCTGAGGTGCGCAGGTACGTATCGACCAGGATACCCCCGCGCGGGTGCGTGGCGAGTCCGGCGGTCCGGGCCAGTTCGTCGCGAGGCCGGATGCCCGCCGAAATCACGAGCATGTCCACGTCGAGGTGGGTGCCGTCGGTAAATTGCATCCCCGTGATCGTCTCGTTGCCCGTGATCGCCTGCGTGCTTTTGGCCAGGTGAATCTGTAGGCCCAGTCCTTCGAGTTGGCGTTGTAAAATCTCGGAGCCGGCCTCGTCGATCTGCCGGGGCATCAGGCGCGGGGCAAACTCCACCACGTGGGCTTCGTCGAGCCCCAGGTCGAGCAGCGCTTTGGCCGCTTCGAGGCCCAGCAACCCACCCCCCAGCACGGCCCCGCGCCGCGCCTTGCGGGCATAGGCCTGAATGAGGTCGAGGTCTTCGATGGTGCGGTACACAAACACACCGTCTTTATCGACGCCCGCTACCGGTGGCACAAACGCGCCCGACCCGGTAGCCAGCACCAGATAGTCATAAGGCACTACCAGACCGTGGTGCGACCGAACCTGCTGCCGGTCCCGATCGATGGCGACGACCGGATCGCTCAGGTGCAGCGTAATGCCCTGCTCGGCGTACCAGCCAACCGGGGCCATTGTGAGCTCGTCGGCTGTTTTCTCGCCGAGATAGGCACTCAGATGTACGCGATCATAGGCGGGCCGGGGCTCTTCCCCGAAAACGGTCAGACTGAACGCCTGCCCGTTTTTTTCTTTGGCTATAAATTTTTCGCAGAATTTGTAGCCAACCATGCCGTTGCCAACGACGACAATTCGTTTGCTTGTGCTGTGTTGCATAGTTGATAGTGACTATGAGATTATAAACACCCTGTTTTAAAATTGTATTTTACTAAGGAATTGATCAAAATTCCCCTTTCTTGATCACTTCAAATTTATAGGGCTGTTTTTGAAAAACCTACTATTAAATTCTGGTTTACTGTTGATTGAGAACATATTTTTTGGAAAATGACTTGACTTTGCCAATTTGATCTATACTTTTGAACCAAGAATTGTACTATTTGAAATTTTCAACTAATAGTATTTTTTGACTATAAGGTATTATCTCTCGTTTTACTATGCAGCCAAAACTTACACTCGTGGGGGCGGGTCCCGGTGACGGCGAACTGATTACCTTAAAGGGCATCAGGGCCCTCGAACAGGCCGACGTGGTGCTCTACGACGATCTGGCCAACGATAGCCTGCTGGCCTACGCGCCGGAGGATGCGCAGACGCTATACGTAGGCAAACGGGCGGGGAAACCGTCGTACCCGCAGGAGGCGATCAACAGCCTGATCGTGCGGCTGGCCCTGGAGCATGGGCACGTGGTGCGGCTGAAAGGCGGCGACTCCTATGTATTCGGGCGCGGGTTTGAAGAAGCCGACTACGCCCGGCAACATGGCATTCCGTGCACGGTGGTACCGGGGGTGTCGAGTTGCATCGCCGTACCCGCCTCACAGGGGATTCCCGTGACGAGCCGGGGCATCAGCGAGAGCTTCTGGGTCATTACCGGCACCACCCGAACGGGCGCGCTCTCCAACGATCTGCGGCTGGCGGTGCAGTCCAACGCAACGGTGGTAATCCTGATGGGGCTGCGGAAACTGGACGAAATCTGCGCGCTCTATTGTGAAGCCGGCCGTGGGCACCTGCCGATGGCCGTTGTGCAGAATGGGACGCGGCCCGATGAGCAGTGCCTCGTGGGTGAAGTCTGGGCCATGCCACAACTGATGGCTGAGCATAATGCGGAGACACCCATTGGGGCACCCTCCGGGGCACCTATTGGGGTACCCGCGGTGCTGGTTATTGGGGCGGTGGTGACGCTGCACCCGTCGTATCTGGCTGCGTGTTTGCGCAACGTACCTGCGTACGCGGCGGCTGGTCTATAAGACCACAAAAAAAGCCGATCCGGTGTGGGGGCACCTTTGGATCGGCTAAACAGGGATTGTTTATGCGAAAAACACAAACGCATCAAAGAAAATGAAAAAAAGCGAATAACACAATTTCGCCCCGCTCGCCCGGCACCCGACCGTACCCACATTGACGGGTTGCTCCGCCCGCGCGCCATCATCGATCAGGCCGTCTAGTACCGTTTACCCGATTTGGGGTATCCCTGCCGCTGCCTTGCCCATTCGGGCCTTCCTGGCCGAGCTTTCCGGCCGGACCTTCATTTTCTATCTCACTGTACTTCCTCATGACACTATCTACCCTGAGAGTGGCCCTGGTGTGCTTCACCATGCTGGCTACCAATACCTTACTGTATGCCCAATTTTCGCTCACGGGGCAGCTACGGACCCGCACCGAAGTTCGGAACGGGCTGGGCAATCTAGCACCCAAAGACAGCCCGGCGGCGGTGTTTACCTCGCAGCGCGCCCGGCTGACGTTCAACTACAAATGGGACCGCGTCACCTTCCAGACCGCCGTGCAGGATGTGCGGGTGTGGGGGCAGGATGCCGCCACCATTGATAACGTCGACGGCAACCGGCTGATGGTGCACGAAGCCTGGGCCGACATCACCCTGGCCAACAGCGCCGATACGACACTCAAGTTCAAGCTAATCCAGAACCTGTCGCTCAAGATTGGCCGTCAGGAACTGGTCTACGACGACGTGCGCCTGCTGGGTAACCTCGACTGGCTGCAACAGGGCCGCCGCTTCGACGCGGCCCTGCTGAAAGCGCAGCACCTGGGCTGGGCGCTCGATCTGGGCGTGGGCTTCAACCAGAATACCGACGCCTTCGGCACCGTGGGTACGTTCTACACGGCCGGCAACGCGCCGGCTACGGCCCTGTCGACGCAGAATGTGACGCTGGCGATTCCGGCGGGTTTTCTGCCCACGGCGGGCCGGGGCGGCGCGCCGGTGCTGGCCACGCCCCTCAGTACCAACGGGCAGAATCAGCAGTTCAAATCGTTTCAGATGGCCTACCTGGCCCGCAAGGTCAACCAGACCAAATTCTCGGCGCTGCTCTTTAAAGACGATTTTCAAAAGTACCGGGTCGACTCACTGGGCAATGCCGCGCAGGGGTACGTCTACGGGCGCCGGTACGACGTGACGGGCGTCAACTCGCGGCTCACCTATGGGGCCATGCTTACCGGGCAACTGGGCAACGCCGCCTCGCCGTTGGGTAAGGTGCAGTGGCAGGTATTTGGGTACGGGCAAAACGGCCATGACCGCGACGGCCTGTTGATCCGCGATGCGTATCACTACGGCGGCAACGTCCTGTTTCAGAAAGGACCGCTCAGCTTCGGGCCGGGCTACGAGGTGCTGTCGGGCAATAACGCCAACACGAGCAAAGCGGGCGAAACGAGCCGGTTCGATCCGCTCTACGGCACGCCCCACCGCCACTGGGGCTACATGGACTATTTCTACGTGGGCACGGGTGCCCCGGCGGGTGGGTTGCAGGATGCCTTCGTGAAAGTGAAATACACCGCCAACCGGCTGACGGCGGGCCTCGACGCCCACTATTTCGCGCTGGCAGCCCCCACCGCCAACCGCATGACCGACGCCCCCGCCGGTAGCCTGATCGACCCCAAGCTGGGTATCGAATACGACTTCGTGGCCACCTACGCGCTTAACAAGCTGACGGCGCTCGAACTGGGCTACTCGCTCATGAACGGCACAAACAGCCTCGAATACGCCAAGCAGGGCACCATGAACCAGAAAGATAAGCTGGGTACGTGGGCGTACCTGATGATCAACATCCGCCCTGATTTCTTCTACACCAAACCCGTGGCCATCCGGCCGTAACCGACCAACCCGACGCCTTGACCAGACCGGTATACGCAAACAGCCACGACCGGCTGCGAGGCCTTCTGTTTGACAAACTCTCTATCAACCATTAATCCGTCAGTTCACATGCAAGCCAACAAACCCCTCGACAAGCTGACCATTTTCAGCATCCGCGGTGTGCAGATGCGCACCTTCCATCTCACCTGGATGGCGTTTTTTGTCTGTTTCTTCGGCTGGTTCGGCCTCGCTCCGCTGATGAAGGTCATCAAAGACGACCTCGGCCTGACCAAAGCGCAGATTGGCAACATCATCATCGCGTCGGTGGCCGTAACGGTGGTGGCCCGTATCGTGGTCGGGAAGCTCTGCGATAGCTGGGGACCGCGCAAAACCTACACGGCCCTGCTGGTGCTGGCTGCCGTGCCGGTGCTGCTGGTGGGGTTGTCGCACAACTACGTCACCTTCCTGCTGTTCCGGCTGGCGATCGGGGTGATCGGGGCGTCGTTCGTGATCACGCAATACCACACCTCGGTGATGTTCGACCGGAAGATTGTCGGCACGGCCAACGCGGTGGCGGGCGGCTGGGGGAACCTCGGCGGTGGCGTCACCAACATGGTCATGCCGCTTATCTTCGCCGGTTTCGTGAGCCTGGGTTACCTGCCCACCTCGGCCTGGCGGCTGGCCATGCTGGTGCCGGGTGTTGGGCTGCTCATCATGGCACTGTTGTACTGGCGCTACACCCAGGACACCCCGGCCGGTAACTTTGACGCCCTGCCCGACCGGCAGCAGCAACAGAAAGGCTCGCTGGCCGACGCCGCCAAGGACTACCGCACCTGGGTGCTGTTTCTGGCCTACGGCGCCTGCTTCGGTATTGAAGTGACCTTCGACAACGTAGCGGCCCTGTTTTTCGCCGAAAAATTTGGCGCAAGCCTCACCGTCGCGGGGCTGCTGGCGGGGTCGTTTGGGTTCATGAATCTCTTCGCCCGCGCCATGGGTGGTATCGTGGCCGACAACGTGGGGCGGCGGTTCGGCATGCGCGGCAAAGGATTACTGCTGGCGGGGTTGCTGCTGCTTGAGGGGGCCGGGATCATCTTCTTTGGGCTGACGGCGAGCCTGACGGTGGCCATCGTGGCTATGGTGGTGTTTGCCTTATTCCTGAAAATGGCCAATGGTACCACCTACGCCATGGTCCCTTTCATCAACCGCAAGGCGCTGGGCTCGGTCAGCGGCATCGTAGGCGCGGGGGGTAACGTGGGGGCTGTGCTGGCGGGTTTTCTGTTCAAATCGGATAGCATCTCCTACTCCGAAGCCTTCGTGTACATCGGGGCGCTGGTCACGGTGGTCGCGGGCGTAGTCGCCCTGACGCGCTTTGCCAAAGCCGACGTACCCACAGCTGAACCCGCCACTGAATCCACCCTTACTGTCGCCTAACGTTTTGTTTATCAACGTGTAATCCTCCGGTCCTATGCATACGCCAACCACGCAACACCGCACCACCTGCTGCTACTGCGGCGTAGGCTGTGGCATTCTGGTGAACCAGGATGCCAACGGCCGCCTGACCGTCGAGGGCGACCCCCAACACCCGTCGAACCGGGGCCTGCTGTGCTCGAAGGGCATGAACCTGCACTACACGGTCATGGATAGCTCAGATCGGCTGCTGTACCCGCAGATGCGGCTCAACCGGTCGATGCCCATGCAGCGCGTGGGTTGGGACGCGGCTCTGGAACGGACCGCCGCCGTGTTCCGCACCCTGATTCAAAAGTACGGCCCCGACGCGGTAGCCTTCTACGTATCGGGGCAGTGCCTGACGGAAGAATATTACCTGGTCAGCAAGCTCATCAAAGGGTTTATCGGTTCCAACAACATCGACACCAACTCCCGGCTCTGCATGAGTTCGGCGGTGGTGGGCTATAAACTGACGCTGGGCGAAGATGCGGTGCCGGTCTGCTACGACGACATCGAGTCTGCCGACCTGTTTGTGGTGGCGGGGGCCAACCCGGCCTGGTGCCACCCGATTCTGTGGCGGCGCATCGAAGCCCACAAGGCGGCCAACCCGCACGTGCGAATCGTCTGCATCGACCCCCGCCGCACCGACACCGCCCGCTCCGCCGACCTGCACCTACCCATCCGGCCCGGCACCGACATTGTGCTCAACAACGCCATTGGCCGAGTGCTGATCGAACAGGGATGGGTTGACCATGATTTTATCACCAGCCATACCGACGGCTTTGCGGCCTATGCGACGCAGGTGATGCAACGGACCGTGGCCGACGCCGCCGACCTGTGCGGGATTGAACCGGCGCAGATTGAGCAGGTGGCGCGCTGGATCGGGCAGTCGACGGGCTTTTTGTCGCTCTGGACGATGGGCCTGAACCAGTCGGTGGTAGGCGTGAACAAAAACCTCTCGCTCATCAGCCTGCACCTGATTACGGGGCGCATCGGCACACCCGGCAACGGCCCTTTTTCGCTCACCGGGCAACCCAACGCGATGGGTGGACGTGAAGTGGGTGGCCTGGCCAACAGCCTGCCCGCCCATCGGGAGGTAACCAACGCCGCCCACCGGGCCGAAATGGAAGCCTTCTGGCAGAGCCCCGTCAAGATCGCGCCCAAACCGGGCCTGACGGCCACTGAGCTATTCGACGCTCTGCACGATGGCCGCGTAAAGGCGGTCTGGATCATCAACACCAATCCGCTGGTGAGCATGCCCGATGTCAACCGGGCCGAAGAAGCGCTCCGAAAAGCCCGGTTTGTGGTGGTGCAGGACGTATCGAACCGGGCCGATACCGTGCCGTTGGCCGACGTGGTGCTACCGGCTGCGGCCTGGCTCGAGAAAGAAGGCACCATGACCAACGCCGAACGGCGGGTAACGTACCTGCCGAAGGTGATCGATGCGCCCGGCGAGGCGCTGCCCGACGTGGAGATTATCTGGCGCTTTGCCCAAAAAATGGGCTTTGGTTCCCAATTCAACTACGCTACCGCCGCCGATGTGTACGACGAATATGCCCGCAGCACGGCGGGTACCAACGTCGACGTGACCGGCATCAGTCACGCGCTGCTGCGTGACCGGCGCAGCATTCAGTGGCCTTACTCCGCGGCGGCGCGGGCGGTCACCGAATCGGTTGATGACGCCGATACGGGCGCTGTGGGTACGCCCCGACTCTTCACCGACCGGCAGTTTTACACCCCTAACCGCCGGGCACAGCTTCAGGCCGTGCTTGACGAAAACACCTCGGAACCCACCGACCCCGATTTTCCGCTGGTGTTGACCACGGGCCGGGTCCGCGATCAGTGGCACACCATGACCAAGACCGGGCGGGTCGCCAAATTAATGCAGCACGTGCCGCAGCCCTTCCTGCACATCCACCCCGCCGACGCGCAGGTACGTGGTATTCGCGAGGGGCAACTGGTGCAGGTACGTAGTCGGCGGGGCGAGGTGCGGGTGAACGCTCAACTCTCCGACGACCTGCGCCCCGGCCTCTGCTTTCTGCCCATGCACTGGGGTAAGCAACCGGGCAACAGCACCCTCAACCGGGCCAACAACCTGACCAGTAGCCTGGTCGACCCGCGCTCGAAAGAACCCGATTTCAAGTTCGCGGCGGTCGAGGTGGTGCCGTACCGAAAACCTACTGAGAAAATCGTCGTGATCGGGGCGGGTTCGGCCGGGTTGGGGTTCATTCAGGCCTACCGCGCCGTTACGGCCGACAGCCAGGCTCTGGACGACGAAATCCACGTGTTCTCCACGGAGATTTACCCGTTCTACAACCGCGTGCTGCTGCCCGACTACATCAGCGGCGCGCAGAGCTGGGCGCAACTCGTCAAGCTGCGCGAAGACCAGTTTGCTGATGCCAACATTGTGGTACACAAGGGTATTGGCATTGCCCACATCGACCGGCAGGCGAAGGTGGTAACCGATACCAACGGCGTCGAACATGCCTACGACAAGCTACTGCTGGGTACGGGGAGCCGGGCGTTCCGACCAAAAGGAGTGCCCCGCCTGCCGGGTATCTTCACCATGCGCTCGCGGCTGGATGCCGATGCGCTCCTGCCCTTTCTGGATCAGCCCGAGGCGCAGGCCGTGATCGTGGGCGGTGGGCTGCTGGGCCTCGAACTGGCCGCTTCGCTGCGGCAGATTGGTGTGCGGGTGGCGGTGGTGCAACGGGGTGGCCGGTTTATGGAACGTCAGCTCGATACGCTGGCGAGCGAATTGCTGTATCTCGAACTGCTCGACCGGGGCATCGACATTTATTTCAACGAAGAAGTGCAGACCGTTTCGGGCACGGCTCGGCTCGATGGCATTCAGCTAAAATCGGGTCGGCGGTTGCCGTGTCAGGTGATGGTAATGGCCATTGGCACCGAGCCGAACATCGAACTGGCCCGCGAGGCGGGGCTGGTCTGCAACCGGGGCGTGGTGGTCAACGAGTACATGCAAACCTCCGACCCGGCCATTTTTGCGACGGGCGAAGTGGCCCAATGGAACGGGCAGATGTGGGGTATCACCCTGGCCGCCGAGCAACAGGCCGAGGTGGCGGCTCGCTTCATCGCCGGCGACGTGTCGCAACCCTACCGGGGGAGCCTGTCGATGAACATCCTGAAGATGGAGGGCCTGCACCTGTGCAGTATGGGCGTAACCGACGTACCGGCCGGTGGGGGCGCGGCCTACGAAGAAATCGTGTTTATCGACAAAGCCCGGCGCTATTACAAGAAGTGCATTGTGCACAACGACAAGCTGATTGGCGCGATTCTGATTGGCGACAAAAACGAATTTGCCGAGTTCCGCGACCTCATCGCCAATGGCATTGAACTGTCGGAGAAGCGGCTGCAACTGCTGCGATCGAGCAAACAGGCCGACCCCGTATTGGGCAAGCTGGTTTGTTCGTGCAACACTGTCGGGCAGGGCAACCTCGAGCGGGCCATCCGGGCGGGCTGCACCGATTTCAACGCGCTTTGCCAGCAAACGGGCGCGGGCACCGGCTGTGGCTCCTGCCGCCCCGAAGTACGCAGCCTGCTGGACAAACTGACCGAGCCGGTCAACGCTTAACCTTATCTGATCGACGACGACTGTTTATGCGCGACTATTATACGCTGAAGGTGAATCTGCCCGCGGGCATCGTGTCGCCGCGCACCCTTCAGACCATCCTGCGGCTGGCCTACGACGCCCAGGTGCGGACAGTGCAGTTCGGCGCCCGGCAGCAACTGTTGCTTACGGTGCACTATGAAGTGCTGCGGTTTTTGGAAAAAGACCTGCAACAGCACGACATCACCTACGAAGTCAACTCGGAAGAATACCCCAACCTGATCAGTTCCTACTGTGGCGAGGCGGTGTTTCAAGCGGGCGGCTGGTTGAGCGAAAGCGAATACCATACCGTGCTGGATCAGTTTGAGTATCGCCCTCGTCTGAAGGTGAATCTGGCCGATGCCCGGCAGAGTTTCACGCCTTTCTTCACCGGCAACCTGAACTTCATCAGCTCCCCCGACCCGCACTTCTGGTACCTCTACGTGCGCCCCAAACAAAGCAACACGCTCTTTTGCTGGCCCGAACTGGTCTACACCAACGACGTAGGCCGACTAGCGCAGGCCGTGGAGGCCGCCATGCTGACCGACGAACATACCGACGAAGCCACCCTGTACCGGACCGTGACCGCCCGGCAGTCGTTCATCAGTCAGCCCGTTACGCAGGAGTTGGTGCTGCCCGAATTTTCGTTGCCCTACTACGAAGGGTTCAACCGATATGGGCAGCGGTCGTGGCTGGGCCTGTACCGCCGCGATGAGCAGTTTTCGATCGCGTTTCTGCTGGACATCTGCGCCCTTTGCCTCAAAACCCGGATTGGCGAACTCTGCACGACCCCCTGGAAATCGCTGATCATTAAAGGGATTGAGGAGAAAGATCGGGCTGACTGGTCGTATGTGCTGGGTAAACACAACATCAACGTGCGCCACGCTGCCAATGGCCTCGCCTGGCAAACGGAAGACTATACCGACGAAGGTACCCGCCTGAAAAACTACGTCCTGCACTATTTCGAGAAGCACGACACCCGCACGTTCGGGCTATGTTTCGGGATTCAGACCCGCCCCAAATCCGAGGTGTTTGGTTCGGTGCTGATCCGCCGTCGGCCGTTGCTGCGGATTGGGCAACTGGCGCTATTCAGCGTGTATGATGTGTACTATACCGAGCAATTCAATCCCAACAGCCGGGTGTACCATCGGTTTGAGAGCGGGCTACTCAAACTGCACCTCCCGAATCAGATCAACCGCCTGTGCCGGCAGTTCAATACCAACCGGTTGCCCGCTGACCGCGATGCCCAATACGCCGAACCCGACCTGCCCGAGCCCGTAGCCGACGCGGTCGAGCCTGTGCATCAGTGCCCGCACTGCCTCACTGTGTACGATGCTGCCTACGGCGATGGGTTGAACGACATCCCACCAGGCACCGCCTTTGCCGACCTACCCGACACCTACGCCTGCCCAACCTGCGACGCGCCCAAGTCGGCGATGCAGGCGGTGGTCCTGGTGGCTTAGGAACGTACCCGGCCGTGTAACGACGATTCCCGAATCACCAGCTCCGACCGGAGAATGATGCGGTTGGTCGTTAGGATATCCTGCACGCCCGTCAGGTGGTTGATCAGGCTCTTGGCGGCGACTTCGCCCATCGTGATGCCCGAATAATGGATCGTCGTTAGTTGGGGCGCTACAATCTGGGCGACGGTATCGTCGTTGAAGCCGACGACGGCGACGTCGTTGGGCACCGAAAGACCCAGTTTCTGGAGGGCGATAATGCTGCTGGCCGCGCAGAAGTCGTTCGTGATGAACATCCCATCCGGGCGGTTATCCATCGCCTGAAGCCGCCGGGCCGCCTCGATGCCCGCTTCCCGATCCAGGGCAGTAACCATAATCAGCGACTCATCGATGGGCAGGTTATGCTGCATGAGCGCCTGCCGATAGCCCGCCAACCGGTCGGCATATACGTTTCGTTTCAGACTGCCCGTCACGTGCATGATGCGCCGACAACCCTGTTCGATCAGGTGCGAGGTCGCTTCGTAACCCGCCTGCGCGTTGTCGATGGTGATGCTCGTGCATTGCTTGTGGGTCAGCACCCGGTCGAAAAATAAGAGCGGAATCTTCTTTCGGATAAACGGCTCAAAATGATCGAATGAGTCGGTATCGTAGGCCACCGAGACCAGCAGCCCGTCGACCCGGCTGTCGAACATGGTGCGCGCGTTGGCGATCTCTTTCTTGGCCGACTCCAGCGACTGGCTGATAATCAGGTTGTACGACGCCTCATTGGCCACCTGCTCCATACCGGCCAGCACCGACGACATAAAGCTGCTGGTAAGGCTGCCCACAATAACCCCAATGGTATTGCTGCGTTGCCGCCGCAGGTTACTGGCAAACATGTTGGCCCGATACCCCATCTGCTGTGCCGTGGCCGCGATAATCGACTTGGTATCGTGGTTGATGGCGGGGTGGTCATTCAGCGCCCGGCTGATGGTGGCAGGGGACAGTTTAAGTCGTTCGGCAATATCGTAAATAGTTGTCTCCTTCTCCATGCAGCGTTAGGCTATCGTCGTTGGTGGCTAGTGTACGTGGTAGGTAGGGCAGTCGACTGCCTTGGGTTAACCCTAACAAATGTATTGTTTTTCCACGTTGCCAGACGACTAAGCTACTAACAACAACGGAAACAATTGGTGTTTTTGACTAATCCATAACCTTACCTTAATGTATACGGGATACGATTAGCTATGTATAGCAAAAGCAATAGACGTAACTTGTCTGGTAATCGGTTGATGGCTGAAAAAGGGCTTTGGAGGCCTATTTTCACACGAATAATCACTTTTTTTGAAACTGTTTCTGCAATCGGTTGCAAAATATAAAAATCAGCAGGATTTTTAGGCTCTGATTGAGACGCATCAACGAAAGGGGAGAGCCCGACCCAGGTCCGGCCGTAGTTGCAGCTAGCCCGATCGTCTGCCGTCCTCGTCGGGGTAACTTCATACTTGAGCTACAGAAACCAGGGCTGGGTACGTTAACACCCGCCCGGTTTACATCGCATTGCTTCGTTTCACATAGGTTTGTTAAGAGCGACATGTCCTGCCTTATAGGCAGGATATGTTTTTAAAACGAGAACGTGGGGCCGCCAATCTATTCTGGATCAGGAAGTCAGTGTACGGAAAAGGGTATAAAGAGGCAGCAAACGCATTCCGTATGGGTAAACCCTCTAAACACGTATAAAACTTATGAAACTGGTTTTCGTTGCCGTCTTGCTGATGGGCCTGTTAGGCCAGCGAACGGTGTCGCGGGGACAACAAATTTCCCGCGAGGAACTGCTTTTTCTGACGCCTGAATGGAAAGGTGACCGCTTTCCCGATGGCCGCCCCAAAGTACCCGACGCCCTGCTGAAACGCATGAAACTCGTCACCCACGAAGAAGCCTGGGCGGTGATGAAGGGTGAAAATTACAAGTATCAATATGCGGAAGGCTGGCAAACCATCAACCCCGACAGCGTGCTGGTGGGCCGCGCCGTAACGGCCTGTTTCATGCCCGGCCGACCCGACATCCACAAGGCGATCGACCAGAAAGGGCACGACAAAGACGGCCGCGTGAAAGGGCAGAATTCCTGGCCGATCGATCTGCTTGTGAAAGGCGATGTGTATGTGGTGGATCAGTATGGCATGCACGAAGACGGCCCCACCATCGGCGATAACCTCGGCAACTCGATCTTTGCCAAAACGGGCAACGGGATTGTGTATGAGGGGGCCGTGCGTGACGTGGCCGGGCTGAAAGAAATCGGCGGCTTTACGTCGTATTTTCGTAGCTACCACCCTTCGCACCACAACCCGCCGGGCGACCTGAACACGGTGCTGATCGGGATCAACAAACCGACCCGCATCGGTAAAGTGATGGTGATGCCCGGCGACATCGTGCTGGGGCGCGACGGGGCCGTGTCGTTCATTCCGCCGCATCTGGCCGAAAAAGTGGTGAAAACCTCCGAGATCGTTCGGCTGCGCGACATGTTTGGGCACCTTCGCCTCCGCGAGCAGAAGTACACGCCGGGGCAGATCGACACCCGCTGGTCGCCCGAGATCGAGAAAGATTTTTCGCAGTGGCTCAACGCCCACATCAGCGAACTACCCGTACCGAAAGAACAGATACAGGACTACCTGAAAACCCGTACCTGGTAACTGACTATTCCTAAACCCTGCCACTTTAATGAAAACGACACAAAACGGGATCGGACGGCGTTCGTTCCTGACCAAAGGTGCTATCGCGAGCGCGTTGGCGGCTACCTCGATCACCAGCTATGGGAGCGGGCTTGAAACGGCCGTGCACAACGCCCCGCTCTCCTCGGCCCCGTCGGACCTGAAAATCACCGACATCAAATGCGGCTACACCCGCAATGGCCACAGCTTGTTTGTGAAAGTGCACACCAACCAGGGCATCTGGGGCTGCGGCGAGGCCGTCGACGCGTCGGTGGGTACGTATCACCTGGTCAAGATGATGGCGCAGCGCATCAAAGGCAAAAGCCCGCTCAACGTCAATCGGTTGTTTGAGGATGTGCGCAAGTCGGGCTTCTTCGAGGGCGCGCAGTCGGGCATTTACATCTCGGTGTTGTCGGCCATCGAAACGGCCCTGTGGGACCTCGTCGGCAAGGCGCTGGGCCTGCCTGTTTACCAATTGATGGGCGGCAAATACCGCGATAAGGTGCGGGTCTACTGCGATACGGGCGCCTACCGCGAAACCGATACCAGCCCGGACGCTTTCGGCAAAAGCGCCAAAAAAGCGGTCGATATGGGCTTTACGGCCGTCAAATACGACATCGACGAGCGCAACGATCCTAACAAGTTCGACGCCTACAACTGGACCGCCAGCCAGGGCGAGCTGGAGCGGATGTACAATCAAATTGCGGGGGTACGGAAAGCCGTTGGCCCCAAAATCGATATCTGCGTGGACATGCACGGGCGCTACGACGTCACGACGGGCCGGCGCGTGGCCAAGATGATGGAACCGCTGAACCTGCTGTTTCTGGAAGAGCCCATCCCGGCCGAAAACCCCGAAGCCTACCGGCAGATCCGCGAAGCGTCGAACACCCCGATCTGCGCGGGCGAAAACCATTACCTCGCGCATGGCTTCCGGCGCCTGCTCGAAATTGGGGCGGTCGACATCATCATGCCCGATTTGCAAAAAGCGGGTGGCCTGGGTGAAGGGCAGCGCATTGCCAACCTCGCCAACCTGTATTACGTGCCCTTTGCGCCCCACATGGTGGCCTCGTATCTGGGCGCGATGGCGTCGAGCCACGTTTGCGCCACCGTGCCCAACTTCCTGATTCTGGAGTGGCAGATATATTTCCACGAAGAGCCGATGTTTAAGGAAATCGTCACGTTCGACGGCCCGATGGTGAAAGACGGCTTCATTCCGCTCTCCGAAAAACCGGGCATCGGCGTGGAAATCAACGAAGAAGGAATGAAAAAATACGCCCCCAAAGACGTGCCTTTCTTCGTTTAGCAGAACGGTCTGGTAGGGTCGGGGGGCGTCTGGCCACGACCGCACGACACGCCGACCCTACCAGCTCAGGCTATTGGCTTATTGACTGCGAATGAACAACGTACCCATGAATCACTCAACCGCTTCTTGTTGGCATCGGCGAACCTTGCTGCTCATCGTGCTGCTGCTCGGTTCGGCCACGACCTTCGCCATCGATCCCAACCGCTACGTGTCGGGCCAGAACGGAAAAGGGCGGTTTGCCTTGGTAGCCAACAGGAAAGCAACGCCGCTGGTGGTGAGCGGAAGCGATTTTCCCGGTGTGCTACGGGCACTTAACAACCTGAAAACCGACATTGGCAAGGTGACTCACACCGAGCCTGCGCTGGTGATGGATAAGCTGTCGGCGAAGGAGGTGGTGCTGGTGGGTACGTTGGGGAAAAGTCCGCTGATCGATGGCCTTATCAGAGCCAACAAACTGAACGTAACCGATCTGGCGGGCAAGTGGGAAACCTTCGTGACGCAGGTCGTGGAAAAGCCCATGCCCGGCGTTGATCGGGCGCTGGTGATTGCCGGTAGCGACAAACGCGGCACCATCTACGGCCTCTACGACCTTTCGGCGCAGATTGGCGTATCGCCCTGGACCTGGTGGGCCGACGTGCCTGTGGCACCGCAGCCAACGCTGTATGTGCTGCCGGGTCGCCACACGCAGGGAACCCCCGCCGTGAAATACCGGGGCATCTTTATCAACGACGAAGCCCCGGCGCTGTCGGGCTGGACAAAGGCGAAGTTTGGCGGGTTCAACCACCAGTTCTATGAGCATGTCTTCGAGCTGATCCTGCGGATGAAGGGCAATTATCTCTGGCCCGCCATGTGGGGCAACGCCTTCTACGACGATGACCCTATGAACCCCAAACTGGCCGACGAATACGGCGTAGTCATTGGCACCTCGCACCACGAACCGCTGATGCGGGCGCACGACGAGTGGCGCCGCTACGGCAAAGGTCCCTGGAACTACAGCACCAACGACTCCACCCTGCGGGCGTTCTGGCGGAGCAGCGTGCAGCGGATGGGCACCAACGAAAGTATCCTGAGCGTGGGGATGCGGGGCGACGGCGATGCCCCCATGAGCCGCGAAACCGCCACCACGCTGCTGGAAACGATCGTGGCCGATCAGCGCAAAATCATTCAGGACGTAACGGGCAAACCCGCGTCCGAAACGCCGCAGTCGTGGGCGCTCTATAAGGAAGTGCAGGACTATTACGACAAAGGCATGCGCGTGCCCGACGACGTGACCCTGCTGCTCTGCGACGATAACTGGGGTAACATCCGTAAGCTCCCCGTCATGGGCGCTCCCCGACGCAAAGGCGGCTACGGCATCTATTATCATTTCGATTACGTGGGTGGCCCCCGCAACTACAAGTGGCTAAACACCAATCCCATCGCCCGCACCTGGGAGCAGATGCACCTGGCCTACGAGCACGGCGTCGATCAGATCTGGATCGTTAACGTGGGCGACATCAAACCGATGGAGTTTCCCATCGAATTCTTCCTCGACTACGCCTGGAACCCCAACAACTGGCCCGCCGACAAACTGCCCGACTACACCCGCCTGTGGGCCGAGCGGCAGTTCGGAACGAAGCACGCCGCCGCCATTGCCGACGTGCTGACCCAATACACCCGCTTCAACGCCCGCCGGAAACCCGAACTGCTGGCCCCCAATACATACACCCTTACCAACTACCGCGAGGCCGAAACGGTCGTTAACGACTACAACCAACTGCTGGCGGAAGCAGAGCGTATCGGAAAAGACCTGCCCGCCAGCTATCAGGACGCCTATTTTCAACTGGTGTTGCACCCCGTAAAAGCCTGTGCGACCGTCAACGAGCTTTACGTAACGGCTGGCCGCAACCGCTGGTATGCTGAGCAGGGGCGAGCCGCCACCAACGATCTGGCCGATCGGGTGAAGACGCTTTTCGAGAAAGACGCGCAGATTACGCGCTACTACAACGATACGCTGGCCGGGGGCAAGTGGAGCCACATGATGGACCAGACCCACATCGGCTACACCTACTGGCAGCAGCCTGAGAAGAACAAAATGCCCGACGTGAAAACGCTGGACGTACCCAACACGGCCGAACTGGGCGTCGCCATCGAAGGCTCGACGGCGTGGTGGCCGGGTGGTTCAACGGCCGAGGCTCGCCTGCCGGTTTTCGACCCGTACGGAGCGCAATCCCACTACATCGAACTGTTCAACCGGGGATCGGTGCCGGTGACGTACACGGCCACAACCACCGTGCCGTGGCTTAGCCTGTCGGCGCCCAAAGGCACCGTCGACAAAGAAACCCGGTTGCTGGTCCGCGTCGACTGGAAGCAGGTGCCGGTTGGTAAACAACAGGTGCCGATCACGATCAGCGGCCCGAACGGCCCGCCGGTAGTCGTGCAGGCGATGGTCGACAAACCGGCAGCCCGCCCCACCCTGGCAAAAGGGTTTGTGGAAAGCGGTGGGTACGTATCCATCGAGGCCGAACACCCCAGCCGAACCGTTGCCACGGCAGCGACCAACTGGATACGCATCCCCGACATTGGCCGCACCGCATCGGGCATGACCAGCTGGCCCGTCACGGCACCCGCGATCGACAAACCCGGTGGCGCGTCGCCCCGCCTGGAATACGCCGTTTTTCTGGCCGACAGCGGCAGCGTTCAGGTGCAGACGTACCTGTCGCCCACGCTCAATTTCAACGATAACAAAGGCTTGCGATACGCCATTTCGTTCGACGATGAAGCCCCGCAGCTTGTGGATATCCACGCCAATGAAACCCCGCGCGTCTGGGAGCAATCCGTCGCCAACAACATCCGCATCCTGACGACCCGCCACCGGATTACCAAACCGGGGCCGCATACGCTCAACTACTGGCTGGTCGACCCGGCGGTGGTGGTGCAGAAACTGGTCATCGACCGGGGCGGGCTGAAGCCCAGTTACCTCGGTCCGCCCGAGAGTTTCCGGCCCGAAACTGCCACGCTTAACGAATCAACCGGCCGCTAAGCCAGTCAAACGCCCTCGATCTCATGAAGTCACTACTAATCAGTACGTTGCTGCTGGCTACCCCGACCTGGTTGTTGGCCCAGTTTGGTCCGCGCACGCCCGAGCAGGACAGCCTGATGGCCCGGCAACAACGCAAAACGCAGGCCGACTACCGCAGCATGCTGGCCCAACTGATGATTACCGAAACGCGGCCGGGCCCGTCGGGCAATCCGAAAGCGCCCAATGCTGCCAACGCCGATGAAGCCAAAGCCACCACCTATACCAGCCTGCCCGACCCGCTTACCCTGAAAAATGGGCAGAAAGTAAAATCGGCGAAAGACTGGTGGCAAAAGCGCCGCCCCGAAATTGTGGAAGATTTCGACCGGGAAATCTACGGCCGGGTGCCCGCCAACGTACCTGGCGTGCGCTGGGAGGTCGTCAGCACAAAAGATACGGTTGATGGTGCGTACCCCATCAAACTGAAACAACTGGTTGGCCACGTGGATAACGCAACGTACCCAGCCATCAAGGTCGATATTGAGTTGATGCTGGCCACACCCGCCAAGGCCAAAAGTGGTGTGCCGGTGATGATGAGCTATGGGTTCCGGTTTCCCGCTGGTTTCCGAATGCCGCAGCCCCCGTCGTCGACTACCGCCCCGCCACCACTGAGCTGGCAGCAACAACTACTCGAAAAAGGCTGGGGTTACGCCGTCATTTACCCCACCAGCTACCAGGCCGACAACGGTGCGGGCCTGACCGAGGGCATCATTGGACTGGTGAATAAAGGCAAGCCCCGCAAACCCGACGATTGGGGGGCGCTCCGGGCCTGGGCGTGGGGCGCCAGCCGGGCGCTCGATTACTTTGAAACCGACAAAGACGTCGACGCCAAACAGGTGGGTATCGAGGGCCTGTCGCGCTACGGCAAAGCCACGGCCGTGACAATGGCCTACGAACCGCGCTTCGCCATCGGCTTTATCGGTTCATCGGGCGAAGGGGGCGTGAAACTACACCGGCGCACTTATGGCGAGCAGGTCGAAAACGTCGCGTCGTCGGCCGAATACCATTGGATGGCGGGCAACTTTATCAAATACGCCGGACCTCTCAAACCCACCGATATGCCCGTCGACGCCCACGAACTGGTAGCCCTCTGCGCGCCCCGGCCCGTCTTCATCAGCTCCGGCTCGCCCGACGTGGAAGGTCGATGGGTCGATGCCAAAGGCATGTTTCTGGGTGGGGCCTACGCCAGCCCGGTCTACGAACTGCTGGGCAAAAAAGGCATGGGTACGATGGACTATCCGCCCCAGGAAACGGCGCTGGTGAGTGGCGACATTGCCTTCCGGCAGCATAGCGGCGGCCACACCACCGGCCCCAACTGGCCCACGTTCCTCCAATACGCTGATCGGTATATACGGGTAAAAGCGAAATAGAATAGGCTAGAAGGCCGTTTTTTGTCATCCCGGCTACAGAAGGAATCGCCTGTAGCCGGAGGTTTTCAGCCTAGTCCGAAGATGCGTCCTGACGACTACGCGTCCTGGTCGGGATGACAAAAAAAGAGTACTATACGTCAATCACTAGTTAAACCCACCAACACAACTAATCAATGGGCATGCTACAAACGATGCGCTGGTTCGGGCCGAACGATCCGGTGTCGCTGATGGATATTCGGCAGGCCGGTTGCACCGGCGTGGTCACAGCGCTGCACCAACTTCCGGTGGGCGATGTCTGGCCCGTAGCGGCCATTCAGGAGCGCATCCGGCTGATCGAGCAGGATAACGACCGGTATGTACCGCTGCACTGGGCCGTGGTCGAAAGCCTGCCCGTGCACGAGGCCATCAAAAAAGGACTGCCCGAGCGCGAGGCGTTCATCGAAAACTACAAGCAGTCGATTCGTAATCTGGCAACCTGCGGCATCCGAACGGTCTGCTACAATTTCATGCCCGTGCTCGACTGGTCGCGCACCAACCTGCACTACGAAATGCCCGACGGCTCGCTGGCCCTACGCTTCGTCTGGCAGGATTTTGCCGTTTTCGATCTGTGCATTCTGAAACGGCCCGGTGCCGAAGCTGATTACGAGCCCGAGGTTATCCAGACGGCTCGTGAGGAGTTTGCCCGGATGACGCCCGCCGACATCGCTACCCTGCGCAACACCGTGTTGCTCGGCCTGCCCGGCTCCAACGAAGCGTTCACGCTCGATACGTTTCAGGGGCTGCTGAACCACTACGCCACCATCGGCGATGCCGAACTGCGCGCCAATCTGTACTACTTCATTCAGCAGGTGGCGCCGGTAGCGCAGGAAGTGGGTGTCAACCTCTGCATCCACCCCGACGATCCGCCACGTCCGTTGCTGGGGTTACCCCGTGTGGTCAGCACCGAGGCCGATCTGGAACAGCTCATGGACGCCTGCGACGTGGTCGCCAACGGCATCACCTTCTGCACCGGCTCGCTGGGCATCCGGCCCGACAACGACCTGCCCGGCATGATCGGGCGGTTTGGCGAACGCATCCATTTTGTGCACCTGCGCACCACCAAATCCGAGCAGCCCGACGGCCCCTGGTACAACGCTTTTTTCGAAGCCGACCACCTGGCGGGCGATGTCGATATGTACGCCGTGGTGAAGGCCATCGTGCTCGAACAGCAGCGACGTACCCGGACGGGCATCGGCGAGCCATCCATCCCGATGCGCCCCGATCACGGCCATCAGATGCTCGACGACCTGCATTCGGGTAAACCAACGTACCCAGGCTATTCGGCCATCGGTCGCCTGCGTGGGCTGGCCGAACTGCGCGGCCTCGAACTGGGTATCGAACGGATGCTTCAGGAAATAAAACCGATAAACCAACGCGCCGAAATGGCCTAAGCTGACGCTGAACCACTCCGCCACAACGTACCTACTATGTATCGATTACTCCTTTGCCTGTTACTACTGACCCAGCTTGCGCACGCCGACGACGGCTACCGGCTCTGGCTGAAATACGACCTCATCAACGACATACCCCGCCGCACGGCCTACGCCCGCTCCGCGCAGTTCATTGCCGCAAACAAGCCATCGCCCGTCCTGCAATCAGCCGTTACGGAGTTACAGACGGGCTTGCAGGGCCTATTAGGTAAAGCCGTGCCTGTTGTCGCTCAATCAGGAAGCCGAACGGGCGGTATTGTGCTGACCGTAGCCCCGTCGGGCGCCGACGTGCAGGGCCTCAACGACGAAGGGTATCGGATCGTCCGTCGGCAGAACAACATCGTTATTTCGGCCAAAACCGATGCGGGTGCGCTGTACGGCGCTTTTGCCCTGTTGCGTCACCTGCAAACGGGCCAACCCATCGACCAAGTATCACTGACAAGCAACCCGAAGGTGAAGCTGCGCATGCTCAACCATTGGGATAACCCCAACGGCGCCATCGAGCGGGGCTACGCGGGCGGCACGCTCTGGAAATGGTATGAACTGCCCGAAACCGTCGATCCGCGCTACCGCGATTACGCCCGCGCCAACGCGTCGCTGGGTATCAACGGCACCGTTGTCAACAACGTCAACGCCAGCCCGCGCCTGCTGACGGGCGAATACCTGCAAAAAGTAGCCGCACTCGCCAACGTGTTCCGGCCCTACGGTATCAAGGTCTATCTATCGGTCTATTTTGCCGCGCCCAAAACGCTGGGTGGCCTCAAAACCTCCGATCCGCTTGACCCGCAGGTGCGGCAGTGGTGGGCCGATAAAGTCAACGAAATCCACCGGTACATTCCCGATTTCGGCGGGTTCCTGGTGAAAGCCAATTCGGAAGGCGAACCCGGCCCGCAGGACTATGGACGTACCCACGCCGATGGCGCCAACATGCTGGCGGCGGCCATGAAACCCTACAGCGGCCTGGTCATCTGGCGGGCGTTCGTCTACAAAGCCGATCCCAAAGCCGACCGCTTCAAAGCCGCCCACGAGGAGTTTACGCCGCTCGACGGGCAGTTCGACCCGAAGGTGATTGTGCAGGTTAAAAACGGCCCGATCGACTTTCAGCCGCGTGAGCCGTTCTCGCCGTTGTTCGGCAATATGCCCAAAACACCGCTGGGCATAGAGTTTCAGATCACGCAGGAATACCTCGGTTTTGCCACCCATACCGTCTACGAAGCGCCGCTGTTCAAGGAATGTCTGGAAGCCGACACCTACGTAAACGGCAAAGGATCAACCGTGGCGAAGGTGGTCGACGGCAGTGTGCACGGCTACCGGAACGCCGGACCGACCCAAACGCTCATGGCGGGCGTGGCTAATACGGGCTCTGACCGCAACTGGACCGGCAACCCGCTGGCGCAGGCCAACTGGTATGCCTTCGGGCGGCTGGCCTGGGATCACACGCTCTCGTCGGACGCCATCGCTAACGAATGGACGCGAATGACCCTGACAAGCGAACCGCAGGCGGTGAAACGCATCACGAACCTGCTGCTGAAATCGCGGGATATCTACGTCGACTACAACACGCCGCTGGGCCTGTCGCGCCCCTGGACGGGCGTGCATTTTGCCCCCGAGCCCTGGCAGAACAACAGCTCCCGCCCCGACTGGACCGCCGTGTATTACCACCGCGCCGACTCCGTTGGGCTGGGCTTCGACCGAACCCCTACCGGTAGCAACGCGCTGGCGCAGTACCGGCCCGAGGTGCGGCGGCAGTGGGAAAACCCCGAAACCTGCCCCTTGCCGTATCTGCTGTGGTTCCACCACGTACCCTGGACCAAACCGCTCAGCTCGGGCCGCACGCTCTGGAACGAACTCTGTACCCGCTTCTATACCGGTGCCGACTCGGTGCAGTGGATGCGGCGCGAGTGGGCGCAGGTAAAGTCAGCCGTCGATCCGGCTTTATTTGCCGACGTGTCGGGTCGGCTCGATACTCAGTACAAAGAAGCCCTTTGGTGGCGCGACGCCTGGGTGCTGTATTTGCAGACCTTTGCCCGGCAGCCCATCCCGGCTCCGTTCAAAAAACCGGATCGCACGCTGACCGACGTAAAAAAATCAGTTGACATTTATTTATTACGCTAATGCATTCAAACGGACAACAGGCCGCCCCCGCCCCGGCTACCGCGCTTCAAACGGTGTTTTCACTGGCGGGCAAACGCGCCCTCATCACCGGCGGAGGGAGCGGTATCGGGTTCGACATCGCCCGCTGCATGGTGGCGGCCGGGGCTGAAGTGGTCATCACGGGCCGCCGCGAGCAACCCCTGCAAGACGCCATCGCCACACTCGGCGAGCAGGCCTTTTACCGGGTCAACGACGTCACCGAGCGCGATGCCCTGGAGGCGCTGGTCGACGACATCGAACGTACCTACGGCCCCATCGACATCCTGGTCAACAACGCGGGCATCAATCTGAAAAAGCCCGCGCTGGAAGTCACCGACGCCGATTTCGACCGCATCGTGCACACCAATCTGAACGCCGTTTTCTCGCTGACACGTACCTGCGCCGCCCGCATGCTCCAGCGGGGCAGCGGCTCCATCATCATGATCTCTTCCATGGCGGCCTACTATGGCATCGACCGGGTGGTGGCCTACGCGGCGTCCAAATCGGCGGTGGAAGGGATGGTGAAAGTGCTGGCCTCGGAGTTTTCGGGCAAAGGCGTTCGGGTGAACGCCATTGCACCGGGATTCATCGAAACGGCTATGAGCAAAACCGCGATGGGCGGCGACCCCGACCGCTTCGCCCGCGCTATGCGCCGCACCCCGATGGGCAAATTCGGCCAGCCCGAAGACATCGGCTGGGCGGCCGTGTTCCTGGCCTCTGAAGCCGCCAAATACGTCACCGGCGTCTCACTCCCCGTCGATGGCGGCAACTCCATTGGGTTTTAGGAGTCATTGATGCGGTCCGCCGCTGCGGGTCATTGGTGGTCATTCGTTGTCATTTATAGTCATTGATTGTTTTGTACAACGAATGACCACGAATGACTACCAATGACCACCAATGACCACCAATGACCACAAACGACTACTAATCAATCAAGTATCTTCCCATAATGAACCGTCGACAATTTATTGAACAGACCCCGCAGACGCTCGCGGCGGGTGGGCTACTGGCCACGCAGGCTGGCAACGTACCTGACAAAATTCCCGCGAAGCCGTTTGTGCACCACGTCTATTTCTGGCTCACCAACCCTAACAGCGAGGCCGACAAAAAGCAGCTGGTAAGTGCCCTTCAGGCGCTGAGCAAAGTGCCCGTGATCCGGCAACACTTTATCGGCACGCCCGCCACCACCAACCGCGACGTCATCGAACGGTCGTATCAGGTGTCGTGGCTCTTGTTTTTTGATAACCTGGAAGAAGAGGAGGTGTACCAGAAACACCCGATTCACCTGCAGTTTGTCGAGAAAAACAAGCACCTCTGGAGCAAGGTCGTCGTCTATGACTCGGTGACGATGTAAGCCCACACCAGTTCGTAACCCCCATGCGCAGCATCAACAACATCCATCCGGCCGAATACAGCCCCATAGCTGACCTGATCACCTACTCGCCCCTGCCCACCCGGCAACTGGCGCAGATCGACCCGTTTCTGTTTCTGAACCACCACGGCTACCAGACGTACCCACCGCGCAATAACGGCCTGCCATTTGGGCCGCACCCGCACCGGGGCATGGAAACCGTGACGTTCATTGTAGACGGCGACATCATGCACAAAGATTCGCAGGGCTACCAGAGCGTGATTACGGCCGGAGGCGTGCAGTGGATGACGGCGGGCCGGGGCCTGATCCACGCCGAAGTGTCGTCGGCCGGGTTTCTGGCCGAGGGTGGGCCGCTCGAAATCTTGCAACTGTGGGTCAACCTGCCTGCCCGCCTCAAACTGACCGAACCCGCCTACGAAGGCCTGCAAAAAGAGCAGATTCCGGCGATTCCGGTTAGTGCCGGTGTCGACCTGAACCTCGTTTCTGGCGTTTGGGAAGGACAGCCCGGCGCGTTCAACACGCTTAGCGACGTCTTTCTCAGCACCATCGCCTTCCAGCCGGGTGGGCAAATCAGGCTGCCCGTGGCTGCCGATCGCAACATCCTGTTCTACGTCATTCGGGGGAGTCTCACCGTCAACGGGCAAACCGTCGATCAGCGCCAGCTGGTTACGTTCAACCCCGACGGCGACAGTCTCGAGGTAACGGCCACGACCGACGCGCTCCTGCTCTTCGGGCATGCCGTGCCCTTCAATGAGCCGGTGGTGGCCCGCGGCCCATTCGTCATGAACTCGGAGCAGGAAATTATGGACGCCTACCGCGATTACCAACTGGGCAAATTCGGCACCTGGAAGGGCTAACCCCGCTGGAGGAACTTATCGAACCACTATCAACTAAAACGCATGCAACGTACCCAAACTACACTCGCACTCGTGGCCCTGCTGGGCTGCTCACTCGCCACCGTGGCGCAGACGAACGGCGGAAAAAACCCGATTTCGCAGCCGCTGATCTCGAATATCTATACCGCCGATCCCTCGGCGCACGTGTTCAACGGCAAGATTTACATTTATCCGTCGCACGACATCGAGGCGGTCAACGTCAAGGAAGATGATGATGGCGGGCACTTCGTCATGAACGACTACCACATCCTGTCGATGGACAAAATCGGCGGGCCGGTAAAAGACAACGGCGTGGCGCTTCGCCTCAAAGACATTCCCTGGGCGGGTCGGCAACTGTGGGCGCCCGATGCGACCTACAAAAACGGAACCTACTACCTGTATTTCCCCGTCAAAGACAAGCAGGACATCTTCCGCATCGGCGTAGCCACGAGCAAAAGCCCCACCGGCCCTTTCAAACCAGAGCCCGCGCCCATCAAAGGCAGCTACAGCATCGACCCGACCGTGTTTCAGGATACCGACGGCAAAGCGTATCTGTATTTTGGGGGGATCTGGGGCGGACAGTTACAGCGCTGGACCGGCAACAAGTACAACGCGAAAGGTGCGTTGAAAAAGCCAAATGAACTGGCCTACCTGCCCCGCGTCGCTCGTCTGAATGCCGACATGAAGGAGTTTGCCGAGCCCGTGAAAGAGATCAAGCTGGTTGGCGCTGACGGTAAGCCGTTCACGGAGAAAGACAACGACAAACGCTTTTTCGAAGCCGCCTGGATTCATAAGTACAACGGCAAGTACTACTTCTCGTACTCGACTGGCGACACGCATAACATCTGCTACGCCATCGGTGACAATCCCTACGGACCGTTTACCTACAAAGGCGTCGTGCTGAAGCCCGTGCTGGGCTGGACCAACCACCACTCGATCGTGCAGGTTGGCCCGAAATGGTACCTGTTCTACCACGACGTGCAACTGTCGGGCAAAACACCCCTGCGCAACGTGAAGGTGACCGAACTGACCTACAACCCCGACGGTACCATCAAGACCATCGACGCCTACAAATAAGCCATTACCGGGTCGTACCGCGGGGCCAAAAGCCCTGTGGTACGACCGCTGCTAACGCCTTAATGACCATCTGCTTTATGAAGCGTTTCTTACGACTAATCACCCTCGCCTCGGCGCTGGCCCCGCTGAGCCTGCTGGCACAAAACCGGGTCTCGATCGCCAAAACGGGTAAAGACACCATCAGCCGCCAGATTTACGGGCACTTTGCCGAGCACCTCGGGCGCTGTATCTACGACGGGTTCTACGTGGGCGAGGGCAACAAAACCATTCCCAACATCAACGGCGTCCGAACCGACGTGGTACAGGCGCTGAAAAAGCTCAAGATCCCGAACCTCCGCTGGCCGGGTGGCTGCTTCGCCGACACCTATCACTGGCGCGACGGCGTCGGGCCGAAGAAATCGCGGCCATCGATGCTCAACATCTGGTGGGGCAACGTGCGTGAAGACAACAGCTTCGGCACCCACGAGTTTCTGAACATGTGCGAACTGCTGGGCACCGAGCCGTACCTGTCGGCCAACGTGGGCAGCGGCACCCCGCAGGAACTCGCCGACTGGATCAAGTACACCACGCACCCCAACGGCAGCAGCCCCATGCCCGAACTGCGTCAGCAAAACGGCCGCACCGAACCCTGGAACGTGAAATACTGGGGGATCGGCAACGAGGCCTGGGGCTGCGGCGGCAACATGACCGCCGACTACTACGCTAACCTCTACCGGCAGTTTGCGACGTTCATGAGCAACGGCAGCAAGGACTACAGTCTCTTCCGCATTGCGTCGGGTGCCAGCGACGGCGACTACACCTGGACCGAAACGCTGATGAAGAACATTCCGCATTCGCTGCTCGACGCCGTGGCCCTGCACCATTACTCGGTGATCGAATGGGCTAAAAAAGGCCCGTCGACGACTTTCGATGAGGAGACGTACATGAAGACCATGAAGCAGGCCCTGCTGATGGAAGAATTGGTGACGAAGCACTCGGCCGTCATGGACAAGTACGATCCGAAGAAAAAAGTGGCCCTGCTCGTCGACGAATGGGGCGGCTGGTATGACGTGGAGCCGGGCACCAACAGCGCGTTTCTGTACCAGCAGAATACCCTGCGCGACGCCATGATTGCCGGCACCACGCTCAATACGTTCAACAACCACTGCGACCGGGTGAAAATGGCCAACCTGGCCCAGGCCATCAACGTGTTGCAGGCGGTGATCCTGACCGAAGGCAACAAGATGCTGCTGACACCGACGTACCACGTGATGGAGATGTACACCGTTCACCACGACGCCACGCTGCTGCCCGTGGAGGTGAAATCGGAAGACTATAAACTGGGCGGCGACAAACTCCCCGCCGTGTCGGTATCCGCTTCGAAAGACCGGCAAAACCGCGTCCACGTCTCGCTGGTAAACATCGACGCCAAGAAGGCCAACGATGTAACCGTTGACTTGAACGGCCTGCCCGCGGGCACCATCACCGGCCGCGTGCTGACATCGACCAAATTGCAGGACCATAACACCTTTGCCCAGCCCAATAAGGTAGCACCAACTGCCTTTTCCGGCTTCAAACGCGACGGCGACAAGCTCACCGTTTCGCTCCCGCCGTTCTCGGTGGTCGTGCTGGAAGTGAAGTAGGACCCACCCGGACGCGGGACCGCCCCGGCCCCTCCCCTGAAAGCAGGGGAGGGGAGGTTGGCTAGTCTAGCCACTGAATCAGGTTTGTTTAAAACGAGCTACCTGCCCCGCCATCTTAAGATGAGGCTTACCAGTTCAACCACTTCATCAAGTTCGGCTAAAATGAGCTTTCGCCCGCTAAAACCCCCTCCCCTTAACCAAGGGGAGGGGGCAGGGGGTGGGGTCAAACAAACACAACTATGCGCATCGTTTCACTTGCTCTGCTGACGCTGGTATCGGCGTTCATTGCCCCCGAAAAAGGGCTGAAAGACTATTACAAAAACTACTTCCCCATCGGGGTGGCGGTGAATCAGCGTATGGTGCAGCCCGGCCCCGACGCCGACTTGATCAAGGCGCAGTTCAACAGCATGACGCCCGAAAACGCCATGAAGATGGGGCCGATTCACCCGGAGCCGAACCGCTACTACTGGAAAGATGCCGACGCCATCGCCGACTTCGCCCAGCAGAATAACATCAAGCTGCGTGGTCATACGCTCTGCTGGCACAACCAGACGCCCCGGTGGTTCTTTACCGACTCGACAGGGAAGCAGGTGAGCCGTGAGGTACTGCTCGCCCGCCTGAAACAGCACATTACCGATGTGATGGGCCACTACAAAGGCAAAATCTACGCCTGGGATGTGGTCAACGAAGCCGTGCCCGACACCGGAACCGGCATTTACCGGAAGTCGAAATTTTACGAGATCATTGGCGAGGATTACATCGAAAAAGCCTTCCAGTATGCCCACGAGGCCGACCCCTCGGCGCAGCTTTTCTACAACGATTACAACACCGAGAGCGCCGCGAAACGGGAGAAGATTTATCAGGTATTGAAAAAGCTGAAAGCCCGGAACGTACCCATCAACGGCGTTGGGTTGCAGGCGCACTGGTCGATTTTCGAGCCGACCCGACAGGAGTTGGAAGAGTCGATCACCAAATTCGCTGGCCTGGGTCTGAAGGTGCAGATCACCGAACTCGACGTGTCGGTGTATCCTAAAGAGCACGAACGCCGCGAGCGCCGCGACACTGACAAGAGCGAGTTTACGCCCGAGATGAACGACAAACAGGCTGCGCATTACAAAATGCTGTTCGACGTGTTCCGTAAGCACCGCAAAACCATCACCGGCGTCACGTTCTGGAACCTCTCCGATCGCTACTCGTGGCTCGACAACTTCCCCGTCCCCGGCCGCAAAGATTACCCGCTGCTATTCGACAAAGACGGGAAACCCAAAAAAGCCTACGAGGGTGTCGTAAAATTCTGAGTGGAATGACTACTGGTAGAATTGCCTGATTTGCAGCGAGTTTACAGGTTAATGCGCTGACCAATAGGAATTTGTGTGGAGATTTTTTGTCATCCCGACGGAAGGAGGGATCTTAAGATTTCCCTGCTTGTGGGTAGGGGCGCTTCGAGATCCCTCTTTCCGTCGGGATGACAAAAAATACCATTTACAATTCACGCCGGAATAGGCTCTTTGTCATTCCGAGGGACGAGGAATCTTGATGCGTGCTGACTCAAAAGCCGCGAGAACGTAATATTCCTCGTGCCTCGGAATGACAAAAAAGTCAAAAAACCGGGTAGAAAGGGCATTGTTATCCGTCTCTAGAAAACAGCCAAGTTTTCAATACGCCAATGCCCGGCCGCTATCTGATAGTCTTTTTCATCTTGCTCGTAAGCACGATCACCCAAGCCCAACCACGTACCCAGTATGGACGTACCCAGCCGTTTAAGGTCGTTGGGTTTTACACGGCCAAAAACGATCCGGCGCACATCAGCTTTGTACACGAAGCTAACCGATGGCTGGCCAAAATGGGTACCGAGCACGGCTTTCGCTACGACTCGACCAGCAACTGGGCCGACCTGAACGCGTCATTTCTGGCCAACTATCAGGTCGTTGTCTTTCTGGATACCCGCCCCGAGAAACCCGAACAACGCGCCGCGTTTCAGACGTACCTGGAAGGGGGCGGGGCCTGGTTGGGCTTCCACTTCGCCGCCTTCGCCCTGACGCCCTCGACGTACCCACAAAACTGGGACTGGTACCACAACCAGTTGCTGGGGTCAGGCCAATACGGCAGCAATACCTGGCGACCCACCGCCGCCATCCTGCACGTCGAAGACCCGACCCACCCCGTCACGAAGGGCTTACCCACCACCTTCCAGTCTACACCGAACGAATGGTACCGCTGGCAAAACGACCTGCGCCAGAACCCCGACATCGACATTCTGCTGGCGATCGACGCCAAAAGCTTTCCGCTGGGCACCGGCCCGAAACCCCATGAAATCTGGCACAGTGGTTATTACCCTGTTGTCTGGACCAACCGCAAGTACCGGATGCTGTACGTGAACATGGGCCACAACGACATCGACTACGAAAACAAAACCAACCGCGAACTGTCGTCGTCGTTTCAGAGCCCGGCGCAAAACCAGTTGATTGTCAACGGCTTGCTGTGGCTGGGTCGTAAGCAATAAGAACCTGTACGGCTCGAAAGGCCACGATTCGTTATGAACCTACTCAAAACGATCAATCTGGGGCTGGCGTTTCTGCTGGAATTGGCCCTGTTTGCCAGTCTGGCCACCTGGGGGTTTCAGCAGGGCCGCACCACCCTGACCAAGTACCTGTTTGCCATTGGGCTAACGCTGCTGGGCATAACCCTCTGGGGGGTGTTTGCCGCACCCCGGTCGGCCTACCGGCTACCCTTTGCGGGGCGGCTCGTGTTTGAGATCGCCTTCTTCCTGATAGGCGCGTGGCTGCTGTACCTGACCGGACGCCACACCGCCGGGTTACTTTTTGCTGGCCTGGCCCTCGTCAGTGTGCTGATTGCGTTTCTTTACAAGCAGTAAACCATCCCAAGCCTTCCCCAACTGCGCATGACCGCCCACCGGTTTCTGTTTGCCATAGCGCTGTTTGTCGCCGCCTGCTCATCACGTACCGAGCGAAACAATACCGCCACCGATAGCCCCAAAACAACCGCTATCGCGTCTGATATAGGTTATTATCAACTCGACGGGGACTCGGTGGTGATTCCCCGCGTGACCATCGCCCTGCAACTGAGCCCCAAAGCCGAAGCGAAACTGAAAGCAGATAAAGAAACGGTGATCGTGGCGGCCTTTTTCAGCGGCACGCCTAAAGACACCACGAGTCAGGAATTTCTGGAATCGGGCGAAGTGGGTGTGAAGGATCAGAAAATCGAGTTGACGACGGCCCGGGTAGCCACCTTCGAAAACCTCAAATTTGCCCGAAAAGACTACGACGCGCTGGCCGATAAAGACATCCGCCTGCTCGTCAACGTCTACAGCGGTCGCCGGTCGTCGCCGGATAACCTGCTGGATTGTGGCATTGTGGAGGGGCCCATGAGCGACCTGCGCGGCAAACGCCTGCCCATCACCGGCAAGCTGATCTACGGCGACGACTAGGGTTGGCGCTAACCGCACCTGTACAAAACCCACCCGCCACGAGAACCATAACAGCGGGTTTCGTGTCCAACGGG
This sequence comes from Fibrella aestuarina BUZ 2, assembly GCF_000331105.1. Classification (NCBI taxonomy): domain Bacteria; kingdom Pseudomonadati; phylum Bacteroidota; class Cytophagia; order Cytophagales; family Spirosomataceae; genus Fibrella; species Fibrella aestuarina. The sequence goes on along the minus strand of NC_020054.1, from coordinate 5,303,974 downwards.
TAGGGTCGGCGTAACGCGGCCCGCTTCATACAATGACAGCCATTACCATTAGTGAAAAAGGGTCGCTGGACAACATTCAGGTGCAGGACCTCGACGTACCCACGCCCAATGCCGGTCAGGTACTGGTGCGTGTGCATGCCTGTGGCATCAATCCCGTTGACTGGAAAGGGGTGATAAACGGTATTTTTCAGATGCCCCACATCATCGGCACCGACATCGCCGGGGTGGTGGAGCAGGTTGGCGCCGACGTGACAACCTTTGCCGTGGGCGACGAAGTGATCGGGTCGCTCGAATGGGCCAAACAGGGCGCGTTTGCCGAGTACATCGTTACGGAGCCAGAACATCTGGCGCTCAAGCCCACCAACCTGTCGTTTGCCGAAGCGGCCGCGATTCCGCTGGCGGGGCTGACGGCCTGGCAGGGGTTGTTCGACAAACTGACCATTCAGCCCGGCCATAAAGTCCTGATTCAGGCGGCGGCGGGGGGCGTGGGCTATTTCGCCGTGCAACTGGCCAAGTGGAAAGGCGCGCGGGTAGTGGCCGTGGCGTCGGAGAAAAACGAAGCCTTCGTGCGGGAAGCCGGTGCCGATGAGGTAGTCGATTACCATGATGGCTACGACAGCCTGCCCGCCGATTTTGATGCCGTGTTCGATAGCATGGGTACGTCGGCGCAGACGATTCCGCTGCTGAAACCGGGTGGCCGCTACGTGACCATTACCGCCAAACCCGTGGAAGGGCTGGCCGAACAACACGGCATTACGGCCCAGCATTTTCTGTTTCATGCCGACGCCGAGCAACTAAAACAGCTCGTCGGGCTGATCGAGCAGGGCGTACTGAAGGTGGTGATCGACCGGCAATTTGCCCTGACCGCCGCCAAAGAAGCGTTGGCGTACCAGAAACTGGGCCATTCCAAAGGCAAGAACGTGTTGCTGGTTCAGTAGCCAGACGGGGTAAGCGGTCTTATGCAGGCTAAAAGCCCGTATGCACCGCTTACCCCTGACCTTCCTGCTGACGCTTTGCGCGCTCGTGAGTCTGGCCCAATCCCGCGCAACGCCCATCGACCGGCAGGCCGTGGTGAATCGGCACCGGGTGGTGCTGACCCGCCCCGACACGCTGGGGTCGCTCACTGTCGGGAACGGCCGGTTTGCCTTCACGGTCGACGCCACGGGCCTGCAATCGTTTCCCGAAGCCTACGCCCACGGCATTCCGCTGGGTACGCAGTCCGACTGGGGCTGGCATCGCTTCCCCAATACGGGTCAGTACCGGTTCGACGAATGCCTGAAACCGTATTCGTTCAACGGGAACGATCGGCCCTATGCTGTGCAGGGCCGCGAACCTGGCCGGGCGCAGGGAGCCGCCGATTATTTCCGCCAAAACCCGCACCGACTGCAACTGGGCAATGTGGGGCTGGTAATTCTGAAACGCGACGGGAAGCCCGCCCAACTGGCTGACCTGCAACAGGTACGGCAGCAACTCGATGTGTGGACGGGCGAAATCAGCAGCTCATTCGTTGTCGAAGGGTCGCCCATCAGCGTCACCACCTGCGCCCACGCGAGTCAGGATGTGGTTGCCGTGCGCGTGGTTTCGACATTGCTGCGGGCTAAGCGCATTCAGGTACGTGTCCGGTTTCCGTACCCGACCAACGCCTTTTCCGACATGGGCGTCAACTACACCCACGCCGCCGACCATCAGACGCAATTAACCCTGCCGACGCTCAATTCGGCCCGTTTCAGCCGTCAGCTCGACGCCGACAGCTACGTAGTGACGGCTCGCTGGCTCGGTGCGGTCACGCTCCGCAACAACGCCCCGCACGACTACACGCTGACGCCCGGCGGGGGTGAAGCGTTTGGGATCAGCGTTCAGTTTTCGCCCAAAGCGGTTGCCAACGTACCTGACTTTACGGCGGTCGCCCAAAGCAGCCGCGCGGGCTGGCGGGCGTTCTGGCTGTCGGGTGGGGCGGTGGACCTGAGCGGCAGCACCGACCCGCGCGCCCACGAACTGGAGCGGCGCGTGGTGCTCTCGCAATACCTCACCCGCGTGCAGTGTGCGTGTACGTCGCCCCCGCAGGAAACCGGCCTCACCTACAACAGCTGGTTTGGTAAACCGCACATGGAAATGTACTGGTGGCACGCCGCCCACTACGCGCTCTGGGGCCGGACCGAACTGCTCGAAAACAGCATGGGCTGGTATGATCGCGCCCTGCCCACCGCCCGCGCCATCGCCACCCGGCAGGGCTACGCCGGGGTGCGCTGGCCCAAAATGACCGATCCCGAGGGGGGCGAAACGGCGTCGTCGGTGGGGTCGTTTCTGATCTGGCAGCAGCCGCATCCCATCTACCTGGCCGAACTAATTTACCGCAATAAACCCGACCGCGCGGTGTTGCAGCGCTACCGCGACATCCTGTTCGCTACCGCCGATTTCATGGCGTCGTTTGCGCACCTCAACCCCGCCACGGGCGGCTATGACCTGGGAAAGGGCGTGATTCCGGCGCAGGAATGTTTCGATCCTGTGCAGACGGTGAACCCGCCTTACGAACTGGCCTACTGGCGGTGGGGGCTGCAAACGGCGCAACGCTGGCGGCAGCGGCTGGGCCTGCCGCCCAATCCCGACTGGCAGCGCGTGATCGACGGGCTGGCCCCACTGGCCCAACAGGATGGCCTCTACAAAGCCGCCGAAAACGTGACCGACTCGTATGGCCCCAACAGCGCCTACACCATCGACCACCCGGCGGTGTTGGCCGCAATGAGCACGCTGCCGCCCAACGGCGTGGTGGACCCGGCGGTGATGCAACGTACCTACGACCGGGTGGAGCAGGTCTGGCACTGGAATCATACCTGGGGCTGGGATTTCCCGCTGGTCGCCATGACGGCGGCCCGCCTCGGTCGGCCCGATAACGCCATCGACGCGCTGCTGAGGAATGTCACGACCAATACGTACCTGATCAACGGACACAATTACCAGACGCCCCGCCTGACGCTGTATTTGCCCGGCAACGGGGGCCTGCTGGCGGCAATGGCCTTGCTCTGCGCGGGTTACGACGGCAACCAGACACCCACGCCCGGTTTTCCAAAAGATGGTCGCTGGCAGGTACGTTGGGAAGGGCTGCACCCCATGCCGTAGGGGATAGGCGACATTTTAACATACCTTAATACCTACCGTTGCAACGACTTACTGTAACCCGGGTCGTGTGGGTACACTCGTCTTTCGCTCCGTATGCGCACCCTGTTTATCGTCTGCCTGTTTCTGGTATCGGCTTCCTCACGGGCCCAACCGCTCACCGACACCCAAAAACTGGCTTCGCTGGCCAAACTATGGGGGTTTCTGAAGTATTACCATCCCGCCGTAGCGCCGGGGAAACGCGACTGGGATCAGCAACTGATGGCGTTGCTGCCTGCGGTGCAACAGGCGGCCGATAAACAGGCATTATCCGCCGTTTATGGGCAACTTCTCGATGAGTTGGGGCCGGTGAAATCGTGCCGGAATTGCCCGGTCAGCGAGTCGGGGCAACGCAACCTCGATCTGGCTTTTCTGTCTGATTCGCTGGTGTTTACACCCGATCTTCAAGGGCGACTGACCTACCTGATCGCCAACCGCTATCAGGGGAAACCGTATTACGTGCAGCAACCGGCTCCGCAATCGGGGTTTGCGCTGTCGTTTGATAATGAAAAACTATACGAAAACCTCCATCAGCCCGGACGCGGGACCGCCGCCGAGCCGTGTCGCCTGCTGGCCCTGTTTCGCTATTGGAACGTCATCCAGTATTTCTTTCCCTACAAGTACGCCGTCGATGGCAGCTGGAACGACGTACTGACCGACCTCATCCCCGTATTTCGACAGGCAACCACCGAAGAGGCTTATCAAGGCGCTCTTTATCAACTGACTAGCCGCATCAACGACAGCCATGCCTTCATGCAGAACGTCGACAAAACACGCTGTCTGCGTTGTGAGTGGGGTAAGCTCTGGCTCCCGTTTGAAGCGACCTTTCTGGATCGCCAACTCGTCGTTACCCGCCGCTTCAACGATTCGCTGAACGTACCCACGGTCGTAACCGCCGGCACCGTCATTCACGCGATTGATGGCGAGCCGATTCCGGCCCGTGTTGAGCGCCTGCGCCCGTTTATCGCGGCCTCGAATGAAGGGGCGCTACTGCGCGACCTGCGGTGGCTGATTGGCGTTGGCACTAACCCCGAAGCCCGGCTTACCATCCGGCACAACGGGCGCGACACCGTCGTGCTGGTGCCTCGGTATCCCTACCCGAAACTGGGCCGGGCTATAGCGGCTGCGTCCACTGCGCAGCAATATCCTGTGAGCCAATGGCTGGCTGACAGCGTTGGGTACGTAAACATGGGCAAGCTCACGACGCCCCAGGTCGACAGTGTCATGCAGCCGCTGCAAGCCGCCCGCGCCCTGCTGGTCGATTTGCGGAATTACCCAAAAGGCACCCTCTGGCTCATCAGCCGCTACCTGACCGATGAGCCCGTTCCGTTTGTGCGCTTCACCCGCGCCAACCTGCGGTTTCCGGGTACGTTCGCCAGCGAGAAACCGACCAGGCTACCCCACCTGAAAGGGAAAGCCTATCGCGGTAAACTTATCGTGCTGGTCGACGCCGAGACGCAGAGCCAGGCCGAATTTACGGCGATGGCGTTTCGGTCGGTTCCGGGTACGTTGCTGGTGGGCAGCCCCACCGCGGGTGCCGATGGGAATATTGCGTGGGTACCCCTGCCGGGCGGCTACCGAACGGCCTTCAGCGGGATTGGCGTGTATTACCCCGACGGCCGCGAAACCCAGCGTGTCGGCATTGTGCCCGACGTGCTGGTCACGCCCACCCCGGCCGGTATCCGGGCTGGCCGCGATGAGGTGCTGGAACGGGCGTTGCAGCTGATTCAACGCACCGACGAGCCGTTGCGTTGACCAGCCCGGTCTGCCTTTTTTGGCAAAAGCAGTTCGCGCTATGTTAAGTGCGGTTGTTGAAGTGCTTTTACTGTTTCAAACCGAACGAAACACGAAGTAACAGCATGACAACACGTAGAGTCTTTCTGAAAAGCACCGGAGGGTTAGCCGCCCTGAGCAGCCTGGGCGGCACGCAGGCATTGGCCACGGCTCCCGTCGCCGCCAATGACGATCAGTTCAAACTGGGCATGGCGGGCTATACGTTTGTCCATTTTAAACTCGATCAGGCGCTGGAGATGCTGCGCAAAGTGGATGTGCACTACCTGTGCATCAAAGATTTCCACCTGCCGCTCGACAGCACCCCCGAACAGATCGCCGAGTTTCATGCCAAGCTGAAAGAGTCGAACGTGACGGGCTACGCCGTGGGGCCCATCTACATGAAAACCGAGGCCGAAGTTGATCGGGCGTTTGCCTATGCTAAACGGGTAGGGGTGAAGCTGATTGTAGCCGTGCCCAACGTGGAGCTGCTGCCGCTGGTGGATAAGCGGGTGAAGGAATACGACTTCCGCGTGGCCATTCATAACCACGGCCCCGACATTGCGCTCTACCCCAACCCGGCGTCGATTTACAAGGAAATCAAAGACCTCGACCCGCGCATCGGCTTTTGCTTCGACATGGGCCACGACAAACGCTTCGGCGAAGATCCCGTTGCCGATTTGCAGATCTACGCCAAACGCATTTTCGACATTCACCTCAAAAACGTGTCGGCAGCGACCAAAGAAGGCAAAACCTGCGAGCTGGGCCGCGGCGTGATCGATATTCCGGCCTTTGTGCAGATGCTCCGCAAAATCGGCTATTCGGGTTCGTGCAGCCTCGAATACGAGAAAGACATGAAAGACCCGCTGGCCGGTATTGCCGAGTCGGTGGGGTATTTCCGGGGCGTTTGCGAGGCGACCCGCTCAGCCAAGCGCCGCTCTTAATTCGTTTGTTGTTCCTGTCACCACAACCTGATTTCTTCCTCCAACTCCTGCGTTTTATGGACAATTCCAGACGTGATTTTATCAAAAAAGCAGCCCTGGGCACCGCCGGTTTAACGGTTGCCAGCTACGGCATGTCGGCCAAAAGCTACGCCCGCATTCTGGGTGCCAACGAACGTATCCACGTCGCCATTGCCGGGCTGGGTCGGCGGCTGGGCGCTTACTACGAACCCATCGGCAAAAAAGAAAGCAACGTCGAACTGATGTACCTGTGCGACGTGATGAAGAAACAGCGCGAAGCCGGGGCGCAGAAGTTTGCCAAACACATCAATTACCAGCCGAAGCTGGAAAACGACATTCGGAAGGTCATTGCCGACAAGAACGTCGATGCGCTGTTTATCGCCACGCCCGACCACTGGCACGCGCCGGGTACGTGGCTGGCTACGCAGGGCGGCAAGCACGTGTACGTCGAAAAACCGTGCAGCCACAACCCCCGCGAGGGCGAAATTCTGATGGAGTGCCAGCGCCGCTACGGCAAGGTGATCCAGATGGGCAATCAGCAGCGCTCGGCGGTGGAGTCGATCGATATTGTCAATCAGATTCATAACGGGGTGATCGGTACGCCCTACAAAGCCGTGGCCTTCTACGTGGCACAGCGCGGCGAAGTGCCCATACCCAAAGCGGCGCCCGTGCCCGACGGCCTCGACTGGGATCTGTTTCAGGGACCGGCTCCGCGCATGCCCTACACGCACGACACCTGGGACTACAACTGGCACTGGTATGGCTGGCACTACGGCACGGCCGAAAGTGGCAATAACGCCACTCACGAACTCGACGTGGCGCGGTGGGCCTTGCAGGTCGAGTACCCCGAATACGTGTCGACCGAAGCGGCCAAGCGGCACTTTATGAACGACGGCTGGGCGATATACGACACGATGGAAGCGACCTTCCGGTTTCCGGGCAACAAGATCATTCAGTGGGATGGCAAAAGCCGCAACGGCTATAAGACCTACGGCTCCGACCGCGGCACGGTCATTTTCGGCTCAACGGGCAGCGTTTACGTCGACCGGGACGGCTACAAATTGTACAACCGCGATGGCAAGCTCGTGAAAGATAGTAAGTCGGCTGGTTCCGAGGCGGGTACGGCGCTTGGCGGCGGTGGCGACATGACCACCCGGCACGTGGTTAACTTCTTTGAAGCCATTCGCGGCAAGGAAAAACAGGCATCGCCCATCGATGAAGGCGCCAAGAGTACGTTGCTCTGCCACCTGGCCAATATCTCGTACCGGGTGAACAAACCGTTTGAGGTCGACACGAAAAATGGCCACATCAAAGACAAGGAAGCCATGAAGTTGTGGAGCCGTGACTACGAAAAAGGCTGGGCTTATTCGGCATAAAAACGTCGGTTGAGCCAATCTGAAGGAACGTTCGTCGTTGAACTTATAGGCTGCTTCGGTAGTCTTAAGAGAGGTGGGTGGCCCCAAAGCGGCCCGCCGTATGGTGCAACGTTAACAGAAAGAACACATGAAAACGGTAAAATTTGCCCTGCTTCTGATTGGTTTAAGCCTGTTTATCAGCCCATTTGCTGAAGCCCAGCGGTTTCGTCACCGCCACCATTATCGCCACTATGCTCGTCCGGTGTATGTGGCACCGCGCCCGGTCTACGTAGTACCCCGTCCCGTTTATGTCGCCCCGCGCCGCTACTATGCTCGGCCGCGCCCGGTCTATTACGCGCCGCGTCGGTATTACGCCCCGCGCCGCTATTATGCCCGGCCCCGCCCCGTTTACGTAGCGCCTCGCCGGGTCTATCGGCGCTGGTAACGCCCCGCGCGTCAACTACAGTTTATCTGAATCAACGACGTACCCGATCCACTAGCTAGTGGATCGGGTACATTCTTTTCTGGCGAAATGATGGCGAGTGGGAACGTACCTGACTAGCTGGCAACGTACCCAGCCGCCTCGTCGGCGAAGAAAACCAGACACTTACTCGTCCAGACTAAGCACATTGGCACCCAGTTGCTCGTTCATTTTTCGCTCAAGCCGTTGCGGGTGTACCGTGATCATGATTTCGACGGAGCCTGTGCTCACCGTGGCGGACAAAATATGGCCCGCGTGTGCCCTGAACTGCTCGTCGCCGACAACGCCATGCGCGTGAATCGACGGCTTGCCTTCCTGCCAGGCCAGGCTACCCGTCAGGCTGGTTAGCTCGACGTCCGTAAACGTTTTTGGTTTGTACTCCTTCTTTTTGAAGTCGAAAAAGCCAAACTGGATCGTGACAAACCCTAGTCCGGTGAACGTAGCCGACGGGATGGCTTCCTGCCGGGCGAGCGCTTCCAACTGCTCAAAGACATTGTCGCCCTGCTGCAACACCATCAGGTAGCCAGCGGGCACCTTAGTAAAGCGCTTCGGTTGGCCCGTTTGGGCTAGTGTAGGCGTGCTCATCAGGCATAGGACCAAAAGTAAATACAGAAACAGACGGCGCATGGGGTCGTTGGCAGTTAGCTATCTCGTAAGACCCAGGCCGCTGACCAGTTGTTTTCCCAATCGCTATCAGGTGCGGAAGAAAGTTGTTTTTCAGCAGACTATCGAGCCTTGCTGGAGAAGCACGTATAACAGCGCTGATGAGCCTAAACAGTGAAGAGCTAGCCTGTTTGCTCCCAAATGATGAGCGACTTTGTGCCGCTTTCTCACGCCTCAGCGGATAGCCGGAAACTTACTTTTTCGCTACCAGGCTGGGCGGTACAGTTGCCCAACGGCCCCAGACTACGAAAAGCGAAAGGGCCAACACGACAACGTTGATCGGGGTGTTGGCGCCTTCACCACGAGCCAGGTGAAAGACAATGGCACTCAGCATCAGGGTAGCGCAACCCAACGCTGCCAGGACGGTCAATCTCGGCCTGATCTGGGTGAGCGCCGGTAAAACGATGCCCACACCACCGCATACATCGAGCAGGGCGGTTAGCCGGAGCAGGTTCGGATAGGCGCCCGCCCAGGGCCACATCTGGGCGAGGGTAGCAATGGGGGTGACCAACTTGAACACGCCCGAGCCGATGAACAGTAGAGCCAGCAGTACTTGGGTAACCCACAAGGTGATGTGGAGCGTTTTCGAGGTTTTTTTCGGACTTGTCATCCCGGATACGGAGTAGGTGGTCTGACAAAGGTCTTTACTTTTACTTGCCAGTTGTGGGCAGTTACCTGAACGTAAGCGCTATGATTTTAACCGAAGGCAAAACCAAGCAGATCGATTGTATAGACCAGATACTACCCATCCGGGATGCGCTGGACGTGATCAGCGGCAAATGGAAAGTGTTGATTCTGACGTCTATTATGCGCGACAATCGCCGTTTCACGGAAATACAGCGTAGCATCCCCAAAATCAACCCTAAAGTTCTCGCCAAGGAATTGAAGGATATGGAGGAGCACCAGTTAATCCAACGCATCGTTCACGAGGACAATCTGGGTTTGATCGAATACGTGGCTACGGATTACTCTCGTTCGTTGAAGAACGTGATGATGGAACTTCATAACTGGGGTGTCAATCATCGCAAACAGCTACTGGGAAAATAAGCCCCTGAGGCCATGGCCTCCGGCCGTACAAGGCCTTGTAGACGGGGGGTAAAACAGACGACAAGCGGCTATGCAACCACCCTGCCAGTGCTGCATCTTCGCCGAAAAGACCATGAAGACGTATTCAAACCTGATCCTGCCTATTCTCCTGGCCGTTACAGTTTGGGCCGCGACCGGCTCCGATTCGCGGGCGCAAAGTGGGATTAATGGCGGTAAGCCAGTTATTACCTACAACACCTATGGGCCTCTGCCTCAGATTAAGACGCAGTTTCCGCCTGCTTTCCCTGGTGGCGACGATAAACTGAACACCTTTGTGCTCAATCAACTTGATGACGCCGAGAACCCCATCAAGCTAGGGCGGAAAACCTGGTTGACTGCCACGCTCGACAAGACCGGTAAGGTCATCGAATTGGTCCCGACGTATGATGCCGATCCGACGTTGAAAAAGGAACTGGCGCGGGTAGGTGCTGCCATGCCTCACTGGCGTGCCGGGACGATTAATGACCGGGGCGTAGCGAAGACCTATCAATTTCTACTGCGCCGCTAAACAGTGCATTAACACAAATCATAGCCTGACTCATTACTATGATTCCTCAACGTATTGCGCCATCGGCTGCGCTGCGCCCGTTTGTCAAGGAGTGGCTGGTGCTGGAATCCACCGATCCGGCGGCACCGGCGCAGTCGTTTTCGTTTTTTGCCGATGGGTTTCCCGGTCTGGTCTTTCAGCAATCGGCCCGCGCCGGGGTGCTACTGGCCAACAAGACCGATACGCTGGCGTCGCTGTTTCTGTACGGTCAGCCGGTCAAACCCGTGCAGATTACGACTGAAGGACCTTTCCGGCTCATTGTCGGTTTGTTGCACCCGCAGGCGATCGGGCCATTACTGGCGGTTAGGGCTAATGAACTGACGGATACCTGTTATGACCTGAGTGCGTTGCCAACGCAGGGCATCGAGTCTTTGCAGGAGCAGCTTTGGCACGAAACGGCGGCCCAGCAGGTCAGCCGGTTATCGGCCTATGTGCTCCAACTCGCCCGAACCAGCGCCCTGGGCGTCGACCCGGCGCTGGACTATGCCCTTGGGCGGATTCGGATCACAAACGGGCTGACCCAATTGCCCGCGTTGCAACAGTACCTCAACCTTTCGGAGCGCACCTTTGAACGTCGGTTTGAGCAGTACGTTGGCATTTCACCGCGCCTGTTTTCACGCATTTGTCGGTTTCAGTCGGCACTGAGTCAGCTGGAAAGCCGCCACTACCAGAAGCTGTCAGACATTGCGTTCGACAACGGATACGCCGATCAGTCGCACTTCATCCGCTCGTTTAAAGAATTCACGGGCGTGACGCCCCTGCAGTTTCGGCGGCATCGGGCCGATGCCCGGCTACTCAGTCCGCTGGGTACGTAAGGCGCGCTGTCGGTTTTGTTCTATTTTCACCCTTTGCCGACGGGTACGTTTGTCCTAAAAAAAGGATATGCGCATCATCATTTTTGGAGCAACGGGCAGCATCGGCCGCGAGCTCGTTCGTCAGGCACTCGATCAGGGACACACGGTCACCGCTTTCAGTCGTCGACCCGAATCGGTACAGGTTGAGCATCCTTCATTGCAGGTATACGCGGGCGACGTACTGGATTACGCGGCTGTTGAGCAGGCCATCGGCGGGCACGATGCCGTATTGTGTGCCTTAGGGGCGGGGCGCAAAGGGGTTGTTCGCGCCGAAGGTACCCGGCATATTATTCAGGCGATGGAACGTGAGGGGATTGATCGCCTCATTTGCCAGACCACGCTGGGCGCTGGTGACAGTCGGGAAAATCTGAATTTTTTCTGGAAATACCTGATGTTTGGTCTGTTGCTGAAACAAGCCATGCAGGACCACGAACTGCAGGAGCAATACATCCGGCGCAGTTCGCTCGACTGGACGATCGTTCGGCCCGCCGCCTTTACCGATGGCCCGCTCACCAACCTGTATCAACACGGCTTTGGCACCAACGCTGCCGGGCTGAGGCTGAAAATCTCGCGTGCCGACGTGGCGGCTTTCATGTTGGCTCAACTCACGACGGCGACGTACCTGCGGAAAACGCCGGGCCTGTCGTATTGACAGCCAACGAAAAAGCCCGTTTCGAGCAACATCTCGAAACGGGCTTTTTGACTATTAAGCTATGCTGTGTACCGACTACTTGTAGGCCGGGTTCTGCACCAGCGTGGGCTGACCGTTTTTGAAGGCATTATCGATGGCTTGTTGGGGAACGGGGTAATACTCGTTCCGGCCCTTTACAAACCGGGCACCGCGCTTGTAGGTACGTTTGTCGGCCTCCTTCGTTACGTAGGTGTTGAGTACGTCGGCTGCGATACCCCAGCGAACGAGATCGAAGAACCGGTGTCCTTCCATCGCAAACTCAAGGCGCGTTTCAAAGCGGACAGCCTTACGAGCGGCTTCTTTGGTGGCAAACGCCGACGCCGGGTACTCCTTGATGAGGTAGTTGGCGGCAGGCTTGCTTTCATCGACCGTGTAGGCATCGCGGGTGGCACCCTGCGTGGCCAGCTTCACGAAGTCGGCGGGGTTGGCGGCACGCTTCCGAATCATATTGACCAGATCGCGGGCGCGGGTCAGGCTACCGACTTCGGTTTCGGCTTCGGCGAGCCACAGCAGCACGTGCGAGTACCGGATCATGCGGTAGTTGTTGGCCGTCAGGTTTACCCAGCCGGCACCCAGCAGCGTGTTTTTCCGCGAGGCAACGTGCTTCTTGGGCGAGTAGGGGCCACCATACGACTGATCGCGGATGAAGTCGCTGTTATGGATTTTCCAGTCTTTGAAGAGGATACCCCGGCGACCAACCGTCCAGTCGAGGCGGGGGTCAAGGGTGCCCGTGTGGGGCGTGTAAGCCGCTTCGAAGGCAACACCCTGGTCATTTTTCACGTCAGAATCATTGAACGTGTCGAGCAAGGGCAGGCCGTTGGCGTCGGTTTTGTAGGCGTTCACGAGGTTTTGCGACGGCTGATAGAAGCCGCAGCAGCCCCAAGGCGATGCGTAGGGGTGAGCCAGGCCCATACCGGCATTGGCAGCGCCATCATCGGCCGCCGACTTGGCATATTGCACCTCGAAAATCGACTCCTTGTTGTTGCGGGTGTCCGAATCGAAGTTCTGCGAGTAATTCTCCATCAGGGAGAATTTGCCGCTGTTCACGATTTGGTCGAGCAGCGCTTTGGCCTGCTGCAGTTTGGCCGCATTAGGTGCACCCGTGCTGATATCAAACCCCTGGAACATGTAGGTCTTGGCTAGGTGTGCCATCGCTGCCCACTTGGTTGGGCGGCCGGGTTCAGCCTGTGTTTCGGGCAGCACCGCCATCGCTGCCTGGAAATCGGCTTCGATGTTTGGCCAGATCTCCTTGTCGTTTGGAACCTTGGTCGAGTTCGGGTCGCTGGCATCGTAGATTTTCTCGTCGATGTATGGAACGTACCGGAAAATCTTCCGGGCCTCGAAGTGGAAATAGCCGCGCAGGAACCGGGCCTCGGCCTCGATCTGCTTCTTGCGGGCATCGGTGATCCCTGTGGCGGCGCCTAAGTTGTCGAGCAGGTCATTGGTACGCGCAACCCCCTCATACAGCCCACGCCATTTGTTGCGGGTGTGGTTGAGGGTCGGCTGGAAGTCGTAGCGTTCGATGAACGACTGTTCGGGTTGGTCACCCGAGTCGGTGCCTTTATAGGCATCGTCTGATGCAATACCACCGTAGACCCAGTTCTGTACTTCGTGGTTCCAGGCGTCTTGCCCGTCGATCCCCTGTCCGTCGATCATGCCATAGGCACCAATCAGCAGCCCCTCGATGCCGTTGCTGTTGCTAAGCGAGGCGGGGCTGTACTGTCCCTGTGGCTGACGGGTCAGAAAGTCGGTGCTACACGCATCCAGCAGCAAAAGGCCGGTGAGCGTAAGCGTCGAGATGACAATTTTTTTATGAAGAAGTTGCATAATGTTATGCCGATTGTCTTTGGGAGTAATGACTTAGAAACTTAGGTTCAGGCCGACCAGGAGCGTCCGGGATACCGGCAGATAACCACCATCGAAGCCCAGGTTCCGGTTGCGGTCACCACTCGAGTTGTTCGAGATGCTGATCTCCGGGTTCAGGCCGGTGTACTTCGTAACGGTCAGCAGGTTTTGGCCCTGAACGTATACCTGAGCGGTACCCAGACCCAGCTTCGACAGCAGGGCGGTGGGGAGCGTGTAGCCGAGTTGAACGTTTTTCAGGCGGAAGTACGAACCATTCTCGATGAAGTACGTCGAGGGCAGGCTGCTCACCTGATCGTTGGCGTCGGGGATCGGCGTGGTGCCACCCTTGTTGGTCGGTGACCAGGCTTCGTACAGTGCCCGCTTCGACCGGTTCCCCTGGAAGGTGTTGAAATCGGTGAAGTAGCGCGTATAGTTGAAGATCTGGTTGCCCTGCGAACCGCTACCAAATACGGTAAGGTCGAAGTTTCTGTAGCCCAGGTTCAGGTTGAGGCCATACGTGAAATCGGGGTGCGGCGAACCAATAACCGTACGGTCAGCGTCGGTAATCACGCCATCACCGTTGACGTCGGCAAATTTGAATTTACCGGCTTTGTTGTAAGTCGTCGTCCCGAACGGTGCCCAGGCTTTGGCTTCTTCATCGCTCTGGAAGATACCCAGCACTTTGTAGCCGTAGAACGACGACACGGGCAGGCCCGCCTGCGTCAGGGTCACACCGCCACCCGGTACACGTGAGCTATACCCGAAGTAGCGGGTCGAGGGGCTTTCGTCCAACTGGATGACTTCGTTGCGGTACGTCGCGAAGTTCAGCGTAGCGCCATACCGGAAATCGCCACGACGATCGCGGTAGCTGATTGCCAGGTCGACTCCGCGGTTGCTCATGCTACCCACGTTGTACGACGGAATTTCGGCATCACCCGCCGAATACGTAAACGGCGTGGTGAACAGCATGTCGGTCGTTTTCCGGCTCCACACGTCGAAGTTCACCTCCAGTTTGTTGGCGAGCATCGACACGTCGAAACCGATGTTGGTCGAGGCCGTCGATTCCCATTTTGCATTCGGGTTACCAAAACGCCGGATGTCGAAACCAGCCGTAGCTGTGCCCGGATCACCGTTGATCGGATAACCTGAGTGATAGGTGTCTGACTGGTACGTCGTGTATGCGTTGTAATCACCAATCGCCTGGTTACCCGTCTGCCCGTAGCCGGCCCGGATCTTCATGTCGTTGATGAAGGTGATGTTCTTGAAGAAGTCTTCCTGCGAAATCCGCCAGCCAGCCGATACGGCGGGGAACAGGGCGCTGTTTGAGGCAGCCAGGAAACGCGACGACTGGTCACGACGCAGGATGGCCTGGAACAGGTACTTGTCGTTGAAGGCGTAGTTGACCTTTCCGAAGATAGAGAACAGCGTGTAATCCTGCTCAACCCGGCCGCTGTTGGCCGACGTCGCCCGCGTACCCAGATCGAGGTAGCTCTGAATCGACAGCTGATCGTTGAAGAAGCCGCTACGGAACGCATCGAAATACTCCTGATACTGCTTGATGGCCTCCGTACCGACAAACGCTTCCACTTTGTGCGCACCACCGAAGGTTTTGGCGTAGTTCAGCGTGTTGGTCCAGACCCACTGGTAGTTGTAGCGGCTCTGATCGTTCAGCTCCAGGTTGAAGTTACCCTCGATGTATTCGGGGTTGGCCCGGCGCAGGTACTTGGCCCGGTCGCTGTTGGCATCGATACCGATCGAGCTACGAACCATGAAGCCCGCAGGCAGGTCGACTTCGGCATAGGCGTTACCAAACACGCGGATGCTGTTGTAGCGGTTGTCGCGCTGACGGTACAGCGTCGCTACCGGGTTTTCGTTGTTCCCGAGGTTTAGGCCCCGGCTACCCGCGAAGTTGCCCGCAATATCAAAAACCGGCAGCAGGGGGTGGTGCTTGTAGGCACCCGATACGGCGTTCTGCTCTTCGTTGTTGTTGAAACCACCCTTGCGGCTGCTGTAGGCCACGGTCAGGTTTTCACCAACCCGGATGCGCTTCTTCACGTTGAACTCGGTGTTGGCCCGGATCGAATAGCGGTCATAGCCAATGTACTTTACCGTACCTTCCTGATTGAAGTAGTTGACTGACAAGGCGTAACGGCCCGTTTCTGAACCACCCGACGCACCAAGCTGGTAGTTCTGGATGGGGGCCGCCTGCGTTACTTCATCAAACCAGTTGGTATTGGCTGAGCGGGTGATCGGGTAGATGTTGCTCGGCGTCAGCGAGTACTTGGCCGGATCAACGTCGGGTGAACCTTCGGCACCCCGGCTGGGGAACACATAGGCCGGAATGGTAACCTGCCCATTGGCGCCGTACGTATACTGACCGTGTGAAGGCGTTTTGCCCGCGTTTACGTCGGCCAGGTACAGGTATTGGCCCAGTTCGGTTGAATTCAATACCTCGCCTTTCTTAGCCCACTGCTGGCTACCGTAGTAGGCGTCGAAGGTAATGCGCGATACCCCGGCTTTCCCTTTCTTGGTCGTGATGATGACAACGCCGTTGGCTGCCCGTGACCCGTAGATCGACGAAGCCGAGGCGTCTTTCAACACCTGGAAGGTTTCGATGTCGTTCGGGTTGATGGTACCCAGGTTCTGCGTGGGTACACCGTCGATGATGTAGAGCGGGTCATTGCTACCGATGGTACCCAGACCACGAATCCGCACGGTGGCACTACCGCCCGGTGTAGCATCGTTGGTTACCGTCACCCCGGCTACGCGGCCCTGCAACTGCTGCGACACGTCTGTGGCCGGAATCGACAACAGTTCTTTGGTATTGACCGTAGCTACTGCCCCGGTAATGTCCCGGCGCGATTGTGAGCTATAGCCCGTTACGACCACCTCGTTCAGTGTTGCGTTTTCTTCGCTAAGCGACACTTTGATATTGGTTTGATTGCCCAGGCGAACCTCCTGTGCTTTGTATCCAATAAACGAGAAGACCAGGGTGGCGTCATCGGTGGCGACAATTGAAAACTCGCCGTTTGGGTTAGTTACAGCCCCTCGGGTCGTGCCTTTCACTGTAACATTGACGCCGGGAAGCCCGGTCCCGTCGGTTTGGCTTGTCACTCGCCCTGTTCGGGTAGTGCCCTGTGCCAATGCCATTCCGCTCGTGAATAGCACACCCAAGAAGAGGGCGATGCCCATGAATCTGGACATGTACATGTTTAACATAGAGTATAAAATTAGGTTTGTCTATTAGCCATTCTTCTGAATGACTAACTCTAAAGCTATTACCTATCCAGAACGTTGCAAACCGTTTAGAAGCATTGCATGAAATAATTATACCTTTATGCTATTAATTGTTAATTTTTCGTAAAATAATGCAATCGTTGTTTTTGATATTTACTAAGTAGTTTAGGCTGATTCTGATAGAGTACTTAAGCAATGAAGTAAGTACAAATAAGTTAACGAATTGAACGATTCAAAGAAAAAGGGGGTGTTATATCTACTTTAAACATAGATTTGATATGGTACGGACATGAAAAAGGTCCGCCAACAGATTGGCGGACCTTGTCAATAAAAAGGGTTATCAACTAGTCGTCTTAGTTGTATCCCGGATTTTGCTTGAGTACATCGCGACCCTGATAGTCGATCTGCGTGAGCGGGATCGGCATATACTCATCTTTGTTGGCCGTGAACTTCGCGCCGCCGTACCCTACGGGCAATTTCTGGCTTTCGTAGGCAAGGAAAGCGTTCAGCACCGTTGACGCATTCCCCCAGCGTACCAGGTCATAGAAGCGGTGGCCTTCGCCCGACAGTTCCAACTTACGCTCGAACTGAACCGCAGTCCGTGCTGCCTCTTTGCTGGCAAACGCCGTTGCATACGTGTTGATCACGTAGTTGGCCGCGTTGGCACCGCTCAGCTTTACCCAATAAGCTGGGTTAGCCGCCCGCGTGCGAACCTGGTTGATGTAGGTACGTGCCGTTTCCAGACTACCCACTTCGATTTCGGCTTCGGCTGCCATCAGCAGCACATCGGCAAACCGAATGATGTTGTAGTTGATGGCCGAGTACCCATCAGTCCATGAGCTACCATCCGTGAGGGTTTTGTCCTGCGATCTGTAGAAGATAAACTTCTTGGGCGAGTAGGGGCCGGCGAAGCCCTGGTCACGAATCCAGTCGAGGCCGGGGTGCACCTGCCAGTCGAGGTAGGGGATACCACGGCGGCCAACCGACCAGTCGAGCCGCGGATCTACGGGGCCAGCGTCTGGCGTGAAGGCGGTTTTTGAGTCGATACCCTGGTCGTTTTTCAACTGGTTGTTACCCGTGTTGTATGAACCATCGAGCAGGGGCAGGCCGTTGGCCGTGCGGAACGAGTTGGCCAGCTCAAAGCTGGGGGCAAAGAAACCGCAGCAGCCGGCCGGGCCATTCGAGCCCGTGTTGTACGGGAAGTTCAGGTCGAGCTCCTGGGCCGAGTTGGCTACGTCGCCGGTGTTCACTGCCGCCTGAATCGCAAATACCGACTCTTCGTTGTTGTCTTTCTCGGCATTGAAGAGATCCGTGTAGTTGGCCACCAGGGCGTACTTTTTACCACCAGCCGTTACGCCGTTGGCAATAACCTGATCAAACAGGGCCTTGCTTTCGGTGTATTTTTTCTGGTACAGGTACGTCTTCGCCAGGTACGCCGTTGCCGCCCACTTGTTGGCACGACCTACAGCGCCCTGAGTAGCGGGCAGGTTATCGGCCGCGAATTTGAAATCGGCTTCGATCTTCGGCCAGATGTCGACGTTGTTCGCCACCTTCTCAATGCCGGTGCCGTAGTCGAGCGTCTCGTCTACGTAGGGCACCATGTTGAAGGAGCGCTTCAGTTCGAAGTAATAGTGCGCCCGCAGGAACTTGGCTTCGGCTTCGATCCGGGATTTGTCGGCCGCAGAAACGTCGGCGCCGGCGTTGGGCAGCAGGCGCAGCACGGCATTGGCCCGGCTGATACCTTCATACATGCCCCGCCATTTGTCGTTCACGTCGCCGTTGGAAGGCAGCAGTTCAAAGCGCTGGAAGGTGATGAAGTTACTGTTACCACCCGCATCGCCGGAGTTTGACCCTTTGTTGGCTTCACCGCCCGATACGCTACCCCGCACCCAGTTGAACGAGCTGGTGGCCCGGGAGAAGCCCCGGCCATTAAGCTGAGCGTAGGTTGAAACCAGGGCGGCATCGATCGAGCTCTTCGAGTACAGCAGCGGATTGTCTGTACGCAACGAGCCTGTTGGCTGCACATTCAAAAAACTTTCTTTACAGGCGAACGTGGTGCCTAGCAAGATTGCCGCGACGGTTGTTCCCCTAAGAAATAGCTTTTTCATAATAGATGATTGTCTCGTTGTTGTGATGTAGTCAGGTTACCAGCATCGGCTACCTGACCGTTATCTGGTTTTAGAAGCTGATGTTCAGTACGGCGTTGTAGCTACGCGTGAGGGGGTAGTTACCGATGTCGATACCAAAGTTGGTATCAGCTGCGCCCCCTACAGCCGGGTCGAGGCCCGAGTAGCCCGTAACGGTGAAGAGGTTGTTGGCTGCTACCGCAATCCGCACGCGCTTCATGCCCAGCCGATCCAGCATACCGGCCGGCAGGGTGTAGCCCAGCGTCAGGTTCTGCATCCGCAGGTACGAGCCGTTTTCTACGTAGTACGAGTTGGCCTGCGTGTTGGTGCTGAAGTTCGACGTCGACTCGAAAATGGGTACGTTCGTGTTAGTGTTCGTGGGGAGCCACGAATCTTTCACGCGGGCACTGATGGCTGCTCCCGGGAATGACGGGTAGAAGTCGGTGTACCATTTCGAGTTGTTGAAGATCTGGTTGCCCAGCGACGTGTACAGGTACGTGACGAAATCGAAGTTTTTGTACTTCAACGTCAGCGTAGCACCGCCCGTGAATTTCGGTACGGGGCTGCCCAGGTACGTCCGGTCGTCGTCGTTGATGCGGCCATCGTTGTTGATGTCGGCGAAACGGAAACGGCCCGGAGCGGCGCCATCCTGCGTGGGAGCCGAGGATACTTCTTCTTTCGAGTTGAAGAGCCCGATCACCTTATACCCGAAGAACGACGAGATCGCCTGACCCGGTTCGTTGCGAACGACCGGCGTGCTCAACCGCTGGCCACTGCCCGTGAAATAGGGCGTGCCCGGAGCCAGCGCCGTGATGCGGTTTTGCAGGAAGCTACCCGTCAGGTTGGCTTCGTAGGTCAGGTCGCTGGTGACGTTACCCCGGCCGATAATCTGAATGTCGATACCCTGGTTACGCATGCTGGCGATGTTGACCGACGGCGCGTTGGCCCGAACCCCTACAACACCCGGCAGACCCAATTGGAACAGCAGGTCTCTGGTGTCTTTCCGCC
Source organism: Fibrella aestuarina BUZ 2 (assembly GCF_000331105.1). Taxonomy (NCBI): domain Bacteria; kingdom Pseudomonadati; phylum Bacteroidota; class Cytophagia; order Cytophagales; family Spirosomataceae; genus Fibrella; species Fibrella aestuarina. Next base: position 5,284,196 of record NC_020054.1, on the reverse strand, counting down.
ACAGGTCAAAGATGACTTCCAGGCGGTTGTTGAAGAACGACCCATCGATACCGAAGTTGGTCGTGATCGAGGTTTCCCATTTGGCATCGGGGTTACCGATCTGGCTGCGGTAGAAACCGGGCGTAATCGACGTGTTGGCACCCGTCAGGTCATAGCCGTTGCCGGGGTTCGACGAAAACAGGTTGTACTGGTTATTGGGGTTCACGTTGTTGGAGTTACCCATCGTACCGTAACCACCCCGCACTTTCAGGTCGCTGATCCATGACTGGTTTTTGATGAACGGCTCCGACGACAGGCGCCAGGCAACCGAACCGGCCGGGAATACCCCGTAGCGGTTATTAGCCCCGAACTGCGACGAACCATCGCGGCGGATCACCCCCGTTACGATATACTTGTCGTTGAACACGTAGTTGATCCGGGCAAACTGCGAGTAGAAGTTAACCCCCAGGCCGTTGCCGCTGTTGACCAGCCGGGTAGAGCCGGGCGTGGTTGTGCTTAGGTTCACGTAGGCCGGATCGACCGTGGCAGGGTTCAGACCTGAGCCGTCGATGTTGCGGCCGCTGCCCGTGTTGAGGGCTTCGATACCACCCAATACGTCGATTGAGTGAATGCCGAACCGCTGCTTGTACTGCGCCGTGTTGGTGAACGTCCAGGCCAGCCCCGTGCTGGCGCCTTCGCCATACGTGAAGTTGGTGTTGTTCTCCGAGTTTTCGTACTGAGCGCGGTTGTAGTAGTTGTAGTAGTTGTTGTAGAAACTACCACCCAGGCTGCTCCGCAGGGTCAGGGCCGGGATCGGATCAAACTCAATGTAGGCGTTACCGTAGCCGATAATGCTGTTGCTAAGGTTGTTCTGCTGGCCAAGACGGTTAGCGACCGGGTTACGGGCATTGTTGAAGCCCGGTGCTGCCGTACCGGCATAACCACCAAACGAGTTGTAGACCGGCACGATGGGCGCCATCCGGAACGCCAGCAAGACGTCGTTTTCTTCGGCGGCTACGTTCTGGCCGTTGCTACCGCCCTGCTGCCCTTTAACCGACAGGTAGGTGAGCTGGAAGTTCTCGCCAATGCGCAGGTTTTTGGTCAGATCAAACTCAGTGTTGGCGCGCAGCGTGTAGCGGCTGAAATCGTTGTACTGAACGATACCCCCCTGATTCTGCATGCCCAGGCTAACGTAGAAGCGGCTCGCGTCGGTACCGCCTGAGAAACCAAGCGTCTGGCGCAGCAGCGGGGCCGTGCGCGTGATGGCTTTATACCAGTTGGTACCTTCTTTGTTGGACGGAATAACCAGGTACACGGCGCCGTTGGCCGGGTTGGTGTTGTACCGGGTACGTTCGGCCGCCAGATCAACGCCGCCCGTTACGCCGGCCCGAGTGCCTACCAGCAGGTATTCGGGCAGAACAGGCGTTTGGCCCGATCCATATTGGCCACCAGCCAGACCCGTGAAGCTATCGGGGCCAACCGTGCCGCCAGCCTGATAGATATCATTGCGGCGCGCCTGCCAGGTCCAGTCGGCCTGCTCCTGCGGATTCAGGATGGGCTGACCTTTACCCGGATCAGTAAAACCGTACAGACCATCATACGTAACGGTCAGTTTCTGCGCCCGGCGCTGGCCGCGGCGGGTCGTATACACGATTACGCCGTTGGCCGCCCGTGCCCCGTAGATCGACGCCGCTGCGGCATCTTTCAGGACCGTCGTCGACTCGATGTCGTCGGGGTTGAGGAAGTTGATGTTCTGCGTCGGAACGCCATCCACGACATACAGGGGTTGGTTACCGCCAAAGGCCCCAAAACCACGTACCCGGATCTGGCTGCTGGTGCCCGGTTGTCCGTTGGTGATCACCGTTACACCCGCTACGCGGCCCTGTAACTGCTGTTCAACGTTACCAGAAGGCACCGTTTTCAACTGCTGAGCCGGCACGGTTGATACCGAACCGGATGTTTCGCGGCGGCTATCGCTGGTATAACCCGTAACAACGACTTCGTTGAGCGAGGTAGCATCATCTGCCAGCGTGACCGTAAAGGTGGTCTGAGAGCCGACAGCGACTTCCTGCGATTTGTACCCGATAAACGAAAAAACAAGTGTTGCAGCGTTGTCGGCTACAATGGTAAAATCACCGTTTGCATTGGTGACAGCCCCACGCGTGGTGCCTTTAATCGTTACGTTAACCCCTGGAATACCCGCTCCATCAGACTGACCCGTAACCCGACCGGTACGAGTAGTGCCCTGAGCGAGGGCTAGTGTGCTGGAGAGTAACGTACCCAGCAAAAGGCTAAAGCCAAGTAGCAGTTTGGAGAGATTCCTGCTTGCCATAGATGAGTTGAGTTTAGTTTAATCAGACCGGATGAGTTTCCCGATCGAGGCTAAAGCTATTACCCGGCCTACAGGTGACAAATTAATATTTGATTATTGCCTTAATAATTATACAATCGATTGCATAATACCCCACTTTTTCGTTAAAAAATACAATTTCTATTATTTTGGTCTACTAAGTATAAATTGGCCTTTTTAGGGCCGTACTCAATCTTATTACTTAAACCTACTTATATGCAATGCATTGCAATTAGGCATAAAAAACGGCACCTATCTTGAGGATAAGTGCCGTTTTAAATTTTTTTAACGGTTATGGTTATACGTCACACAGGTTAACCGCCTCGCGGAGGCTAGTGAGTGGGTCGCGCTTGGGAATAAATTCCTGGGCGACAAACCCTTTGTAGCCCGTGGCCACAATGGCTTTCATCACGGCCGGGTAGTTGATCTCCTGCGTTTCGTCGATCTCGTTCCGGCCCGGATTGCCACCCGTGTGGTAATGCCCGATGTACGGGCTGCTATCGCGGATGGTACGGATGATGTCGCCCTCCATGATCTGCATGTGGTAGATGTCATACAGGAGTTTAAAGCGCTCAGAGCCGACCGCTTTGCACAACTTGACGCCCCAGGCAGTGTGGTCGCACATGTAGTCTTTGTGGTCAACCTTGCTGTTGAGTAATTCCATAATCATCGTGATGCCGTATTTCTCGGCGCTGGGCATGAGGCGCTTAAGGCCTTTTGCGCAGTTCTCGATGCCCACCTCGTCGCTCATGCCCCGGCGGTTACCCGAGAAACAGATCACGGTGGTGAGGCCCGCTGCTTTGAGCTTCGGAAAAATACCCTCGTAACTGGCTACCAGCTCATCATGCAGCTTGGGATCGTTGAAGCCATCGGTGATGCCTTTGCCGGCGCCCCACGGCAGGGCCGAGGTCAGGCCGTATTTCTGGAGCGTCGGCCACTCCTCGGGGCCAACCAACTCAATCGATTTGATACCGATCGATTTGGCCGCCTTGCAGAGGTCTTCCAACGAAATTTTCGAGTAACACCAGCGACATACCGAATGGTTGATGTTACCTTTCAGAGCAGCAGCTGCCGGTTGGGTGGGAGCAAGGGGCTCTTTTTCTTTCATAAGCTGCGAAAAAGAAGGTACGGCTGTCAGCGACAGGGCAGTACCGGTTAGGGTTCGGAGGGCGTTGCGACGTTGCATGGGGGGAGGTAATGCAGAATGAATAATGTACAATGAATAGCCAGATCAGGCTTGAGAAATCATGTATTGTACATTACTCATTGCACATTATTCATTAAAGTTAAAGCTCTCTGATTCGGATGTTACGGAACCATACTTCGTTGCCGTGGTCTTGCAGGGCGATCCGGCCAGTAGCGTATTTGCCGAAGCCATCCCAGGCCTTAAACTTGCTGGCGGCCACCATCTTGTCCCACTCGGGGCCGGTGGTGGGATACTCGACAACCTTCTTGCCATTGAGGTAATGCTCGCCTTTGCTGTTGGCAATCACGATGCGCACCTTGTTCCACTGGCCGGCGGGTTTCACGGCGTTCAGGTCGGCGGGGGGCAGCATATCGTAGAGCGAACCGGCTTTGTGGTTGCCGCTAACGCCCGCTTTGGCGTCGGGGTGGCGCTCATCGTCGAGCACTTGCACTTCCGGGCCGGTGAAGTACGTAGCGTTGTATTTGGGGTCTTCCGAAACGTGGTAGATGATGCCGCTGTTGCCGCCCTCCGAAATTTTCCACTCCATTTCCAGTTCAAAGTTGCCGTACTCTTTGTCGGTCAGCAGGTCGCCGCCGCCCCGGCCGCCGGTAAAATGGATCGCGCCATCTTCGGCTTTCCAATTAGCAGAAACGGGTTGACCCGCTTTTTTGTAGGTATGCCAGCCGGTGAGCGTTTTACCGTCAAACAGGCTTTCCCACTTGCCTTTCAGGGGCTCTTTCAGGGTCGTTGCGCTGGTGCCGATAACCAGGGTAATCAGGGCGATACCCAGCGTTGTTTTCATGCGGTTCATAAACTGCGGTTTTTATGTCAGTACACTCGGGCAACCGGTTTGTCGCGCTACTGACAGACGGTCACGTTGAGAAAGGGTTCAAAAATGCCTATTTAACCATAAAGCACAAAAAAAGCAGGCAACCCGCGTGGGTTGCCTGCTCTATAACAGGGTTATAACAAGCTTATTGTTCTTTCCCGGCTTTGCCGTCGTAGCCTTTGTTATGAGGATCATACCCGACGTTCGGGTTATCGCCCTGTTCCAGGTACGTGGCATCAGCCCGCTTGAAGAGCGCTTCATCCGACGGGTTGTCGGAGATGGATTCCAGTTTCTGGGCTTCAAACTCGGTCAGGCCGCGCTTGGGCTTGTCGGGGTTAAGCAGGTCGGGATTCACGTCCCACTCCTGATACGTCCCTACGCTTTCGCCGCTGGGGGCATCAGGGTTGTTGTCGCTCCAGTTTTCGGCGCGGGCGTTGGTCACGTCGTCGCGGTTGGCGGCTTCCATATCAGCACCCGCCGTGCTGTCTTTATAGGCATTCGTGCCGACCCCTTCCGATTCGTGGCCGTAGTCGGACGTACCTTGTTGATTGGGATCTTTCGAATAATAGTCAGAATCAACCTGATCGGGATCAAAAGCGGATTTAGTTGCCATGGTTTGAGTGATTCGTGTTTGCTTACTAAACCACCTATCTGGCGAGTTGTTTAAAATCGAAAAAGCACAGCCCGCGTCAGGCGCAAGGGACGTCAGGTACGTAGCGGCGATCAGGCCATCAGACGATACCGACTAATTGAGTTGTGTAAATTGATTTTAGCGCGAAGCCAATAGAGCAATAGATAGTGTACAAGTGAAATAGAGGACTGATTTATCGAATGGCCTTTTTTGGCGTAACGAACGGTGCCAAGAATAGATTTGTAAATTACTGATTACTAGAAGATTGTGTTGATTATTTTTCTGCTTCGGTAGCGCTGGTTTTGGCGGGTAAAGTGCGACCGATTTATGTTTTTCTTTTTGACTAAAATACGGTATCTTTAAGTTGTTAAACAACCCCTGTAAAAGGCAAAAGGGGCCTCAACCGGACCCCCTGCTCGAACAGTAAACAACAAATACTAATGAACACGCAAAACAAAAACACAATCGAGACTTTTCAAAACGCTCAGGTCGTGAAACCGTATCAAATGATACACGAAACGACGGGTGAAGTGGTCAGCCGGTACAAGTATTTGGAAGGGCACCCGCGTCAGTATCGGTTCGATGCCAAGGAGGGTGTGTTTAATGTCAACGGCGTTGAGAAGCTGGGCCGCACCCTCACGTTTCAGCCTATTGCGTGGCGCATTTTTACGGATAACATCCTGAATATGGGCACGAAGAACTGGGCTGAGCTCTTTTTCATCGACGAGAAGAACTGCGTATCGGCGGTGCTCTTCCACGGCTATTCGGTCGACAATATCTTCCGGCTGATCGAGCCGCTGTACTACGATGACCTCACGCTGGCCGACGTGGTGATCACGGCTACGGCGGAGAAAAAAGAAAATAATAAAATTCAGCCCAAGGGCATTTATTACATCGCCAACTTCTCATACCAGATGGCGAACCCCGAGAAATCGGCCGAGCTGAAACTGTTTGCGCAGGACTACAAGGTGTTCCGGCAGGAAACCCTGACCGACATCGCCAACATCAAGACGGCGTTTAACTACTACAACCCGTTTGCGCACGCTATCGACGAACCCGTTCTGGGGCCAATCGCCGGTCCGGCGCTCTTGACGGCCTGATCGCCGGTACGTGTTTGACTGCTGTATGGTCGACGTCCGCGCGAGGTTTGCCAGCCGAAGCAACAGGCACAGGCTGGCAACCCCAGGCGTTGAACGTTGACCCTTAAACTGCTTTATTCATGACTCCCTCTTTGTTGACCGACCAACTGATGGGCTGGGTACGTGCCGGCATGGCCTTACCCGGCGATTACCGCACGTTGCCGCGCGTATCGAACTCCGACCTGACGCGCCTGAAGGAAGAGCAACTAGGCTACACCAATGGCAAGCAGCCAACGGCGCGTTGGGGGGCTGAATCGGCCAGCCGTTTTGGCAACCGGGCGTTTGGCAAAGCTTTTCATCAGCACCTGCTCGAACCCGAATCGGTAGCGACGGTGCTTGAGCAGCTATTGCCCGACCTGACCAACGATCGGCTCATGACGGATGCCCTGGGTGGCGACCTGACTACGGATAACACCCCAACGAGCCTGACGCAGACGATCCGGCACGACTCGTTTTGCCGGCGTTACCTGCGCATGGCCGAACGCGACCGGGTGGTGCTGTTTACGGACCCGGTTACGCAGGTGGCCTGCAAGGCGCGCCTCGATCTGGTCTACACGAGCCCCAAACGCCACAACGCGCTGGTGCTTGACTTCAAGACGACGTCGGCCCGCACGCAGGCGCAGTTTCTGCAAAGCTGTTACGACTACGACTACGACCGGCAGGCGGCGTTTTACCTCGACAGCCTGCAACATGCCGATTCGGGTGAATGGGATACCACCCGGCGGTTCCGGTTTGTGCTGGTTGGCGTGACCAAACAGGCCCCGCATCGGCTGTTTGCGGTGGACGCCACGGCCCTGCCCGGCTTCGTTGACTACGGTCGCAAAAAGTACCGCTTTTGGCTTAAAAAATGGCAGGAAACCAACGGGTTACCGGATTAATTCGGGGCCGTTTTTGTTCTATTTGAACAGGGTAGCAACCGGCTGAGCCGGTTGCTACCGGAACAACAAAGCTGATGAACACAACGCCCACTTCGACTACTCCGAGCACCGATACGGCCAGTTTCATGGCCGCTCTGCTGTCGGTACGCCCGTCGGCTATCCAGTTCGACTGGGGGACCGACAATCTGGTGTTGTGGATTGAAGATTTAAGCCCCACAGGTACGTTGCTCGACCAGATGGCCGAGGTAATTGACCGGGTGGGGTTCGCCATCGAGTTGCACACGGGCTGGGACCACCGTACCGATGCCGGTACCTACCACCCGCTGTTTGGCTACCGGCTGCTGTTTCGGGATGCCACGGGCCTGTGGCACGGCGTTCGCGTGAGCCCGGCGGGACGTTTTGTGGGGACGACGCCGCTCCAGGAGATGGACTACGAAATCGCTTACGATAAAGTCATGTGGCTGGAAGACTAGACCCGTTCAATTCGTCTCCAGCGTTGCGTGGCTAATGTTGAGGTGCTCCAGCTCGTGGCGCACCTCTTTTTTTAGGGCGGCGATTTGATCTGCCGACAAACTAGTGTCGAGCGTAAGGTGGGCTGTGAGGGCGGTTTCGGTTGTGCTCATGGCCCATACGTGTATGTGCTCTACCGCCACGACCCCCGGAACGTCCTGAATCGTCTGCCGCACGTCGGCGAGCATGATGTTGGCGGGTACACCATCGAGCGTCAGGCGCAGGCTGTCGGTAAGCAGCCGCCATGTACCCACCAGAATCACGATCGCAACCAGGATACCCACGGCCGCGTCGAGCCAGAACCAGCCTGTGTAACGCATCAGTAACCCGGAGATCACCACGCCAACCGATACGAGCGCATCGGCCAGCAGGTGCAGGTACGCGCCGCGCATGTTTAGGTCGTGTTCTTTGTTGCGAAAAAAAAGCAGTGCTGACGCCGCGTTGACCACAATCCCCAGAGCAGCTACCCAGGCCACCGTCCCCCCCGGAATGGAGCTAGGGTGCTTGAAACGCTGAATACTTTCCAGCAGAATGGCCCCGACGGCCAGTAGCAACAGCACCGCATTAGCCAGCGAGGCCAGCACCGTACTTTTTCGATACCCATACGTAAACGTTGGTGACGACTTTACCCGCGCCAGCCGAAAAGCCAGCAGGGAGAGCAACAAGCCCGCCACATCGCTTAAATTGTGCCCCGCGTCGGCCAGCAAAGCCACCGAGCCCGTATATAGCCCCACCCCGGCTTCGACCAGCACATAAAGAATGTTGACCGCCGCCCCAATCATCAGGGCCCGGTTGATGGTTGTGATCGTGGTGGCGTGTGAGTGAGCAGTGTGGTTGTGTGAATGATCGTGCGCGTGCATAAAAACCAGTTGGTGGAATAACCACAAGATTGCCCGTTTACAGTAAAGTGGCGAGTTAAAACGTTAAACGTTACTTAGCAAACAAGATACGGTGGAGAAAAGAGCCAAAACATATGTAACGCCCGACGGCCGGGTAGTGGGGTGGCGCTGGAAACGCGTGCCCGTTATTCTGTGGCTGATCGTGGTGGGGTGTACGCTGTCGGCCCTGACGCTGATGGGTCGTGTTGGGTATCTGCTGGCGAGGCGTGGCCCCATTCAGCCCAGCGATGATTTTAACCTGACAGTGTTTACCCTGCTGCTGGCCGGTGGCGGGGCGCTGGCGTTTAGCCTGGTCGTTTACCTGCTAGCCCGGCCCGAGCAGCCCGATACCGACTAGCCGGTTGTCGCCGAATGTCAGATTTTTTTGAGAAAAATGGCGTAAATAACGCAACTGCTTAAGAATATTTGCTTAGTTAGCGGAGGTCTAAGCCGTTGTCTATCCATGTATCTCATGAAAAAGCTGTACGCGTTGTTAGGTCTATTAGCCATAGCGCGGGTCGGGTGTAGCCAGTCAAATCCGGCTCCATTCGACCTTTCGTCGGGAAACTACACCTTCGTCAGCTGGGACGGAGCTTCGGCGGCGGGTACCTATCCCCCCAACATGGTTTTCCAGACATCGCGCGACGGAGAAGATAACCTGTTTAACCCATTGGCCCCCGGTACCGGCGATTACCAATGCGCTTATAACCTGACGGCTCGCTCGCGTTTGCTAGGGAAGGGTAGCGCCGGAATCAGTTTTCTGAATACAGCCGAAGCGCAGTTTAACGATTGCGTGGGGGGAACAGTCAGCAATACACGCTTCGTAGGTAGCGCGGTAGTCGCGCTAAACACAACTGGCCGCGATGGGATTATCGTGAGCTGGACGGGTGGGACCGTAGCATCGGGTGGGCGCCCCTATGCCATTCAGTTGCAATACCGGGTTGGCACAAGTGGCAACTTTACCAACGTTGCGGGTGCGGCTTACGTGGCCTCGACAACCGGCACCAGTCAGGCGTTCAGCCTAGTGCTTCCCAGTACCGTCAACGATCAGCCGGTTGTGCAGTTGCGTTGGGTCTATTACCAGACGGGCACAGGCAGTGGTACGCGCCCCGAACTACGCCTCGACGACATTACCATCGGCTCGACGCCGCTGCCGGTAACGTACCTAGACTTCAAGGCCGAACCGCTCGGGAAAACTACCCGCCTCAGTTGGGCAACGGCCTCCGAAGTCAACAACGCTTCATTCAGCATCGAGCGTAGCGCCGACGCGGCAACTTACGCCACCTTGGGCCGCATAACCGGCAGCGGTACCACCACCGCCCGCCAGACGTATACCTTCACCGACGAAGCCCCCGCTCCCGGCTGGAACTACTACCGCCTTCGCCAGACCGACAACGACGGAGCCGCGTCCGTATCGCGGCCGTTGGCCGTTTGGGCTGGGACCGACATCACAGCGCAGGTGTTTCCGAACCCAACCCACGACCGCCTTCAGGTACGTTGGCCAACGGCCGAACAGACAACGCCAGCCTACATATTGCTCTATGATGCGTTGGGTATACTGCGCCGTAAAACGTCCCGCGCGGGTGATGTTACGGACCTGACGGTGAGTGATCTGCCCGTTGGTCTGTACCTGATACACCTACAGCAACAGGGTCAGCCCACTATAACCCGCCACGTGCTGATTAACTAGGGGGCGTCGAATGCACACCTTAGCCAGCCTCACTGCTCCTCGACAATGACGTTGTCATTGGCCCAAAAGCTATCGTCAAAGTCCATGACCCGTTCCGAAAAGGACTGGTTTTCGGTGATTACGTCCCGGCGGGCAAATTTCTGGACGTTGTCGAAACTGGTTTTGGTCACCACGAAGTCCATCAGGTTACGGATTAGCTGAGCCGGTCTGGCGGTGTACTGATAGTGGTTTTCGACCTGCGCATGATGTAGCGTGTATCGCCCGTCGAGTGGTTGGTAGGTGATGAGGTAATGCCGATACAGCAGATGAATGGGTAACTGATAAATGCGCAACCCGTTGTTGACGTGCATACGCCCATTGGACGACAGCGTAAAATGGGCTTTTACGATAGCTAACGACGATTTTTCGATCAGTACCTTCCCCTCGAAAAAAGCGCTGTTGCGTGGCGACGGACCCAAACGGGGTGTAAACGAGATGATGTACGCGTCGCGATCGTCGACCGACGTCATGCCCTCGTACGCGTAGGTATAACCAGCCTCACCAAATGGGAGCAGGAACGTACCCAAGTTGGTTAGTTTGGCAATGTCGAGCATGATGCCCAGATGCGGGCCGTTGGTGATATTGGGCAGGTGGCAGGTATCCGTTCCTGACAAAAAATAAGTGGGCAGCGGTTTGCGGCGACCTTTTAGCATCCGCACGGCATCGGCCGAACTGCTGCGCCCATAACTGGCTTTATACAACTCCAATTGCCCTTCGCTCTGCACCAAAAATTCCTTCTCACGTACCCATTCCCGGTAGAAACCGGTCATCATAGCCGGCTGATCAGGGTAGTTCTTGTGAATGCGCCGCACTGCCTTCACCACCAGATCGACCGGGTCAATGGGACGCACGACGACCTCGTTTAAGTGTTGTGCGGCGGGCACAAGCGCCAAGGTCAGCGCCTCTGCGTGGTCGGTCAGCTGGCGGAGCGCCACGTACCGGGTCTGATGACCTACCATCGAAAGGCGCAGGCTATCAGTGGGCGCAGCCTGATCGATGTGGAGTTGGAAACGACCATCGCCATTAGCGACGGTGCCGACCTTGAGGCGGGGGACGTACAGGGCGGCATAGGGAAGGGGTTGGCCCGTTTGACTATCGACCAGCCGCCCCCGAAGCAGCACCGGTGACTGCGCCAGCCCTACCGACGATAGCAGCAAACCGATGATGACCCACCGAAGCTGAAAAAGAAACCCACCCATGATGCCCATGTTGACCGGGGCATAGTTACAAAACGAATCGTAATCGTCAATTAAAACAGACATACTATCAAGCCAAAGCGATGATGGATCGGCCTGGTTGTCGCTACCTTCGGCCCATGAATCGCCTGAAACGAATGCTGTTCTATATCCTACTTGTTATTGCCCTGTTGGGCCTGGGTACGTACCTGTTTATGCAAACGGCGCCTTTTGGCGGCGTGCCCGCCGATGTTCGCCTGACGCGCATCGAACAATCGAAACACTGGAGCAAAGGGGCTTTCCAGAATGTTGAGCCGACCGACGTGATGCGCCGCGATGCCTCGTACTGGGCTATGCTGACCGATAATTTCCGGAAACCCGCCGACGTGGAGCCCCAACAGCCGTTATCGACTGTCAGGACCGATCTCCGCAACCTGCCCGCTGTTGGCACTACCGTCGTCTGGTTTGGCCATTCGTCGTACCTGATCAAATCGGGTGGCGTTACGGTGCTGGTCGATCCGGTATTTTCGGGCTATGCATCGCCCGTGCCGGTTTTCGGGAAAGCGTTTCCCGGCGCGGATGCGTATACGGTTGCCGATATGCCGCCGATTGATCTGCTGGTGATTACCCACGACCATTACGACCACCTCGACTACGAAACGGTGAAGGGGCTGAGCAACAAAGTAAAGCGGGTCGTGACTGCCCTCGGTGTGGGCGTACACCTCGAACGGTGGGGCTACGACCCGACCCGGATTTCGGAGTTGGACTGGGACGAAACGGCCACCCTGTCAGACGGCTTTACGCTGACGGCGGTACCGGCCCGGCATTTTTCGGGGCGTGGTATCCGGCGGGGTCAAACCCTGTGGAGCGCCTTCGTGATGGACCTGAATGGCCAACGCCTGTTTCTGGGTGGTGATTCGGGCTACGGGCCGCACTTCAGAAGCATTGGGCAGCAACACGGTCCGTTCGACCTCGCCCTGCTCGAATGTGGGCAGTATGGCCGCGACTGGCCCAGTATCCACATGTTTCCCAACGAAGTGGCCAAAGCGGCCAACGACCTGGGTGCCAAGGTGCTGCTGCCCGTACACTGGGGAAAGTTCGCGCTGGCGTTTCACCCCTGGACGGAGCCGATCAACCAGTTGACGGCGGCCGTGAGCGATACGGCTTCGCTGCGCGTAACGACACCCCGTATCGGCGAGCCCGTACCGCTGGGGGGCGTGTTGCCCACAAGCCGCTGGTGGGCCCAATAGCGTTACAACATCGAGGTCGTCCTGTCGTTATGTTTGCATAGCTAAAACGATCGCTATGAACCGGTTTTACGCACTGCTTTTTGTTAGTCTGGCGATTTTTTCCTGTAAATCGAGCCTCGATCCGGGCACGGGTAGCCTCGATCTGTCGCTGCAACATACGGTCAACGGGAGCCCGTTGGTGCTGACTACCAAGACCTACCAGAACAAGGCCGGGGAGTCGTTTGTCGTTTCTAAATTCGATTATTTCCTGACTAACATCCGGCTGCTTCGGACCGACGGCTCGGCCTACACGGTGCCGCAGGACGATAGCTATTTTCTGGTTCGCTCCTCGGACCCGACCTCGCAGAGTATGTCGCTCAACAACATTCCGGCGGGCGATTACAGTCAACTGGAATTCATGATTGGGGTGGACAGCCTGCGCAACACCGCCGACGTGAGCCGGCGCAAAGGCGTACTCGACCCCGGCAGCAGCCATACCAGCGGGATGTATTGGGACTGGAATACGGGCTATATTCACCTGAAACTGGAAGGCACGTCGCCCGCCGCCCCGGTTGATGCCACCGGCAATCGCAATTTCCGCTATCACATTGGGCTGTTTGGCGGCTATCAGTCGCGCACCCTCAACAACCTGCGCACGGTGCGGGTGCCGCTGAGCAGTTCGGGCAACACCCTCAACATCGGCACCGACCAACGTACCCGGCTGGTCGTGCTGGCCGATGCCGGTAAACTCTTCGACGGTCCCACGCCGATCAGCATCGCCCAGTACCCCGACGTGATGGTGTCGCCGGTGTCGGCCACGATCGCCAACAATTACGCGACGATGTTCTCGTTTGGCCTGTCAACGCTGGAGCAAAAATGAGGGGATGGCAGGGCATCGGATTGGCTGTGAGTGTGGCGCTCTGGGGCTGGGTGGTTGGCTGCAAGCAAACGCCCACCACCGAACCCGTCAAGCCCGAACCACCCGTTACCCCATCGACGGGCACGCCGCTCAATTGGCAGAAACCCGCCAATTTTCCTGATCCAACGTACGATTTTGCCAATAACCCGCTCACCAAAGAGGGCGTGCTGCTTGGCCGGACGCTCTTCTACGATGCGCTGCTGTCGAAAGACGGCACCATTTCGTGCGCTTTCTGCCACTCGCCTTTTACCGGTTTTTCGCATACCGACCACCCGCTGAGCCACGGCATCCGCGACCAGACGGGTACCCGCAACGTACCTGGCATTCAGAACCTGGCCTGGCGCAACACGTTTTTCTGGGATGGCGGCATCATCGACCTCGATCTGCTGCCCATCGCACCCATACAGAATCCCATCGAGATGGACGAAACGTTCCCCAACGTGCTGACGAAGGTGCGGACGAGTGGGCGTTACCGGCCCCTGTTTCGGGCGGCGTTTGGCTCGGATTCCATCAGCAGCGACCGGTTTCTGAAGGCGCTCTCGCAGTTCATGCTGACGATGGTATCGAGCAATTCGACGTATGATAAAGTGGCGCGGAAGGAGGGGGGCGCGGCACTGACAGAGGCTGCTCAGCGCGGACTGACGCTGTTTCAGCAAAAGTGCGCCAGTTGCCATAAAGAGCCGTTTTTTACCGACCAGGGCTTCCGTAACAACGGCCTGCCTCAACTGGCCACCGCCAAAATCGACGATAAGGGTCGGTACGCCATCACGGCGCAGGACGCTGACCTGTACAAGTTTCGGGTGCCGAGTCTGCGCAACGTAGAATTTACGCCGCCTTACATGCACGACGGCCGGTTTTCGAGCCTGCAACAAGTGTTGCGCCACTACGCCACCGGCGTTCAGGACAGCCCCTACCTTGACCCCCTGTTGAAACAAAACGGTCAGGTCGGTATTCCGATGACGGTGCAGGAGCAGAACGACATTATCTCGTTTCTGTACACGCTGACCGATTATACCTTCCTGCAAAACCCTGATCTACAGCCGTTGAGGTGATTTTTCAACGCAGAAACACGGAGATTACACAGCGAATACGGAGCCAATAGAATCGCTATTGTTCCCTAGGTGATCTCCGTGTCTCTGTGCTGAGAAATTCAGTATTGCCCTTCGCTCAGATCCCAGCCACCATCGACGGTGAGGATTTGGCCAGTGGTGAACGCCGATTGATCCGACATAAAATAGACCGCTGCGCCATCGAGGTCGCTGGGTTTGCCAATGCGCCCCCCGTCGAGGGGCTGTTTGGTTTTGATAAAGGCCATAATGGCTTCGTCGCCAGCGGCGCGTTGGGCCATCGGTGTCTCAACCAGCGCCGGAATGAGGCTATTAATCCGGATGTTGTGGCTGGCATAATAGGCCGCCGTCGAGCGCACGAAACCCGAAGCGGCGGCTTTGGCGGCGGCGTAGGCGTGCGTGACAAAGTGTTTAGGCGAAGGGGAGTAACTCAGCACCGAACCTATGTTCAGGATGGTGCCGCCCGTACCCGCCGCCATAAAGGCCCGCACCGCCGCCTGATTCGAGAGCATCAGCGAGCTGAGGTTGAGTTGGAACGTGGCGTTCCAGCCGTCGAGGGTGAGTTCGTGGAGGGGGCCATCGCCAAAACGGCGACCCGAGCCACCCGCTACGTGATAAAGTCCGTCGAATCCGCCGAAGATCGTCTGGCAGAGGTCGATGGCTTTGATGGCTGTTTGTGGGTCAGCGGCGTCGCCGCTCATGGCTAAGCCGTTGCCATCCAGTAGCGTTTCGGCCGTGGCGCAGCTATCCGGGTTGCGCCCTACCACCACTACCTGCGCGCCTTCGCGAACGAAAGCCTGCGCGGCCGATAACCCCATACCAGTAGTACCGCCGACTACAACGATCCGTTTATTCGTAAGCCAGTTCAACGTTTTATCCAAAGTTTAATGGTCAACGTGGCAAACGCCACTCATTACGTTGCAACATTACACGTTGGCCATCAAACTTTGACCCCTTACTATAAATAAGGCTTTACGTCGGCTTCCAGTTTGTGAAGGGGCTGCGCGCCCGACTGACGCCAGATAATCTTGCCGTCTTTGAAGAGAATGAGCGTTGGCACGCTGCGAATCTGAAACTTGTCGGCGGCGGCCCGGCTCCGGTCGATATCGATTTTTACGATCTTGAGCTTGTCGCCAGAACGGTCGGCGAGTTGCTTCAGCGTGGGGGCCATCATCTTGCAGGGGCCGCACCAATCCGCGTAGAAGTCGACCAGCACCGGCTGACCACTTTTGATTAATTCGTTGAACGGAAGTTGGGGCTTGTTCATTAGTGTGTCGTTTTGGAAGGAACGTACCCGGCGAGGCCAATGTTCCGGCAAACTATTTTGAAAAATTATCCGAATCGTTTCCAACGTGCGAACTAAAGCCCTGCGCTATTGGTTTTACCTGCATACTCCCAAATGAAAACCCCGCCGATTGATCGGCGGGGTTTTTTCGTGTCAGTGCCATACGGGGTGGAATTAGCGCCGGTCCAGCGCCTGCACCTTCGCCAGGTACGTTGTCGGCATCAGCACCCGCTGCACCAGCGCCCGCAGCCGCAACGTATTGAAGAGTGGGTACAGCCACATCAGGTACGTAAGGGGAGGGCGTTCAGGTAGCTTGAGCAGCGAACGAACCGGCGCGGGTACCAACAGGCTTTGGGCTTGCAGCAACAGGCCGAAGCGCCAGTCGCCCAACTCTTCGCGATACCGCTGAAAGAGTTTGTCGGTGTAGGCACTCCGTTCCAGATCCTGAGCCAGATGCCGTTCCCGGTCGGCTTTGAAATCGGCGTAGGTGTTGGGCAAGTCAGGTACGTGCATACCGGCGCCCACCTGCTGAAAGGTATCGAATAACTCGCCGCGCTCGGCGTCGGTGAGGGGGCGATGCAACAGTTCGTAGGCTCGTTCCGAATAATCGATGAGCATATAGAGTACGTCGCGATAAGCCCAGGCGGGAATCTCATAGCCCCGTTTGGCTTCAACTCCCGCGTGGATGTCGGCCATGCGTGTGACGGCCTGACTGGCGCGCGTTTGGTCGGCAAAAACAATCTGCTGGGCGTATTGCACCGTCGAGAACAAACGCCCGATGGGATCGGCCGGTAGTTTGCCGGTAAAGAACAGCCAATCGACCGCTTTGTTGAGGGCGAATTCGGCCGCTGAACCCGCGAAAACCAGCAGGATCACGTCGGCGTCGCCCCAGATCTGGCGTACTATTGAGGTGGGCGTGGTCATGGGATGGGTAGGTCGGTGTGTGGCCTCTGTTTGCTGGAGCCAGCTACCGACGCGCTACTTCCCCAATACAACGAATTCGACGCGGCGGTTCTTACGCTTGTTTTCTTCTACATCATTGGGGGCCGCGGGGCGCGTATCGCCGTAGCCGTTGTAGCGCAGCCGTTTCTCGGGGATGCCATTGCGCACCAGGTAATTGGTAATCACCTTGGCCCGGTTTTCGGAAAGCAGTTGATTGAGCCGCCGGTCGCCCACGTTGTCGGTATGGCCGGCAATTTCGATGCTCAGCGCCGGTTGCGTTTGGAGCGTGCGGACTAGCTTGTCCAGTTGTTCGTACGACTCAGGGCGCATGTGGTAGCTGCTTTGATCGAAATAAACCTTATCGAGGCGGATGGCCTGGTTGACCTGTAGGTTCCGAAAGACGGAATCCGCTTTTTCGAGGCGGATGGCGTAGCCGTAGTTGGCGCAGGTGTCGCAGGTGACAACCATAAGCTCTTCGGCTTCCTGGTAGCCCTTGGCGGTGGCGATCACGTCGAGGGTATCGGCGCGGGTCAGGATAAACTCAAACTCTTTACCCACACGGCTATTACCTTCAAATTTCTTGCGGGCCAGCGAGGTTTTAATGATGAAGTGAGCCGGTATGTCGGCCTCGGTTTTGTCGTCGATGGCCTTGATTGCAAACACCGTTTTGGTAGGCTTATCGGATAGCTTAATCGCCTGACCGCTCGTTGGTAAGGCCGGGAGTGCAAAGAGGAAGAGCAGTAAAAAACGCATATGGGCTAGCGCGGTTGTCTAACCTATGTACATATCAATTTTCGGGCCGAATTTCGACAAAACAGAACGCCCCGTCAACCTTGTTGGCGGGGCGTTCTAGGCCAGTAAAAGAACGGCTAGTTGATCTTCAGCACGGCCATGAAGGCGGCTTGCGGGATCTCGACGTTGCCGACCTGACGCATCCGTTTCTTCCCTTTCTTCTGTTTGTCGAGCAGTTTTCGTTTCCGCGAAATATCACCGCCATAACACTTCGCCAATACGTCTTTACGCAGGGCACTGAGCGTTTCGCGGGCAATAATCTTCTGACCGATGGCGGCCTGAATGGCGATTTCGAACTGTTGGCGCGGAATCAGCTCACGCAGTTTTTCGCACAGTTTCCGGCCCCATTCATACGATTTACTGCGGTGTACGATGGCCGAGAGAGCGTCGACCCGGTCGCCGTTGAGCATCACGTCGAGCTTCACCATGTCGGCTTCGCGGTTGTCCATAAACTCGTAGTCGAGCGAGGCATACCCGCGCGAGATAGTCTTGAGTTTATCGAAGAAGTCGAACACGACCTCGGCCAGCGGCATCTCAAATTGCAGCTCCACGCGGTCGGCGGTGAGGTAAACCTGGTTTTTCAGGATACTCCGCTTATCCATGCAAAGGCTCATGATGCCCCCCACGTATTCAGCCTTGGTGATGATCTGCGCTTTGATGAACGGCTCCTCGATGGTGTCGATAAAATTGGGCTCGGGCATCTCCGACGGGGCCGACACCTGCATGAACTCACCTTTGGTGGTCATCACTTCAAACCGCACCGACGGCACCGTCGTGATCACGGTCATGTCGAATTCGCGTTCGAGGCGTTCCTGCACAATCTCCATGTGGAGCATGCCGAGGAACCCACAACGGAACCCAAAACCAAGGGCCGCCGAGGTTTCGGGCTCCCATACCAGCGCGGCGTCGTTGAGTTGCAGCTTCTCCATGGCCTCGCGCAGTTCTTCAAACTCGCTCGTTTCGACCGGGTAGATGCCGGCAAAGACCATCGGTTTTACTTCCGAGAATCCCTGAATGGCTTCTTTGGCGGGCGTGTCGAAGCTTGTGATGGTGTCACCCACCTTTACCTCTTTCGCCACTTTGATGCCCGAAATGAGGTAGCCTACGTCGCCGCACTCGATGCTGTCTTTGGGTTCCTGCGAGAGGCGAAGCGTGCCAATCTCATCGGCAAAATACTCTTTGCCGGTGTTCATGAATTTCACCTTCTGCCCTTTCTGGATCGAGCCATTCTTGACCCGGAAAATAACCTCGATACCCCGGTAGGAGTTGAACTGCGAATCGAAGATCAGGGCTTGCAGGGGCGCGTTGGGGTCACCTTTCGGGGGCGGAATCCGCTCCACGATCGCCGCCAGAATCTCCGGCACGCCGATGCCCTCTTTGCCCGAGGCGGGGATGATATCGTCGCGCTCGCAGCCGAGCAGGTCCACCATCTCGTCTTTGATCTCCTCGGGCATGGCACCGGGCAGGTCGATCTTGTTGAGCACCGGGATGATAACCAGGTTGTTATTCATCGCCAGGTACAGGTTCGAGATCGTCTGGGCTTCGGTCCCCTGCGAGGCATCCACGAGCAGCAGGGCACCTTCGCAGGCGGCAATCGACCGCGACACTTCATAGCTGAAGTCGACGTGGCCCGGCGTGTCGATGAGGTTGAGGGTGTACTTCTCGCCGTTATGCATGTAATCCATCTGGATGGCGTGGCTCTTGATGGTGATGCCACGCTCACGCTCCAGGTCCATATCGTCGAGCAGTTGGGCCTGCATATCGCGGGCACCGACGGTCTTGGTAAACTCCAGCAGCCGGTCAGCTAAGGTGCTTTTACCGTGGTCGATGTGGGCGATAATGCAGAAATTCCGAATATGTTTCACGCTGAAAGAACGGGGGTTGTGTCTGTCTGATAAACCACAAAATTAGTCAAAAAAGTTGGGGCGGCCCCTGTTTCGGCTGCCGGGAACGGTGGCCCATCGATTAGGTCGTGAAACCGTTCATCCTAACCGGCCGGTAGCGCTTCGTCGGGCCCCCTATTTTTGCCCTATGAGTCAACGTGTACTGGTCCTGATAGGCCTCTGTCTGAGTAGCCTGCTCCTCCGCGCCCAAACCCTGCAGGTGTCGCCCGCCGATTCGTCGATTCAGCTCGACGGGCTGCTGACGGAACGTACCTGGCAGACGGCAAAGGTGGCCACCAACTTCATCCAGAATTTTCCGAACGATACGGCGCGGGCCTACAACCCTACCGAAGTGCGCCTGACCTACGACGCCCAGCACCTGTACGTAGCTGTGATCTGCTACGATAAAAACCCCGAGCGGCGCTACACGGCCAGTTCGCTGAAGCGTGATTTCGAGTGGGACCAGAACGATAATTTCACCGTCTACCTCGATCCGTTCGGCGACCGAATCAACGGCTTCACGTTCAACGTAACGCCTTACGGCGTCGAGCGCGAGGGGCAGCTGTTCAACGGCGAGCGCGTGGCATCGGAGTGGGACAACAAGTGGCGCTCGGCGGTACGTGTGTTCAACGACCGGTATCAGGCCGAACTGGTGATTCCGTTCAAAAGCTTCCGCTACCGCAAAGGCACGTCGTGGTTCCTGATGAACTTTGCCCGCCACGACCTGAAAAACAACCAGCGTACCTCGTGGCGGCGCGTGCCGGTGGCCTACCGCATCTCGGCGCTGGCCTTTGCCGATACCGTTCGGTTCGAGACGCCACTGCCCGACCCCGGCCCCAACATTTCGCTGATTCCGTACGTGGCGGCCCGCTACAGCGACAACCTGGGCGAAGGCAGTATGGGCGCGCGCACGGTTGCCGGCGGCGTTGGCTTCGACGCCAAGTTCGGGCTGACGCCGTCGCTGAACCTCGACCTGACCGTCAATCCCGATTTTTCGAACGTGGAAGCCGATCAGCAGGTGACCAACCTCAGCCGGTTCGAGATCTTCTACCCCGAACGGCGGCAGTTTTTTATCGAGAATCAGGACCTCTTCGCCAACTTCGGTTTCGAGCAGAATCGGCCTTTTTTCAGTCGGCGCATCGGTATCAGCTACGACACTACCACGGGGGTAATTGTGCAGAATCCGCTGCTCTACGGCGCCCGGCTGAGCGGCAAAGTGGGCAAAGACTGGCGGGTGGGGCTGCTTAATACCCAAACGGCCAATCGGCCTGAGCGGGGCATTACGGGCCAGAATTACACCATGGCGGTGGTGCAGCGGCAGCTATTCGGGCGGTCAAACCTCTCGGGTATTTTCGTGAACCGGCAGGGCGTGGGCGGGTCGCGCAGCAACGTACCTGACAGCCTGCGCTACACCCGCTTGGCGGGCCTGGAATACAACCTGCAAACGGCCGACAACCGCTGGAGCGGTAAGCTGTTTTACACCCGCGCTTTCCGGCCCGATCAGCCGGGCGAGCGCCGCAACGGCGTAACCATCGACAAGGATGCCTACACGCACGGCCTGAATCTCGTTTATACGAGCCGCAATCTCACCGCCACCTGGACGCAGGAGTATGTGGGGCGGCAGTACCAGATCAATGACATCGGCTTCGTGAACCGACGGGGTTACTGGCGCTTCACGCCCGAGCTGTCTGGTACGTTCTACACCAAAGGGAGCCGCGCCGTGGTGTCGCATGGGCCGTTCACTGACCTGATGCTGATTCGCACGCTGACACCCTCCGGCGTGGCGCGGCTGACCGACCGCGAATGGAACATTGGCTACAACGTGCAGTTCCGGAGCACTGCCGAGGGAGGGCTGGGGTATTACAACCATTACACGTACCTGTTCTTTCCTTACGACCCGACTAACTCCGACGGCCGCGAACTCGCCGAAGATACCGGCTACAACATCCGGGGGCTGTTTGGCTTTTACAATTCCGACCGGCGTAAGCTGTTCAATGTGAGCCTGGAAGGGTGGAGCGGCGGCTATTTCAACGGCAAAAACACCAGCCTGACGGCGCAGGTGCAGTATCGCTTTCAGCCCTACGGGTCGCTGAGCGTGTACAGCGAGTTCAACGCCATTCGCTTGCCAGAACCCTACAAATCGGCAACGTACCTGCTGATCGGTCCCCGTCTCGATCTGACCTTCACGCGTAAGCTGTTCTGGACGACCACCGTGCAGGTCAACAACCAGACGGCCAACACGCTGCTCAACACGCGTCTGCAATGGCGGTATGCACCGGTATCAGACCTGTTTGTGGTCTATCAGGAAAACTATTTCCCCGGCTCACTGACCAGCAAAAACCGCGCACTGGTGATTAAGCTCTCCTACTGGTTCAACGTGTAAGGTAACGAGTCTCAGCACTAGTTAGCAATCGCGGAGTAAGTTGCTACTCATCGGCGGTGGCGGCGGTTTGCTGAATGAGCTTCTGGAGTTTGGGCGAGTAGTCAGGTACGTCGCCCCGGATGCGCAGGATCGAGAGTTCCTTCATCTTCGATTCAAAGACAATATCAACGTCCTTGCCGTAGGTGTTGACGGGGTTATAGAGCCAGTCGGCATGGGCTTCGCGGCGAGCTTTGGGGTCTTCATAGTCGCGCCGCGAATCAGAATAGTGGAAGACGGGGCGTACATCCCAAGTGCCGTAGGCCGTTAGGAAAGCTTCTTCCTGCGTTTGGTCGCCGGGATTGAGGCTGTGGTGAAAATAATCGAACACGATGGGCGTACCGATCTGCTCGTGCAGGTACGTCAGATCCTGCACCGTATACAGATTGGGCCGGTCGTCGTTCTCGACGGTGAGCCGGGCGCGTAGGCTCTCCGACAGCCGTTCGCGGAAATTTTTGGCAAATCGGGCCAACGTACCGGCTTTGTCGCCGTAGGTGCCGCCCGCGTGGATGTTGATCTTGTTCCAGTGCGAGGGCGTGAGGCCCATCAGGTCAAATACCGACGACTGGTATTCCAGATCGGTGATGGTATTCTCGAGCACTTTGCCCTGCCCGGCCAGGTGGTTGAATGGCCCCGGATGGCAGGTGAGCCGGATAGGCCGCGCGCCGATATCTTCCAGCACGGCCCGGATCTCCGCAAAATCCGGGAGTTGGTTGATACGGTATTCAGAAGCCCAGGGGAAAATGTCGGACGAGATACGAAACAGTTGAAACCCGTGTTCGAGGTTCCAGTCGACTACCTTCAGCAAATCCTGCACGTTTTGCAGGGCCAACTGCGATGCGTACTGCAGGCCTTTCTCGGCGAATGTCTTTTTGATCATTCCCCGGGTGGTGGTGATGTGTTCGTTGACCTGCAGCGTCAGGTTGATGCAGGCGTATCCCACGTTGAGCGGTGTCGTATCCATACCACAGACAACAACAGGAACGGCTGGAAAGTCTGAAAGAAATGAGTGCGGAGCCTGGAAAGTTAGGTACGTGTTGCTTACACGTTTACCATACCGCCTTTCCAGACTCCGCACTCGCTTTTCAGGGACTTGTTGTACCGACTTACTTAATCCCGACCAGTTCGATCTCGAACGTCAGGTCCTGCCCGGCGAGGGGGTGGTTGGCGTCGAGCACGACCGAATCGTCGCTCAGGGCGCGGACGATCACGGGCACGGGTTGCGGGTTACCGTCTTCGTGCATGTTGAGCGTCATGCCTACCTCAAGGGGGATTTCGTCGGGAATATCCGAACGGTCGAGCGTGAAGACCATCTCTTCGTGCGCCGGGCCATAGGCCTCTTCAACGGGAATATGGATGGTTTTATGATCGCCGACAGCCATGCCCGTGATGCCATCATCGAATCCTTTGATGACCTGCCCGCTGCCGAGCGTAAATTCTAATGGGCTACGTCCCTGCGACGAATCGAATAAGGTGCCGTCGGTCAACGTACCTGTGTAGTGAACCTGAACGGTGTCGCCAGCTTGTGCCTGTGCCATGTGCTTACGTGATTTGTACAAGCCCCAAAGGTAGGGCTGATTGCCGGAAGTCATAAGCCAGACCGCGTCAGGAATGCCGCTTACCTACTCAGTGGCATAGGCCGCTCATTACAATTGATCATTGACTACTACTTAACGAGCATCAACGTACCCTTTACGGTCTGTCGGCCGAAGGTGACGGTGTAATAATAGAGCCCAACGGGGAAGTCGGGGCCATACCAGCGGAAGGCCTTGTCGGTGGAGGTGAAGACCTGAACGCCCCAGCGGTTGTACACGTCGACCCGCTCGAATTTCTCGTAGCAGTTTTCGACAGGTACGTTCATTAACCCGAAATAATCGTTTTTGCCGTCGTTGTTGGGCGTAAACGTGTTGGGCACCTTCAGGTCGCTGTAGTTGACCTCGGGCGTTTTCAGCTTCAGTACCACGCTGGTCGTATCGGTGTTTTTAGCCTGACAGCTCCCATCGGTGTTGGCAAAGTCGAGCGTGAAGGTGGCCTCGCGCCGCCCCTGCAACACGGCGCAGGTCGCCTGCCACGAAAACGGCGATTGTAGTTCGGGCCGGCCATTTCTGTTCGTAAACACCATACCCGCCTGCGTCAGGCTGAACCCCCGGCCCGCACCCGTCAGGCGCAGGCTGTCGGTTTTGTCGGGATCGTTACCAAAGACGGTAAACCGCACCGCGCCCGAGCTTGTATCGTTCGGCACAACGGTCAATTCCACCACCCGGCTGGGCAGCGAGGTCCGAATCGTTGGTGGCTGGCTGGCGGGCCCTTGGGCAGTCAACCTGACGGTGGTGGTGTCGCGCCGTTCGACGTTACAGGCCCGTTTGATGGCGATAAAGTCGACCACGTATGCCGATTGCGACGCCTGCGAGCAGGTCGGGTTCCAGCGGAAGGGTTGTTGCACGGTGCCGGTGCCCGAGGTGGGGGCGAAGGTCATGCCTGCGCTGCCCAACGCAAACCCCCGGCCCACGGCCTGAATCGACACAGCGCCGTTTTGCGGGTCTTTGCCAAACGCATTGAACGTGAGCGATGAGCCCACCGAAATGGTTGTCTGGCTGCCGCGCAGATCAGTGCTCGCCACGGGTTTGACGCCGGGCGTCGACGTCACCTGCACCAGTACGTCGAGGTTAGTGGTAATCCCCTGCGGGCAGCCGTCGTCGGTGGCCTGGATGCGCAGCGTCACGGGGTTGCCGTTGTTATACAGCGCGCAGGCATCGAAGCAGAACTGCGTCGAGGTGGTGTCCCGCCCATTGCCGGAACTAACCACGCCCGGTGTGATCGCCAGGCCCGATAGGGCGCCGCTGCCGTTGGTGACGGTAATGCGCTGGTTGGCGTTGGGATCAGTCAGGAACAGGTTCAGGCAGGCCTTATCGGTGTCGGTCAACTGGATGACCGTACCGGCTTTGTAATACTCCTTGCTGCCGGGCGCTTTCATCAGCAGCACGGGTGCATCGTTGCGGGGGCAGTCGATTACGCGCAACTGGAAATCACGACGTACCCGGCCGATGGCCACGCCTTTGCGGTATTCGACCACTTCCACCGAGAACACAAAGAGCCCGACCCGATCGGCCGTTACGCTCAGCAGGCCCGTTTTGGCGTCTACTTTCAGGGGGCTGATGCCGGGTATGGCGTTGGTTTCGGAATAGCCGCTGGCCCAGCGCACAGGGGGATACGGTGCCGCCCGAAAGACACCTTCCAGACCGGGCTGGGTCGGGCGGGCGGGGTAGGGGACAGCCGCCGTGCTGTAGCCGTTGAAGGGCGTCACCATCGTATACACCAAGCTGTCGCCGTCGGCATCGCGGGCGCCAAAATCGAACGTAAAGGGCCGGTTGAGGCAGATGTAGTCGCCTTTGACTGTGTTGAAAACAGGCGAGGAGTTGGCAAAGGTCTGGTTGTTTTGCAGCACCGCCGGGAATTCCAGGTAGAATACCGAGCCTGCATCGCCGGGGGCAAGGAGGTTGTTGATGGTCCCGTTGCGGCAGCAGCGTTCCCAACTGACGTAATAGCCGCCGGGGTCGTTGAACGACTCGGGGCGGAAGGTTACGTCGACGCCGTACCGGATCAGGCGGGTGCTCTGAATGGCCGTGGCGCAACTGGGAATGGAGTAGGCTACCTGCGACGAACCGAGGCGCGGCAGGTCGATACTGGCCAGCTGGGCATTGTCGCGCTTGCGGAAAATGCCCAGGGTCATCAAGGCATCTTCGGCACCGGGGTTGCCGTTGTTCTGATCGAAATACAAATTCAGGTTGAGCCGGTGCGAATAAGCGCTGTTGGGCCCGAGGTAGAGCAGTTCGATTTCGCCGCCGACAATGTGCGTGGCAAAACCGACGAGGGGCAATAGGCTTACTACACTGAAAAACAGAAGCCGACAAAGCGCTTTCATGTAAAGTTGAGGCATACAAGTTGGGTTGGGTACAGCCCTTGCCGAAAAGGCTGCTTAATTTAGCAGTTTGAACGAGAAGGTTCAAGGTCTACTGGTCAAGGATCAAGGTTTGTGCTACCGTTACGCGCATCGCACTGGACGTTGACCGTTGGACGTTGAACGACTAGAAATGCGTAAAAAACACCATAAACAACCCCAACTCCTCGCGGGGTTGACCGTAACCGACGTGGCGGCGGAGGGCAAGTGCCTGATCCGCACCGACGACGGGGTCATTTTTGTGGAAGGCCGACCGGGCCATCCGATGCCTGCACCCGGCGACGTGGTCGACATCCGGGTTTTCAATCAGAAAAAACAGTACCGCGAAGCCCTCGTCGAACGGGTGGTGACGCCCTCGCCGGTACGTACCCAGCCGTTTTGCGAACACTTCGGCGTATGCGGGGGCTGCAAATGGCAACATATTCAGTACGACGAACAACTGCGGTTCAAGCAGCAACAGGTTATTGATCACCTTACGCGCATCGCCAAGGTTCCGTTGCCCGGCGGTAGTGCCGCGTCAATGCGGCCGATTCTCGCCGCCCATCCGACCCAGTATTACCGGAATAAGTTGGAATTCACCATCGCCGACGGGCGCTGGCTCACGCAGGCTGAAGTACAAACTACCGAGCGCATGGACCCGCGCGTCGTGGGCTTCCACGTGCCGGGCCGCTTTGATAAGGTGCTACCCATCCAGCATTGCTACCTGCAACCCGATCCGTCCAACGACATCCGGCTGGCCGTCACCGACTACCTGTTTGCCAATAACCTGGCGGCATACAACCTCAAAACGCATGAGGGCTACCTCCGCACGCTCATCATCCGCACGGCTGACACCACCGGGCAGGTGATGGTGACACTACAGGTAGCGCAGGATCACCCGCAAACGCTCGCCGCCCTGCTCGATCACCTGCTCGAACGCTTCCCGCAGATTACGTCGTTGAACTACATCATCAACACGAAGAAGAACGACAATTACGGCGATCAGGAAGTGATTAACTATGCCGGTACGCCCTACATCGAGGAAACCATGGATGCTGGCGTGGGTACGTCGGGAGCCGTTGCATCGGCCCCAGGTACGTCCGAAGTCAATCAGGTGCTGACGTTTCGGGTCAATGCCAAATCGTTCTACCAGACCAATGCCAAGCAGGCGTTTGCGCTCTACAGCGTGGCCCGCGACATGGCCGGCCTGACGGGCAACGAGCTGGTGTATGACCTCTACACCGGCACGGGCACCATCGCCCTGTTTGTGGCGCGGCAAGCTAGGTACGTGGTTGGCATCGAATATGTGGAAGCCGCTGTCGCCGATGCGGGCGTAAACGCCGAGGTCAACGGAATCAGCAATGCGTCGTTTCACGCGGGCGACATGAAGAACCTGCTCACGGAGGAATTCTTCGCCCAGCACGGCCACCCCGACGTGGTGATTACCGATCCGCCGCGCGCGGGGATGGACGAGGCCGTGGTTCGGCAGCTCATCAAAGCCGCCCCGCAGAAAATTGTCTACATCAGCTGCAACACGGCCACGCAGGCCCGCGACCTGGCTTGGCTCGACGAAGCCTACCGCGTCGACGCCGTGCAGCCCGTCGACATGTTCCCCCACACGCACCACGTGGAGAATGTGGTGCTTTTAGTTAAAAAGAATGTACAATGAACAATGTATGATGCACAATGAAAAATAAGTACTAAAGTACTGTTAATGAGATTCTTGTCTCTTTAGTGGAGTCATTGTGCATCGTACATTATTCATTTCCTCCCTCATGACCCTCCTCACCCCCCCTGCCTGGGCTGATTATGAACTGATCGACTCGGGCGATTTTATGAAGCTGGAACGGTTTGGCCAGTATATTCTGGCCCGGCCCGAACCCCAGGCGATCTGGGATTGCTCGCTCTCGGAAGGCGAATGGGAACGGCTGGCGCACGCCACGTTTCGGCGCGACCGGCAATCGCCCGAGCGCGGCGACTGGCAGCGGCTCAAGCCTATTCAGGACCCCTGGACGGTTAATTTCAAGCAGCAGGAACTGGATTTGACCTTCAAGCTGGCGCTGACGGCCTTCAAGCACGTCGGTATTTTTCCAGAACAGGCCGTGAACTGGACGTACATCCACGACACCGTAAAAGCCATGCCCGTTGAGCGGCCGCGCGTGCTGAACCTCTTTGCCTATACGGGCGGGGCCTCACTAGCAGCCCGGCAGGCAGGTGCCGACGTCACGCACGTCGATGCCGTGAAGCCGGTGATCTCGTGGTCACGGGAAAATATGGAGATGAGCCGCCTCGACAACATCCGCTGGGTGGTGGAGGATGCCGTCAAGTTTGTGCGGCGCGAAGAACGGCGCGGCAACACCTATAACGGCCTCATTCTGGACCCGCCCGCCTATGGCCGTGGCCCCGACGGCGAAAAATGGGTGCTGGAAGAGCAGCTCAACGACCTGCTACGTACCTGCGCGGCCTTGCTCGACCGGCGCGACTTTTTCTTCATCATCAACCTGTACTCGCTCGGGTTTTCGGCCATCATCCTCGACAACCTCATGGTGCAGCACTTTGGCAACGTACCTGAAGGGGCGGCGGCGATCAACCGGCTCCCCAACTACCAGTCGGGCGAGCTATTCCTGACCGATTCGCGGCAGAAACGGCTGCCACTGGGCGTTTTCTCTCGGTTTTCTTCTGTAACTTTGTGAACTCAGTTTACTGTTTACAGTCCTCCGTCTTCTGTTGGCTCGCTGACCACACACAACGTACCTAAGTGAAACAACAGAAGACAGAGGACTGTAGACAGATTAACA
Source organism: Fibrella aestuarina BUZ 2 (assembly GCF_000331105.1). Taxonomy (NCBI): domain Bacteria; kingdom Pseudomonadati; phylum Bacteroidota; class Cytophagia; order Cytophagales; family Spirosomataceae; genus Fibrella; species Fibrella aestuarina. The sequence continues at coordinate 5,255,641 of NC_020054.1, read as the reverse complement.
GCTTTCGCTTGGGGACATTTTGCGATACATATTGATCCTTTTGGGGGTAGGCCTTCTGGCGGCGTGTAGCAGCGGCGACCGGCGACTATCGCGCATCCCACCCCTTCCCCAGGCTTCCGATAGTACGTCGGCGCAGAACACCCTTCGCGCGCTCGACCGGGCCATCAGCCAGTCGTCGTCGGCAACGGCCTATGCCAAACGGGCCATGATCCTGCTCTCGATGGGGCGCATCGCCGATGCCCTGGAGGATATTAACGAAGCGATTTCCCGAAACAACAACACCGGTTTTTTCTACGTCGTACGGGCGCAGGTACTGCGGGCGCTGAACAAACCCGATAAGGCGTTTGACGACGCCCAACGGGCTGAAATTCTGGGGGCTACGTCGCCGGAGCTGTACACGCTCATGGGCGACGTGCTGCAACAGCAGACGCAATACCCAAAGGCCCGTCTTTACGTGGCTAAGGCCCTGCAGATGGCCCCGTATGATGGCGAAGCGCATTTCTACAACGGCCTGATGGCGGCCAAATTGGGCGATACCGTCCGGGCCCTCGCCGACTACCAACAGGCCCTGCAACTGAAACCGCGTTTTCTGCCTACCTACAACCAACTGACGGCGGTGTATCGGTCGCTGGGCGATTTGAATACGGCGCTGGTTTACAACGAGCGGGCCATGCAGTACTTCCCGATCAACGCCGAATTGCTCTTTCAGCGGGGCATGATCTACCAGTCGGCGGGCCGGGCCGATAGTGCGCTGATCTCGTACCAGAAAACCGTACGGCTCGACCCCAACTTTGTGCAGGCTTACTTTCAGGCTGGTCTGATCTTTGAACGTTTCCGTAATTACGGCGCGGCGCTGACCAACTACGAGCAGGTGCAGAAACGGAAAGCCGACTTCCCGCGGATCGGTTATTTCGTCGCCCACGGCCTCGAAATGACCTACCAGTGGGAGCGGGCACAGGCGCAGTACACGGCTGTGTTGCAGAAAGATCCGTATGACCCGGCGGCGCAGGCTGGCCTGTGGCGGGTGCAGCGCCGGCAACAGATGGCCGCTGGCTACGGCGACTACCTGCTGCCCGATACCGACGACAAAACGGGCCTGTTGCCCGACCGAACGCCCAGCGGGCGTATACTTGACACCAACCGGATTCGGATTGCCCCCATCCAACCCCGAACCCGTATCCAATCGATGGGCGACTCAATTAAGATTAGAACGATTGATTAAAGAAGGTCAGTTGGCTACGCCGTCAGTCGTGGTCATTGGTAGTCATTCATCGTAAAAGCAACAAATGACTACCAATGACCACGACTGACGGCGCAGCCAACTGACTCCCCACAATATGACCACTCAAGACGTGCAATTAAGCGTAGCGTTGCCCGATGGCAGCATCCGCGAATACCCCGCCGGGGCGTCGAGTCTCGACGTAGCCCTGAGCATCAGTGAAGGCCTGGCCCGCAACGTGCTGGCCGCCAAAGTGAATGGCAAAGTGCAGGACGCTACCCTGCCGATCGACGTACCTGCCGACGGCTCGGCGGTGCCGGTGCAACTGCTGACCTGGAACGACGTAGAAGGCAAATCGACGTTCTGGCACTCGTCGGCCCACCTGATGGCCGAGGCGCTGGAAGCGCTGTACCCCGGCATCAAGTTTGCCATTGGCCCCCCCATCGAAAACGGCTTCTACTACGATGTCGATTTTGAAGGGCGGCACTTCTCGCAGGAGGAGTTCAAAAAGGTAGAAGACAAGATGCTCGAGCTGGCCCGGCAGAAAAACGCCTACGTCAGGAAGGCCGTTTCGAAAGCCGACGCCATCGCTTATTTCGACGAGAAAGGCGACCCGTATAAAATCGACCTGTTGCAGGGCCTGGAAGACGGCAGCATCACATTCTACACGCAGGGTGGGTTTACCGACCTATGCCGGGGACCACACATCCCGAATACGGGGTTCATCAAAGCGGCCAAGCTGATGAACGTGGCAGGAGCCTACTGGCGCGGTGACGAAAAGAACAAGATGCTGACGCGCATCTACGCCATCACGTTCCCGAAACAGAAAGAACTCGACGACTACCTCACCCTGCTGGAAGAGGCCAAAAAGCGCGACCACCGCAAGCTGGGCAAGGAACTCGAACTGTTTGCCTTCTCGGAGAAAGTAGGGCAAGGCCTGCCGCTGTGGCTGCCCAAAGGTGCCGTCGTGCGCGAGCGGCTCGAAAATTTCCTGCGCCGGGCGCAGGTACGTGCCGGGTATTCGCCCGTGGTAACGCCGCACATCGGCAGCAAGCAGCTCTACGTGACCTCGGGCCACTGGGAGAAATACGGCGAAGATTCGTTCAAGCCCATCCTGACGCCCGACGTGGGGGAGGAGTTCCTACTGAAGCCGATGAACTGCCCGCACCACTGCGAAATCTACAAGACCAAGCCGCGCTCGTACCGCGACCTGCCGCTGCGCCTGGCCGAATTCGGAACGGTGTACCGCTACGAACAGTCGGGTGAGCTGCACGGGCTGACGCGGGTACGTGGCTTCACGCAGGATGACGCCCACATCTTCTGCCGCCCCGATCAGGTGAGCGACGAGTTCAAGAAAGTGATCGATCTGGTGCTGTACGTGTTCAAGGCGCTGGGCTTCTCCGATTACAGCGCGCAGGTGTCGTTGCGCGACCCCGACAATAAAACGAAGTACATCGGGTCGGACGAGAACTGGGACAAGGCCGAACAGGCGATTATCGACGCGGCGAACGAGAAAGGGCTGCCCATCGTTATGGAGAAAGGGGAGGCCGCCTTTTATGGCCCCAAACTCGACTTCATGGTGCGCGATGCGCTGGGCCGGAAGTGGCAGCTGGGGACGATTCAGGTCGATTACAACCTGCCCGAGCGCTTCGAACTGGAATATACCGGTGCCGACAACCAGAAACACCGCCCCGTGATGATCCACCGCGCCCCGTTTGGCTCGATGGAACGGTTCGTGGCTATCCTGATCGAGAATACGGCGGGCAATTTTCCGCTTTGGCTCTCACCCGATCAGATTGCGATTCTGCCCATTTCAGAAAAATACGAGGCCTACGCCAACGAGTTGTTCCTGACCCTACAGGAGGCGGATATCCGTGGTTTTGTGGATGTGCGCGACGAGAAAATCGGGCGCAAAATCCGGGATGCGGAAGTGGCCAAAGTTCCGTTCATGCTCATTGTGGGTGAGAAGGAGCAGGCCGAAGGCAAGGTATCCGTGCGGCGCAAAGGCGAGGGCGACCTCGGCAGTATGAGTATCAGTGACTTTACCGCGTTCTTTCAGGAGCAGGTAAAAGTATAGTTTAACAGGTGATGGTTAGTGTTTAATGTTGGTTTGCTAATTCGCAGAAGTTGTCGTCATTAGCGAAACATGAACTCGTAAACACCAACCCGCAAACGTGGCGAAAGCCAAACTTTTATATATTTCGTGCGTTTAAAAAACGAAAGTTTACAACGACGTTTCACATTAACCCCAACACATGGCATTACCCCAGCGGAGACCACCCCGGCGCGTGGTGGAAGAACCCTACCGAATTAATGAACGCATCCAGGCTCGTGAGGTGCGGGTTGTCGGCGAGAACGTTGAACAGGGCATTTACGGCATTCAGCAGGCCTTAACGATGGCCAAAGCGCAGAGTCTGGATTTGGTGGAGATTTCGCCCAACGCCACCCCGCCGGTCTGCCGCGTAATCGACTATTCGAAGTTCAAGTACGAACAGAAGAAGAAGCAGAAAGAGATCAAGGCCAACGCGCAGAAGGTCGTGATCAAAGAAATCCGGTTCGGCCCAAATACGGACGACCACGATTTCGAATTTAAACTGAAGCACGCCCTGCAATTCCTGAAAGAAGGCGCCAAGGTGAAAGCCTACGTGCACTTCGTCGGTCGGTCGATCGTTTTCAAAGACCGGGGCCTTCAGATTCTGGAGCGCTTCTCGAAAGGCCTGGAAGAAGTCGGCAAGATCGAACAGGAGCCTAAGCTCGAAGGCAAGCGCATGATTATGTTCCTTGCCCCGAAAGTAGTGGCGGTGAAGAAATAGTGTACGATGTACAATGAATAATGCACAATGGGGCAGACGCGGAATTAGAAGGCGTCTGCCCCATTGTGCATTATTCATTGTACATCGTACAGTCATTTTTCGTACCTTTGCGGCCTGTTTATTTAATCGTGGCCGGCGATCCGGTCAAGTCCATCATGCCAAAGCAAAAAACTAACTCGGCAGCCAAGAAGCGTTTCAAGCTGACAGGCACCGGGAAAATCAAGCGGAAGCACGCCTTCCACTCACACATTCTGACGAAGAAAACGACGAAGCAGAAGCGGAACCTCGCGCACTCATCAACGGTGCACGTGAGCAACGAGCCGCGGATCAAGGCCCTGCTGGGTCTGTCGTAGTCATCTTTTTTGGTTAATTCTTTCACCCGACAGAAAGGCTTTTAAGTAGAATGTATACTGAATAAGTAACAATGTACAATGATTCATGGCTACCCAAGCCATTGTACATTTTGCATCATACATTGTTCATTAACAGACTCGCCTTCGTCAAAAAAGCATAATACAATGCGTTCAGTCAATCACGTAGCCTCACGGGCACGTCGCAAGAAAATTTTAAAACTGGCCAAAGGTTTTTATGGCCGTCGTAAGAACGTTTGGACAGTGGCGAAAAACGCCGTTGAAAAAGCGTTAGGGTATGCATACCGTGACCGCAAAGCCAAGAAGCGCGATTTTCGTGCCCTCTGGATTCAGCGGATCAACGCAGGTGCTCGTCAGCATGGCATGTCGTACTCGGCATTCATGGGCGCCCTGCACAAATCAGGCATCGAACTGAACCGGAAAGTGCTGGCCGATCTGGCCATGAACCACCCCGAGGCGTTCAAAGCTGTGGTGGATCAGATTAAATAAACAGCATTTACGCAGCTATTGCGTTCTATTAGCAAACCCCCGGTCATGAGGCCGGGGGTTTTTTGTTTTGGCAGGAAAAAGCCCATGTATCACCATAGGAGATATGTATTTTTTTATTTAAAAACAATTACTTTACTTGGTGCGCATTCACACAAATTCGTAACATATGTTCGGGGTACTGCGGCAGCGAATACTGTTTTTCTTTTTTGCTGTTATAGGAATAAGTTTGTCTACTGCCGCCTTCTCAACTTGTCCTACCCCTGTTGCGCTTCAGGAAACGCGCCAGACATTCAATAGTATCTGGCTTAGTTTTCCAGCTGTGTCTGGTGCTACCGGCTATCAGCTTGACTGGAAAGTTGCCACCGCAAGCACTTGGACATCCGTTTCATTGGTGACGACCGCTTCTAACCTCGTCGAGTATAACCTGGCGGCATTGACCTATCAAGCGACCTATCAGTGGCGAGTACGAACTGCATGCGCTGATGGACTATCCGCTTATTCGGCCACGCGCACGTTCACGGTATCGTGTCCTGTTCCCGATTCGCTCTATGAAGCCGTGTCTCCAACAGCCGCCCTTCTTTACTGGTCGGCCGCCCCAGGGCTACATCAGTTCACCCTGAACTGGCGACCTGTGGGTACGTCTATCTGGAATAGTGTTGCTGACATTGCCTCCTCGCCGTTCTCACTAACCGGCCTGACTCCGAGTACAAACTATGAATGGCAGTTGGTGAGTCAGTGCGCCGACGGGACGCTATCTAACGCTACAGTCCCGCGTTCATTCACCTCAACTTGCTCTGTACCAACCGAATTGGGCGTGAGCTATGTAACGGCTTCTGCAGCTTATGTATACTGGCGACAGTTGTTAGGAACCAATATTCAGTTTCAGGCGCGCTATCGCCCAGCGGGATCAAACCAGAACTGGCTAGAAACAACGAGTACCCCCAACTCATTCATAAGTTTCACCGGCCTCGTAAACGGAGCCACCTACGAGTGGGGTGTTCAAACGCTGTGCAGTGGTGTGCCATCGGGCTACGTAAACGGGGCACCTTTCACGACGGGCTGTTACACGCCCAAGTATGTAAACGTGCCTCAGATTACGGCCACCTCCGCAATTTTTACATGGGGTAACTATGGAAATGGCGTGCAGTACGAATTGCAGTGGCGACCATCAGGGCAATCCACCTGGAATAGCAGAAGCGTGGCGGGTTCTACCTATACACTGACTGATCTGACGCAAGGGACATCGTATGACTATCGGTTACGAACAGTTTGCGAAGAAGGGAGTAACTCCGCTTTTACCACCACAAACAGTTTTCAGACGCAGAGCGCCGGCGGTAACTGCACCAACATTGACTCGTATCGGGAAATCGACCAGACCGGAACGGCGGTCGTGCTAGCGTTTGGCGTTTCAGGAGCCATCTCAGCGAATGTACGCTGGCGGGAAGATGGAAATCCAGTCTGGAATTCGTTGACTGTTGTTACGCCCTACACAAGGAACGGAACGGAAACGGTTTTTGCCTCACTAACCGGTCTAACGGTAGGTGCTGCCTATGAATGGCAGGTTCAGGCAGTTTGTTCGCAAACGGCCACTTCGTCTTACACACCAATTCGCTCCTTTACGACTTCATGCGAAGCCGTCAGCTATCAGTATGAGCAAGCGCTTTCGCTCAGTCAGATTGGGTTATGGTGGAGGGCAATCGGCGGCATTGCTTACCGGGTACAGTGGCGACCCTATAGCACAAATCCTGTTGACTGGACAACCATCAGTGTGAACGCGATCTCGGCTACAGGCATGAATTCCGTTGTGGTGGCTAACCTACAATCGGGTACACGTTATGAGTGGCGGATTCAAACGCTTTGTTCTGTTACCAATGCGTCTGTTTATACATCGCCCCGCTCTTTCTCCACGGCTTGTGCGTCACCCAATTTCGTGTCAAAACTCGCTGTAACATCAGGTGCTGCTAAAATTGGATGGGATATGCCTATTGGTTGGATAGCACCTTCTACTCCTCAATTTCGTGTCCGGTGGCGCCCTGAGACCGGTGGTGATTGGACCGAAAGTACGTTGGTCAGCGGGTTTGACTATACCATACAGCCATTATTAAAAACTGGCTACGATGTTCAGGTTCAACAGGTTTGTAACGGACAGCCCGGTGACCCGACAAGTACCATTTTACTGCCTTACTGTTGGGCACCCGGCCCTGGCTACCCATACGGCAATATACCGTCTCCGCAAAGCAGCGCTGTTAGTGCTAATACCGCCAGTTTAAGCTGGTATGAATTTGGCTTGGGCGCGCGCTACGATGTACAGTGGCGCGTTCAGGGAGCTACTACATGGCCTAACAGCACGACAGCTGCCGTTGGTGGACTGGTGCTCACAGGCTTGGCGCCGGGCACTACCTATGAGTGGCGCGTTCGAACCCTTTGCATCGACAATGGGGTATCCGACTTCACTGCTACCTACAATTTCACGACAACCGACTGCGCTGTCCTTCGAACCGTGAAGAACGGCGCATGGCTTGACCCTAGTGTGTGGTCCTGTAATCGAATTCCTACAAGTGTAGACTCAGTAGAAATCGCACACCGCTTGACCGTCGAGGGGACTCAAACAGCAGTTGCCAAGCAAATTCAATACAAAAGTGAGGGTAAGGTGAGCATGAGCCTCGGGGCTAAGTTGCAACTTAGCCAGCAATAGTAAGCCAGACGAACGTTCGCTACGTCTCCACCACCTTCGTTTTCAACCCGACGCGGGGGCCTTCGGCGGGTTTGCCAAGCAGGTAGACGTCGATCTCGGTATCGCCCACGCGGAACACCTGCCGGTCAGTGAGGAGCTTTTCCAGCGTTTCTTTCAATTGCTGAAATTGGTGGGCCTGCGCTTTTTCATCGTCGCCAAACCACGCTTCAATGGTCGTGACGGGTACCCAGAAATCGGCCTCGGGCATTTCTTCGACGTAGACCGAGGGCGGCAGCATCAGCCAGTCTTTGATGTGGCTGACCGTGAGCGGCTCGGCCATTTTCAGGTACGTGTCGACGACCTCAATGGGTTCGTCGGATTCGCTGGGATAGAGTAGGTCGGTCAGCAGGGGCGTTACCTGCGTGGCAAAATCGGTGGCCGGTTTTTGGTCGTCGGGGGCGTTACTATCGGCTGATGGGTTCGTCATAGCAGCTGGTTAAACAGTAAGAACTAAAAAAGGTTGGGTACGTTGGGGCCGGCTTAATACCGCCCGAAACTTCTCTACATTTATCCGCTTAACCAAACCGAACAAACACATAATCCTTACTAGCTCATGTTTGAGACCTTAATGAACCTCGTGCAGCAGAACGCTGGCTCTGCGATCGTAAATAATCCCGCTATCCCGAATCAGCACAACAACACCGCTATGGAAACGGTGGTGCAAAGTATGATGGGTGGCCTCACCCAACAGGCGCAGGGCGGCGGTCTGGGCAATCTGCTCGGCATGGTCGTAAACGGCGGTGGCAATATCCAGGACAACCCCGTGACCCACGGCGTTCAGGAAAACGTGCAGCAGGGCCTGATGGAAAAGCTGGGCATCTCGCCGCAGGTAGCCATGTCAATTGCCGGGGCGCTGGTGCCCGTCGTGCTGGGCAAGCTCATGAATAAAGCCGCCGACCCCAACGACAACAGCGTGGATGGCAACACCATCATGGGCGCCGCGACGGGGCAGCAGGGCACCGACTGGATGGGCATGGCCTCTTCAGCAATGGCCGATGGTAAACTCGATATGAACGACCTGATGCGCGTAGCCGGCAACCAAATGGGCGGCGGGGGCGGCCTCGGCGGTATGCTGGGTGGGCTCTTTGGCGGCAAGTAAGCCGTTCCGACACATTACCGAAGCGCCGGGGGAGCACCTCCGGCGTTTTTTGTTGTAGGGTTGTCAGTGCCACCTGCCAACTCGTGCACTAACTGGCCCACTAAGGCAAAAAACGCTGCCAATCTGGCATAAAAAAAAGCAAACAAACGAGCTGGCATTTGGCTTGATAGAGAGTGTACAGACTGTCGAACTAAACGCTTGCAGGAATGATTCGGGTGTTGGTGTCGTCAGCAGACTGAACCTGTTCAACCCGAACGACAATACATTATGGGAAAGATTATTGGCATTGACTTAGGCACAACCAACTCGTGCGTGGCCGTTATGGAAGGTAACGAGCCGGTGGTAATTCCGAACAGCGAAGGCCGTCGCACAACGCCCTCAGTGGTGGCGTTTATGGACAACGGCAACGGCGAACGGAAAGTGGGCGATCCCGCCAAGCGCCAGGCCATCACCAACCCACAGAACACGATCTACTCGATCAAGCGGTTCATGGGTAAACGGTATAACGAAGTACAAAACGAGCTCGGTCAGATCTCGTACAACGTGGAGAAGGGTCCCAACGATACCCCCCGCGTGAAGATCGGCGACCGGCAATACACGCCGCAGGAGCTTTCGGCGCTGATTCTGCAAAAGATGAAGCAGACGGCCGAAGATTACCTGGGCCAAACCGTAACGGAAGCCGTCATTACGGTGCCCGCTTACTTTAACGACGCCGAACGGCAGGCCACCAAAGAGGCGGGCCAAATTGCTGGTCTCGACGTAAAACGGATTATCAACGAACCCACCGCGGCGGCCCTGGCCTATGGTCTCGACAAGACCGATAAGGACATGAAGATCGCCGTATTTGACCTTGGTGGCGGTACGTTCGATATCTCGATTCTGGAATTGGGTGATGGCGTGTTTGAAGTAAAATCGACCGACGGCGATACGCACCTCGGTGGTGACGATTTCGATCAGGTGATCATCAACTGGTTGGCGCAGGAGTTTCTGAACGACGAGCGCATCGACCTGCGGAAAGATCCGATGGCGCTCCAACGCCTGAAAGAAGCCGCGGAGAAAGCGAAAATTGAGCTGTCGAGCTCATCGTCGACGGAAATCAACCTGCCGTATATCATGCCGGTCGATGGGATTCCGAAGCACCTGGTTCGGACGCTGACCCGCGCGAAGTTTGAGCAACTGGCCGATTCGCTGATTCAGCGGAGTCTGGAGCCGTGCCGCCGGGCGCTGAAAAACTCAGGCCTGAGCGCCAGCCAGATCGACGAAGTGATTCTGGTCGGTGGGTCAACGCGGATTCCGAAAGTACAGGAAGAAGTAGAGAAGCTGTTTGGCAAGAAGCCCTCGAAAGCCGTTAACCCCGATGAAGCCGTGGCCATTGGTGCTGCCATTCAGGGTGGTGTCTTGACGGGTGAAGTAAAAGACGTACTGCTGCTCGACGTAATTCCTCTGTCACTGGGTATCGAAACGATGGGCGGCGTATTCACCAAAATGGTGGAGTCGAACACGACGATCCCGAGCAAGAAAACGGAAGTGTTCTCAACGGCATCCGACAACCAGCCGAGCGTAGAAATCAACGTGTTGCAGGGTGAGCGGCCAATGGCTGGTCAGAACCGCCAGTTGGGTCGGTTTATCCTGAGCGACATCCCGCCCGCACCGCGTGGTGTGCCCCAAATCGAGGTGACGTTCGACGTGGATGCCAACGGTATCCTGAACGTAACGGCCCGCGACAAAGGCACCGGTAAAGAGCAGAAGATCCGGATCGAAGCCTCAAGTGGTTTGACCGACGCCGAGATCAACCGGATGCGCGAAGAGGCAAAAGCCAACGAAGCCGCCGATAAACTCGAGAAAGAGAAAATTGAGAAGGTTAACCAGGCCGACTCGATGATTTTCCAGACCGAGAAACAACTAAAAGATTACGGCGACAAACTGTCGGCTGGTAACAAACAGGCCATCGAAGACGCGCTTGGGCAGCTTCGCACGGCGCACGGCACCCGCGACGTAGCTGCTATCGAAACGGCGCTCGCCAGCCTGACGACTGCCTGGAACAACGCCTCGCAGGAGATCTACGCGGCAACGCAGGGTCAACCCGACGGAGCCAACCCGATGGATGGATTCGCTGGTGGTCAGCCGGGTGGCGGTCAGCCCAACGGCAACGGCCAACCCACCGACAGCGACGTGTCAGACGTGCCGTATGAAGAAGTGAAGTAAATACGAACGTATAAAACCTGTAAGGTTTCGAAAACCTTATAGGTTTAACAAAAAGTCCCTGCTGGTAACGGCAGGGGCTTTTTGTTGGTGCGATAACGTACCTGGGACTAGCTTAGCTTGAGGCAATAGGCGTAATCGCCGGGTTTCTGGCTGGGGAGGCTGACAGTCAATGCCTCAGCCGTTTGAGTGAAGCGCAATGGCTCGGAATGACCCAGTAGACTAACGTGGGTATAGGCGGGGGATTGGGCCGCGGCGGTTCCCAGGCTTTTGATACGTACCTGGCCATCGGCGGGCCAGCCCATCACGATGGCGTAGAGCGTATTGCCTTTGCGGGTAAAGCGAATGTCTTCTGCCCCGAACGGCTTGCCCTTACCTTCGTTAAAACCCTGCGCACTCAACGGAGCCGCCGATTCCAGCGCCGGACCTTCACCGAATATCCGCCAAGGGCGTGTACCGAAGATAGCCTCTTTGTTAATGGCCATCCAGGCTGCGATGCCTTCTACGATTGCCGTTTCTTTTTCGTCGATGCTGCCGTCGGCGCGCACGGGCACGCTGAGCAGCAGGTTGCCATTTTTGCTAACGACATCAGCCAGCGTATGGACAACCGTCTGCGCTGATTTGTAGCGGTTGTTGTCATACACGCGCCGGTCGTAGTGCCAGCTGCCAATGCAGGTGTCGGTTTGCCACACAAACGGCTCGATCTGATTCGACTGGCCCCGCTCGATGTCCCAGACCATGCACTTCTGCTGTTCGGGGGTCAGGATCTTCCCGTTGAGTACCGCCTCCAACTTACCGCCATGGCGTTTCATGTTGCTGTTGTAGAGGTGCGCGGCGATCCGTAAGCCGGCGTCGTTGATGGGCCATAGCGGGAGTGCCGTATCGTCGAAATAGACTACGTCCGGGCTGTATTTATTGATCAGATCGACGGTGCGGTTGTAGAATTTTTCGCAGTAGGCGGCCGGGGGTACGTTGGCGCCGTTGCCCCATTCCCACTGCCGGTGGATACTACTGGTCTTGAGGCTGTTTTCGCTCAGGGGGTGGTTCTGGGCGTAGAGCTCCTGCGGGTCGTAGCCTTCCCACCAGGTGCCTTTGCCATCGGCTTTCGTCAGCTTGCCGTCATAGGGGACGCCCGCCAGCGGGCCCTGCTTGTCCGACCGTTGGGCCGTCTCGTACCAGGTCCAGGCGTGGGCAGCGTGCACGCTCACGCCAAACCGGAGACTGTGCTGACGGGCCGCTTTGGCCCAGCCGCCGATGATGTCTTTCTTAGGACCCAGCCGGGTTGCGTTCCACGACTGGTACTTGCTGTCGTAATTGTCGAAGTTGTCGTGGTGGTTGGCCATCGCCATAAAGTACTGGGCACCCGCCCGTTTGTACAGCGACAGCAGCTGATCGGGGTTCCAGTTCTCGGCTTTCCACTGATGAATCACGTCTTTGAAGCCCGCCTTGGAGGGGTGTCCGTATTTTTCGACGTGAAATTTATAGTCGTTGCCCCCCTCGTCATACATGTTACGGGCGTACCAGTCGCCGTGCTCGGGCTGGCATTGAGCGCCCCAGTGGGCCCAGATGCCAAACTTGGCGTCGCGGTACCAGTCGGGCACGGCATACTGCTGAAGGGATTCCCAAGTCGGCTTGAATTTGCCCGTAGCCATGGGTTCACCGCTCAGTTGGGTGCGGTAGGGGGCGGCCCAGCCCGGCAGGCGTGAAAGGGGGTGTATGGCAGCCAGACCGGCTACGGTTTTCAGCAGCAATCGTCGATTCATGGTTGAGTACGCGAAAGAAGTATACCTCCCGAAAGGCCCTCAACCGGGTCATCTAACGCCTTTACCCTGAAATAACGGTACCCAACAGCTTGGCAAGCTCGCTGAAGGCGCACTTAAGGTGCCTGTAACCAGCTAGGAACGGATCCGATTCGGCGCCGACGGTAAACGGTCGTTGATTACGAAGGATGAAATCAAGTCCGGGTAGCTGCTTGGTTAGCCCTAACACCTCGCTCGTAAGGTAGGCGGCACCAATGCCGATTACTTGCGCACCCTGTCCATCAGCGTAGTGTAAACCGATTCATAGGCTTCCGGCGTAACGCTCACTTCACCCCAGTAGGGATGATCCAGGACCACAAGTAGAAAAATCAGCAGGCCAATCATCCCGGCCAAAATGCCGGTCATGGTCGCGTGTAAGCTGAAATTGGTGATCAGAAAAAAGAAGGAAAACGTAATCGTGGCCAGTGCGCCGATCAACACCACGCTCCAAAGTACACCGGGTACGTTGCCTTTGATGGAATCGAGGCGCTGACGACGTAGTTCGATCATCTGGTTGAAGGCCCGAAGGGCTTCCGCGTGGAGCATCGCCCGGCTCTCTGCCTGAGATTCCCCATTTAGAAACGCATCCTGAAATTCATCGAGCCGACTGGTTTCTTTCAGGCTGATGGCACCCTGTTGCTGCGCCGGCCAGGAATGGTCGATGATGGTGCGGGTATAGGCCTTGAGTCGATTCCGGAGTTCACCCTGTAAAGGTTCTGGATAGCCCATCAGATCGCGGTAGAGCACTGCAATGGCGGCTGATTCGTTGGAGGCAATGGCGGTAGCCGTAGCGTAGTTGCCCCAGGTAGCCACCGTAATCAACCCCAGGGTAAGGCCGTACAGGACCGAGACGCCCGAAAAAAACCAACCCACCGTGCCATTGTCGATGACGGTGGCAAGGCTGCTTTTGTGAATACGTCGGTGGGTGATGAACAAACCCAGCAAGGCCACACTAACAAACGCCCCAATAATGAGTATTGCCAACAACCAAGTTGGTACATCGTACATCCAGCGCATAAACATCATCCAGTCTTCAACGAGTCGGTCGCTTTCGTCGTTGGTCAGATCGGTCATAGGTAAGGCAAACGACGGTCTACTGAGCGTCGGGTTAGTGACTCAGTAGATTACCATATCAGGACTGTATTTGTTTTGGCAACAACGGTCGCCCTCCGGCCGGTGGGTGCCGATACAGCACGGATTTACCCCGAAATAACGGTGCCCAGCAGCTTGGCAATCTCCACGTCGACGCGCTTGAAATGCATGTAGTCGGCCATGAGCTGATCCGATTCGGCGGGGTCGGTGACGGTGCGGATGCGTTGCAGCAGATCGTGCATGCGCTCTTCGGCCAGCAGTTTTTTCAGGCGCAAAATATTGCCAAACGCTGCCTCGGCCAGTACGCCCGTGTCTTCCTCCGAGGGCACGAAAATCTGGTGTTTCTCTTCCCAGTTTTCGCTGATTTCGTAGCGCAGCGTGGTCATGTTGATAGCCTCGTATTGCAGGCTGTTGCGCTGCTCCAGCGGCAGGTCGCTCAGGTGAGGCCGACCCGTTTGCAGAAAATCGTCGGCCGTCAGGATGTCGCCCTGGCTGAACGCTTGCCGGAAAATGTTCAGGATCAAGTCGTAGGGCGCATGCTGAAAGTCGATGTCGTTCAGTTCGCTGAGCATGTAGTGGCAAAGCGAAATGCCCGGCTCCAGTTCGCGGGTGCCGTAGTTCATCAAGAGCCGAACGCATTCCTCTTCCTGATAGGCGAGGGGCGGCCGCAGGTTGCTAGCCGCCGGCTGGGTGGTAGCGGGCTGTGTTTCGGTTTGGCCCGTCGACGGCGCGATCCCCACTTCATCGAGTAGGTCGTTGAATAGATCGTCGGGCGGAAAATCGGGAACGTACCCACTCGACTCCGGGCCCGACGGGCGGGGTCGGTTGCCAGGTACGTTGTGCTGACGGGCATCCCGTTCCTGCTGCCGTTCGTAATCCTTGATCTGCGTTTCGCGCTGCTTCCGAATCAGGCGGTTGCTCTCTGAAATCAGCGTCTGTTCGTCGACCTTCAGTTGCTGGGCGGTGCTCTGGAAAAACACCTGCCGCTTAATGGGGTCGGGAATGCGCGAAATACTGCCGACGATCTCGGTGATGACCTCGGCCCGCTTGAACGGGTCGGCCCCGGCGTCGCGGAGGAGGGCCGCCGTTTTGAAGGCAATAAAATTCTGGGTGTTGCCCTTCAGGTACGTTCGGAACGCCTCGGCCCCTACCTTGCGGACGTAGCTGTCGGGGTCGTCGTTGTCGGGGAAGGTGGCCACGCTCACGTTCAGGCCCTCTTCGAGCACCATGTCGAGGCCGCGCAGGGCCGCTTTGACCCCCGCCGCGTCGCCGTCGTAGAGGATGGTTACATTCTGCGTGAAGCGGCTGATGAGCCGGATCTGTTCGATGGTGAGCGACGTACCCGATGAGGCTACCACGTTTTTGATCCCCGCCTGATGCAGCGAAATCACATCGGTGTAGCCCTCGGTGAGGTAGCAGATGTCTTCCTGCCGGATGGTTTGCTTGGCCTGAAAAATGCCGTACAGCACCTGACTCTTGTGGTAGACATCCGTCTCTGGTGAGTTGAGGTACTTGGGCGCTTTGGGATCGGCTTTCAGAATCCGCGCCCCAAAGGCGATCACCCGCCCCGACACGTTGTGGATCGGGAACATGACCCGCCCCCGGAACCGATCGAACACTTTTTTAGAGTCCTCCCGCGTGACGGTAAGCCCCGCTTTGGCAAGCACATCGGGGTTGTAGCCTTTCGCCTGCGCATCGGTGAGCAGCGCGTCCCAGCTATCGGGGCTGTAGCCGAGGTCGAAGGCGGCGATGGTGGGGTCCGAAAAACCCCGTTCGCGGAAATAGCTGAGGCCAATGCCGCGCCCTTCGTCGGTTTTGAGCAGGTGGTCCTGGAAAAACGTTTTGGCGTAGTTGAGGGCGATATAGAGGCTTTCGCGCTCGGTCTGGCGATTTTGTTCTTCGGGCGTAACCTCCTGTTCCTCAATCTCGATGTTGTACTTCTTGGCCAGGTAGCGCAGCGCCTCGCCATAGCCAAGGTTCTCTACGTCCATCACAAAACGGACGGGGTCACCGGCTTTGCCGCAGCCGAAGCACTTGTAAATCTGCCGCGCCGGATTGACGTTGAAGGAAGGCGTTTTCTCGTTGTGGAACGGGCAACAGGCAATGTAATTGCTGCCGCGTCGCTTCAACGACACAAACTCGCCCACTACCTCCACAATATCGGCCGCCTGCCGAATCTGCTCAACTGTTTCCTCCGGGATACGCATAGAACAAAGATAAGGCGATACGCACGTTCAGCCGGCGTATAAGGCTAACAGGATTGTAGCGTTGGCTTAGGCAAAAGCCGTTGCAAAACGATATAGTATTGGTTATGGTTGCGAAGCGTAGGGCTGGCAAAGGTCCATAAACAGTACGTCGACGTACACTCAATGATAATTTAGTTGGCGGTAATTCTTATTCTTGTTGACAAACGTGGCTGTGGCGCGGCACCATTCCGCTGATACACCAAATTTGACGTAATACCTCTATCTGGGAAAATCGACCAATGGGCTTTATCTATCACTCATTCGAGTTTGCTCAAGGTTTACCAACCTTTAAGAGTATCAAGCAGCAGTTTGAGCGACAAACAGGACTAACGCTTGACCTAAAAGCGATTGTCCATCTGCCTGTTTTGTGCTCTTTAGAGGAAGTTAACCATGTCCTTGGTTGCGATGCCGACAAGGTTACTCAACTGAGTCAAGAACTAAACGTCTTTCTTCAACAGCACAAATACCAAGAGGCAACTCTTTTGCGGAACGAGCAGCTTCAACGGCTTCAACATTTAACGCATGTCAGTGAGCTACAATTCGACATCGTCAAATTTTATACTGTGCCGATAGGCATTCATGACAACACCTTGAGCTTTACATCAACAACGACAAATGAGTATGGCATCGACTCATTGAGAAGCACACTGTTCGAGTTAGGTGGGCGTGGCGAAACAGGTGGTTCCGACCAAGATTATGACCCTGCTTGGCGTAAGCTGAAGCGGTGGGAAGAGTACCGATGGTATAACCGGCCACGAAAATAAGTAGCGTTGCAGGTGGCGATGAATGGACCGCAGGGGTTACTTGCCGAAAGAGTGTTAGAGTATCAAACCAGACGAGGATGTAGAGGAAACTGCTTCTGTATACTTGCTTGCCGCTCTATCACTAGAAGCCAAAAAAGAAAGCGTATTCGTGGATCGCGTCCGACAGGCCCAACTTCCGCCGACAGTACGTACTTGTATCAACGCCAACCAACCGCTGACAAACCTAACTTGCAGTCACAACTACGTGATCAATGAGCGTTTCTTTCAAACACCAGTTAGGCCAATTACTGCATGATACCCCTGAGTATCATCATCTGCATGGCAGCCTGGAGTTTAAAATCAATCAGGCTGTTGTGCCTTACATGGGGTATTTCGGCGTTTCTGATGTTTGCCTTAATATTTGGCTAGCTGAACTCTCAAAACTCATACTAGCCTATCGTCAGGGCGAGGATACCTACACCATTGATGAATGTGAGCAAGGCCAACCAGCGTTTCAGTTTGATTTCCAGGATGGAGTCGGCTACCTTTCTATTGTGGAGTCCATTACCGAAGCTGAAGGCGACAAGGACTGGCAGCGCATTGAGTTCAAGATGGCCGATCTAGTGGCCGCTTACAATCAATTGAAAACAGCCTTCTTATCTGATATAGCTCACACCGCACCTCATCGAGTTGTATACTGGCAGCAGATACTCGAAGCTTAATTTTAGCTCCGCTACTCGGCATTTTCAGGCGACAGGAATCCTCCTACATACACGACCATCCTGCGCCCAACATTGCTGAGGGTGAAAAGGTTAGCCGGGTCAGGGCTTCACTTGCGCAGGTAGCGGCAAAACCATTAGCCCTCAGGGGAGTTGGGTGAACCAGCCAAAATTTGAGTGCAAGGTGTGTCACCGGCAACAGATGGCAGGCCACAGCAGTTAGGCTTTTTGGCACGTTGGGCGGGTTTTGTTCGGCAGACTATGTTTGAGAATTAACAACTTGTTTATCAAAAGATTAGTGATGGGAGCTTGGGGACACGGATACTTTGAAGATGATTCAGCACTGGATTTTATGGCAGATATTGAGGATGCTAAAAATCCTAAAAAGCTGATTAAGAACGCGTTTGAGAATGCCGTTAAAGCAGATTATTTGGAAGCTGACGAAGGCAATGCCGTTATAGTCGCTGCCGCTTATGTGGACAGACAACTAAATGGAACCATGTTTTCTAAGGTTAACCAAGATGAGCCTTTAGCTGTCGATACCTTCCCAGAACGCCATTCAAACGTAGACTTCTCTGACTTAAAGGAGAAGGTAGTTAAAGCATTAAATCGAGTTTTAGATGACGATTCGAAATTGAATGAATTGTGGGCAGAGAATGAGTCCGACTATCCTGCTTGGCGGCAGAGTATCGAACACCTAATTAAGCGATTAAACCAGAAGTAAAGCCAAGTCGAGTTTTCTACACGCAGGGCTGATTCCCTAGGACGATGAGCACGTCCCAAAGGCGAGTTTGCAGCCTAATCTGACGAATGTGTAAAGATTCAGTGTCTTGTGTTCAATGAAGTTGTCTCCTCTTCATCAACACTTATGGGCGCTGGGTGTGCCAGAACAGCGACAGCAATGCAGTAGCACCCAGCGTCAGCATAGAGCCACGCTTTTGAGCATGAACATTGCCAACTGACGTACCTGAACTTCCTATAAAAAAGAAGACCTATAAGGTTTCAAAAACCTTATAGGTCTGTAGCCCCGTAATCTACTATTTCGCTTTGCCCGTATCGCCGACGAAGCGTTCGAAGAATTCGTAGATGCGCAGCAGCCGGTCGATGCGCTGGCGGACGTTGCCCGTGCGGCTCAGTTCGTGCGTAGCCCCCGGCATGCGGACGTATTCGACGGGGCGGTTCAGGATTTTCAGGCTTTTGTACAGCATCTCCGACTGGATAACGCCTGTGCGCAGGTCGTTTTCGCCATGTTTGATCAGCAGCGGCGTTTTGATGTTCTGCACGAACGAGTACGGCGAATTGGCGTCGAGCACGGCCTGCGCGCCCGGCTCCCACGGTAGGCCGAAGTAGTTGGGCACCAGCGCCCAGGCGTTGCCTTCGCCCATAAAGGTCGTCAAGTCGTAGACGCCCCGTTGCGCGAACGCCGCCTTGAACCGGTTGTCGTGCGCCACGATCCAGGCCGTGAGGTAACCCGCGTACGAGCCCCCCGTAATCACCTGCCGCGACGTGTCGACCCAGGCTTCGCGGGCGGCGGCGGTGGCAGCGGCCAGCACATCTTCGGTGGGGCCGGTGCCCCAGTCGCGGTAGTTGGCCCGCTGAAATGCCTGCCCGTAGCCACCTGACCCGCGGGGATTGGCGTAGACGATGCCGTAGCCCTGCGCGCACAGGTACTGAAACTCATGCCACATTGATTGCTCGCCCGGTCCCCACATGGCCGTTGGGCCGCCGTGCATATTCAGGATCAGCGGGTACGTTCGGCCCGCGACGTAGTTGGCCGGTTTCATGATCCAGTAGTCGACCGCCTGTCCTTTCGAGTTGGTGTAGACGTGCTTCTCGGGTCGGCTCAGTGTTTTGCCCGCGAGCCAGTCGGCATTGGGCGCGTTGAGCAGGGCCGGGGTCGTGAAGTCGGGCGTGGCGGTGTAGAGGGCGGCCGGGTCGTCGATGCTCGTCTGGCTGTAGACCATCCGGCCATTGGCTACATCGAAGCTGGTGAGGCCCAACTCGAAGGGGCTGAGTCGCTCAGTAACGCCCTGCTGATTGAGTCGGTAGATGGGGAAACCGCCGTCGGATGGGGCCGTGAAGTACAACGTCGTATAACCCGCTGCGCCAGCCGATTTCCGTTTGCCGGTTGTGGGGGCAGGTACGTTGGCCCAGCGCAGGTTGCCCGCCGCCCGGTCGAAGACGATTTCTTTGGCGTTGCTGATCGTGGTGCCAGTCAGGTCGGCTACCATCAGGGGCGCAAAATCTACGCCGCGCGAGTTGCCGCCGAGGTACGCCAGCCGTTTGCCATCAGGCGAGGGGGTAGGATTGGCAAACGATTTCCCCGCTTCGCTCACCACCGGCGTCACCGTGCCTGACCCATCGGCGGCAATGGCCACGATGGCATTGTCCACTTCGCGGTCGGGGTGCTGGGCCGGGTCGCGGTCGGTAACGGCCAGAATCACCTGCCCGTTGGGGTGCCAGACCGCCGCCTGATACGACGCGAAGCCGCGCGTGATGGCTTTGGGCGTCGGCATAGGGCCATCGGTGCGGAAATCGACCACGTACAGATGCTGGAAACTCATCATCGGCTCGGTAGTGGACTCACCCTGAAAATTGAGCCGGTTAATCACCTTCGCCTTTTTGTCGTCGACATCTTTGGCCAGGTACGCCCACACCTCCGTCAGCGAGCCGTCGGGGTTGGGCTTAACAGTCTCTTTAGGATTGGGTACGTACCCGGCGAGTCCCGGTTTTTCGAGCGACCACTTCGGTGCCTGCCGCGTCGGGTTCAGCAGCGTGTCGGTTTGCAGTTCGGTAAACGAAGCCGTACTCGAAAACAGGATGCGTTTGCCATCAGGCGACACCTGCGGGTTGCTGGCGCCGTAGGGGAGGCTGGTGAGCTGGTAGGCCTCGCCCCCCCCGAGGGGCATCACAAACAGTTGGGGTTTGCCCTTCACGGTCCGCGAAAACACGACCGATTGCCCATCGGGCGACCATACGGGTTGCCGGGCGCTTTCGGTGCCCCGCGTCAGGGCTTTGGGGGCGCTGCCGGGCGTGGTGCTGGTGAGGTAAACGTGGGTGCGGTAGTCGAACTCAAACGGCTGGTCGGCGGCTTCGATGCTGGTTAGGGTGTAGAGCGCCTGCGTGCCGTTGGGTGACAGCCGGATCTCGCCAAGCTGT
Source organism: Fibrella aestuarina BUZ 2 (assembly GCF_000331105.1). Taxonomy (NCBI): domain Bacteria; kingdom Pseudomonadati; phylum Bacteroidota; class Cytophagia; order Cytophagales; family Spirosomataceae; genus Fibrella; species Fibrella aestuarina. Next base: position 5,234,956 of record NC_020054.1, on the reverse strand, counting down.
TTGATTCGGGTGAGATCGGTAACAAGAATTTTCCCCGATCGGGCCGTTGACGAGGTAGGGGGTGTTTGGGCCGTTGCCAGGGCAGCCCAAACCAGGAAGACATAGGTGAGTACGTATCGATGTTGCATGGCCGCAAGTTGGGGAATAGATTGGAACGCGGATGAACCGGATTTAAAGGATTTTCGCTGATGAAGTCTGTTTCCTCAGATTTGCCCGGATTCTAAAGCTCTATTACACCTATCTCACCAAAACCGATGCTACACGACGACTTAACCAATCAGATCATTAGTGCCTTCTACACTGTATACAATGAGCTTGGCTACGGCTTTTTGGAGCGTGTTTATGAAAACGCGTTGTGCCTTGAATTGCAAAGCAGGGGCCTTCAATGTCTGACGCAACAACCAGTTAAAGTGTATTACCAAGGCGTAGAAGTCGGTAATTACTTTGCTGATCTCATCGTGGACGAGTTAGTTATTGTTGAGCTGAAAGCCGTGGACCAGATTAGGCCAGAACACGAATATCAATTGCTGAATTACCTGAAAGCGACGACGATCGAAGTTGGGCTACTACTCAATTTTGGCCGGAAATCCGAAATCAAACGCAAGATCTACCGTAACTGATAAGCCACTGTATCCCATCCATTGGAATTACGACAGTCCGCGATCATCCCTATGATCCACGTCATCTGCGTTTCCATCTTTAATGCATGGCCAAGATTTCGAGGCTTTGCCAGACGAGGTCGCCCATGGTGCGGGCGGGGCTAAAGCGGGTGGTCTGGTAATGGCGGTTGAGCGACTCAGCGAGCTGCCGAACATGCGACGGTGGCGCAATCTCGTCGTGACGCATGGCCGCCATCAGATCGCCAATCCGGGTTTGTTCCACCCGTAGCCGACCCGCCATCAGCGACCGTTCTTCAATCTGGTATTGCCGAACGCTTTCGGGCGTCAGCGTCTTCGTGCCCAGGTCGATAATAGGCTGATTTTGCCGGTAATACTGCGGCATATAGACTGACTTGCGCCCCTCGTACGACTGCTGATCGAAGTCGATGGCGCGGATGCGGTAATAGACCTCGTCGAAGTCGGGCGTGAGGTCGACCACGAAATTGCTCGAATGCATGTCGCCCAGCAGCCGGATGAAACAGCGCTCGTTGAACTTGACAAACTCCTTGCACAACCGCACCGGGTTGAGATCGTCCTCGTTGATGCGCTGCTCGAAAAACATATCCCCCGGAATGCCCGCAATGTGCTCTTCAATCAGCGTTTGCCCGCTCGTGAGGTAGCTGATGCGGTTGGGCGACAGAATGTGCTCTAGTTCGAGGCCATAAATGCGCGAGGCATCGGCCTTTTTGAGGTAGAAATAATCGAAATTATCGTTGACCTGGTTGCGGATACGGACCCGAAACGGCGCGGTGTTGCCATACATACACAGATCGACCCGGTCGATGGCCAGATGCCCCGTTACCGACATGTCGCCGTCGGCTTTCAGGATGGCGTAAATCTGCTTGAGCGCCTGCAACATATCGTTCGATTCCGTAGCGGGGTAGTAGACCGTCTCCCAGAGCGTGTCGCGGTTGCGGTTGTCGAACAGCGTCACCGAATTGTCGAACCGAAGCAGATCGGCGTATTGGATGGGCAGGTCGTGCTCGCGGTTGTAGTGCGTCAGGTAATGCCGCAGCGGTTGCCGGATCGGATACACCTGTTTCTTGCGGGAAATGATCGGCATCGAGTGAGGGGGTTACAGGCTAGGAGGGTGAGCTCCGAACCGTTTCGAACTACGATTATCGGGCTAATCCTGATACGGTGAAGCCCAGCCAGTATAAATTGAGCGAGCGTTGACAGAACGCCCTCGTTGAATCACTTTTTGGAAAAGCTATTGTTTGTCTGTAGCCGAAATCGGCAACGCAGCCTGACCGCCGAACGCATTTTTGAGTCGGAGCCTGGCTATCAGGTACGTTCGGCAGGGACCGCGCCCGGTGCTCGCACCAAACTAACGCCCGGCCTGCTCGGCTGGGCCGATATTGTGTTTGTAATGGAACGCAAACACCGCGACTGGATACTGGCTCATTACGCCGATCTGGTCACCGGTAAGCCGATCGTGACGCTGCTCATTCCCGATGAGTATGGCTACATGGATGATGAACTCGTCGACATACTGACCAATCGCGTAGCCGCTTATCTTGCGGGCGACTAACCAACCGCCGACTATGATTGAAACACCCCGGCTCATGTTGCTACCGCTGTCGCTGGAGCAGGTGCGGCTGCACATTGCGGGCGGTACCCGGCTCGAAGAAGCGATGGGCGTTCGGCCGGGCCATCGGGAAGTGACCGAGCCGTTGTTGAGCATCCTGCGGCATTTTACGATTCCCTTTCTGCAAAATCCGGGTCGCCAGTCGATCTACGACACCCTCTGGATTGCGCTCGACACTACCCTGAACCAGTTTGTGGCCGACGCGAAGTTTAAAGGTATGCCCGATGAAGAACAGACCGTCGAAATTGGCTATGGCACGTACCCGGCCTTTCAGCGGCGGGGCTACATGACCGAAATCGTAGGAGCCATGACGGCCTGGGCGCTGAGCCAGCCCAATACCCACCGGGTGGTGGCCGAAACGGCCTTGGACAATACCGCTTCGCAAACGGTGTTGCTCAACAACGGGTTTCGGCCGTTCGAGCAGGACGAGCGCGTCCGCTGGTGGGAACGGCTGGGGAAATAGCCGTCGTCACCTCGGTAGTAAAGGGGGCAGGGATTTGCCCTTTATGGCTAAATCCTTCCGATATGAAACGACTGTTTCTACTGCTGACGCTTGGTTGGCTGTATGCATCGCCCACGCAGGCCCAACTGACACCCACTCCCTGGACAGGCGGTCCCTTGCGGGTATCGGCCAACCAACGGTACCTGGTTCACGCCGATGGTCGACCCTTCTTCTACCTGGGCGATACCGCCTGGGAACTGTTTCACCGCCTCAACCGCGACGAAGCCGACTACTACCTGCGCCGCCGGGCCGAACAGGGCTTTACGGTCGTGCAGGCGGTGGCGCTAGCCGAACTCAATGGCCTCAACGACCCCAACCCCTACGGCCAGAAACCGCTGCTCAACAACGACCCCACTACGCCCAATCCTGCCTATTTTGAGCACGTCGACTGGATTATCGACAAGGCGCGGTCGCTGGGTATCGCGGTGGCGCTGCTACCTACCTGGGGCGATAAGCTCTTTAAAGACAAGTGGGGCGAAGGGCCGGAGATTTTCAACGTCGACAATGCCCATACCTATGGCCGCTGGATCGGTGACCGTTATAAAACCCGCGACAACATCATCTGGGTGCTGGGCGGCGACCGTACCCCCCGCGAGGGGTCGCCCGACGTGGCGGTGTGGCGGGCGATGGCCGACGGTATTCAGCAGGGTGTGGGTGGGGCTGATAAAGCCCTGATGACGTTCCACCCCCAACCTAATTCGGTGACCGATGGCGGCGCGGGGCGCTGGTTTCAGGCCGACGCCTGGTTTGATTTTAACATGCACCAGACGGGCCACTGCCGCGATACCCCCGTTTACGACTACCTCACAACCAGCTACAACCGGCAGCCCACCAAACCCACAATGGACGCCGAGCCGATCTACGAAGACCATCCTGTTTGCTTCAATGCGAAGGCGCTGGGTACGTCCAATGCGCTCGACGTGCGCAAGTCGGTGTATCTAGCCTTGTTTGCCGGGGCGCACGGCCAGACCTACGGGTGCCACGATGTTTGGCAACTGTTTGCGCCCGGTCGCACGCCGGTCAACGGGCCGCACCTAAGTTGGAAAGAAGCCCTTGACCTGCCCGCTGCCCGCCAGATGCGCTTTGTGCGGCAACTGCTCACCAGCCGCCCACTACTCGAACGGATACCCGATCAGTCGCTGATTCGGGAAAACAACTACCCGCCCGCCGAGCGCATTCAGGCCACGCGGGGACGCACCTACGCCTTTGTCTACTCGTCGGCGGGCCGACCCTTTACGCTGCTGCTGGGCAAAACCGAGGGCAAACAGATTACCGCCGCCTGGTTTGACCCCCGCACAGGCCAGTCGACGCCCATCGGTACGTACCCAAACACGGGTGAGCAACGGTTTTCGCCGCCCACCAGTGGTTACGGCCAGGATTGGGTGCTGACAGTGGACAGTAGGTAATGAACAGTCTATAGGTAGCTATAGCGCACACTGTCTACCGTAAACTGTCTACGCGTAGGCCTGGTACCAGTTGATGCGGCGGGTCAGGTACATGATCGTACCGAGGATCAGCGCGAGGCCGAGCGTGCCAAGCAGCAGGGAATAGTCTTCCAGTTGCAGCAGCGAAAAGTAGAAGCCGTAGAGCAAGGCCAGTATGCCGCTGAACAGCGCCGTGAGCCGGGTATTTTCAAAGACATAGCGTACGTAGAACGTGATCATGGCCAGCACCGTCGCCGCGCTGATGAAGTAAGCCAGATTGAACGACATATGCTCGGAGATGGCCAGCAGCAAGAGGTAAAACAGGCAGATGGCAAACCCGACCAGCAGGTATTGGATGGGGTGGATGCGCCGCTTGTCGAGCACTTCCACGAAGAAAAAGGCCGTAAACGTGATCAGGATGAACATAACGGCGTACTTGGCCGAGCGCATCGTTTTCTGGTATTCGTCGACGGGCGTCAGCAGCCGAACCCCAAATTCGGTACCCACCGCCGCCGATACCGTCACGCCTTCCTCTGATGGCGAGCGGTGCGTCAGAAAGGCACCGAGGCCCTGCTGCGGGTAGTTACGGTTGTATTGCAGCACCTTCCACTGCGCCCCAAAACCCGACGCGCTCACCGTGCGCTGATCGGGCAGCGACGCCCCCACAAAACTCGGTGTGGCCCAGGGCGAAGTCAGTGATACGGTCGTTTGCTTGCCAAACGGCATGAAATACAGATCCGTACTGCCGTTCAGGTTCAGTTCGCAGTCGAATCGCAGCGAGTCGCCCAGCGGCACGCGGGCGTTGATGCCCGAGGCCAGCACGTCGTCGGTAGGTACGCCCGGCTCGACCGTCAGGGGTTGCAACGCGCCGCCCCCGCTGCTCACGCGCAGTTGTACCTCGTCTTTAATGCCTTTCATATCGCTGATGCCCACCGACACAAAAGCCCGGTTCCACTGAACGGCGGCCGGGTCGATGCCGAGCCGCTCCATGTCGGGGCGGGGCAACGTACCCCGCAGGAGCAGGCGGGTGTTGTAGAGCATCACCTGAAACAGGCCCCGGTTGCGCTGTTCGGGCTGCAACGTACCGGTAATACGCAGGTCGTCGGGCAAAACGTGCGCGTAGGCCGTGTAGCGCGATTCTTTTCCTTTTTCGTCCTTCTCCACCACCGTATACGGCACCGACAGAATCGGCCCGCTGATGGTCTGGACGCCGCCCCATTTCCCGCTCACTTCCGCAACGGCCGTGTTTCGGGTGCTTTCCCGCTCCGAAATCAGGGTTTGCAGCATGGTGGTTGGGATAAGCAATACCAGAATAAGGATGCCAATCGTCGCCAGCTTGATGAGCGTAGACGTGCGTAACCACTGATTGAGCCGGTCGAATAACGAGGGCTGAGGCGAAGAAAGAGGGTTCATGATGGTTTTATTGAAAGTACTTTGTTTTGCAAAGTAAATGAGCAAAAAACGGAATAGTCAATGACTGTGCGAAAAAAAGTTTGCCCCACCTTAACGAAGGCGATGGAGCGTACCTGCGTAGGCAAAAAGGCGGTCAGGCGTGGCGAGGCGTACCTCGACCTCAACCGTCTGGCCCTCGGTCAGATCGGCGTTGGTTAGTTCAGCGAGGGGCACCAGCACCGCGAGGCTGATGGGCTCGCGGGAGGAAAGCAGGTCGGCGACGTTGGCAACGGCGGCCAATTGCTGCACGAGCAGGTGAAGGGTCCCAAACTGGGCTACGTCGCTTTGGGCAGAAACGTGCTGCACCACGCCCCGAACCTGCGTCCGATTTTCGATGATCTGCATAGGCTGATAACGGGTTACTGAACGGGCTGACGAACGGCCGAGCCCGTCGCCAGGTAACGGGCAATGGCGTCGGAAATCGGTAACCCGGCTTCGTGCTGAAAATAGGTGTACCCCGGCGATGGGTTGACCTCGAAACAATAGTACGCATCCCGCTCAGTTTTGAACAGATCGATCCCGCATAACGGCAGCATCAAGCGTTTAGATAGGGCAAAGCAGGCCGTTTCGATGGCCGCAGGCAGCAGAACGGGCTGCATGGTGGTGTGGCCACCGCCCGAACTGGCGTAGCGATAATCCACGTCGGTGCTGTCGATCGCGGCGGCAAACAGAGCGTCGCTCACCACGTGTACGCGGATGTTGTGACCCCGTAACTGTTCCTGAAACTGCGTAGGCAGCGCCGTCAGGTTCGGGAGCCGATCGCGGTATTCATCGGTCAGCACCTTCACGATCGAGCGCGTCGAACTGATGGATTTGAAAATAAGTGGGCCTCGTTCGGTGTCAAAGTCGGCCACGGCCCCGGCCTGGTTGGTCAGCAGCGTAGCCGGGATACCCAGGCCAACGGCGCGGATCGCCGCCAGTTGATAGGGCTTCGAGAAGTTTGATTCCATCGCCTCGTGGCGGTTGATGACCCGAATCGGCAGCAGATCGACCAGTTGGGCAAACAGGGTATTGATGAACTGCCGCCGTTGGTGCAGCGCCGGTGGCAGGCGTAGCGCCATGCCTTTCACCTGCACGTCGGGAAACGTTTCGGGGGGCATCAGGCGGGCATACAGGCCATCGAGCGTGGTCAGGTCGATCCATTGACCGCCGATGCACAACTCGGCCCGCAGGCCGTTGGCCGTCAGCGACGTACGCAGGTCGTAGTGGCCCGCGTCGCGCTGATTGAAGACCAGGTAGTCGATGCCCAGTGCGTCGGCGCTCTCAATCACCTGGGCGGTGGGTTCTTCGGAGGCAATACCAGCAATCAGGATCATGGCAGGGCAGGAGTGAGGTGAGTGGCGGGGGCGTGGGTACGTTCGATCAGGTACGTGGCCAGGGCGGCGAGTTCAGCTTCCGAACCGGGCTGCACCAGCGTCTGGTAGTTGGTGGCTTTCCAGTGGCCGCTAACGCTCTGGCAGAAATGAACCTGAAGCAGTTCGCAGTCGAGCTGAGCCTGTAGCTGGCGGATACCCGTGCGGAACACGCGGGCCAATGCGCCCGTGAGGGTTTGGCGCGTGGCCAGTACGGAGTTGTACTGGTGATTGAGGGTCTCCTGCCGCCACTGGCCGGCTGTGGAGGCGGCCGGGGCTGTAAACCCCTGTTTGGGTGGCGTTGCCGTTACCCACAGATCGGCGACGGGCAGCCCCGCCAGCGCCAGTTGACGTACGCGCAGCAGCGGATTGGCGGTGCCAACGGCCAGGGTGGTCGGGAACAACGTACCCAGCCGCCGGGTCGGGCCCAGGTTTTGCAGCCAGCCGGCCAGCAGCGCGTGCCATTCGGCCTGGGCGTAGGCGGTGTCGGTAGCGCTGGCAAAGGGCAATGGCGTCAGATACCCCAGCCGGTTGTAGAGGGCGTCGGTAGTCTGGGCCGAAAAATGGCGCCCATCGGCCAGGGTTAGCTGCCAGTCGGTGGTGTCGTTGGTAAGCTGTACCCGCCAGTCGGGGGCGGCAATCAGATCGGCGTCGGTCAGGCACTCGACCCGCACCGCTCCCCGCTCGCGCAGCAGGCGGGCCAGCGCGGGCAGGGTGGCGTCGTGCAGATGCCCCAGGATCAGGAGTGTTTTCATGGTTTCGGCAGGTTCAGGCGGCGATCCGTTGGTGAGGGGTTAGCCCACCAACGGACTGCGCCCGCCAGTTACATAGTATCGGGTACTTTGGTGTCGAAACTCCGCTTGCTCTCGGCGTCGAGTTCGTGCGCCTCACCCCCCTGGTCGGCTTCCTGCCGGTAAGCACCCGCCACCAGATCGGGCCGGAGCGACTGACTGATAAAGGGCTCCAGCGCATTGAGCCGCCCTTCAATCGCCGTCAGGCGGGCCATCGGATCAGTCCCGCCCGCATCTGCGCCGAGTCCGCCACCGCCCAGTTCGCCGGGGCGACCGTCGGCGAGCTTGCCATCGCCCGGTTTCTCGAAGATGTCCTTATCCTTGTCTTTCTCCTTGATGCGCTTGTCGGGCTGAACATCTTTGAGGAAGTCTTTCTCTTTGATGAATTCCTTACGAATCTCCTTGTCCTTGATGAGGTCTTTGTGAATCTCCTTGTCTTTGATGACGTCTTTACGAACCTCTTTGATCTCCTTGAATTCCTTGATCACTTTACAACGTACCTGGAAGCGGGCCGTCATAGTGGCGGCCGGGTCGCCAATGTTGCTGATCGTCACGCAGGTAGCTGCCCCCGCGTAGGAATTGGAATTGGGCGTGCTCGACGCGCTGAAGGTGCGTTTGTTGCTGCTGCCTGGGAAAGGGTCGCCCGCGTCGCCCCGGTTGTGGCTCTGTTCCAGATCGCGCAGCCCGTCGGCCTGCATCAGCGCTACTTTGTAATGGGCTTCGTTGGTATTGCTGCCCACGGCGTCGTCGATGTGCCACACCAGCAGGCCGCTGTTAGGCAGGTGGTCGTCGAAACCCGTCTTCTGCCGGTTCTCGACCAGGAAGTATTCCGAGCCTGCCGCGCCATCTTTCCAGAGCCGGTGCACTTTGAAACTGCTCTTTACGTCGGGCAGGCTCACGTTGGCGTTGGCCGTCTGGTTCACCACCGTCACCCAGCCCTGCTGGAGCTTGCACCAGGCCGAGGGGTGCGCCGGTCGGTCGCCGGGGGTAGCGCCGTTCCAGCTACCGCCGCCCATCAGGCACCAGTTGCCAATGCCTTCGCCCATGCCCACGCCGTCGTACAGATCGGGGAAGCCAAACAGCAGGTGCCCCAGTTCGTGCGCACACACGCCGGTCCGGCAGTTTTCGGGCACTGTCAGGAACGCATAGATGGTTTTGCCATCGGCGGCGAAAGGACTGGGCAGCACCCACTTCACCGACCAGATGTCGGAGGCCGAGCCGCTCTGCTCGGCGCCCGTGCCCGCGTGAATGACGATGAACGCATCGATGTAGCCGTCGCCGTCGTTGTCATAATTGCCAAAATTGAGGAGCGGGTTGGCGAGTTGGGCGGCTTCCTGCGCCATCGTGCGCGAATTAGGTAGGGCGTTGCCGCGTCCCGACTGGCCGTTGGCGTAGTAGGCCATCGGGTGCGAGAGCGTAACCGGCCCCACGATTTCGCCCTGGATATCGACCCGGTTGTTTGATACCTCGCGGTAGTACTCCCGCACGCTGCCCGTTGGCATCGCACCCAGCGAGAAAAACAACTGGTTGTAGTGGCTGGCGGGCTGCGTGATGGCCCTGTCGCTGAAATTGACCAGCACAATCGCCACCCGGACGGTGCCCTGGAGCGGGGCGCGTTCGGCAGCGCCATTCTGGGCAATGGAAGCCGTTGTTCCCAGCGGATACAGGGTGCCGGGGTAGATGAGGCCATCATCGCGCCCAACGACGTTTTGCTCCTGAAAATTCAGGTGTGCGGCCAGCGGTGTTTCGCGCTTACGCAGTTTCTCCAGTTCCTTGACGAGTTTATCCCGCAACTCGGGCGAGGGCGGAACGGGCAGGCAGGTTGGGTCGGTCTGGGCCGCAGCCGGCAAAATTGGCTGGCCCGATGTACTGGTTTTCTGTACGCCTTTCATGGTATTATAGGGATGGTTATGAACAGGCGGGATGCCTGTTGGTCAAGGGCAAACCTAGCCAAACGCCAGCCACCGGAAAACCGCTGAACTACGCCTTCACGAGCGCATAAGTACCCCCCTGATTAAGCGGTAGTACGTGCAACTACCTGATTTAGTTAACTGGTAATCAACGTAGTAAGTGGTCGTTGTTTTTAGGCGTCGGCGCGCGTCTTTAGCGACCGGTACCGCTGTCGGAAGCGGCGGGCTGCACCGCCCGGTTGAGGTAGATCAGTCCCCCGGCCAGCGTCAGCACCAGCGTGGCGGTGCCCATGGTCGTCCACCAGAAATACGCGGCCGGAAACAGCCGGTAGGTGGCTTCGACGATAAACGTCGTGTAGAGGCCCGCCACCGAGGCACTCAGGCCGAAGTAATGCCAGCGTAGCCAGTCGCGCAGGTACGTTCGTAGCCAGACGGCGGCCATCCCCCCGCTCAGCGCGAGCCAGCAGGCCACCGCCCCCCAGTGCACGATGCCAAAGTGGCCAAACAGGTGATAAATGCCGAATGCGGTTGTCAGGACCACCAGCATGCTGCCCACATACAGGTAGCCGACCTGCCGGTGCCGGGTGGTGCCTTTTGGCGCCCACAGGATGTAGCTACCCGTCAGCAGGGCCAGCAGCGCAAACCCAATGTGTAGCCAGCTAACCGGCGACAGTGCGATAAACCAGGACCTCATACTCCATACATCGCGCAGTCCCAATCAATTGTTGACACCGGTGGCTCATTAGTATAGTTTTTTAGTAGATTTTTAGGCTGTGGCCGCTAACAAATGCCAAAGCCGGGCGTTGCGGAGGGGTAATCAATTGCTGTAAACGGTCATGGAAAGTCGGGCTAAAGCGTTGGGGCATCCGCTCCACCCCATTCTGATTGTGTTTCCGCTGGGCTTACTGGCGGCTTCGGTGTTATTTGATGGGGCGTATCTGGTCAGCGATACGCGGGAGTTTACGATTGTGTCGTTCTGGGCGATCGTCGGGGGGCTGCTGGGTGGTATCGTGGCGGCCGTCCCCGGCTGGATCGACTGGTTTGCCATTCCCGCCGGTACCCGCGCCCGTCGGGTCGGGCTGGTGCACGGGCTGGGCAACGTGGGGGTGCTGCTGTTGTTTGCCCTGAGCTGGCTGCTACGGCGCAACGAGCCCGGGTACGTTCCCGATACGCTGGCGCTGCTGGTGTCGGGGGCGGGCTTTCTGCTAGCGGGCCTGACGGGCTGGCTGGGCGGCGAGCTGGTCGACCGGTTGGGCGTGGGCGTCGATGAACACGCCAACCTGAACGCCCCGAACTCGTTGTCGGGTCGGCCAGCGTCAGACACGCAATCGGTGGTGGGCTCCGTGCGGAAGTGGTGAGTATAGGCTGCGGCGAGTGCTGGGCAACTCCCCACTTTCCCCGTAGCTTTGTGCAGATCATTTTGCGCCCGTTATGACGGCATTACCCCTTCGGTTTGATGTGTTTGCCCTGGTGATGCTGCTGGGGATTGTGCAGGCAGGGTTGCTGGGCTTCTTTTTCCTGACCGGGTCGCGGCGGCAGCACCCGGCCAACCGCTACCTGGGCTGGCTTATGCTGGGCCTGGTGCTGCTTACTGGCGATGTGTTGCTGGGCTATACGAATTATATGTTTCGGGTACTGGCCCTCAACGACAGCACCGAGCCCATCAACCTGCTGCTGTCGCCGCTTTTTTATGGGTACGTTGTTAGCCGATTGACCAATCGGCCCCTGGCTAACGTTGGGTGGCATACGCTGCCGGCGGTGGCGTGGGCTCTCTATTCGCTCACCTGGCTCACCCAGCCCGAGGCCTACCAGTACAATGCTTACCTCGGCTCATTTCACCCCGAACTCCCCCGGATCAAAGCCAATTACAATGCTCTGGTCGACTACGATTGGCTGCGTGACTGGATCAATGAGCTGACGGTACTGAGCTTACTCGTTTACAGCCTGCTGTCGCTGAGGGCGGTACGGCGGGCGTTTCGCGCAAAAGGCGTGGGGTTTTGGGCAACGGCGCCCGACCCGCTCTCGTCGCTGCGTTTTCTGGTGATCCTGCTGCTGCTGTTTCCCTTCCTGATTATCTGCACCAAACGGCTGTTTCCCGACGATCTGGGCGATTACCTGCTGGCCTGTTACCTCACCGTAATTATTTACTGCACGACGTTCTGGGCGCTGGTCAGCCCCTCGACGCGCCCGGAGGCCGTGACTGTACCTGCCGAATTGCCTGTGCCGCCCGACGAACCACCCGTTCGACGGAAATACGAAAAGTCGGCGTTGAGTGCCGAGCAGGAAACCGCTCTGCTGTCCCGGCTGGAGCAGCTAACCACCACCGAACGCACCCACCTGCTGGCCGATGTGTCGCTGTCGGCGCTGGCGCGGCGGCTCAACACCAGCCCGCACCACCTGTCGCAGGTGCTGAATAACCGGCTGGGCGTTTCGTTTTTCGACTGGCTGGCGCAGCATCGGGTGGCCGAAGCCCAGCGCCTGCTGGCCGACCCCGCCACGTCCCGGCTCAAAATCGACGAGATTGCCGAGCGGGTGGGGTATAATTCGCCCTCGGCCTTTCATACCGCTTTCAAACGGCTGACCAACCAGACGCCCGCGCAATTCAGGGAGGCGCTACCCGGTGCCGAAACGTCGTCGGATCGGTAGCAGAAACTGCGTGCCGACCGGGACGAACTGCGAAATCGTCGGCAGACAGGGCAAAACAGGCGCTGGAAGCGTGTTTTGGAGCATCAATCAACGCCAACGACCATGACGCCTTCTCCGGCCCAACCCGCTGTTTCGCCTGATGTTCTCTTGACCGGTACCGCCCGCCGCTACGACCTCGACTGGCTGCGCATCGGTGCCATTCTGATCCTGCTGTTCTACCACACGGGCATGATCTACGTCTCGTGGGGCTGGCACATCAAAAGCACCGAGCATAGCCAGCCCATGGAAGAGGTCATGCGGTGGCTGCACCGCTGGCGGATGCCGCTGCTATTCTTTATTTCGGGCGGTGGCACCTGGTTTGCCCTGCGCAAACGCACTTACGGCCGCTATGCGGGTGAGCGATTTCGGCGGTTATTCGTGCCGCTGGTGTTTGGCATGTTTGTGGTGGTGCCGCCGCAGATTTACATCGAATGGCTCTTTCGGGAACGGTTTGCGGGCAGCTATCTCGATTTTTACCCGGAGGTCTTCCGGTTTCAGTCGTATCGGGATGGTGGGCAGGGTGGCGCCTTCAGCTGGCATCATCTGTGGTTCATCTGCTACCTGTTTTTCTATTCGCTTCTCAGCATTCCAGTCTTCCGCTGGCTAAAAAGCGACCGTGGTCAGCGCACCATCGACCGGCTGGCCCACCTCCTTGACCGCCCCGGTGGCGCACTGGCGCTGGTGGTGCCGCTCTGGCTGAACGACCTCGTTCTGGGCGGCTTCTTCCCCAACGAAACGCACGCGCTCATTGATGATTGGGCGTATTTCATGAAAAACCTGCTGCTGTTCTGGTACGGCTACGTGCTGGTAAGCCGTGTGGCCTTCTGGCAACTCCTGACCGACCAACGGCGTATTTTTCTGGCCGCAACGGTGGTCTGTACGGTTATACTCTATGGCTGGCGAGCCACGATCAGCGATGAGACTACAGAAGCGTCGGCGGTACTGCGCACCCTTTACAGCTTCAACAGCATTGGACTGACGTGGTTTTCGGTACTGGCGACGGTGGGCTATGGCTACCGCTATCTGAATGTGAACAAGCCAATTCTGCCCCACCTGACCGAGGCCGTTTACCCGTTCTACATCCTGCACCAGACCGTCATCGTCGTCATCGGCTACTGGGCCCTGAACAAGCTGAAGCTAGGCGTTTGGGGCGGTTTCTGGTTTATCAGTCTGTCGTCGCTGGCCCTTTGCGTATTGCTTTATGTCGCGCTGATCCGCCCGCTGAAACCCCTGCGCGTCGTGTTTGGGCTGAAGTGAGTTCAACTCATTTTCCCTGATTCAGCGTACGGATGCGGCGGCTGAGGAGGCTGATGATGTTGCGGAGAACTTCGGGCCGTTCTTCCATCAGGTCGTAGAAATCGTCCTGGTCGATGCGGAAGGCCAGCACGTCGCCCTGCGCCGTTACCGTGGCCGAACGGGGTTCGGCATCCAGCAGGGCCAGTTCCCCAAAGACATCGCCCCGGCCCAGTTGGGCCAGCAGCGTATCGCCGGTATAGACGCCTACCTGCCCGTCGAAGAGCACGAACAGGCTGGTGCCAATGTCGCCCTGCCGCACAATTGCCTCCCCCTCGCTGAAGGTGACTTCTTTCATGATCGGGGCGATGCTGGCCAGCACGTTGGCGGGAGTGTCGGCAAACAGGCGGCTGTTTTTAAGCAGAAAAACCCGTTCGATGGTCGAAACAGTGGCGGTGTCGGTCGCGTGGTGCATGGAGGTTGGCGTTGGGTGGTACGAGTCGGGCGGGGTGGCGGCCTGCGCCATCAGTACGGTCCAGTTCGTAAAAGTCTGGGTACGTTCGGTGAGGATATCGTCGAGGATGGGCGTCGGGCTGGCGTCTACATGGGGGGCCAGCAGCCTGAGCCGGTCGGGGAGGGGCAGGGCGGTGTCGGTCAGGGCCAGCAACGCAGCATAGACCGACCGGGGGCTCTTGGCCGACAGAATGAGGTTTTCGAGCAGTTCGAGCGAGTTAGCGCGGCGTTCGGTCGTCTGGTGATACAGGCTCTGACGGGCGTTTTGCACCGTTTGCCGGTCGGTGAGGCCCATCAGCAGCAGCAGCAGCCGGTCGGTGACTACGGTGGTTTCGTAAGTGAGCGCGCTGGCCAGAGCGGGGTTGGCCGTGCTGGCGAGTCCCTGCAACAACCGTTGCGCCAAATGGGCTTCGTCGGCCATGAGGCGGTGATAAAGCGGCGCGTTAGCAGCGTCGGGGTCATATTCTTTCAACGCCGTTAACAAGGGGCCCCGCAGAGCAAAGGGGGCGTCGGCCAGGTACGTTAGCAGCCACTGGCGGCCCGCTTCGGTACCGACCCGCCCCGCCACAACCGCCAGGCGGCGCACCAACGCCGCATCGGCTGCCGACAGCGATGGCCTGGGTAGCAGCGGCAAAGCCTCGTCGCCCAGCGCAATCAGGGCTTCACTGGCGGATCGCCAGTAGTGCCGGTTGGTTAGAAACGTGGTCAGCGCAGGGCGAATGGCGTCGTACTGGGCCGCGGCGGGTAAGGCCGCTTCGACCAGTGTCGCGTCGGTCAGTGCGCGTTGAACGAACGCCTCCTGGCGGGCCAGCGGGGTGGTGGCCAAACAATGGAGCGCCGTGATCTGGTCGGCTGAGTCGGGGCTGTTGATCAGTTGGACAAGGCTGTCGACGGCGGCTTTGTCGGCGGGCTGGCTTCGCAACGCGCCGATGATGGCACCTTCACGCCCAGCCTGATCGGCGGTGGTGAGGAGTCGCTGTACCGCTTCCCGCGTGGTGACCCATGCCGCCCCGTCAGCGGTGGTTGCCTGCTGCGCGAGTTGCTCGGCGGCGTACCGGCGAAGGTCAGGGTCGGGGTCCTGTTGTGCCAGTTCAGCCAACGTGGGCAGGTGTTCGGCGGTGGTGTCGGTGAGCGCCATAGCCTGTTGCCGGACTTGCGCGTCGGGGTGGCGCAGCAACGTACCTATGTGGCGCTGCTGTTCCTCGGGTGGCAGCGTGGGGATGTAGTCGATCGCATTCAGTACGTCGAGGGCATTGGGGCTGGCCAGTGCGGTTTCGATAAAGGCCGTAGCGGCCTGTGGCATGGCCAGCGAGTCGGGGGCAACAAACCGGTGACTCAGCGCATCCTGCAAGGTCAGTACATACCGGCGGTAGGTGCGGCGGGTCAGCAGCAGCAGGGCCAGCGCCAGCAGGCCACCGCCCAGCAGAAGCCAGCCGTAGGTACGTTCGCCCAGCAGCGCCACCAGGTAGAGGGCCACCCCGGCGAGGGTCATGCCCAGCGGTTCGTAGAAGCCTTTGCCCAAGGTGTGACCCTTGAGCCGTTGCTGCGGCGGCAGCGGTTGAAACAAGACCAGCAAGACCGGATCGAAAATGGCCCGGCGAACCACTTCAAACCCCACATACAACAAGCTGTAATAGACCAGCTGAGCCTGGTCGTTGTTGGCCTGCCCGGCCAGCAGCCCGTAGGCCAGTAGCCCCAGACCCGCCACGGCGGGGAGCAGTGTCAGGGTGGCGGGGATGCCGAACCGATCCAGCGCCCGGCGCGAAAACAGGGCTTTTACGCCCATGGCCAACAGGTACGTGGCGGCCAGCACCCGCCCCAGCGCGCCCATCACGTCGCCCTGATCGTGAAATTTATGCTTTACGTTGACGAAGAATTCGTATTCGATGCCCGCCGCTAGCATCGCTACGGGCACGAGCGTGAGGCAGACGGCGAAGATCAGGTCACTACCGCCAAACAGCTGGTTGACGAGTGCCTTGATGGGCCGCTGCGTGGCGCGAGCGGGGCGGGCGGTGGCTTCCACGTCGTGCAGGCGCAAGGTCTGGTTGGTGATCAGCAGGGCGGCCCCGTAACAGGCAAAGGCCAGCAGCAGCAGCCACAGCAGTGGACCATGCCCGTGAATGAGCGCCGCCAAGATGGCCCCGATCGCTTTGGCGGGCATATCGCCCGAACTGATGACGCCAAACAGCCGCTTGCTCTGACGTACATCGAATACCAGCGCCGATACAGCCCAGAATTCCAGATTGGTCAGCAAGTAGATGGACCGGTAGCCCACCATAATGGCGATGGCCGTCACGACCGAGTGCCCGAAGGCCACCAGCACCCCGATGACGCCCGTCAGGATAATGACCGACCACAGCACCCGCGTGACCAGTTGCCGCAGGGCCAGGTGGTGCTCGAAATGCGCGTAGATTTTGCCCACAGCCATCATGCCCAGCCCGGAGGCGATGTAGGCAAGGGGCAGGTTGGTTTCGGGGTGGTTTTCGAGCAGTAACAGCGTGGCGGTTACGTAAACCAGCACGGTGCCAATGCCCAGCAGAAAATTATGTCCAAAAAACAGCCGGACGGTCGTCCCTTCGTCGGCGCGAATGCCCAACGACTGATTGACCCGGTTCCGGGCGCGTGTCGTCACCATAGGGCAAAGAAAACCAAAACCAGCCGATTCTGGGCCGTTTCATCAATTGGTAATAACGGGGTGACTTACCTTTTTTTTACTCCCAAATAGAACGCGCAACCACAACACATCGATTATGAAAACAATACGCCTGTTTTGGGTAGCCTTACTGCCCCTCTCGTTGCTGCTAAGCTGCGATCATCGCCTCGACCCCAGTCCGCTGGGGCAGTTCCGGCTGAAATCGGTTAGTTACAATGCGCGTACCGTGAACGGCATACCCCGCCAGCAACGGGGCTATCAGCTGACATACAATTCGAAGGGGTCAGTGATCAGTTATACGTTCAGTTATACGCAGGGGAACGGGTTGTTCTTCCAGCAATACCGTGTAGAGCGGGATGCGCAGGATCGGCCCGTGCAGGTGGTAACGGATTTATCAAACTCGTTTTTGGGCGAGTTTATGACGTACACGCATTCGCCCGATGCGCCGGTTAGTCAGATCACAACCTGGAACCGCGGGATAGACCCCACCGATCCCACCAAAAGAACCGATCAGGTGCTGCGTCGCTATGGGTACGTGTATACCGCGCAGCAGGGTGTGCTGGTGCCGCAGCCCGTACGTCGGGGGTATCTGGAGTCGCAACTCACCATCAACAATGCCCAGGAAGACTACACGTTTGTCAATGGCAATGCCGTCACCATCAACGGAACGCCGTACACCTACGACGATAAGCCTAACCCGTATTATGGACTGCTGGGCTTCAATGGATTTACTACGTTCTCTGAAAACCCACAACTGGCCCGCCCGGCCAACACGCCATTCGATAACAGCGACTACTTTGCCGATATACAAGTGAAGCTGTTTAACCGGAATAACATCACCAACAATACCAAGCAGATCACCTACAATGCCGATGGTCTGGTAACCCGCATCGAGTACACCAACGGCAACGTAGAGGAGTTTATCTATGAACGAAAACCGTAAACACCCTTCGTTTCATAAAGTTGAAGGGATTAATAATCAGTAAGTAATATCTTGATTTACTACGCTGAGAAATACATCTGCTCATTGTGCGTGGTATACAACATCGATTATGAAAACACTCCGTTTGCTTTGGGCCGTCCTACTGCCCGCCTCGTTGCTGCTAAGCTGCGACCACCGCCTCGACGATCCCAATCCGCTGGGTGCGTTTCGCTTGAAGTCGGTTAATTACAATGCCCGTACCGTGGGCAACAATACCTATCCGGCAACAACGTATACCTTGACGTACGATGCAACAGGGCGGTTTTCGGGTTTTACAACAGTGAACGACACGTACCGGGCCGTTCGGTACGACTCTGACAGGGTACTCCAGTTCAGTAAAGTCGTTAACGATCAGGTTCCGGATTTTAAGCCTTTCGTGTATGGGCGGTATGAATATGATGCGGCGGGGAGGCTAACCACAAATCGGGTCGGTTTTGATTCTTTTAGCCCATATGGACTGTTCATTCGACTATTGGGCGTTGAGTTCACCTATTCCGGTTCCTCTCTGCTACCGGTCAGTCGGCTCGATGGGTCGACTACCGTCCCTGACGAAACCTATGTTTTCAATGGAGAAAATGCCGTCGCTATAAATGGAACTACATATGCCTACGATGACAAGCCTAACCCGTATCGAGGGCTAGTGGGGTTTAACTTACAGGCGCTGTATTATGGCAATTCATTAGTTTCAAGTGCTAATCCATTCAATACTGCTCCGTTCGACAATTCGGCTTATTTCAGCGATACGCAGGTGAAGCTGTTTAACCGGAATAACATCACCAACAATACCAAGCAGATCACCTACAATGCCGATGGCCTGGTGATGCGCATCGAGTACACCAACGGCAACGTAGAGGAGTTCACCTACGAGCGGAAACCCTGAGCCTGCTTACCCATACCAAGCGAAACAGTGGTGCCATTCCGTCGACGGAATGGCACCACTGTTTATGGGCTATAGTGACCATCCAGCCCCATCGGCTTGCGGCTTTGGGCCGAATGGCGTTTCTTTAGCCATTGATCCCCTTGCCACCTATGCCCCGTATCTGTTTTGTTTTGATTGGCTGGCTACTTTGTCGGTTGGCTGTTGCGCAGACCGTGACGGTCGAAAGCCTGGCCGATTCGGGGATATCGCTGCGAACGACCTGGGCGTTTCGGGCGGGCGATGACCCGACCTGGAGCCAACCCAACCTGGCTGATCGCGACTGGAAACCGATTGACCCCACCCAATTGGTGGCCGACCTGCTGCCTCAACTGCCCGACCGGCTTGGCTGGCTTCGGCTGCGCGTGACGATCCCGAAGGCGCTGCGAACCCAGGCTTTTACCCTGCGTTGGCAACAAACGGCGGCGTCTGACCTGTTTGTCAATGGGCAACTGCGGCGACGAACCGGCGTGTTCCCCACCGATGGGCAGCCCATCCAGGCTACGAACCCGTTTCGGCGGCATACGCTGGTCGTCAGGCCTGATTCAACCGGGACATTGACGCTGGCGCTGCGGTTTGCCGTGCAGGACGATGGCCTGAGTGTAGGGCAGTATACGGCCCCCGATAGTCACCTATTTCTGGCAACTCTCTACCCCGCCGACGCCGACCTCACCGACTCGTTCATGATTCGCTGGCAACCCATTGCGGGGGCGTTTACGGCGGGCTTGTTTTTCGTGCTGTTTCTGCTGCACACGGTATTCCGGTTTTACAACACTGCCGACCGCACCAACGGCTCCACGGCGCTGGCCTGCTTTTGCTTTGGGGTTGCGTTTCTGGCTATCGCTCAGCTGTTTACGCTGGTCGATACGCAAACGGCCTACGCCCGCTGGACCTTGCTGGGTACGTTGGCCTACCCGGTTGGGTACGTTGCCCTGCTGACGGCCATCTACGCGATTTTCGAGAAGAAAATGGGGCTTAACTACGGCATTGTAGTGGGGCTGGTGGGCTTGTGCGTGGTTTTCTTTTTCGTGCGGCGTGACACCGATCTGCTCTGGATCGAGTTCGGACCGGCGCTGCTGGTAACGGCTGAGTGCAGCCGGGTGATGCTCAAGGCGCGGCGGCAGTGGGGGGGCGAGTTCATCACGGCAGGTATGGTGGCGGCTCTGGTGCTGTTCTTTGTCTACTGCCTCTACAGCGTCGACGAACTGGCGTTTATCCGGCCCGTTGCGCTGACCCGCTTTCAGGTACAAATTATCTACAATACCGCCGTGTTGTGCATTCCGCTGTCGATTTCGCTCTACGTGGCGCGGTCGTTTATTTACACCCAACGGCGGATGGCCGGGCAGTTGCTGGAAGTGCAGCGTCTGTCGAAGCAGTCCTTCGAGCAGGAAAAAGAACGGCAGCAACTGCTGGCGAGCCAGAAACAACGCCTCGAGCAACAGGTCGCTGAGCGCACCGCCCAGCTGCAACAGTCGCTCGATGAACTGCGCACGACCCAGAATCAGCTGGTGCAGAAAGAGAAAATGGCGTCGCTGGGTGAGCTGACGGCGGGCATCGCCCACGAGATCCAGAACCCCTTGAACTTCGTCAACAACTTCTCGGAGGTCTCGGTGGACCTGCTCGAGGAGCTGCGCGAGGAACGCACCCGCCCCGCCCCCCAGCGCGACGCCGAGCTGGAAGAGGAACTGCTGAGCGATCTGGTGCAGAACCTGAGCAAGATCCAGCACCACGGCCAGCGGGCCTCGGGCATCGTGCGCTCGATGTTGCAGCACTCGCGCAGCTCGACGGGGCAGCGGGAGCCCACCGACCTCAACGCGCTAGCCGAGGAGTACCTGCGGCTGAGCTACCACGGCTTGCGGGCCAAGGACAAGAGCTTCAACGCCAGCTTCGAGGCGGAGCTGGACCCGAGCCTGCCGCCGGTGTCGGTGGTGGGTCAGGACATCGGCCGGGTGCTGCTGAATCTGTTCAACAACGCCTTCTACGCCGTCCAGCAGCGCAAGCAGCAGGATGAACCCGGTTACCAGCCGGCCGTTCGGGTACGTACCCAGCGGGTCGGGTCGTCGGTGGAGATTCGGGTGCGCGACAACGGCACCGGTATTCCTGAAGACCTGCAACGCAAGATTTTTCAACCCTTTTTCACGACCAAGCCAACCGGCAGTGGCACGGGGCTGGGCCTGAGTCTGAGCTATGATATTATTACCAAAGCCCATGCCGGTACGTTGCGCGTGGAGTCCAGCGACCAACGCCCCGATGCCTTTACCGAATTTGTGATTACGTTACCGATTTAAGGAGTCCTCATAGTATGTGTTCATTGTCTTCTGTTGGCTGGCGCAAGTTGATCCGGCGTTAGGCAACAGAAGACAGTAAACAGTGAACAGAAGACTGTGTACAGCAAACCCATTGGTTCATGAACTTTCCCGTCCTTGGCGTTACGTTATTTTTGCTGTTTCAGGTACGTACGTTCCTCAATACCAGGGAGCGTAAACCGACCTGGGACCGCTGGCTAACCTGGTCGGCCTACGGGCTGATTGGCCTGTTTGTGCTGGATCAGATTGGGGAGGCAAACGGTAAGTTTGAAATTCGGGCTACCTGGGTGGCGTATGTCGTCATTGCCATCGTCATTTACCTGACCTACATCGGCTCGCGCCGGTACCCGCCCGCCCGCACCCTGCTGCTGGCGATGGTGCCGTTCTGGCTGGTGCTGGTGACCTCATCGCTGGTAAAACTGGTGCTGCCAACCTCGGTTTTCAACCCCTACAGCAACTTCTTCGAAAGCGCCGTGGGGTTTGGGTACGTGTGGGTGTTCTCGATTTTCTTCTTCGCGTCCAGACAGCGAAAGACGTATCGCAAAGAAGTTGAGGAGCGGAAGGAAAAAGAAGAACAGGAGCGCCGCGAACGGCATTTGCTGGAAGAGCTGGTGCAGGAACGTACCCAGGAGCTGACCCAGCAAAAGGCGGAACTGAGCCGCCAGAAAGAAGAACTCCAGATGGCCCTGAACGAGCTTCGCGCCGCGCAGGACCAACTCGTGCAGCGCGAAAAGCTGGCGTCGCTGGGTGAGCTGACGGCGGGCATCGCCCACGAGATCCAGAACCCCTTGAACTTCGTCAACAACTTCTCGGAGGTCTCGGTGGACCTGCTCGAGGAGCTGCGCGAGGAACGCACCCGCCCCGCCCCCCAGCGCGACGCCGAGCTGGAAGAGGAACTGCTGAGCGATCTGGTGCAGAACCTGAGCAAGATCCAGCACCACGGCCAGCGGGCCTCGGGCATCGTGCGCTCGATGTTGCAGCACTCGCGCAGCTCGACGGGGCAGCGGGAGCCCACCGACCTCAACGCGCTAGCCGAGGAGTACCTGCGGCTGAGCTACCACGGCTTGCGGGCCAAGGACAAGAGCTTCAACGCCAGCTTCGAGGCGGAGCTGGACCCGAGCCTGCCGCCGGTGTCGGTGGTGGGTCAGGACATCGGCCGGGTGCTGCTGAATCTGTTCAACAACGCCTTCTACGCCGTCCAGCAGCGCCAGCAGGCCGAACGCGAAAAAGACACGCTGGTGGGGCTGGCCTACCGGCCGTTTGTGAAGGTAACGACCCGGCAAACTCCCATTGGCGTCGAGATCATAGTAGCCGACAACGGCACCGGCGTGCCCGACGAACTGCAACAGAAGATTTTTCAACCCTTTTTTACCACCAAACCCAGCGGCAGCGGCACGGGGCTGGGCCTGAGCCTGAGCTACGAGATTATCACCAAAGGCCACAATGGCACCATGCAGGTCGATAGCATCGAAGGCAAAGGCACTACCTTTACCATTCTGCTGCCAGCGGTTTGAATGAGTTTTTAGTTTCGAGTTGGCTGACGCCAGAGTAAGACCGTACCCGCCAGCTGAAAACTCGAAACGCCACCCGTTAAACGATACCCCATGACGCATATCCTTGTTGTTGACGACGAAGCGGATGTTCAGCCGCTATTTGAGCAGCGTTTCCGGCGCGAAATCCGGAGCGGTGCGGTGCACATGACCTTTGCCTCGTCGGGCGAAGAAGCACTGACCATTTTCAACGAACGCCCCCACGAAGCCGTCCTGATCCTTTCCGACATTAATATGCCGGGCATGAGTGGGCTGGAACTGCTGCGGCACATCCGGCAGGTGAAGCCCGACCGCCCCCCCGTGGTGATGATGATTACGGCCTATGGCGACGAAGAAAGCAAAGAACAGGCGATGACGCTGGGTGCCGACGATTTCCTGGCCAAGCCCCTCGATTTTGTTTCGCTCAAAGAAAAACTGACGCAACTCGCTGTCTGAGAAGCGCCTGTAGGGCGTCGGCTCGAAAAGGCGGGTGCGTCGGGCGGGCCGGCGGGGTAAATCAGGCCTACTGGTCCGCTTTCTACCGTAGCGCTGTGGGCGCTTTCAGGATTTACCTCTTATGAATGCCATTATTCTCGACGAACCCGGTGCGTTCAGGCGCATCGAAAAAGAACACCCCGGCCAGCCTGGTGCCGGTGAAGTACTGCTGAAAATTAAGGCGTTGGGTGTGTGCGGGACCGACCTGCACGCCTACAAAGGACGCCAGCCCTTTTTCTCATATCCCCGGATTCTGGGCCACGAGATTGCTGCCGAGGTAGTCGAACTGGGCGGGGGCGTAACCCACCTGGCCGTGGGCGATCGGTGCGCCGTGATGCCGTATCGCAACATCTCGACTGATCAGGCGGTGCAACTGGGCAAAACCCATTGCGGCCCCAACGTGCGGGTGCTGGGCGTGCACGAAGACGGCGCCATGCAGGAGTACATGATCTACCAGGCCAGTCAGGTGTTTCCGGCCAACGGGTTGGCGCTGGAGCAGATCGCCGTGATCGAACCCCTGGCTATCGGCAGCCACGCCATCGACCGGGGCATGGTGCAGCCCAACGATATTGTGCTGGTGGTAGGCGCGGGGCCCATTGGCATTGCCGCCATGATGATGGGGCAGTTGACCGCCGCCCGGATCGTGGCCCTCGACGTGAATCAGACGCGGCTTGACTTCGTCCGGCAAACGCTGCCCGGCGTCGATACGCTGACCGTCAGCGAGACGGTGGTCGAGGAGTTACAGGCGCTGCTGGGTGGTAAACTGCCCACGGTGGTGATCGACGCCACGGGCAACAAGCAGTCGATGGAGCGGTGCGTGGAGTACGTAGCGCCGGGCGGAACGGTGGTCTACGTGGGCCTGTTTATCGGCGACCTAACGTTCCACGACCCCTACATCCAGATGAAAGAGCTAACGATCCGAACGTCACGCAATGCCTACCCCACCGACTTTACCAAAATCATCCGGCTGCTCCGAGCGGGTCTGTTGTCGGTCGATGGGTACGTTACTCACCGGCTAACCTTCGCCACGCTAACCGACGACTTTACGTCGCTCTACGACCCTGATCAGCAGGTGATCAAGGCCGTCGTGGCGTATGAATAGGGGATACGACAGCGTGCGTGACTGACGTACACATCACCCGATAAACGCAACGGGGTTCGGCAAAAGGTAGCTAGTGCGCCTTTTGCCGAACCCCGTTGCGTTGTTCTAGACTGATCTTATTTTTTGCTGATACGGTACAGGCGGCCCTGGTCCGTGATGGCGTAGAGGGCACCGTCTTTGCCCTGGGTGATGTCGCGGAAGCGCTGAAGTTCGTCGGCCAGCAGGCGTTCTTCGCCAACCACCTTGTTGTTCTCGATCACCAGCCGAACCACGTGCATCCCGCTCAGCGAGCCGATGAACAGGTTGTTTTTCCACTCGGGGATCGCGTCGCCCGTGTAGAAGGTCATGCCGCTGGGCGATACACTCGGGTCCCAGTAATAAACCGGCTGCTCCAGCCCGTCTTTTTGCTGGATGGCCTCGCCGACTTTGTCGCCGCTGTATTCGATGCCGTAGGTGATGGTGGGCCAGCCGTAGTTTTTGCCGGGTTTGATCAGGTTCAGTTCGTCGCCGCCGCGGGGGCCAAACTCATTTTCCCACAACTCGCCCGTAACTGGGTGCAGCGCCAGGCCCTGCACGTTCCGGTGGCCATACGAATACAGTTCGGGACGGGCGTCGGCCTGCCCCGCAAACGGGTTGCCCGGAGCGGGTTGGCCCTCTTTGGTGATCCGGATTACCTTACCCAGCCCTGAATTGAGCTGCTGCGCCTGCGGGCGGGTTACCTTATCCGACCGTTCGCCGGTGCTGATCAGCAGGTTACCATCGGGTGCCACCAGAATCCGGCCACCGTAGTGGAGCGTGCCCTTGTAGCCGGGTGTGGCGCGGTAAATCACCGTGGCGCCTTCGATGGTTTTATCGTTGGCGGCCAGTTTGCCCTTGGCTACGGCCGTCAGGTTACCCTCGGGCGTGGCGTCTGAAAAGACCCAGTAAACCATGCGGTTTTTCGCAAAATCGGGGTCGACCCGAATGCCCAACAGGCCACCCTGTCCGGCCGGGTTGACTTTCGGAATACCCGTAATCGCCTCGCTTACTTTGCCGTCGGTGGTGACAAGGCGGAGGGTGCCTTCTTTTTCGGTAACCAGCAGGCGGCCGTCGGGCAGGCTTGTGATGCCCCAGGGGCTCTTGAGAGCCTCGGTCAGAACGGTGCGCTGGTAATTGGTGCTGGATTTAACGCCAGCCACGCGCGTTTGGCCAGCGAAGGCGGGTTTGTAAGCGGAGTTGGGTTCTTTGGTTTCGACCGGAGCCAGCCCGCTACCAGTTTGGGTCGACGCGGTTTGGCCACAGGCAGTAAAGGCCAGCGACGAGCCAGCCAGGATCATAAAAAGTCGATTTTTCATCGGTGTTTGCAGATAAACCGCTAAGGTAACGGCAAAATAGACGAGTTGGACGAGACCCCCACGAAGTCAGCCACCCAATACAGGTTGACCGCTTGTTTAGCTGCTTACGCAGATCATACGCCCACCGAGCAGCCGTACTGCCCGCCTGGTAAGATACCTACCTACCGATAACTATTCTATATAATTATGATCTTACAAACATATATTAGACTGAAAAGTAGATCAACCGTAGTTAACCAACAGCGTAGTCGTAGTAGCGCACCTCTTGCTGGCGCAGCCGCCTCCACACTCACGAAGAAATACATTCATTCGGCACAAATAGCTTTACTATCAATTGCACGTTATGAAAAAAGGAATTCCGCAAACGGTGGCTTACTGGCTACCCGACCAGAGTGCGTTAGTCAACTGCTTTACCAACCCGCCCGACTTTTACACCTTCATCAACGCGGCTGATTATGGCGACGACATTTTGCAGACCCTGTGCCAGCTACTGCCCAACTTCGTGCTGGTGGAACCCGATCCTGGCTGCCACGAATCGAGCATTGAACTGGTGAAGCGCATTCGGACCTGGCCCAAGTTGCCGGTCAAGTGCGTGGTGCTGTTGCCGAGTGGGGTGAGTTGGCTCAATGCCTTCGACGAGCTTGATATCAGCGGCAAAGTATGCGCCGACCACGTAAACGACGAACTGGTGAGCTGCCTGAGCAAGGTAGCCGCCGGGTACCGCTTCTTGTCGCCGCACTTCGGTGACCGCAACAGAACGACTACGAGCCACCCGGTGCTGAGCGAGGGAAAATTAACGAGCCGGGAGTATGAAGTGGTGGAACAGATTGCGCGGGGCTACACCAACAAGGAAATTGCCGAGCGGCTGTTCATCAGCGTCAAGACCGTCGAGACCCACAAATTCAACGTGCTGCAAAAGCTGAACCTCCGGTCGATGGGGGAGTTGCGGCAATGGATGCGGCAAAAAGACCCGGTGGGGAGGGGATAGGCCTGCGCCCTGCGCACCAGCCGTGGCTGATGACACAAATCACTGGCTGGCAACCAACGCTGGGTACGTTCCAGGTACGTTGCCAGCCAGCGAAAGGGATTACCAGGGGCTGATGCCTGTTTCGGGGCTATTGTCGTCGCTATAGAACTGACCCGTGGGGCCATCGGCGTCCAAGGTGGCGGCTTTCACAACGCGCGCCGCTGCATCGGGAACAGTGCCGGGGCCCGAATGATTGTTGAAATCGGTGGCGGTATAGCCCGGGTCAACGGCGTTGACTTTGAAAGCCGTATCGCGCAGGTCGTGGGCCAGCACGATGGTATAGGCATTCAGGGCGGCTTTCGACGCGACGTAGCTGGTGGGCTTAACGGCATGGTATTTCCAGGTCGGGTCGCTGTGCAGCGTAAGCGAACCCAGCCCCGAGGTAACATTGACGATGCGTGGTGCCGGCGACTGCCGCAGCAGATCGATGAACGCCTGGGTTACGTCGATGACGCCGAAGAAGTTGGTGTCGAACACCTGCCTGAAGGCGCGGCTATCCGTTTCCAGCGACGTCTGCGGCATGGAACCGTGGATACCGGCATTGTTGATGAGCACATCCAGTACCGGTGTTTTCTGGCCGATTGCGGCCCGGGCGGCGTTGATCGACGACGGGTCATCGACGTCGATCACAACGGGCTCCACCTGATCGAGGCCGTCGGCCCGTAGCTGATCGGCGGCCTGCTGCCCTTTCTGCGCGTCGCGACTGCCCAAATACACGTAATAGCCCTGCTGTAGCAACTGCCGGGCGGTTTCAAAGCCAATACTTTTGTTGGCGCCTGTTATCAATACTGTCTTCATCCTTGCGTGATTAACGGGACAAAGCTAGGGAAGGCCGGGCGCCCAGCTGGTACACATTCTACGGCATCACTGGTACATTTTACGGCTGTTGTGGCGGTAGTCAGCCGGCGTCAGGCCGGTTTCGCGTTTGAAGAAGCGGCTGAAGTACGACGCATCGGAAAAGCCGAGGTCAAAAGCAATTTCTTTCAACGAATCGTTGGTGTGAAACAGCAGGCGTCGGGCTTCCAGCACGATCCGTTCATGGATGTGCTTGATGGCGGGCTTGCCACTTTGCTGTTTCACCACTTCGCCCAAATAGCCCGCCGACAGGTTGAGCAGCGAGGCATAGTCGCTTACCTCATGCCGCTCGCGGAAACACGCGTCAATCGTGGCCTGAAACGTTTTCAGCAGCAGCTTGTCAGCCGAGGGAGGCGTATCCCTGAACTGCGCGGTGTAGAGGCGGCTCAGGTACGTTAGCAGCACCGTGAGGTGAGCCGAGAGCATCCGTTGCTGCCAGTCGCCGGGGCGGTGATACTCCGCTGTAATGTTGGCCAACTGCGCTTCGACAAAGCGCACATCGGCCTCGGCAAGAGGTAGTTCATGGCCGTTCTGTGGGTTTTGGAGCAACGAGAGCTGGCTGAGGAACGCGTTTTCCTGCAACGACAGAAATTCATTCGTAAAGGCAATGCCCGTACTCCACAACTGGTGCATACCTTCCTTGACGATGACCTGGTTGGGGCCGCTAAAGTAGATCGTGTTGTCCCTGAGTACGTAGGGCGTGGTGTCGATCCATTGGCGACTGCCCGCCCGCCGGATAAACACCAGTAAGTAATGATCCTTGCGGTGTGGAATCAGCAGATCCGCCTGATCGGGGAGGTTCCCCTGATACGTATAGAGACGAAACTGGGTGTTGCCGGTTTCGTCGGGCTGGAGCGGATAAACCGGTATGGGAGGGCTAGCTACGTGCATGGAGTAAAGCGCTGCGGGAGCGCACGGGTGCTCGTATCCTACAACCGGGCCTGGTTACGATACAGTTCATATCAGTAATCAACTGGCCCGAACCGCAACTGACGCAGGCGGTTCGGGCCAGGCACAAACAGATACCGAATCGGGATGACGGGTACCGAATAGGCTACGGTGGGCAAAAAGCGGCGAGGCGTTTCAGGAGTGGGAGCCATTGCCGATCTCGGTGGCTTACTTGCCCACCAGTTTTTGCAGGTGTTCCGGGTAACGGTCGCCCTGCACCGGAATCTGGGCAAAGGCGGTGTTAATCTGGCCGATGTCGTCGGTAGACAGGGTAATAGCTGCAGCTCCTATGTTTTCCTCTAACCGGTGCAGCTTGGTCGTGCCGGGAATCGGGACGATCCAGGGGTTCTGCGCTAACAACCAGGCCAGCGCAATCTGTGCGGGGGTGGCCTGGCGCTCGGCCGCCATCGTGCTCAATAAATCGACCAGGGCCTGATTGGCTTTTCGGTTTTCTTCCGAAAAACGAGGCACAACGTTGCGGAAATCGGTCTTGTCGAAGGTCGTCGTCGCGTCGATTTTGCCCGTCAGAAACCCTTTGCCCAGTGGGCTGAACGGCACGAACCCGATGCCCAGTTCGTCCAGGACCGGGAGAATCTCTTTTTCGGGTTCCCGCCACCACAAGGAGTATTCGCTTTGCAGGGCCGCTATCGGCTGAACCGCGTGGGCTTTCCGGATGGAGGTCACACCGGCTTCGCTCAGGCCGAAGTGCTTCACCTTGCCAGCCTGAATGAGGTCTTTGACGGTACCGGCTACGTCTTCCATCGGCACCGCAGGGTCGACCCGGTGCTGGTAAAACAAGTCGATGCGGTCGGTGCGGAGCCGTTTCAGCGCTTCGTCGGCCACCTGACGAATACGTTCGGGGCGACTGTCGGGCCCTTTGGTCGAGACGCCGTCCCGAAAGCCGAACTTGGTGGCAATAACGACCTGATCCCGAACGGGCTGTAAGGCTTCGCCCAGCAGCTCTTCGTTGACAAAGGGGCCGTACGCTTCAGCCGTATCGAAGAAGGTGACGCCCTGATCGAAAGCGGCACGGAGTAAGTCGATGGCCGTCTGTTTGTCCGTTGATGGACCGTAGCCAAAACTTAACCCCATACAGCCGAAGCCAATGGCGGATACCTCCAGGCCGCTATTACCTAATTGACGTGTTTGCATGGTATTGAATTGATTGCGTTCGTGTATTCGTTTCCTAACGCGACTCTAGCAGCCACTGCCGGTCTGTTTACAGCACAAAGGTCAGAGTCATTCGACGCCCGACGGGTATATAGATTACGGGAGTTACTACCACTATTACGGATGCGCAAAAAGGCATCCGGCCGCCCGTTTGGAAAGTGCTATTTTTGAGATAGGTCAACCAACAAGGCTATGGACACCCTGCTACGATTCGAAACGGTCACGGATTACAACGTATTCAATAAGCACGAAACGTTACACCCACTCATCAGTGTCATCGACTTCTCGAAAGCAGCGCCTCGAGCCGGATCGGGTATGTATTTTGGCTTTTACGCCATCCTGCTGAAAGATGTTAAGTGCGGCGATCTGGTGTATGGCCGCCACACATACGATTATCAGGAGGGCACCCTGGTGTTTCTGGCGCCGGGTCAGGTAGTCGGGATGAACAGCAACGGCGACGTGTATCAGCCCAAAGGCTATGCACTGGTTTTCCACGCCGATCTGATCCACGGCACCGCGCTGGGGCGGCACATACAGGACTACACCTTCTTTAGTTACCAGTCCAACGAAGCCCTGCACGTGTCGAAACGGGAGCGGGAATTGGTGCTGGATTTCTTCGCGAAAATCGAATACGAACTACAGCAGACCATCGACAAGCACAGCAAGAAGTTGATTGTCAATAGTGTAGAGCTGTTTTTGAATTATTGCGTCCGTTTCTACGACCGGCAGTTTATCACCCGCAATCACGCGCATCAGGGCGTTTTGGAGCGGTTCGAGAAGGTGCTGAACGCGTATTTCCAGACTGATAAACCACAGACAATTGGCCTGCCCTCGGTGGCGTATTGCGCGGGTGAACTGAACTTGTCGGCCAATTATTTCGGCGATCTGATCAAGAAAGAAACCGGCAAAACCGCGCAGGAATACATTCAGGCTAAGCTAATTGACGTAGCCAAAGAACGCATCTTCGACCAGAGCAAGTCGGTCAGCCAGATCGCCTACGATCTGGGCTTTAAATACCCTCAGCACTTTATCCGCGTATTCAAACAGCGAGTCGGCCAATCGCCCAATGAATACCGCCGGGCCGCCGATGCAGACGTTGCCTGAGCATTAACCGCTTGTCAATACGTATAACGAGTTAGGGGCAGGAGTTTGCCACAATCCGTAAAAGCGGCTTTTACGTTTCATTCACATTCTTTTACTAGCGCTCCAACACATCTCAGCATAAAGACGGCTAGGTTTACAGCCCGCCGTTGCGGTTGACATTCGTTGGCATTAAAAAAGAAAAAGAATGAACTACGCCCTCGTATATGCTTTACTTTTCCTGTCTACTTTTTGCGCTTCCTGCAAACAAAACCAAACAGATGAATCAAACGATACTATCAAGACCGAAATCAAAGACATAGGACCAAACATATTAGTTCGTAGTATAAAAAAAGGTAGGAATGATGGCCTTTTAATGGCTGGCCCGAATAACGAATCATTTGGTGATGTTTTTCAATACGATGGAAAATTGTTTACTAACCTGACCGCTAAACTAGGGCAGCATAAATTCTGGGATGTTCTGGAAGATCGTCAGGGGAATAGTTGGTTTATTTCTACTGATTCAGGCGTTTATTATGACAACGGAAAGTCCGTTCAACATTTTACAACTACGGAAGGTCTTGCCGATAATCGGGTTACAGCTATTTATGAAGATAAAGCCGGTGTTATCTGGTTTGGTACTGCAAGTGGCCTAAGTCGTTACGACGGAAAATCGTTTCAGACGTTTACGTCTCCGAACGTCCCGCTTTTTTATAAAGATGAAAAACTGAATAATGATATTAATACCATCATTGCCGATAAAACAGGAAGATTGTGGGTTGGCACAAGAGGCGACGCCTTTGTGTATGACGGGAAGAAATTTACCACGTTAACCCACAAAGGCGAGCCCTTTCTCCACGTTTCGGCTATACTGGAAGATCGAAAAGGGACCATCTGGTTCAGCGGTAACAATGGCTTTAACGTAAGCCGGACCGGTGGCCTTTGGCGTTATAACGGCCATACGTTTACGAAGGTATCGGAGAGAGGTGCTACTGCGATAATCCAGGATAAACAAGGAAACATCTGGACTACCGGCCCGGTAAATCCTGCTAATTCGACGGTTCAGGCCGTTTCCCGGTATGACGCCAATTCTCTGGATGGTGATAAGACCACTGTAACCGAAATTAGGTCTGGAAAGGCTTTTTTTGGGATTTCGGAGGCAAGCGATGGCAGTATTTGGTTTGGCGATGCAACCGGCGTCTATCGCTATGATGGAAAGACCATCACGGACTTTTATAACAAAAAAGGTCAGAAGAAATACCGCGTAGACACGAAGCAAAGTGTCATCATCTGGAAAGTCTCTATGCTTCTTGGTGGATGGGAAGGGTCTACGTTTCGTGGTGATGGGTCAACAACAGGCGACGTCGATCTGTTAAAAGGTGAATTGCTGATCGAAAATCGTCAGTTAACGGGCGGTACAGTCGACGTCGATATGACTACAATCGAACAAAAGGTTGATGATCAACGCCCACGCAATAAAATGCCACCATTTTTCGATGTTAAAAAATTTCCTGTTTCAACATTCGTAATGACAAAAGTCGAAACAGGAAATGATGGAAAGACAAAAATTCCAACTGATGGAAGCATACGAAGCAGAACAGAAGGGAATATAAAAATTACGGGAACTCTGACCATGGAAGGCATTACGAAGACAGTTACTTTTCCGGCCAAACTGAATTTTAACGATGGAATGGATGGGACTGTCGAGATGAATGGCACGCTGGTCATTGATCGAACCGATTGGGGCGTCAATTCTGGATCAGAAAAGTACTTTTATCAGTATGGTGATGGAACAATTTCGGACGACGTAAAACTCCATATGAAGATTGTAGCAAAGAAAATAGATAGGTAGTATTGAGTGAAATTGCTAACGAAACGCTGTTCGTTTTTATTTTGCCTTGACTTTTCTGGAGTATCTTCGCTCGTTAGCACTATACACCATGAAAAACCTTGTCTATTGCGCGCTGATGCTCCTGTTGGCGGGGGCCTGCCAGCGAGCGGCAGTACCAACCAAACAACGCGTTGTCATCACGGGCATCGATGCATCTAAGAAACCCGGCGATGACTTTTTCAAGTACGCCAACGGCATCTGGACCGACACCGCCCAGATTCCCGCCAGCCAGGCAGGCGTTGGAGCCTATTCGTTCATGAATTACCCGCAGCGCATCCGGCTACAGGCCATCCTGGATAGCGTGTCGGCGGGGACGTACCCAGCCGGGAGCATCGAACAGAAGGTAGGTGATTTTTACGCCTCGGGGATGGACACGGTCGCGATCAACCAACGCGGCTACGAACCCCTTAAACCGCTGCTCGCCCGCATCGACGCCGTAACGGATGTAGCGTCGCTGCTGACGTTGGTCGCTGACGAACAGAAAGTGGGCGATCGGTCGATCCTTGGCTTCTACGTTGGACCCGACAACCGGCGCAGTTCGGTCAACATCGCCCAGTTTTCCCAAACCGGCATCGGCCTGCCCGAACGGGAGTATTACTTCAAAACCGATTCGTCGACTGCCGCCATCCAGAAAGCGTACCGCGCCTACCTCACCCGCCTGTTTGAACTGACCGGCACCGAGGCCGCCATCGCCCAGAAAGATGCCGACGTTGTGTATGCCGTTGAAAAGCAACTGGCCGCGTCCCACAAAACGAACATCGAGCGCCGCGACGTGAAAGCCAATTACAACAAACTGGCCGTGGCGGAGCTGGCGCAAAAACAGCCCGCCCTGCGCTGGCCAACCCTGATGAACCAACTGGGCGTAACCGCCGATTCGGTCAACGTGGCCCAACTGGCGTATTATGACAAGCTGAACGCGATGCTAACGTCGGTTCCCATCGACGAGTGGAAAGTTTACCTGAAGGCCCACGCCCTCACTAACTACGCCACGTACCTAAGCCAACCCTTTGTGGATGCCTCGTTTGCATATGGCAAAATGCTGACCGGACAGGCGGTGAAGAAGACGCGGGCCGAAGACATGACGCAGGCCGTCGATGGGTCGCTGGGGGAGGCGTTGGCGCAGTTATATGTGAAAAAATACTTTCCCGAAGCCGCCAAAAAACGGATGGCGGTGCTGGTCGATAACCTCAAAAAAGCCTTCGAAGCCCGGATTACGAAACTGGACTGGATGAGCGATTCGACCAAGAACCGGGCAAAAGAAAAGCTGTATGCCTTCTCGCAGAAAATCGGCTACCCCGACAAGTGGCGCGATTACTCGAAGGTGGACGTGAAACGGAACGCCTATTTCGAAAACCGGCTGTCGGCCAACAAAAACGATTACGTGCAAAGTCTGGCTAAAGTAGGTAAAGCCGTCGACCGGACAGAGTGGCACACGACACCGCCCACGGTAACGGCCTACAACAACCCGCCGCTCAACGAGATCGTTTTCCCGGCGGGCATCCTGCAACCGCCCTACTTCGACGTGAACGCCGACGACGCGCTGAATTACGGCGGCATCGGTATGGTGATCGGCCACGAAATCACCCACTCGTTCGACGATCAGGGCGCGCAGTTCGATAAAGTCGGCAATGTGACCAACTGGTGGACCAAAGCCGATTACGCCAAGTTCAAAACACGTACCCAGCAGGTGATCGATCAGTACAATCAGTTTACGGTGCTGGATTCGGTGCATGTGAAAGGGGCACTCACGGTGGGCGAAAACACCGCCGACATTGCGGGGGTGGCCATCGCCTACGACGCCTTCAAACTGACCGAGCAGGGCAAAAGCACCGCGAAGCTGGATGGTTTCACGCCTGATCAGCGGTTCTTTATCTCGATTGCCCGGATCTGGCGCGTGAAAACCCGGAACGCCTATATGGGCATGTACGTCAACACGAACCCGCACTCACCGGCCAAGTGGCGCGTCAATGGCCCACTGATGAACTTCACGCCGTTCTACAACGCCTTCAACGTGCAGCCCGGCGACAAGATGTACAAACCCGAACAAGACCGGATCACCGTCTGGTAGAGTGGGCGGCGGCGTCTGATTGGAGCGGTACTCGTTTTGACTACAAACCCCCTCAATTCGGCTACAGGTGGCGAATCGGGTCACCCGACCTTTGTGGTATCATTTAACGCTAGCTAATACGCTATGATACCGCAAGAAAAAGCAGGCAGTGAGCCTGTAGCATCAAAAGTCTGGTTCATCACAGGTACGTCCCGGGGGTTTGGGCGCGTTTGGGCTGAGGCGGCCCTCAAACGGGGCGATAAAGTGGCCGCTACCGCCCGCAACCTGGATAGTATTGCCGACCTGACCACAACCTACGGCGACAACGTGCTGACGCTGGCGCTCGACGTAACGCAACCTGAGCAGGTAAAAGCCGCCGTTGAGCAAGCCCACGCGCATTTTGGCCGGCTCGATATCGTGTTCAATAATGCCGGGTATTCGCTGGTTGGTACCATCGAAGAAGCCAGCGCGGATGACATTCGCGCCCTTTACGAAACCAACGTCATTGGGCCGGTTTCGGTGATTCAGGCGGCGTTGCCGTTGTTGAGAGCGCAGGGGAGCGGTCACATCGTGGGTACGTCGAGTAACCTGGGGCATGTAACGCTGCCGGTGATCGGCTACTACTGTTCGTCGAAATGGGCGTTCGAAGCCATTCATGAAAGCCTGGCTGCGGAAGTAAAGCCGTTTGGTATCAACGTGACCATTATTGAACCCGGAGCCTATGCTACTGAGTTTGGCAGTCAGGAATCCCTGAAGTTTGCCAAAGGACTCGACGTCTACACGGACTTCAAAAATCAGTTCTTCGGAAACCTCCGCACTATGGAAAGGGGCAACCCGGAGGCCACTCCCGACGCGCTGTTTGCCGCCGTTGACGCTGAAAATCCACCGCTCCGGTTCTTTCTGGGTAGCCATAACCTGCCCTCGGTACGTGCTGCCTATGCGGAACGAATGGCGACCTGGGAAGCCTGGGAATCGGTTTCCAACGCCGCGCAGGGGGCAGTGGCATAACGAACCCCGAGATCAGACAAATTGTAGCTAAAACAGCCAGATTAACCGATAGTAAACTGCTATCGGTTAATCTGGTTTACGTGATGGTTTATGAAAAAAGAGGAAAACGGCCCGTATAAAATCGAATCGCTGGCCGATGCCCATCGGGCTTTTGGGCTACCGAATCCCAGGCATCCGCTGATCAGCCTCATCAATGGCGCCAATAACCCCGTGGCCATGCATGCGTTACCCGGCTCGCATGTGCTGGGTTTCTACAAGATTTCGTACAAACCAAAACTGGGCGGCAAATTGAAGTACGGCCAGAGTTATTATGATTTCGATGAAGGTGGTTTGTTGTTCGCGTCGCCGGGTCAGGTCATCGGCAGCAGTCAGGACGACGGCAGCATCTGTTCGCAGTATACGCTGCTGATTCATCCCGATTTCTTTTTGGGCTACCCACTGGCGAAGACCATAAAGCACTACGGCTTTTTTTCGTACTCGACCAACGAGACGCTGCACCTGTCGGAAGAGGAAAAAGGGACGATCATTGGCCTCTTCAACATGATCGAGAAGGAGTTGGACAGCCGGATCGACGATTTCAGCCAGAGCGTGCTTATTGCTCAGATTGAGTTACTGATGAGCTACGCTGATCGGTTTTACAAACGCCAGTTCATCACTCGCAAAGCCGTAAACCACGATCTGTTGCAAAAACTGGAGGATGTACTGGATCGCTACTTTGCCGATGAGACCTCCCTGCGTCAGGGGTTGCCAACGGTCAGCTACCTCGCGGCGCACCTGAACCTGTCGCCCAGTTATTTGAGTGATATGCTCCGGTCGCTGATCGGGCAAAACGCCCAGCAGTACATTCACGATAAGTTGATTGCCGCCGCCAAAGAGAAGCTCTCGACCACTACATTATCCGTAAGCGAAGTGGCCTACGAGCTGGGGTTCGAGCACTCGCAATCGTTCAGCAAACTGTTCAAAACGAAGACCAATCTTTCGCCCCTCGAATTCAGACGATCGTTTAATTAAATCAGTTGTTAGTAGTCCGTCCTGCTTTACGTTACCCTACCTCACCAAAATCAGTTCAAACCGCCACTTTCTGCTCGAATAACCGGGTGAACTAATGGGGGATTTATCACCCATTTCATAGGCGATCTGGCTGACCGGCCTGCTCTGGTTGAAGATGCGTTCTTTGGTACCGTCGATGAGTTTCGTCTGCATATACTTCTGCGCCGTTTTGCCGGTTTCTTTCTTAATCAGATCCCCAAAATAATTGACCGACAGATTTGACTAGAAACGGGTGCAGTACTTCAGGAGCCGTTCTTGAGCCAACATGTATGCCCACTTAATTTGCCGTTCAGGTCTTGCCGGCGCGCTCGACTGATGGCATAGAAATGAGGAATTGTAGCAGGCTGGCCTGCTGATGAATACACAGCAGTGTGTGCGACTATAGTTGCCTAAATGGCGCTATATTGACGAACCGATTCGCCACCGATGCCCCAGGTTATGCCCTTTCAGCCGTCCAGCCCCGATGGGTTGCCCGTAAGACTACTCGTCGTGGAGGATGATATGCTTATCGGGGCCAAAATCGCCCTGCTGTTGACCAGCCTCGGCTATGAGGTAACAGGGGTAGTGGCGCGGGGCGAAGAGGCCCTGCACCATGCCGAAACCAACCGCCCCGATATCGTACTGCTTGACGTGCAGTTGCGGGGCACGACCGATGGCATCGAAACGGCGCAGGCGTTGCATGAGCGGGGTGCCATTCCGGTCATCTTTGTGACGGCTAACACCGACGAAGCGACTTTCAACCGGGCAAAAGCCACTCACCCCTATGCGTTTATCGGCAAGCCCATCAATAACCTCGATCTACAACGGGCCATTGAACTTACATTGAGTTTACTGCCTGAACGTACCCAGCCGCCCAAGGCCGACGTTTCGGCGTCACTGGAACCGAGCGAGGCACCTTATGTACTGAATGACCGGATTTTTGTGCGCCACATCGATCGCATGGTGCGTATCGCACTGGCCGACATTCTCTACCTGGAAGCCGATCGAAACTACTGCCATCTGTTTACGGCCGGGCAGCAGTATACCCTTACTACGCCACTCAAACTACTGGTAGCAACCCTCCCCACGCAGCAGTTTCTTCGGGTGCACCGGTCGTATATGGTCAACCTGCTGCGGGTAGACGAGGTCGCTGAAAACCGCCTCACGGTAGGGGGAAAAACCGTGCCGTTGGGCCACATCTACCGCGACGAACTGCTGCGCCGTATCCGAATGGTGTGACCGCTCAGTTACTCGTACTAATCGGAGCGGGTCTGGGATAACAAAAGGGGGCGTTCGTCCCGGCGGGGTTGCCTGCCAGATGTCTATAAGGTTGGTTTACAGGGCTGCTCCGCTGGAGTAGCCTTTTTTTATTCCGATCCCGCCATGCCTATCCTGTCGCTCATGCTGAACCAGCCCCCGCCCGCAGCCGCACTTGTATATAGCAACACCCTAGCGGCCAATGACCTCGGCGTAGCGTTCAGGCTGGCGCTGGAAACGCTACAGCTGGCCATGCAGCCTTGCTTCTCCCAATCGATCCAAATAACCATACACACCCATGAAAACCAGTAACCTGTCTTTCGTCATGGCCCGGCTGTTGACGCTGCTGCTCCTCCCGGCTTTCACGGCCACCACCCTCGCTCAGAGCCTCAACCCCGAAGTGGTTGCCTTTGTCAAAACCTACCAGACAGCCTATAACAAAGGCGACCGGCCCACGCTGATGACCCTTTTTGCCGACAATGTGGGCTGGGTAAACCCCGATGGCAGTGTAACGCCCGGTTCTAAAGCCGATGTTGAAGCCGACTACGTACGCGATTTCGGCGAAACGGCCGGGTCGTATATGGACCTCACGGTGGTCAGCACCGAGGCTCAGCCTGATGGCAAAGTAAAAGTCGGCACGACTGTCAGCGGCTACGATTTCGTGCGGAAAACCGGCGCGAAGCTCAACCCCACGGCAGGTACCTATGAGATGATGATCGGCAAGGTCGGCGGACAGTGGAAAATCAGTCAGGTCAAGTGGAGTATGAACCAGGTTGCGCTTGAGATGCGCGACCTGATGAAGCGGTTTCAGGATGCCTTTAACCGCGAGGAGGCAGCGACCCTGAAAACGATGTTCACCGCCGATGCCGTGCGGACGGCTACAGACGGCACCACCATAAAAGGGGCTGCGATAGGTGACTTTTACACGCAGGGGTTTGTCGATGCCGACGTGACCAACGTCGTTTCGCTGGCCAATGTTAGCCCGCAGTTCGATGGCAGCGTGATTTTTACAGGAACCTATCACCTAACGGGGCGGTCGGCAACAGGAGAGCGGATCGTGAGAGAGGGAGCTTACAGCAACACTGCGGTCAAAGAGAACGGGCAGTGGAAGATCAGCCGCAACACACAAGTCAAACTCGTCAAAGCGATGGTCTATCACAAAGTGGCCGACTATGCCGCCTGGAAAAAAGGCTTCGATCTGTTTTATAACGAACGAATGCTGGCGGGCGAACTAAGTGCCGAAGTCAGTACACTGGCCGACGATCCCAACACGGTTTGTATCATCAGCGAGTGGGCCTCGCCCGATGCACCGAAGGCTTTTTTTGCCCGCCCGGATTTGGCGGAAAGGATGCAAAAAGATGGGGTCATTGACAAGCCTATAATGCTGATTATGAGCAAGAAATAACCGAATCTATCCACACCATATTCGCCCAGTTGGCAGCGTTGCATGCCGGGCGAAACAACCAAGCCAAGTCAATGAAAACCAACCCATTCGTTCCCATTCTGGCCCTTTTTGCCGCCCTAATCTTGTTTGCCGCCAGTTGCACTACCGCTCCCCAAAAAGCAGATGAGAAACCAGCGGCTCAGTCCGATGTACCGGAATACTTCTTGTTACGGCCCGACGTCGAGAAAGCGTATGGCTATTCCCATGCCGTTCGGATTGGCAACGAACTGAAAATATCGGGTGCGGTCAGTATGGACGAGAAAGGAAACCTGACGGCTAAGGGTGATCTGGGGCAACAGATGAAAAATTGCTACGCCGATCTGGACAAAGTTCTGAAGCACTATGGCTACAACTGGGACGACGTTGTGGTGGAGAATATTCTGACCACGAACATGTCCGAATTTGTGGCACAGTCGGCTTACCGAAATACGATCTACAAAAAGCAGTTTCCGACCGGGTCGTGGTTTGGCGTGAAGGAATTAGCCTTGCCCGGCCAGTTGATCGAGATTGAGTTAGAAGCCTATAAAGTGCGCTGATTCAGTTAAGCGGATTCAATGTTGAGCCTCATCGGTTTTCACAGATTCCTGCCTGGGGTTAGCCCAAATCTCCCATGACACATAAACGAGAGTTAGTCGCTATACCGACATGACCTTTCCGCTCCCCCATACATCGGTAACCGCAAGCGCCCTCAATCCAGTGCCTTCATCAATCAAAAGCCGCATCGAGTCCATCGACGTACTGCGGGGCCTGATTATGGTCATTATGGCGCTGGACCATACGCGTGATTTCTTCCACGGCCAGGCCTATACCGACGACCCGCTCAATCTCGATACCACCACGCCGGTCCTGTACGTCACCCGCTGGATTACCCACTTCTGCGCCCCTACGTTTGCCTTGCTATCGGGTACGTCCATTTACCTCCAGGGTTTACGAAAATCGCGTAGCGAGTTGAGTCTATTCCTGCTGAAACGGGGCCTGTGGCTCATTGTCGCCGAGGTACTCCTGATTGTGCCGGGGGATACTTTTACCCTGTTTACTTCCATCACGCTGGTCGTTTTCTGGTCGCTGGGCATCAGCATGGTGTTTATGGCCGGGCTGACGTGGCTGCCGTTCCGGGCCATACTGAGTATTGGTTTAGCGATCGTTTTAGGCCATAATCTGCTGGATGCGGTGGAACAGGCACCAGGATTTACATCGGGGTTCTGGTGGGCGTTGTTCCATGGTGGCGATCACCGTGTGTTTGACTACGCGCCCGGTCGGGTCATTGTGGTACTGTACCCGTTTCTTCCCTGGCTGGGGCTAATGATGCTGGGCTACTGCCTGGGCCGGCTGTTTGAGCCAACGGTTGCCGCCAGCAAGCGTCAACAATGGCTGGTTTATTTCGGTGCCGGCGCCATTGGGTTATTCGTGGGGCTGCGCTTGCTGAATGGATACGGTGACCCCTTCCCCTGGAGCGTCCAGAAAGATGGCCTCACCACGGTGTTTTCGTTCCTGAAGGTGCACAAATACCCCCCGTCGCTGCTGTACATGTGCATTACGGTCGGGCCGGCACTGCTGGGCCTGGCGTTGCTGGAGAACATCCACAACCGCGTTACGGCCGTGTTGCGCACCTACGGACGAACGGCCTTTTTTTATTACACGATCCATTGGTACGTCCTGCATACCCTGCGCATGCTTGTCTTTTTTGCCGCTGGCCATACCATGACGGAGGCCGATAAATCGCTGAAAATCATACCGATGCGGTTTGTGCTACCCGGTGAGGGTGGCTATGATCTTGGGGTGGTTTACTTCATCTGGATAGCCGTTGTCGCGTCGTTGTACCCCCTGTGTCGCTGGTTTGATGACTACAAGACAACGCACAAAGAGCAGTGGTGGCTGAGCTATCTGTGATCAATGAATTCGCAATAAAAGAACGGGAATGTGGGTAAAACTCGAACCGATTTAAGATGATATAAATCGACGAGTTAGCGGCAAGGCTACCACAGAAAGTAGACAACCAAAACCTATTCAGGAAATGAACGAAAATCAAAAAGTAAGCACAAGAACCGTTGTCATTCCTGACGACCTGGAGGCCGTTAAAAAATTATGGTTTGATTATTTAGTTTGGGGTAACGACAAAATGCAGGAGCTCTACGGCGTTCATCCCCATAATCCCGAAGAAACTGTTGAACAGGACATCCAACAGATTGGCAAGTTTCAACCACCTTACGGACAGCTAATACTAGCTATTTACGAAGGTGAAGTATGTGGACTTGGAAGCCTAAAACGTATCAATTCCGATATCGGTGAAATAAAACGAATGTTTGTCCATCCAGCTAGCAGACGCGTTGGGGCTGGACGAGCTATCCTTAACCAACTTTTAGTTGAAGCCGGGAAAATCGGTTATAAAAAAGTTCGCCTTGATAGTCCGAAGTTTATGGAAGCAGCTCACGCCTTATATAGACGTTTTGGATTTCGTGACATTGACGCCTATCCAGAAATGGAAATTTCCGCGGCATTTAAAAACTGTTTGTTGTTTATGGAATTGAATTTAATTGACTACAATAAATAAAGTCAAAGGAGAATTTGAGTGCGAATGAATTAAAGAGTTTTAGTGTATAAACATCTATAAATCAGTGTACTGGTCTATAGATTTGTCTGTGCTTATTAGCTTGAAGTCCTGAACAATGGATATTAAAACAATCAAACAAATCAATCAAAATCATGAAACAGTTCCTGATTTCCCTTTCTGCTCTCTGGTTGCTGGTTAGCCTCGGCATGTCGGCATCTGTGCAGGCTCAGCAAACGGCAACGCCTTCACTCAAAAGCATCCACCTATTCGATATGCCAGCCGGTGTAACGGAGGCCCAACTATCGGCGTTGATCAGCGAGTTGAACACGGTTATTACACGCCTGGGGTACAGTAACGCCGGGTACACCCTCTACAAAGTAGAGAGAAAAGGAGCCGACAAATACAGCTACTTCTTCGAGGGTAATTGGCCCAATGCCGAAGCATACCAGAAAATCCACGATGACAAATCGTTTCAGGAAGCCGATAAAAAATTGGGTACAGTGTACGAGAAAATAAAAGCCGTTGAACTCTATCGTCGCTTAGTGAGAGTACCTTAAATCGTCTAAATCAAAACCATGAAAACCATTTTATTAGTCTCCATTCTGATTCTTTTTGTCGCAGTGACTCTGTCTGTTTGCACCACTGGATGCAATACCAATAAACAGGAAACCACCACCGCTAACGTACCCGTGATGACCGCCGAAAAGAAGCAAGTCATTGAGCAGGAAATTTCTTCCCTTGTCAAAGATTTTTTTCAACAGGTCGAAAAGCTGGACATTGAAACGTGTATGACCTACTTTAAAAATACACCTGATTTTCAGGCCGTCAATCCCGATGGCACCCTGGGCGATTACGACGCGCTAAAAAAACTGAACGCAGACGGATTTAGCCAGATGAAGACGTTGAGCGTCGTGCCCAGCAAAGAAGTGATTCGGGTGTTGACTGACTCACTGGTGCTTTACACGTTCTCGATGGAACAGAAGGCAACGCTTAAAACCGGCCAGAAGCTAACGTTTGAGCACGTAGCGGGAACGATGCTCTTTGCGAAAATTAACGGCGCATGGAAGGCGACATTCTACCACGAGTCTGCCGCTCCGCCTGTCGCAACAAAACAATGATTACTAAAAAACAAACTATGAAAAACACGCCATTTACCCTACTCCTGGCCGTTGTTGCCAGCACGACTGTTTGCGTTACCGGTTGTAACGCCCCCGCCCAAAAAGCAGAAGCAAGCACCGAGCAGGTAGCAACTAAACCCGACATGGCTGCCATCAAAACGGAGATACAGGCCATCGAAACCGAATGGGCCACCGCCACAACAGCCAGGGACATCGACAAAGTAATGGCACTCTACGCAGACGATGCCGTAGAAATGGCCGACGACGAACCCATGAGTGTGGGCAAGGCGGCTATCCGGCAGGTGTTGCTCAAAAGTATGAAAGCGCGCAAGGCCGGGACCACGGTTTCTTATGAAACGATGGACGTGTACGGCGATGGCAACGTAGTGACCGAAGTTGGGAAGACAACGATCAAAGACACGGCAGGCAACGTAGTGAGTACCGGCAAATACATGGGCATTTTTGAAAAGCGCGACGGAAAATTCCTCTGCATCCGCGATATCAACAACGAGGATCAGAAAGACAAGTGAAGTAGCTTAGGCCACTAAACAGGGCAACATGAATGGGTACGTTGTTTTTGGGTGGTTCCTCCTGCTTCTGTGCCTGTCTGCATCTGCCGGGCAGGCACAGTCTACGGTGCTTTATTTCAACGAACCTCCCAAAGAGACGCTGGGCCGCAACCGAAATCAATTAACCATCAACCGATTCTTTACCGATCGCGACGATTTTCTCTGGTTCGTCAGTTCGAACGGTATAAGCCGCTACGACGGCCATGAAATTGAGTCCGTCCACTCCAATCCGGTCGATCTGAATTCGTTATCGTCAGCCCATGCGGTCGATATGATCCAGGATGAGCAGGGAAACTTCTGGATCACTACCCGCGATGGTGGCCTGAATGCGTATAATCCACAAACCGGAAAAGTCACCCATTTTCGGCACGTACCCACCGATAAGGCCAGTCTGTCGTCCGACAACCTGCGGTTTCTGCAACGTGATGCGTCAGGACAACTCTGGATCGGGAGCGATTGGGGCATGAATCGGTTCGATCCCAAAACAGGCCGTACTGTCCGTTTTTTGCCCCAACCCGGTAAAACCGGAGAGCTACAGGGCAACCCGCTGTCGCCCATCGTGGTTACGGCCAGTCAAATTTACGTCAGCACCACGGCTGGGTTTGAGTATTATGACCTTGTCGGTAGTCGATGGCATTACCTGCCAATCGATAAACAGGGAGGGGCTTCTAGCTCAACCGGTAGGCTAAATACCTCCGGCGGTCTCTGTAAGGATCATCGGGGTCTGCTCTGGATGGGCGTTCCCGACCAAACCGG
The DNA here is from genome assembly GCF_000331105.1 of Fibrella aestuarina BUZ 2. Lineage (NCBI taxonomy): Bacteria > Pseudomonadati > Bacteroidota > Cytophagia > Cytophagales > Spirosomataceae > Fibrella > Fibrella aestuarina. The sequence goes on along the minus strand of NC_020054.1, from coordinate 5,190,780 downwards.
GCTACGGGTATTCAATCCAGAAACCGGGCAACTCACCTCGTTTACCAAACAGACGGCCGGGGGAAAAGCGATTCCATTTCCCAAAGTGATGCTGGAAGACCGGTTGGGGCGGCTTTGGCTCTGTTGCGAGAACGACATTTTCCGCATATCGGCCGATCGGGCCGTGGTGGAGCAATGCACGCCGGTTGCCGTCGACAATCAGGAGCGGTTATCCGGGTTGCTGACGCTCTACGAAGATCGGCAGGGGCTGATCTGGCTGGAGCGGCTTAGCGACAAAAATCCGCTCTTTTTCGACGGCCGTCAGGAACGCTACCCCAACATTCAATTGCCGATGTTGGGCGGCGTCAGGCCGTTGGCTACCGACATCCTCCCCGAATCGAACGGCCTGCTGTGGATCAGTACGGCCCTCGGGCTGATTCGCTACGATTCGAACCGGGGCGACACCCGGTTTGTGCTGAAACGACCCAACGTGCTTTCCTGTAGTGTACTGGCTGATGGCTACCTGCTGGTTATGTCGGAAGATGATGGCTTGTTTATCTTCAACAAAAACACGGGCTTTTCCCGCCCGCTCCGGTTTCCGACAGGGAAAGGCAAACCCATCCAGACCCCTATCTGCTCGGCCCTCGATCACGACGGCGATCTCTGGATTTCGACCTGGGGCGATGGCCTTTTCCGCATACCGACAGGTAGTTTGTCGCTTGAAACAGGGCTCGTAAGCGTCTATGAGCAATGGAAAAAGAACCCGGCCAACGCCAACAGCCTGCCCTCGAACCATCTGCAAAAAATTGCCGTCGATGCGCAGAACACCATTTGGGTGTGCGGATCGACCAACGGGTTGTGCCGGGTAAACAAACGTACCCGGCAGGTGCGGCGGTACATGCTCCGGCAAGGCGACCCTTACGGATTAGCCAGCAACTACACCTACGCGCCCCTCGTGGATAAGCAGGGCGACGTGTGGGTGACGAGTGGGTACACGGCCCCATTACAGCGATTGTCGGTCAAAACGGGGCGGTTCAACAAGTATGGTCTTTCCAGCGGGTTTACGGATGATTACTTTGGCAACTCCACGCTAGACGAAACGGGCAAAATCTGGTTCAATCAGAATCAGGTGGTCTCCTGTATCGACCCCATCTCCGGGCAGGTAACCACGTTTCCGCAGTTTGTGGGAACCTCGCCCTATTCCACCCCCATTGCCGCACAGCCTCTCACCGGCGAGATTTATTTCGGTTGCCAGAACAACCTGCGGCGGTTCAGGCCAGCCCTAAGTCAAAACACCACCCAGACACCATCGCCCCTGCGGATAGTGGCGGTTTCGTGTTTTGATGCCGATGAAACCCAGACAATGAGGCCACTGCCCCAACAACACTGGCGAACCAACAACCTGGCGTTGTCGTACCGGCAAAACACCCTTGAACTCCGGTTTGCGCTGCTCGACTACCGCAACACGGCCAGTCGGGAGTATGCCTACGCCCTGAGTGGAGTTGATGAGAAGCCGCAGTGGGTCAACATCGGCGCCAAACATACCGTCGACTTTGCCCAACTGAAGCCGGGAACGTACCTGTTCCACCTGAAAGCCCGCAACACAGATGGCGTTTGGACCACCCTGGCCGCGCCCCTCCGTATTGGTATCCGTCCGCCCTGGTGGCAAACTCCCTGGGCCTATTCGGTATATGGGTTGTTGGCAGGAATTGGTTTATGGTTCCTGATGAAGGCCCGCCTCCGCGAGCAGGCCCGCAAGCTGGCCCTGCAAGAAGCCGTGATCAGTAAACAGCAACGCGATGAGATTGCGCTAAAAAACGCCCAGAATGAACTGCTGCTGAAAGAAATTCACCACCGCGTCAAGAATAATCTGGAGATCGTGTCGAGCCTGCTCGAACTCCAGGCGGCCCAACATAACGACCCCGCCGTGCAGGATGTGCTGCGCGCCAGCCAAAATAGGGTGCAGAGCATGGGCATTTTACATCAGCAGCTCTATCAGGATCGCCACGTAGCCCTCATCGAGATGCGGTCGTACTTTCACCGGTTAGCCGAAACCCTGCTCGATACCTACAACGCCACTCAGCGTATTCGCATCGAGTGCCCCATGCCCGAATTGGCCCTCGACGTCGATACGGCTCTGTCGTTGGGTCTGATTGTTAATGAGTTGGTGAGCAATGCGCTCAAATACGCCTTTCCCGATCAGCAGCCGGGCTGGGTACGTATCGAGTTGAACGACCTCGGCGCAGATCACCTTCGGCTCGTTGTGGCCGATAACGGTGTGGGTAAAACCACGGCCGCGTCGCTGGGTACTGGCTTCGGCACGCAGTTGGTGGCTCTCCTCACCCGGCAACTCGACGGCGAATTGCGGCAGGATATCACACAGGGCACCGTACGGGGCATCAGCGTCACTCTCGACTTTGCCCGCACCCGGTAATGTTCACCCCACAAAACCGAATCCCAAAAAAACGAGACCAGGGCACTTCGGTGCCCTGGTCTCACAAAGTGACGGTACTACTACCCCTGAATCTTCTTGTCGAGTTCGGGCTTGAAGGGCTGGTTGTAGAATCGCTTGCCCCGGTTTTTGTACAGGGCGTTGGCGACCGCACCAAATACCGGCGGGAAAGGCGGTTCGCCCAGGCCCGTTGGGTCGAGGTCGTTTTCAACGAAATGCACCTCAATCTGTTTGGGCGCTTCGTTGTGCCGGATTAGCCGGTAATTGTGAAAGTTGCTTTGCTCGGCGGCCCCGTTTTTGTGCGTCAGGGCCCCATAAAAGGCGTTGCCGATGCCGTCAACCACGGCGCCCTGCACCATGTTTTTGGCCGCATCGGGGTTGACCACGATGCCGCAGTCCATGGCGCTGAACACCCGCTCTACGTACGGCTCGCCATCGCGGGTGACCATGTCGACTACGTGCGCGGCGTAGGAGTTATGGCAGAAATAGGCCGCCACGCCCCGGTTGTATTTCTCGTTGCCGGGTTTGTTCCAGCCCGACTTGTCGCGTACCAGCGTAAGCACGCTAGCGTAACGATCGGCGTCATACTCGTTGTTTTTGCCGACCGGGTTTTCCTTCGCCCGTTTTAGTAGCTCCAGCCGGAACTCGATAGGGTCTTTACCCATCGCCTCGGCCACTTCGTCCAGAAACGATTGCTCGGCGGCGGCGTTGAAGTTGGAGCGTGGTGCCCGGAACGCCCCGATGGTAATGTTGGAAGGAATCTCCCAGCCTTCGGCCAGGTAGTTGTCGACGGCACCGGCCGGGAAGCGGTTGGCGTGTACCGGATGCTCCGGGATGCCGCCGCCTTTCACGTGGAAGGCAATCAGGTTTTTGTTGGCATCCAGCGCCGCCCGGTACGTTGCCGTGTACATGGGCCGGTAGATGCCATAGGTCATGTCATCTTCGCGGGTGTACATCAGTTTGACGGGGGCTTTGACTTGCTTGGCGATCAACGCGGCTTCGTAGAGGTATTGGGGATAGGCGCGACGGCCAAATCCACCGCCCATGCGTGTCATCTGAATTTCGATCTTGTCGGCGGGCAGGTTCAGCAGCTTCGATAGGGTAGGCTCGGCCCAGCCCGGGGCCTGCAAGGGGCCCGCCAACAGAGCTTTCTCGGGCGTTACGTGGGCGAAGAAATTCATCGGCTCCATGCAGTTATGGGCCAGAAAGGGCGCATTGTAGGTACGTTCAATTACCTGCGCTGCTGTCTTGAACGCGGTTTCAGGGTCGCCATCTTTCCGCAGTTGCTGAGCCGGTTTGGCGGCCAGTTCCTGCATCTTTTCGAGTTGGGCCGTGGTCGTTTCCAGGCCACCGGGTACAGAAACCTCCCGTTTGCCACCCCGGCCCATCATGGTGTCTTTGACCTCGCCGGCCGGTTCCCACTGCGCCACCAGCTTTTTGCGGGCGTGCATGACCTCCCAGGTGGTTTTGCCCACCACAACCAGCAGGTCGTTGAACGTGCGGGTGTCGAAACCGCCCTGCTCGAAACCCTCAGGGTACAATTTCAGGCTGAATACGTCTTTGATACCCGGCATCTTGAGCGCCTGCGCGGCATCGAACGATTTCAGCTTCATGCCGAATGCAGGCGGGTGCTGAATCATGGCGATGAGCATCCCCTCGGCCCGGTAGTCGAGTCCGAAGAGGGGTTTGCCGGTGACGATTTTCTCCCCTTCCACGTTTTTCTTGGACGTCCGCACGATCGAAAAGTCCTTGGGCGCTTTCAGCTTCATACCTTTGGGCACGGGCAGCGTAGCGGCTTTGCTGGCCATTTCGCCGTATTTCGCCGATTTGCCGCTTGCGTGCGACAACACACCCGCTTTGGTCGTGATCTCACCGACAGGTACGTTCCAGGTTTGGGCGGCAGCTTCGCACAGCATCTGCCGGGCGGCGGCCCCGGCTTCGCGCAGGGGTTTCCAGTACATCCGGACCGAGTTGCTACCGCCCGTAAACTGAGGCCCCAGTTTCGCGTTGTCGTGCGGGCCCATCTCGACGACCACGGCTGACCAGTCGGCGTCCAGTTCTTCGGCTACCATCATCGGCAGCGACGTCATCACGTTCTGCCCGAACTCGGGGTTAGGGCACAGCAGTTTGATCACGTTATCGGGCGTGATCTGAATATACCCGTTCAGTTGGGTCCACTGCGGCGGCAGGTTCAGCGCCTCCAGTTTGTCGGCGGCTTTGGCGCTGGTCAACCAACTGACGTTAAGCATCAGGCCGCCACCGGTAAGCAGCGACGCTTTTAAGAACGAGCGCCGGTTGAGGGCTGGGTTGCTAGTCTTCATGGTGGAGGTGTTGTTTTCGGGTTGACGACGTACCTACTTCTTGGCGGCTGATTTGATGGCGTCTTTGATGCGCAGGTACGTGCCACAGCGGCAGATATTGCTACTCATGGCGGCCTCGATGTCGGCGTCGCTAGGGTTAGGCGTGGTGTTGAGCAGGGATGCCGCGCTCATGATCTGCCCCGCCTGGCAGTAGCCGCACTGTGCTACGTCGTGGTCGAGCCAGGCTTTCTGCACGGGGTGGAGGCTAGCCGAACCGGCCGTTGCCGCGAGGCCTTCGATGGTGGTGACGGCGCCTTTGCCAACCACCGACACCGGCAACTGGCAGGAACGGACCGCCGTGCCGTCGAGATGCACCGTGCAGGCGCCGCACTGCGCGACTCCGCAGCCATATTTGGTGCCGGATAAGTCGAGATGATCGCGGAGCACCCACAGCAAGGGCGTAGCTGGATCGACATCCACTCGCCTGATTTTTCCGTTAACCTTTAGATTGTACGTTGCCACTGTTGTTGGGTTTACTAGGTGATGATGTATGCGTAGTTGTAGCAAGGGTGATTGGCTGATCGGAACCGCCTTTCGTTTGGGACAAAAGGAGACCGGTACAAAAGTCTCATGAATAGACCGGTAAACGGGTATACAGATTACGGAAGTTACTACCAATTTTACGGATATGGTGAAGGCAAACGCAACCGTAAGATCCCGAAGGCCATATGAATAAGAACGTGAAGCTAAAGGCAAAAGGAAGTGCTATCGGGAGTAGTAAAAGGCCCTTAATGCGTGAGTAAGTCTGTAAAGTCAGGTAAGGTGATCAATGCTATCGCCAAGCCTAGTGGCCAGATAGAAGTGAAAAGGCGTTACGGACTACGTCAGGATCAACGTAAAGGCAGTACTAAATAAACACCGTAAAAAAGTCTCTACTCAATGTTGATATGTATTTATAAGCCAGCCTAGGTTGCCCATTATTTAATTTCGTGTGGACTAAATATTGAACATACGTTTACTTCTTAAAATAGGTTATTGGTAACGTTGATGAATGTGTATTGGCAACGGCGTTTGCTGCCATAATACTAAGTGGTCATGCCGTGAACTTACTCTTACGACTGCTTAGTTGCAATTCAAATTTAAATAATGATTTAAGGGTGTGCCGTTAACTTGTATAGCTCTGAATAATACAGTTTGCTTCTTCTCAACTCCGGGAATCCAGCTGTAAAAACTTTTCAGATATGACGGATAAGTAGCCCCTACAATGCCTATACAAGGATGAAAAAGGAATTCACCTATCCCATAATATTTTTTTAAACTATAGTCTTGGTAGAAAGGTCCAATAAACCATTTATTAATTTGTAAATGGATAAAATTATATATGCCCGAATATTCTTCTTTGCGCAATAATATAAATTTGTCGTAAATCCCAGTGCTTCTGGGGGTTTTATCTACAACTAATTCGGGTTTATCAATCAGTTCATCAGCGATAATCCTCACTGAATCGGCATTGAAACTTGGATGGGCTTTCGTATACAAGTAGCCATTGTACTGTTCCTTACTGTCTTAGGCACGGTCGTGTTATCAATCGCAAAGCATTGTGTCATGGTTTCAGCCTCGTTCGGAATATAGAAAGCACTGTCGATTTCTATAATTGGAATCAAATTATATGTTCTAGTCTTCATTGACAAACCATTTGACTTCTCAAAATCAGAATCCTGGTCTTTTTCCTCACGTATTGACTTAAAGGACTGATCGACGAGCTTCACGACGTCATTAAACGTGATAACACTATCTCGAATATGATCATAATTCACTTCTCGCCAAAACCGGTCATTAAAGGCATAGTGTGAAAAGCCAGCTTTCGGTAATACGATCATACTGATTGCGTAAGATAGATTCGTGTTACTTCCATAATCTTTTACCTTGTTATGATCAACTAACATATTAATAACCTCTAGTTGTAAGCCACCTGTTGTCGAATTTGACAGTATAAGTTTTTTGGTATACTTTGCATCTACAAAAAAGTATCGTTTCTTTATAGAACCAAGGTTCTCTTGCCCTACACATTGAACGGTATATAAGATTGATACTGCGGAAAAGAATAGTTGCAACTTAGATTTCATAAATAGAGATGAAAAGAGTTATAGGATAAACTTAGTCGATCGATAAGCACTATTTACTATAGTCCGTTTCATTGACAATGAGCCAGAAGATACGTGTACTATAAGCCACCTGAACGCGTTAATGGCCGATTTTGTGTGACGGCCAGGAAGCCCCAATATATCTACCTCCCCTAAACGAATTAAAAATCCGAAGCCATTGTGGTGAAATGCCCGACGGCTTCAGAAAGTATTAGACACTGGCCATGATAGCCATCATTGTGATTCGGGTGTGATGTTCTTCAGAATGAGGGTCCGCAAGCGCTCATCATGCTGATCGCCCCATTGCCCGATAGCGCCAATAACGGGAATGAGTGATTGGCCCAAATCGGTGAGGTAATAGTCAACCCTGGGCGGCACAACCGGGTGAATCACTTTTCCGACCAGTTCGTGGCTTTCCAGTTCCTTCAACTGTACGTTCAGCACGCGCCGGGAAGCCCCCGGAATTTTTCGCTGCAGCTCGCTGGGGCGTTGAAAACCCTCGTGGATAAACCACAACAGCCGCATCTTCCATTTGCCGTAAAGTACTTCGCCAATCAGGTCGAGCCCACAGGTCAACTCGGGCAACGTCTTTCGTTCGTACATACGGCAAATATAACCAGGTGCACCGGGCCGCTCAATAGGGACAAATTTATCCCTATCTGATTCGTAAGACCGTACTTGTCAGCGCCTGTCATACGCCCCAAATTTGTCCTGTACAAAGCAACAGCGTTATGGATAGTCCCTTTGACAATGAATTGGCAGGCAAAATCGCACTGGTCACCGGAGGTAGTAAAGGAGCCGGGAAGGCCATCGCCGATCGCCTGTTGAGAGCGGGTGCCACGGTGATTAGTACGGCCAGAAACAAGCCGGAAGACGAGACGCATGGTACCCATTTTATCGCCGCCGACTTAAGCAAACCGGCCGGCACCCAGCACGTAATTGACGAAATACTTAGCACATTCGGTCACCTGGATATCCTGGTTAATAACATGGGTGGCTCAGAAACGCCGGGTGGTGGGTTCGCTACGCTATCCGATGAAGATTGGGAGGCTTCGTTTCAAACGAATCTGCTGGCCCCCGTGCGCTTAGACCGCGGGTTGTTGCCCGGCATGATCAAGCGCGGGGCAGGGGTCATCATCCACATCGCGTCCATCCAGGCAAAGTTGCCCTTATACGACGCCACGCTGCCGTATGCCGCGGCGAAAGCCGCGCTGGTCAATTACAGCAAAAGCCTGTCGAACGAGGTGGCGCCAAAAGGGGTACGTGTGCTCACCGTATCGCCGGGCTGGATCATGACCACGGCATCGAGCCGAATGATGGAGCGTATTGCCGAACGTTCAGGCAGTACCGTAGAACAGGCCGCTGAGGGGGTAATGGATGCCCTTGGCGGTATTCCGTTCGGTCGGCCCGCCTGGCCTGAGGAAGTGGCTGAACTGGTGGGCTTCCTGGTTTCACCCCGGGCGGCCTATCTGACCGGCACCGACTTTGTCATTGACGGCGGCACCATACCCACGGTATAGACCGGTAGTTTCCAGACGGGCGACAAACCCCGTTTATTGAACCATAAACTGTATACTAATGAAACTCCCTGACAATATAGAAGGCCTTGTCAAGGCGCAGAATGACCTGGACAGCACTGCATTTGCGGCGCACTTTACAACAGCGGCTACCGTTTCCGACGAAGGATCGTCCTATGCGGGCTCAGCCGAAATTAAGCAATGGATAGAGGGGGCGACCCAAAAGTACCGGATGCAGCTAAAACCACTCGATTTCGAGCAAACCGGCTCCACGGCTGAGCTGACCGTCGAGGTAAGCGGCACGTTTCCCGGAAGCCCGGCTGTGCTGCACTACCACCTCGAACTGGATGGGCCACTCATTCGCTCATTACGCATTTCAGGGTAGACGCTCCCGGCCGAAATTTGCCCAAATTGCACAAGTAGGATGCCCACTTGACAGCGGATCAAGTGGGCATCCGCTAAATGACTGATGACGCGATGATTAAGAACTCGGTTTTTCGATGGGCGACTTGGGCTTTGCTAACGCTATTGGTCTCGGGCCATATGTTGGCGCAGAAGGTGGCGGCGACGTACGAAAATGACCCCGCAGAACGGATTCGGGTAGCCTCCGAAGCGATCGTCAACAAATTCCGCGCGGCTGGCATGAATCCCGTTGACCATAAGCTGACGCCCGCTCAGAAAGAGAAGGTGAGCCGTGCGTTTGCCTTGCTGCCCCCACTACATCGGCAACTTTTGAAACAGCATTTGCACAGCATCAGCTTTATGGACAACATGCCCAACACGGCATTGACGTCGCCCGTTGATACTAGCGGCCTGTCCAGACAGTTTACGATTACGTTTCGGGCCGGTTTACTGGACGAAACCATTGCTGACTGGGCCTCGGCCAAAGAGAACACGTGCTTTAAGCAGGCCGATGAGCCTCGTTACAACGTGCGCGTTGAGGGGGGCAATATGGACGCGATCGTTTACGTGCTCATGCACGAGGCCACGCATATTGTCGACGCGGTCAAGGAGATCACCCCACACGTCGACGAGCCAACATCAGTGGTTAAACCGACACGGTTTACAAAGGGTATATGGCGCTTGATGAACGTACCCGCCGGTACGTACCTGGATTCGCTGCTGGAACAAACCCGTTTCCGAAGCGGCAAGACGGTGCCGATCAGTGCGGCGCCGGCCGTGTATAGAACGCTCTCAAAGACGCCGTTTCCTTCGTTGTATGCCATGGCTGCCTGGTTTGAGGATATTGCCGAGCTGGCAACCATTTACCACCTCACGACCCGGTTGAATCAGCCTTTTTATGTGACTGTCACGAAAGACGACGTCGAGGTAGCCAGATTTGAGCCCATGAAGAACCCGCTGGTTAAACAGCGCCTGGCTCAATTGGCGACCTTCTACGCGCAATAATGCCATCAGTTCCTGCCGACAAAAGCAGCCACTGTGCCAGGTAGGCGTATCTGTTTGAGAGATTGGCCAGGAAGTGGTCATCCTCAGTTGGCTCTGCTTGAGCCAACTGAGGAGGCCATAAAGTGGCTCCGGCGGGAATCGAACCCGCATCTAGCGTTTAGGAAACGCCTATTCTATCCGTTGAACTACAGTGCCAGTGAAATGCACAATGGATAATGAACGATGTACAATGGCAATGCGATCACTCATTGTACATCGTTCATTATCCATTGTGCATTTCACTGCAAAAATGGGCAAAACAGCCTAGTTCTCCAATTTTGGCGTGACTTCTTCCGCGCTGGGGCGGGCTCCGTCGCCGCCCAGCGTGGCCGTTTCGAGCAGGGGTACGTTCAGCCAGTTGGGATAGATCTGGAAGTGGCGTTCCTTCACCATCTCGTAGAGCAGCTCGCGCAGTTCCGACAGGTTCTCGCCCGTTTGCGCCGACACGAATACGACGTGCTCGGCCTGCTTCGCCAGGTTCATCCGTTTCAGGTACGTTAGCGCCGTCTGCCGCCGTTCGTCGGCGGGGACTTCGCCCTCCGTTTCGGCGTCGAACTCGGGCGCCCATTCTTCCTTCGGTACAAAGGCGTCCATTTTGTTGAACACCAGTACCACCGGCTTGTCGGCTACGCCCAGCTCGATCAACGTTTTGTGCACCACGTCGATATGCTCCTCAAACGAGGGATGTGAGATATCGACCACGTGCAGCAGAATATCGGCTTCGCGCACCTCATCGAGCGTCGACTTAAACGACTCGATGAGCATCGTGGGCAGCTTACGGATAAACCCAACGGTGTCGGTCAGCAGGAACGGGATGTTGCCCAGCGTGACTTTCCGCACCGTCGAATCGACCGTCGCAAACAGCTTGTTCTCGGCAAAGACATCGGTCTTGGCCACGGTCCGCATCAGCGTCGATTTGCCCACGTTGGTGTACCCCACCAGGGCCACGCGCACGAGGCGATCCCGCTCCTTGCGGCGCGTCTGACTTTGCTTGTCGATCTTCTCCAGCTTTTCTTTCAGGAAGGCGATCCTGTCTTTTACGATCCGGCGGTCGGTTTCGAGTTCTTTCTCACCCGGCCCCCGCATCCCGGCGCCCCCTTTCTGGCGGCTCAAGTGGGTCCACATGCGCGTCAGACGGGGGAAGATGTACTGGTATTGCGCCAGTTCGACCTGCACCCGCGACTGCGCCGTCTGCGCCCGCATCGAGAAGATGTTCAGGATCAGCAGGCTCCGGTCGAGCACTTTGATGTCTTTGAACTCGGCTTCGAGGTTACGTACCTGCGCGGGCGTGAGGTCGTCGTCGAAGATGATCGTATCGACGGGCTCGGCCATCACATACGTCTGAATCTCTTCCAGTTTCCCCTTGCCCACAAACGTGCGCACGTCGGGCCGTTCGAGCTTTTGGGTAAACGTTTTCTTCGTGACAATCCCCGACGTTTCGGCCAGAAAGGCCAGTTCGTCCAGGTATTCCTGTGTCTGCGAAGCGGTCTGTTTCTGCGTAGAAACGGCCACTAACACAGCGGTTTCGGGTTGTTTATGCGTTTCGATCATACTATATGGATAACAGTAGTTTAGAGGTTCCAGTTTTCGGTTTCGAGTTTCGAAGGTTTAGCGTTGGCTGATGCAGGCTTCTAGAGAGCCAGCTAAGTCTAAACTGAAAACTCGAAACTGAAAACTGTTTTACACGTTCACAGTTCGCCAGCGGCCCCGGCGGAAGATCAGCACGGCGACGACCGCGAGCAGCGATTCGGCGATCGCCACCGACCAGAACACGCCCGACGGCCCCCAGCGGAGCACTTCGGCCAGCAGCCAGGCCAGCGGGATTTCAATAACCCAGAAGCACAAAATGTTCATCAGCATGGGCGACCGGGTATCGCCCGCCCCGTTGAGCGCCTGCGACACCACCATGCCGTAGGCCATGAACACGTACCCAAGGCAGAAAATCCGCAGGCTCTGCACGCCGATGGCCAGCACGTCGGGCTGTTGGCTAAAGATGCCGACCACCGATTCGGCGCCCAGATACAGCGCCAGCCCCACCGGCGACAGAAACAGCAGGTTGCACAAGGCCGCCCGCCACACCGACGTCTCGGCGCGGTCGGGCTGGTTGGCCCCCAGGTTCTGCCCCACGAGCGTCGCCGCCGCATTGGCCATCCCCCACGACGGCAGAATCGTGAAGATGAAAATGCGGATCGCCACGGTATAGCCCGCCACCACGTCGCTACCGAAGGTCGAGACGATGCGCGTCAGGAATACCCAACTGGCCGATCCGATCAGGAACTGACCGGTACCACCCGCTGCGAGATTCAGCAGGTTACGAATAACACCCCCGTCCGGCGCCACCGACGCCCAACTGATACGCAACCGGCCTTTGGGACCAGCCAGCGCGTAAAGCTGGTACAGTACGCCCAGGCTGCGGCCCGTGGTGGTAGCCACCGCCGAGCCCATCACGCCCAGCTCGGGGATGGGGCCCCAGCCGAAGATGAAGATCGGGCAGAGCACGATGTTAATGCCGTTGGCGATCCAGAGGGAGCGCATGGCGGTGGCGGCATCGCCCGCACCCCGCAGCGAGCCGCTGAGTGTGTGCAACAACATGATGGCCGGTGCCGAAGCAAAGATGACGCGGGTGTACCCGGCCCCGCTGGCAACCAGCCCCGGATCGCCGCCCATGAGCCGGAGCAGGTCCGGCGCAAACACCACGCCGGGAATACCCAGCACGATCGCCGCCGTCAGTGATACAAACAACACCTGCCCAACGGCCCGGCTGGCTTCGTCGGTGTTGTTTTCGCCCACGCGCCGAGCCACCAGCGCCGTAGCCGCCGTGCTGAGGCCAATGGCGATGGAATAGACCAGCGTCAGTACCGACTCGGTCAGGCCCACCGTGGCGACGGCTTCGGTGCCCACGCGGGCGACGAAAAACACGTCGACGATCGCGAAGAGCGACTCCATGACCATTTCCAGAATCATGGGCACGGATAGGAGGAAGATCGCCCGGTTGATGCTACCAGACGTCAGGTTGGCTTCTGAGCCGCGCAAGGCAGCCAGCAAGAGCCGAAAAAATCGGGACATTACAGAAAAGGAGAAAGGGCCGCTCAAAAACGGCTACCGATGTGAAGAGAAGGAGAGAGGAAGACAGCGCAAACGGCCACGGCTGGCGTGGGGCGGGCGGTCAGAAAAGAAAGCTCGTTGTCGTTACCGAACCCGAGCGAGCGCAATCAGCTTCATCGGCATAGACGCAGCGCAGCAAGGCGAAGCGTGTTTTGGAAGGGCAAAGCTACGTAAGTTTCTGATACGTACCTAAAATGAGTTTAGCGTTTTTGAGTTTCCGGTTGGCTGACGCCCTAGTAAGCTTGGGCCAGCCAGCGGAAAACGCCAAAACTCAAACCGGAGAAACTCCATTTATTCCGTCTTCGCGTCGTCGTTGGTGATGCGCTTTTTGGGGCGCTGTGCTTTGGCCGATAGTTGCCCGAAACGCCAGTTGACCGACAGCCGGATGTTGCGGTAAGCGTTTTCGTTGACGCCGTCTGTGATGAACGTGGCCGTACGAAACTGGTTCACGATGGTGTTGTACTGCGCGAAGGCGTTTTCGAGGTTCAGCGTCAGCACCACGCGTTGCTTTTTGAATTCCTTGCGGGCGGCAAACGCGTAGTTGTAAAAGCCCGAGGTACGTCCCTGCAACAGAATCCGGGCCGAGTTGTAGGAGGCATTGGCCTGCAGACTGATGTCGTTGGGCAACGGCACCGACGTGTTGATCGTCACGCGGTAGCTCCAGTTGCTGTTCTGCACCTGTAAGGCCGCGCTATTTAGCAGGTTGTAGTTGACGCCGATCGAGCCGTTCAGTTGCCAGTTGCGGTAGGGGCGACCCGACCCAAACAGGTTGAGGCCGTAGGTGGCGTTGCGGGCGATGTTCTGGTAGGTCGTATAGGAAACATTGGCCGTGTCGACGGTCGTGACGCGCTCGATGGCGTTGTTAGTCAGCCGGGCGAAGACCATCGCGTTGATGTTCAGGCCTTTTTTGGTAAACGTGTTGTAGGAGATTTCGGCCGAATGGGCCAGTTCGGGGTCGAGGTAGGGGTTGCCGAAGAACAGGTTTTTTGGGTCGGTCGAGTTGATGTACGGGTTGAGGAAGTTGATCGACGGACGCTGAATCCGCTGGCTGTAATTAAACCGGACGCGCTGATTGCCCGATAGCCGTTTCGATACTGAGACGTTGGGCAATAGGTTGGTGTAGCGGTCGGCGAAGGTGGTTTTTGTCGACACGAAATCGGCGGTGATGCGGGTCAGCTCATAGCGACTCCCGAGCGTATACGTCCATTTGCGGGGTGTATTGATCCGAAACGACGCATAGCCCGACACAATGTGCTGCTGGTAATCGAACTGATTGGCCCGGCGCGGGTCTTCCCGGAAATCGGTGCTGTCGGTGGCGCTGTCGAGGCGGTAATCGCTGCCGACATGGCGCAGCACGCTTTTAACGCCCACCTCCAGTTTCTGTTTGTTGGATTTGAACGGGTGGTCGTAATCGGTCTGAATCGTCAGTTCGGTAGTCGTGTTCAGGTTGACGTTCCGTTCGCGGTAGTTGATCAGCTCGCCTTCGGGGAGTGGGTACTGATCGAGCGCGTAACGGCTGTCGTTGGCGTTGCGGTTCACCTGCGTCAGGAAGGTCAGCGTCTGTTCGGGCCGGGCAAACAGGTGCGTGTAGTTGATGTTGGCGTCGACGCTGTTGGACGCCGACGTGTTGTCGGTATACCGCCGGAACGGTTGCCGGGGCGTGGCCGACACGTAGCGCGTATCGCGAATCGACGTACCTGAGCGGTCGCTGCTGTTGACGCTGCCATCAAGGCCAAACTGGTTGGTGGAGTCGAGTTCGTAGTCGAGGTTGAACGAGCCGAACAGCGCATTGCCCCCGTTGCGGCTGCTGCTGCTCTGATACAGTTCACTCACCGAATCGGACGTACCCAGCGCCCGCCGCACCGACGACGACCGGCTGTAGTTGAGTGTGTAATTGCCGCCGCCGTAGGCCGTGAGTCCCCATTTACCCGCCCGCATGTTCAGGTTACCGCCGAGGTTGTCGGTGCGGTTGCCGACGGTGCCATTCAGGCCACCCGTCATACCTTCCAGTCGGCTTTTGGTGATGATGTTGATGACCCCCGCCGTGCCTTCGGCATCGTATTTGGCCGAGGGGGCCGTGATCACCTCCACCGCTTTGATGGCGTCGGCCGGAATCATCTGCAACGCCTCGTTGATGCTGCGGGCCATAATGCTCGACGGCTTGTTGTTGACCAGCACTTTTATACTCGTACTTCCTTTAAGCTGAATAGTGCCGTCGGGATCGACGGTGAGCAGTGGCGTCTTTTTCATCACGTCGATGGCCGTACCACCCGCGTTGGACGGGTCGTTGCCCGCGTTGTAGACGAGCCGGTCTTCCCGGTCTTCGATCAGGTCGCGGCGGGCGGTTACCTGCACCTCGGCTAGGGTGTTGGCCGTCGACCGGAGCAGCAGCGGGGGCAGGGTTTGCTGGTAACTGTCGGGCGTCAGCGCCAGCGTATCGGTCATCCGGTTGTCGTAGCCAACGAAGCTCACGCGCAGCACGTACCGCCCCGGCAGGAGGTGATTCAGGGCAAAGCTGCCCGTTGCGTCGGTGGTAACCCCCGTGAGCGGCTGGGCACTGCCGGGTCGAAACAGGGCTATCGTGGCAAATTCCACCGGCTTGCGGCTGGCTGAATCCAGCACCGTGCCCACCAGGCTCCCCACGTCGGCGGCCTGCATGGGACTGGGCAGGGCCACCGTATCGGGCTGCGCCTGTACGATTGGGCTATTCCAGATAAAACAGATAAACAGCAGACTAACCGATAAAAAAAGCTTCATGAACGTTGAGCAAAGCAGAAACGAAGTGTCGACGATACCGCTGTGAAAGCGGCGGGATGATGGGCGCACCATCAAAAAAAGCCTCCCTTAAGCAAGGCAGGCTTTTCCGCACTTCTAACCTATGAATTATCGTTTACGACTAAAAAAAGGCGTTTTGAACAGCGGTTGCCAACGAGAACGTCGCGTCAGCAACCGCCTGTTTTACAGTTGAATTTTCTGAACGGGCGAAAAGAGCATGTCTTCAACCCCGGCGATCTTGACCCCGATCCGGGCGTAGGCAAACGACTGGGCAGGTGTCAACGCGGGTACGTCGACGGACAGCGACAGGTTGGCCAGGTTTGTCAGGTCGGCGCCGGTGAGGTCTTTGGTGGCCACGCTCGTGCGGCCATCCACAAACTGCGTCTTGCTCACATACAGCGACACGCGCTCGACGTTGCGGGCGTTGGCGTCGGTGATGATCTTTTCCAGCGACGCCGTACCGGTTACCTTCCGGCTGGCCGACACGAGCCGGGCGTTGCGGATCATGTAGTAGGGCATCACCTCGATGTCCATCGTCTGGGAGCCGCTGAGCGCCACGGTTGTGGTGTCCGAGTTGTCTTTGCGGATAGTACGGAACGGCCCCTGCGCCGACGGGATGTACATCTTGTAGGTGGCGTCGAAGAGCAGCGCCGAGTACGAGCCATCCTGATCGACGGTCACCGTAATGGGTGTGCGTTTCTGCCAGCCCGGTTCCCACAACTCGAACGTGACGTTGTTGTACTCCACGCCGATGGGTTCTCCTTTGTAGACGATCCGGCCTTTCAGGTAGGATTGGGGGGCGGCGTAATTGTCGTAGTCGCAGGCGGTTACGGCCAGGCCAGCCAGCAACACAAGCCCGTAAAAAAGAAGTCGTTTCATAGTGGCTTATTGGTTCGGGTTACGCACGATTTTAGGGTTGTTGGCGCGAACGTCGTCGCCGATGAACGAGTAGTAGTTACCCAGCCGGAAGCGGTGCGCGTTGGTCACGCGCGAGGGCAGCACCTGCTTGAAGATCCACTTGCCATCGTTGGGCGTGCCGGGCGCGTAGAGTTTGTAGGGCCACAGGCCAAACACGCGCGTGCTGGTTTCGGTCGCCTTGCCGGGGTTGGTGGTCAGCGGGGCGCTGTTGCCGTTCCAGGCAACGTGCGCCAGCCGCCAGCGTTTGTAATCCCAAAGCTGATGGTCTTCAAAGGCCAGTTCCACGCGGCGCTCGTGCCAGATCCGGTCGAAGGTGATGTCAGTAGCGGTCAAGGGTTTGGTCAGACCGGCGCGGGCACGTACCTGATTCATGTACTCGGCTGCTTTGGCGGTCTGCCCCAGTTCAAAGGCGGCCTCGGCGGCGTTGAGCAGCACTTCGGCGTAGCGGTAACGTACCCACCACACTTCCGACTGCGTCCCGATCTGCGCCGACCCAACGGTGGGGTCCATGTACTTGCGGACGTAGAAGCCCGATTGGGCTGTAAACTCGTAGCCGTCGATCGGGCCGTCTTTGCCCACCACCTGTACGGGCGTGGTGCCGCCGGGCAGCACTTTGGTATCGCCCGGTTTGTCGGCCGTGATCACCTGACCAGTGGTTGTTTGTACCCCCGCCCAAATATCGACCGGCTTGCCTTTGAACGACGTACCTGGAAACAGCACCGTTCCCGCCAGCCGGGCATCGCGGCCCGCAAACAAATCCTTCTGATTGGCATACACGATCGGGTTTCCGGCGGCATCATTGATGGGCAGCGGCGCAAAGGTGTTGTCCAGCTTCTCGAACGACTGCACCAGGTTAAGCGAGGGATTGAGCCGACCACCGTTGGTGCCTTCTTCGGCTGAGGTCAACGGGCTGTTATCCAGCGTCCAGCTCTGCACTTTTCCGCTCTTGAGCTTGTAATCGTAGGCAAAAATCACCTCCGGGTTGTTGCCTTTGTCGTAGAACAGGCTCGCGAAATTGTCGGCCAGATCGTCGGGTTTTTTCAGGTACAGCGAGTAGCCCGTCACCTCCTGCGCTGCCTTGAGGGCCGTCTGGTAATAGGCGGTCGCCTTGTCGGCAGGGATGCCCACTTCGCCGCCCGGCAGGGTCACCTGCGGGGTGGTGGCGCCGTATTTAGCAATCGACCCGGCGTAGAGGGCCGCCCGGGCCTCCAGCGCCAGCGCCGCGCCGCGCGAGGCCCGCGACTTCACGTTGGGGTCGTTGGGTAGCGCGCCTTTAATCGCTTCCATTTCGCTGATGACGAAATCGTAGATCTCACTTTCTTTGGCGCGGGCCTTTTGCAGGTACGTTGGGTCGCCGCTGAAGTCGTAGGTCATGGGCTCCAGAATGAGCGGCACGCCCCCCATACGTTTCACCAGGTCGAAATAGAGGGCCGCCCGAACAAAACGGGCCTCGGCGTTGAACCGGGCTTTGGCGTCGGCGGCCAGTTCGGTTGACTTGTCCAACTGCTGAATGAACAGGTTGATGTCGCGCAGGTAACCATAATCCCAGCTACCCCAGCTGCCGTAGCCATAATCCTGGTTCTGATGCCGGCCGTAGTCGCCAAAGGCCGAAGCAAAGGCTTCGTCGAAATTGGTGAACTCATACCAGCGGTCGAGGCGCTGGTAGTCGGGGTAGCGGTTGTATAGATCCGCGACGGCCGACAGCGTAAGCGACGGGTCGCTGAAAATCTGATTTTCGAGCAGGATGTTCTTCGGCTGTTTCGACAGAAAATCCTGGTCATTGCAGGCCCCGCACACGGTGAGCAGCGCCAGTAAAGTACATGTAGTTCGTTTCATGACGGTTATAGGCTGTGGGTTAAAACGACAGGTTTACCCCTACGTTGACTAACCGGTTTTGCGGGTATTGCAGGCCGTTTTCGTCGGTCACCTCCGCGTCGATGCCGAGCTGCGAGACGTTGTCGATCGAGAACAGGTTGAAAGTGTTCAGGTACACGCGCGCCTTCTGGATTTTGAGGCGGCTGGTGAGACTCTGCGGCAGGGTGTAGCCCACCTCAGCGGTGCGCAGGCGGATGTAACGCACATTGACCAGCCACCAGGTCGAGGGTTTGTTGTAGTTGCTGTGGCCGCCGTCGTTGAAGCGCAGGGCCGGACTGCGACCCTCAATCCAGGGGCTGTCGGGGTTGAGCGGGTCGGTGCGGTGCCAGCGGTCGTCATACATCGATCGCAGCAGGTTGCCCGTGTTCTGGTAGGGCCAGCGCATCTCCCAGTTCTGGTTGTAGGAGTACATGCTGCCACCCGAGAAATCGGCCGTCAGATCGAAGCCCCGGTAGTTGAGCGACAGGTTGAAGCCGAAGTTGACAATGGGCACTTTCGACACCGGGTAGCCGATGGGCCGCCGGTCGTTGTCGTCGATGCGGCCGTTGCCATCTACGTCGCGGTAGATGAAATCGCCCGGCAGCAGCGTTTTGTTGCCCTGTCCATCCACGTTGACCTTGTAGTCGGCAATTTCCTCGGGCGACTTGAACTGCCCAATCACTTCCCAGCCCCAATACGTATCCGCCCACCGGTTTTCGCGGGAGTTGTAGTAGTAATCGAGCGAGTTGCCGAACATAGGCTTGTATGATTGCAGGTTGCGGGCCCGCGAATAGCCCACGTTGGCCGCCGCCCGGATTCCCACGCCCTTGAAAGAAGTATTGTAGGCCAGTGAGGCTTCCCCACCGATGCGGGCGTCGCTGTTCACGTTTTCGTCGGGCAGGGCGTAGCCGAGTTCATTGGGCACCAGCACGTCGTACTTGCGGCCCCGCAGGCCCGTCCGTTTGCGGTAGAAATAATCGAATTCACCCGTCAGCTTGCCGTTGAAGAGCGAGTAGTCGAGGCCGATGTCGGCGATGGTGCTCGTGAACCACGAGAGGTTGTTGATGGGCACCCCCGTATTGCGCGACCCTTTGATAATCTGCCCGTCCAGGATTTCGGTCGAGGAGGCGTAGTTGTAGCCAGGGATGTAGGCAAAGGGCGAAATGAAGGATGCGTCCCGGTTGATGTCGTCGTCGCCCAGCTTGCCATACGACGCCCGCAGTTTCAGGTCGCTCAGAGCAGCGAGGTTCAGGTTCTTGATGAACGCCTCTTCGCCAATCCGCCAGCCCGCCGATACGCTGGGAAAGAAGCCCCAGCGCTTGTCAGGGGCAAATTTCCAGGAGGCATCGCGTCGACCCGCCGCCTCGAAAAAGTACTTGTCAGCGTAGTTGTACGTCAGCCGGCCCACGTACCCAATGCGGGCTTCTTCGTTGTCGCTGTCGTTGTAGGTATCCATGTCGGCAAACTGCAACAGCGGCAGAGCGTTGGTTTTCGGCACCGTGTGCACCCAGGTTTCGATGTCGCGGCGGTTAATGCGCTCGGCGACGAACGTAGCGCCCACGGTATGCCGCCCGACGGTGTTGCTGTAGTTCAACTGGCCCTGCAAGACGTTCTCCAGGATCTTCCGGGTACCGCGCTCACGCCAGGGGTTGCTGCTGCCCCCCGTGATGCTGTAAGCGTCCTTGACGGGGTCGTAGGAATACACGTTGTAGGTGTATTCGTGCCCGTTCATGAGCCGGTCGGCGATGTAGTAAGAGTAAACACCCCGCGCCGTCAGGCCTTTGATGGGGGTACTGTAGTCGGCGCTGAAGTTGGTTTGCAGCACGCGCCAGTCTTCGCGCCAGTAGCCCGAAATATCGAAATTGTGCAGTGCCCAGTTTTCGGCATTGTGGCCGATGTTGTTGGGATACAGCGGGTTATCGTTGGCGTAGGGGCGCTCGGTGGGCCGGTTGCGGAACAAGGCGAAACGAGGAGCCCAGTAGTCGTCGCTACCCGGTACACCGGGGTTTTCCCGGCTTTCGATCCGGCCGTTGATTTGCACACCCACTTTCAGCCGGTCGGCAATGCGGGCATCCACGTTGGTCTGGATGTTGGTCCGGTTGAAGTTATACTGGTTCAGCACGGCATCCTGGTTGAGGCGCGTCACCGAGAAGTAGTAATTGATCTTGTCGGAACCACCCGTGGCATTGGCGCTGAACTGGTACTGCGGCGCGTTTTTGCTCACGATGAAATCATACCAGTCGAAGCTCTTGTAGCCCGCTTCGGTGCCTTGCTTCCACTTGTTCAGTTCGTCCTGGGTGATGTTGGTTTTGCCGGTCTGGTTCACCTCCGCGTCGGCTTTGCCCAGCATCCATTCGTAGGCACCTACGCCCTTCGGAAAACGGGTCCAGTTTTGCCAGCCGTAATACGAGTCGATGTTGATTACGTTGCGGCTGCCGGTCTTTCCCCGTTTGGTCGTCACGATCACGACGCCGTTGGCCGCCCGTGAGCCATACACCGAGGCCGAGGCGTCTTTCAGTACGGTAATGGTTTCGATGTCAGACGGGGCGATGTTGTTGAACTGACCGGCGTCTTTCTGGATACCGTCGATCACAAACAGCGGATCGCCCATACCACGTACCTGCAACATGGCCGACGAACCGGGGCGCCCTTCGTTTTGCCGGAACGACACGCCCGGAATCTTGCCCGCCAGGGCGGCGCTGACCGTGGAGACGTGCGCTTTCTCGATGTCGCGGCTGGCGATGGTCGAGATGGCTCCCGTTACGGATTCCCGTTTCTGAGTGCCGTAACCCACCACCACGACCTCGTTCAGGGCCTGATCCGACGCCCGCAGGTTGATGCTCAGATTGGTTTGCCCACCCACCGTCAGTTCCTTGTTGACGAAGCCGATGTAGCTGAATACCAGCACCGAACTGGCATCAGGTACGTCGAGTTGGAAGTTGCCGTCAGCGTCGGTGGTGGTGCCGCGTTGGGTTCCTTTCAGCACCACACTTACGCCCGGCAGGCCCTGGCCGTTGGTGCTGTCGCGCACCGTACCCCGAACGGGAAAATCCTTGACGGCCACCAGGTGCAGGGGCGGGGCTACCAGCTCGTTCTGCAGCGACGCCATGGGGGCCATCAGGCCCGGCTCAGCATGCTCCGAGGTGGGGCGGGTGCGGGGGATCGTCGGCAGGGCCGGTGTCGCCTCGGCGGGCTGAATTACGTAGTAATCCGCCACCTTTTTGTAGGTCAGGTGGTGCGGGGCGAGCAACGCGTCGAGCGAACCTTTGAGGCTGTTGAGGCGCAGCACGGTACCATCGGCGTACTTGTTGGCGATGATCTGATCGTTGATGGCGAACCGCACATTGTGTTGTTTCGCCAGCTTGTCGAGGCATTCCCGCAGTAACCGCATGTTGCGGCGGGCCGTTGGTGCGGTCTGCTGCAACCGAACGATGACGGGGCTGAAGTCGCTGGTAGCGGCCTTGGTCGATACCAGGCGGATCGACGCAAAGTCCTGGGCCGAGGCCGCCGTCGGGAAACTACCGAGCAGCGGCAGGCAAAACAGACCAGCTTTTAAGGAGCGTAGTTGTTTAGGCATAGTAAAAAGAAAAGGGAGTAGGAAGACTTAGGGTTATTCGATGGTCACGACGGAGCCGCGCCGGTGAATGTGGAGACCGAACGATTCGGTGAGTAGGGAAAGGAGCAGATCGGGGTTGTCGGCGGGAACGGTAGCCGTAAACGTCTGGCTGGCCAGATTGGGGCGGCGTAGGCTGATGTGCCAGCCGTAGATATCTTCCAGCCCGCTGATGATGTCGCGGATGGGGGTCTGGTCGAACCGGAGCTGCCCATCGCGCCAGGCGTCGTAGCTGTCGACGTCGACCCGCCGCTTCTGGAAACCCGTGGCGCTGGGTGATACGTCGACCAGGTCGCCGGGCTGCATCAGCAGGCTTTCGTTTGCGCCCGGCCGGGTGAGTTTTACTTTGCCCTCGTTGAGGACGACCCGCGTTTTGCCCCGTCGGGTGTTCACGTCGAACTGCGTACCGAGCACTTCAACGTTGGTCAGGTCGGTGTGCACGATAAAGGCGTCAGACGGTCGGGTGGGGGCCGTGGCCGTGGGGGCCGCGTGCCGATGCACCGAGAAGAACGCCTCGCCCGATACCCACACCTCGCGGGGTTTGTCGGCGCTCCAGTCGTCGGCGTAGGTGAGCGACGAATTGCGGTTGAGCGTGACGGTGGAGCCGTCGGGCAGGGTCACCTGCTTTGTCTCGGTATAGGCCGTCTCGATGGTGTGACGGCCAGGTACGTTGAGGGTGTACCAGCCCAGTCCAACCAGCAGGGCGCCCGTCAGCGACGCCGCCACCCGAAACCACGACTGCCGCCAGATAGGGAGCCGGAGCACGGGTGTTTCATCGGCGGGTGCCGCCGCCGCATACCGCTGGTCATAGTGGCGGCTAAGGGTCGCCCAGATGCGTTGCCGGCTCGCGTCGGGCAGCGTATGGGGGCGGATGGTGAAGTGTTCAACGGCCCAGGCGGCGTCTTCCATCGTGGCCTGTAGCTCGGGATGCGCCGCGGCGAATCGGCGCCAGAATGCGTCGGTTTCAGGCGTCGGTTGTTGGACCCACGCCCTGAAATCGGCATCCATCAAGAAATCTTCGAAGCCGTATTCGCTGTAGTCGGGGACTTCCATTGACCTGTTATTGCTGTTATCAGGTCAAATCCGGGAATGCGATAAATTATCCCTGATTAGGTACTATTTTTTACGGTTTCGTCAACAGTAGCAGCAACAACGACAATGCCGCCCGGGCAGGTAGGTGTTTTCCCAGGCTGGCAAGAGCTTTATAGAGCACTTTATACGTCGATAACTGGCTGATTCCCATGATCTGAGCGATTTCGTCGTAGGGTAGCTCGTCGTAGAATCGTAGGTAAACAACTTCCTTCTGCCGGGCGGGCAGGCGATTGAGCAGGCTGAGCAGATGCCCCGAGCGCTCTTCGCTGATGCGGTGTTCCAGCCATGACGGTTCGTGCGTGAACTCAACCCGGAAGTCGGTGTCGCGTTCGAGCAGCGGCAGCGTTTGCTGATCGCGCGCGTCGAGGCGCCGCACGATGTCGCGCCGCAGCGCCCGGAAGAGGTAAAACTTGATGGAATCGGTCTCCGACAGGTTGCTGCCCCGTTCGAGCAGCCGCAGGAAAAGCTCCTGGATGCAGTCTTCCGTAAACGCCTGATCACCTGTGAAGCGGTAGCTGTAATTGTAGAGCACCGGCGCAAAGGTTTCGTAGAGATAGGAAAAAGCCGCCTTATCGCCCGAGAGAGCCTGTTTCCAAAGGGCAGCGTCAGGCAGGGAAGCAAACTCACTTTTTCTCATAACGAACGGAATAACGTAGAGACCTGTAACTGGCTTATTCGGTGCCTATCCACCGGAAATAAGCTGCTAAAATAACTACGTTTTGTGCCGAAAGAATACAACATGGATCGGAATAGGGTTTTGTTGTTCTTTTTTTATGCCTGGCGGGTGCCTTATGGCTGTACCACCGGGAACGAAGCAATGCGAAGACGGGTAGCCCCCATCGGGACGAGCGTGACGGTCTCCACGGGTTCACGGCTGACCACCGGGCTCTGGGGCAACACACCGCACAACCCATACTGATCGATCGCCCAGCCGGGAATCTTCCGGGCTTTCACCGTCAGGGTGACGGGGGCTGTTTCGGGCGTGAACGGGAACGGTGCCACGGGGCCCTTCTTCCGCGTTACCGTAAATGATCGTTCGGGTTGCGGTGCCAGCACCAGCCCGTAATTCCAGGCCGATCTGGGGAAGATTTCGTACGACGGCCACTTTGACTGATCGGCGTCGGGTTGCCACTTCGAATCGCCAATGGCGGTTTTGCGGCTGTCTTCCGGCCGCACTTCCTGATCGATCTTCAGCGAATAGGTAAGCGGGCCGTGGTTGACACTGACGCTGTTTTTGTTGGCGTCCCAGGTACGTACCCGCAGGCGCATGGGCAGGTCGAGCGTGATCTTATCGCCCGATTGCCAGGTATCGGTCAAGACGATGTACTGCCCGGCTTTGGCCGTAACCGGTACTGCTCGCCCGTTGACGCGCACCGTGGGGTTGCTGCACCAGGCCGGTACGCGCAGGTAGAGCGGGAAGGCTGTGGGGCGGGCGGCTTGCACCGTTAGCCGCACCTGCTCCTCAAAGGGGTAGCTGGTTTCCTGCTTGAGCGTCACCGCTGAGCCATTGCCCACTTTCGCCGTCACCTCCGACGCGTTGTAGAGTACCACCGCGAGGCCGTTGTCGGGCGTGGCCATGTACAGGTTTTCGGCGTAATAGACCCAGCCGTTGGCGTGGTTGTGCTGGCAGCAGCGGCTACTGAAGGGGTTCATCATCAGAAACGGCCCCTGGTTATCGATGCCGGGGTGATGGTTGGCCGCGTCGCTGCGCACCATGTTGGGAGCCGTGAGGTACCGGAGCGAGCGGTAATCGGGCATGAACGCCGCCGGTAGGGTGTTGAACGCGACGTCCTCGCAGTTGTCGGCCCAGAACGGGTCGCCTGTAAAACGAAGCAACAGCTCGTCGGAGGCCATCTGCTCCACCATGCCGCAGGTTTCAACGGCCTGCCGGGGGTCGGTGTAGCCGGGGCGGCTGTTTTCGTCGCCACCCCACATGCCGCCGGGTACCTGCCCGTAGCGCTGCCGCACCAGCTCAAAGTTGTGGTACGTTGCCATCAGATCGCTTTGGTCGCCGCTTTGCAGGTAGTAGGTCGCCGGTTCGCGGAAGCACTGGGCAATATTGACGTTGTGCCAGTTAGGCAGGTTGTTGGCCTGCCGCCAGTTGGCGGTGTTGCGGTGAATTTTTTGGGCCAACTCGAGCAGGAAGGGCGCTTTGGTGCGGTTATAGAGCCAGTAAGCGCTGTAGAGGTTATCGCCGCCCCGGCTGTTTTCCCAGTAATCTTCCAAGAACTGATCGTCGGGCAGGCTGTTTTGCCAGGTAAAATAGCGGCTCATCAAGGTCAGAATGCGCGGATCGGGTTTGTGTTCGTAGCGCGATTGCAGGCAGAACAGCATGAGCATCTGCGCCCACAAATCGCGTTTGCCGTTGCGCATCACGATAGGGCCGAAATCGCCGTTGTCGCGCTGGCTATTCATGGTGCCTTCAAGCCAGATGTTGGTTTCGGCCAGCATATCGGGGCGGTTGAGCACGTAGGCCATATCGCCGTAGCCCTTAAGCCAGTAGGGGAGTTCCTCCCAGCCGTACTCGCCCTTGCCGTCTTTGTTGAGCCAGGCGTTATTTTTTTTAGTGAGCCAGATACTGATTTGCCCCAGATGCCCCGCCAACCCATTGGCCTGCCGGTTCAGGTTTTCGAGCAGCCAGCCGTTGGGTCGAATGCTACCGATGGGGAGTTTGATGAAATAGTCGGGTTTGAGAGGAGCCTGATTACTGACGTAGTGAGCGTTACGGCTGCTAACGGCTGGCCGGTCCACTACGGTTACGTTAGGCGATGACGAGCGGACGGGTGGCAACTGTGTCGCCGCAACCCCTGCCAGCGCCAGCAACGGAATCAGATTTTTCATGGTCAAAATAGGATTTTTATGTAAAGCAGATTTTTCGGCTGCCTATCCCTTGCCCGTCGCAGGGAAATCAGATTCGACGTAAATTAGCCTACTGGTGTAGCCGATTGATACGGATTTGTTGCTAATATGGCCGAACTATTATGAACATATGCGATTCTGTCGCCATGCAGCACCTGAACCTAGCCGATATTAACGCCTATCTGCAAAAGACCTTACTCGTCGACCGGTTTCCGGCAAGCGAGCAGGGCGGTATCTATAGAGCGTCGGACCGCCCGATCCGCCGCCTCGGTCTGGCCCTCGATCCCCCGCCCCAACTGGCTGACTGGGTGCGGGCCGAGCAACTCGATGCCCTCTGGTTGCACCGGCCCTGGCGCGTCGAACTGGAGCAACTGTCGGCCGATATCGGCATCCTGCACCAGCATCTGCCCTTCGACGAGCACCTGACGATGGGCATGAACCCCCGGCTGGCTGATCTGATGGGGCTGATCAACGTGGCCGAGTTTGGCTATAAACGCGCCCCCGACGATCTGGGCAACCCCATGCCGCCCCGCCCGATCGGGATGATTGGCGACGCCCTGCTGCGGCCTTTTACTGACTGGGTGTCGTTTGTGGAGCACGCCTTTACGGGGTTTGATCGGGCCGAGTGGGGCTACGATCCCATGCCGACGCGGGTGGTGGTGGCCGGCGTCATGAACAGCGAACTGATCAGGGAGGCCTATGAACGCGGGGCCAGCCTGTACCTCACGGGCGAGTACCGCACGGGCGCTCAGCCCGCCGTGGAGGAAACGGGGATGGCCGTGATTGCCATTGGCCACCGCCGTACCGAAGAATGGGGCCTGCGTATGTTGAAAAAAATGCTGCGCCGGCAGTGGCCCGAACTGGAGGTCTTCGTGGCGGCAGGCTCAGAAACGACTCCGTAGCGTAAGCCCCGCCGCCGTGGTGATGGTACCGGGCTGTAAGCGCCACGAAACGCGCTGCTCTTGCCGAAGCGACCGGTTGTAGTACTGCACTGCCCGACGTACGTGCTGACCCGGTAGGTTGAGGCCCCAGTCGATGCCGGTCAGGATACCACCGCCCAGCAAAACAGCAAAGCCTGCTCCGAACGCGTTTTTGCGCTGGTTATCGGGGACGGTGACAGCCCCCGCCTGTTGCCCACCGTAGACGACTCCGCCACTGTACCCGCAGGCCAAACCAGTCGGGCAGATGTAGGGCTGCTGCGTCGTGAATTTACCATCCGCATTGGGCGCATTGGACGCCACCATCACCGTACCGACAACCATAGTCGCCACGCCGCCCGCAATAAGCCAACCACCCGTATGTCGGTTACGGATGTAGGCGTTGATTTCCCGGATGGCATCCGGATCACCCGAGGCTTGTATGTAGGGGACTAAATGGCGCGCTATGATGTCCAGGCCATCATACGTGTACTGCGTACTGACCGTTGATCCGTAGTAAGGACCTCGATAGTCAGGTACAAGGTCGTTCCCGATTGGCTTCAGGTCCTGCCGCCGTAGCGTCTGGACGCTGTCATGTTGGGCGAAAAGCAGACTAGGCAGCAGGAGCAGCAGTAAGCAGAGCCGGTTCATAGTAGTACCTGTTTTAGGTAGGTAATGTAACGACTCTTTTGGCTTAGTATATTAAAATTTGACTAATCCGGAGTTGTAATAGGATTAATTTAGTAAAAGGGACGGGGCAGGCACCTCCGGTTTAGTAGGTTGATTTTCGGGTTAACCCCTGCATCAATTCGGAAAAATAGGCGCCGTTCTGCGGGCCAAACCAATTCATAACGCGGGTTTCATAGGCGTCTTTGTCGTAGTAGGCATCGGGGGTGATGTAGCCAACGTACCCACCGTTGAAGCTCGTCACGATCAGGTCGAGGCCCTGTTGCCGCGCGACCTGGGTGAGCGGTGCCAACAGTTCGCCCGAAAAATCGCAGGGTGTGCCGATGAGCAGCACGGGTCCCACACGCAACGCTTTCAGATCGGACGGGTAATCGCCATAAACAGCATGAAACAGCCACGGCCGAATGCGCCAATCGCCAATCACGCGGGGCGCTGGATCGCGCAGGGTAAGGGGTAGGGTAAGCAGGCCCAGCGTGCTGTCGGGCGCGGCGTTGAACTGGCTCAACTCGGGTTTCAGGCGGGTGAGCATCTCGGCTGCGTACTGGTCGATCAGCTTGATGTCTTTGCCGGTGGGTGGCCCTTTGGGGCCCATGCTCCCGACGCCACCCGCCAGAAACAGGGCAAAGCCGTCTGTTTCGCGTTCCAGCCCATCCACCAGCCGACCCGGCCAGTCACGGCTGAGATACTGGTAACTAAAAATATCGATCAGCGTAGCGTGGGCTGGGTACGTTGCCAGCGTGGCCGTCTGGCCGTTGGCCCGTTTGAGTTGCAACAACCGAAAAAACGGATCGACGGGTTTGGTATCGTCCAGCCGGTTATAGACAAACTCCGGCGCGTTAACTTCCCGGTATCCGACCGTTACGGGTTGCAGATCGGCTTTGGCGCGGCGGATGGCGTTGAGGATGGTATTGGTGATATGATCGACGGCCCGCTGATCATAGGACCCGGAAAACAGGTTACCCACCAGGCCCGGTGCCCAGCCGCCGAGGCTGTTGTGGCTGTGGATGGCTCCGAAATACACTGATTCCCAGCGCAGGCCCACCTCGGGTAGGCGCTTGCGCAGTTGCTCGCTCAAGGTGGGGGGCGTAATGAGCAGGTCGGAGGCGATGAGCGCCACGGGGCCGTTGCCGTTGTCGAACACCACGGCACGTACCCAGACCGAATCGGCGACGGTGGTCCAGTGCTTGCCTTTGCGCACGCCATAGCCGCCCGTGGGGGTTGTGAAGGTGGGTGTCAGGTTGGCTTTAGCCCAGCCCGCCCGCAAGGCCGTTTTGGGCTTGGGCAGCGCCGGTAACGCATTGAGGCGGGCGGTGGTCTGTCGGTAAAAATCGGTTTGCTGGTAGGGCGTATGGTCGTTGGGCGACAGGCTCACTGCCAGAAACAACACGATTAGCGCCAGCAGGCCGCCCAGGATTTTCAGCAACAGACGTAGAAACTTCATCGGTAGAAACGCAACGCGCGAAAGAGTGACGCAAAGGTCGCAAAGACAATGTTGAAAAACTTCGCGTCCTTTGCGATTCCCTGTGCGCGCTTTGCGTTTACAACTAAAAAGGATTCATTTTGGCAGACGGCTTAGTCATACGCTCAACGGGTTCCTGGTACGACGTTCGGAACCAGGACGGACATATTTATCGCGCCCGGCTGAAGGGCAAATTCAAGATTAAGGGGCTGAAAGTAACCAACCCCATTGCCGTGGGCGATCGGGTGCAGTTTGAGGTGGAAGACGAACTCGAAAACACGGCCGTGATTTTCGACATTGCCCCCCGCGACAATTACATCATCCGGCAGTCGGTGCACAAAACGGCCCACGGGCATATTCTGGCGGCCAACCTCGATCAGGCAGTGTTGCTGGCTACGCTCACCCTGCCGCGCACGTCGCTGGGCTTCATCGACCGCTTTCTGGTCACGGCCGAAGCCTTCCGCATCCCCACGACCGTTGTGTTCAACAAAACCGATATTCTGAACGACGAAGGGCTCGAGTACCAGCGCGAGATTCAGGATATGTATGAGCAGATCGGCTACCCAACGCTGGCGACCTCAGCCACCGAAGGCGACGGCGTGGAGGCGTTCCGTGACCTGCTCGATGGTAAAATCACGCTGTTGTCGGGGCATTCGGGCGTGGGTAAATCGTCGCTGGTGAACGCGATTGCGCCCGACCTCGATCTGCGCACCAACGAAGTGTCGACGTTTGCCAACAAAGGCGTGCACACCACCACCTTCGCCGAGATGTTTGAACTGGCGCCAGGTACGTTCATCATCGACACGCCGGGTATCAAGGAACTGGGCCTGATCGATACGGGTAAGGCCGAAATCGCGCATTACTTCCCCGAGATGCGCGATCGGCTCAACCAGTGCCGGTTCCATAACTGCCTGCATATCAACGAGCCAGGCTGCGCTATTAAAGACGCCGTGGCCGAAGGCGACATCGCCGAGTCTAGGTACGTTAGCTACCTCAGCATGATGGAAGGCGAAGACAACCGGCGCTAGCTACGACGAAACCGATAGACCCGCCGTGGCGGGTCTATCGGTTTCAGTTTGGAAAGAGTTTGGCGTCGAGGCCGGGGATGATGCGGAGGGCGTTTTTGTAATACACCTTTTTCAGCACATTGTCGGGCAGTGCCATGCCATACATCCGCCAGAAGGCGTGGTACTTCTTGTGGTAAGGAAAATATTCGTCGTCGGTTTCGAGCACGCGGAAGTACGTGGCGTATTCGCTGGGCACCCAGCTATCCTTCCCGAAGACGATCCGGTCCTGATGCTTCACGAAAAAGTTGTGCGAGGCGCGCGGCTGCCGGCCCAGTTCGGCAATAACGGCGCCGATTTCCACGATCATGTTGGGCATCGCCTGCATCAGGCTGTCGAGCTTGGCGAGGTCGTTGGGGTACCAGCCCATGTGCGCCGCGATGAACGTGGTTTTAGGGTGCTTCCGAAATACGTTGTGTTGTTCGGTGAGGAGTTGCTCCCACGAGGCCGTGTTGTTGGTTGAGCGTTTCCGGTTGGGGTGCAGCTTCAGTTCCAGCCAGCGCTCGTTGTAGCGGTCCATCGGGTCCCAGAATGACTTGGGGTCGGCCGTATGAATGATGACCGGAATACCCAACTGACCGGCTTTGGCCCAGATCGGGTCGAGACGAGGGTCATCGACGGCCACCCGCTTGCCACTCGCATCTTTGGTATCCATGCCCAGATTCTTGTAAATCTTGAGGCCGCAGGCGCCCGCTTTCACGTCGGCTTCGAGGCGTTTGACGGCCTCGTCGGTCCAGCCGGGTTTGCCAATACCGTCAAACAGAATGTTGGTGAACAGCACCAGCCGGGGCGTATTGGTTTTCTTGATGTTAGCCAATGACTGGCTCAGGAACTTGTCGCTTTCGGCGGCATCGCCCCAGCCCCGTCCGCTGAGGTTGACCATAATGCCCATATTCAGGCTGTCCATCTGGTTCAGGAGGGGCCGCAGGTTGGCGTCGCCCATGTTCCACTGGTGATTGTGCACGTCGATGAACGGGTATTTGGCCCGCGTCCGTTTATGCTCGGGGACTTTCAGCGTTGAGACGGGGTCGTATTCTTCAAAACCCAACGGTAAGTCGGCGGGTTTTTGCTGGGCGAATAAAGGGGTGAACGTGAGTGTACTAAGTGCGAGGGACCAGAGGAGGCGGTGGCGAATCATGAGCAAGTCAGGCGGTGAAACAACAGACCGCCAGCCAGTAAGCCAGCGGTTTGTAAAGATACAGACAGGGCCCTGTTTCAACTACAGGCCGAACCAGGTTTCCCACGACAAACACGCTCAGCCGCCATCTACAGCGTTGCTGACAAGTAATTGCCTACAGCAACGTACCTGAACGGCTGCCGAAGCAGATGCCCGTTCAGGTACGTTGTCATGGTGTGGATAGATGAAACTTAGTTACTCAGGTTAAAGTAGTCTTTCACCGACGCATAATTGTTGAAATCGACGGGCTTGCCTTCGTTGGTCATGCGGCCGCCTTTTGTGCTGCCGTAGACCACCATAATGCGGTATTGGGGTGTGTCTTTAACCAGATCGCGGAAGGTGGTTGCGGGTTTTCCAACAAATTCCGGCATGGCAGCGTAGGACTGCGTCGCCGGTTTCCAGTCACGGGTGTAAATCTGGATATATGGATAGAAGTAATTGACGCCCAGGAAATCATTGCTGATGTAGGTCTGAACGTAGTTTTCGAAGCTGTTGGCGGGGCGGCCCGGCACCAGTGAGTAATTGTAGGCATATCCCTGATTGATGCGATCAACCAGTTTGTACTCGGCAATAGACTGGTCCCAAAACGGATATTTGAACTTGTAGTAGACATAAACGACCCCCTTGTCGAGAGCCTCCTGCGTAAGTACCGCTTGTGAGGTGGCGTTGGTGTTTAGGTAGGCGACCGTATTGTCAGCCGCACGCCCGAAGGCATCGGTTTGCATGCTTTTCCAGTCGGTGTAGACCACATTGGCGTTACCGTCTTTACCCGCTGCGCCCGATACGCCCTGCGGCCCCGTTGCTCCGGCGGCCCCCGATACACCCTGCGGGCCAGTGGCCCCGGTGTCGCCTTTGGCTCCCTGTGGCCCGGCCGGCCCCATGTCGCCCTGATCACCTTTGCAGGCATTCAGACCACCAATCAGCAGCGCTGCAAGGCCATACGCCCCCAGCAAACGAATCAACGTCGTTTTCATGATACAAGAAAAAAAGTGTGGATAGATAAACTTGAACGCCACAAATGTACCGTGGGTGACATGGGTCGCACCATACCGGAAAACCAGTAATTTTCAGGGAAACCGGCGTCGGGAGTGGCCTCGTAACCGGTCCGGCGAGGGCGGAGGGAAGGGCCAGCATGGCTGAACTGCCACGGTAACGAACTGGCTCGTCGGATGGCGTGACCGGCTCAGCAAAGGACAGCCTGCGACGGCTGTGCAGGCTGTAAGGGAATGGTAATCAAGGTAATGCAGTCAACGTCAGGGAGCTATTTTTCCGTAGGAGCGGCCTGATCGCCTTTTGGCTGCGTCAGTTGTTCGGCCAACGAGTGGTACGGATGGGTGCTGTCGAGGCTAATCCGGTTGAGAATGGGGCGGGCGAGGTCAGATTGCTCACTTTTCAGGTAAGCAAGGGCCAGAAACCAGTCGGCTTTCTGGCGCAGGGCTCCTGTCGACTGGCTCACGGCTTCCTGAAGCGGCGCGATAGCCGCGGTCGGCTGTTGTTTGGCCAGGTACGTTAGCCCTAGAAAATAGTGGCGATAAGGCTCAGTTTGGCGGTCCTGCGCCGGAATGGCCAGTTGGTCGATGACAGCGTCGTACCGCCCCGTTTTGTAAGCCTCGATGGCCGTGAGCAGCTGACGGCGTTCGGTGGGCGCCAGGTGCGCGGGCAGGCTCTTGGTGAGCTGATCGTCGTTCTGGCGAAGGCTTTGCTCGGCGTAAGCAAGGCTCGTTGGCTCGGCGGGTTGTTGCAGGAAATAATACCCGACGCCCAGACCCAGCACTACACTAGCGGCGGCGGCCCAGCGGCCCCAGCCAGCACTTTGGCGTGGCGCGAGCAACGGCGTTGGCTCAGCGGTGGGGGAGGTGGCTTCGTCGTCAGGGCGGGCTTTGTAGCGCTCATGCGCCTGCTTCACCCGCTGCTCGACAGCCAGGCCGTGGAGACCCATGCGTAGCGAGCGGTGAAGACGTACATCGGCCTGTAACGCGTCGTCACTCGCCATGGCCTGCTCGAACGACTGGCGATCAGCGGGAGACAGCTCCTGATTCAGGTACGCTTCGATCAGCTCAAATTGGGCTTGCGATGGCATTAGAGTCCCCGTTGCCGGGCGATTTGTTGGTAAATACGTTTCAATTGTTCGGTGCATTCATACCGCTTCGACTTCACCGAGGTTTCTTTCATCGTCAGGCGTTCGGCGATTTCGCGCAGGGATAGTTCGTCGATGTAGAACCACTGCATCAGCTGGCGGCAACCCTCCCGGAGTTGCCCGAGCGACTGCCGCACGGCCTCTACGGTTTCCTGGCGGGCGAGTTCAAGCAGGGCGTCGTCGGAGTCGGGCGTGTCGACCTGCGCGGGCATGGCCGCGTGGCGACGCATCCGGGCGGAATCAAGCTCGGTGAGCCACACTTTCTTGCAATAATCGAACAGTACAGTTGTCACTTTGGTACTGGACCGGTGTTCGTACCGGCCCGATTCAAGGTTAAGGATAAAGTTGATGAGACCTTTCTGAAACGAATCTTCGGCGTCAGCGACGGTGCCACTGTTGTTAATGACCCAGAACCGGAATGAAGGGAACAGATTGGTATAGAGCCAGTCGTAGGCACTGGCTTTACCGGCCTGAAGCGCTTCAAATAACACACGATCCGTCTCAAAGGCATGGGTAGAAGATGGCATACTACACTGGCTAGTTGGGGCAACAAGAACAGGAAGCCCCGGACCAATAACAACTGGGCTATAAACCGTAGCATCCCTGCATCGGGCGTCGTTGAAAAAGGTAAGGGGCGTGGGTTTGTGCCCAAGTAAGGGCAACCATTTTTTATAGACAGTAAACTCGCTCAGGGCTAGGACTCTATCCAACGGCACGCACCTAAACTGAAAATACACCGCCGGTTTTGGCATAAATTCCCGTACTTTTACATCCCGTAACGACCAAACGGATTGTCAACCATGGCGGCTACGGGCTCCAAAACTTCAACGAAGTTCGCGAAATACATTTTTGTTACTGGCGGAGTAACATCATCACTCGGAAAAGGCATTATCGCCTCTTCTCTGGCCAAACTCCTGCAATCACGCGGTCTTTCGGTCACTATCCAGAAATTTGATCCCTACATCAACATCGACCCCGGTACGCTCAACCCGTACGAACACGGCGAATGTTATGTAACCGACGACGGGGCCGAAACGGACCTCGATCTGGGCCACTACGAGCGGTTTTTGAACACGCCGACCTCGCAGGCCAACAATATCACCACCGGGCGTATCTATTACAACGTGATCACCCGCGAACGCAAAGGCGATTTTCTGGGAAAAACGGTGCAGGTAGTGCCGCATATCACCGACGAAATCAAGCGTAACCTGCGTTTGCTGGGCGAATCGGGCGAGTACGATATCGTCATCACCGAGATCGGCGGCTGCGTGGGCGACATCGAGTCGCTCCCGTTTATCGAAGCGGTCCGGCAGTTTAAGTTTGAACTGGGCGAGCACAACACGCTGGTAATTCACCTGACGCTGGTGCCGTACCTCAACTCGGCGGGTGAACTGAAAACCAAACCCACACAGCACTCGGTGAAGATGTTGCAGGAAGCGGGCGTGCAGCCCGATATCCTGGTTTGCCGCACTGAACACCCGCTGCCGCCCGATATCCGGCGGAAGATCGCGCAGTTCTGCAACGTGCAGGTTAGCTCGGTGATTGAGGCAATGGATGCCGAAACGATCTACGACGTGCCGCTGCTGATGAAAAACGAGAAGCTCGATCAGCGGGTGCTGTATCTGCTCGATATCTACAACGATCAGGATTCGGACCTCGACGAGTGGCGCAACTTCCTAAAACGGCTCAAAAACCCCGTCGATGAGGTACGTATCGGGCTGGTGGGCAAATACGTAGAGCTACACGACGCCTACAAATCAATTGCCGAATCGTTTATCCACGCCGGCTCGAAAAACGAATGCAAGGTGCATATCGACTGGATTCAGTCGGAGCATCTGGCCGACGAAGGGGCGGTAGAAGAACGCCTGCGCGACCTCGACGCGGTGCTGGTAGCGCCCGGCTTTGGCGAGCGGGGTATCGAAGGGAAGATCAACGCCATCCGCTACGTACGCGAAAACGGGGTGCCGTTCTTGGGTATCTGCCTTGGTATGCAGTGCGCCGTTATCGAGTATGCCCGCAACGTGCTGGGCCTGCCCGAAGCGCACTCCTACGAAATGAATCCGCAGACGCCCAATCCGGTCATCAACATGATGGAAGATCAGAAGAAGGTTGTCAACATGGGCGGTACCATGCGATTGGGCGCCTATGCCTGTAAGATCAAGAAAGATTCGCTGTCGTATCAGGCCTACGGCAAGACAACCATCAGCGAGCGCCACCGCCACCGCTACGAGTTCAACAGCGCCTACCTGGAGCAGTTTGAAAAAGGCGGCATGCGGGCCGTTGGGACCAATCCCGAAACGGGGCTGGTCGAGATTGTAGAGTTGCCGTCGCACCCCTGGTTTGTGGGTGTGCAGTTCCACCCCGAGTTGAAAAGTACGGTGATGGCGCCGCAACCGCTGTTTGTTCAGTTTGTAAAAGCGGCTATGGCCTACGCTCAGCATAAGCGTGCGTTTGAAGCGCCCGTCGGCAACGAGGCAGTTGTTGGTTAACCCACCCGATTGGCGTAATTTTGCGTGAAATTCAGTTTACAGTTTATGGTTTACAGTTTCCAGTTGCTGACGCTCCAACGCGCACAGCGCCGAACTGCAAACTGTAAACTGCAGACTGCAAACTCTAGAAATGGATCGTAATCAACTTATTGGCCTATTACTCATTCTGGCCATGTTTGTCGGCTACCAATACCTGGTGCCGAAACCCCCGCCGGAGAAGAAACCGACGCAACAAACCAAAACCACCAAGCCCGCGTCGGGTAGTGCCGCCACGGTCGCCACCACCGCTCCACTCGATTCGATTGCTGCCCGCACCCAATTTGGGGCTTTTGCGGCGGCCGCCAACGGTGAAGCCCGTGATATCGTGATCGAGAACCCCGAGGTGAAAGTGACGTTCAGCACGCTGGGGGGACGGGTAAAAGAAGTACTGCTGAAAAAATACAAGACGTTCGACGGCAAGCCGTTGCTGCTGATTGATGCCAAAACCAGCGAAACGTCGGTGGTGTTGCCAACTAAATCGGGCTCGGTCGATCTGCACGAACTGTACTTCCAGACGGCTACCCAAAGTGGTACCGCAGCGGGTCAGGCGATCACGTTCCGCGCCGAAATCGGGCCGGGGCAATCCGTCGAGCAAACCTACACCGTTCCGGCGGCTGGGTACGTGATCGACTACGCGCTCAAGACCAACGGCCTCGACGGCGTGCTGGGCAACGGCGACGTGCGGTTCCTGTGGGAAGACCGCATGCAGCAATACGAAAACGACCTGAAAAACAACCGGGTCGCTGCCACCATCAATTACCTGACGGTCGACGAAAACTTCGACAAGCTGCCCGAGAATGAAAGCAGCAAC
This sequence comes from Fibrella aestuarina BUZ 2, assembly GCF_000331105.1. Classification (NCBI taxonomy): domain Bacteria; kingdom Pseudomonadati; phylum Bacteroidota; class Cytophagia; order Cytophagales; family Spirosomataceae; genus Fibrella; species Fibrella aestuarina. Next base: position 5,153,946 of record NC_020054.1, on the reverse strand, counting down.
GAAGCCGTCGTGGAAGAGCCGGTGAAGTGGTTCGCCATCAAGCACAAGTACTTCCTGTCGGCGTTTATCGCGCAGGCCGGACAACTGACCAAGGCCAAGTTTCAGACGACCGTCGACCCCGCCGACAGCAGCACGGTGAAAACGGCGCTGGCCGACGTAAGCATGCCACTCGCCGACATCAAAGGCGGGAAAGGGACATTCCGGTATTACTACGGCCCCAACGATTTTCAACTGATCAAAGAAGGTATCGCGCCGGAGTTTGACCGGAACGTGTATTTGGGCTATTCGATCCTGAAGCCGATCAACAAATACTTCTTTGTGCCGATGTTCAACTTCTTCGAGAAGTTCATCGGTAACTACGGGATCCTGATCGTCTGCCTGGTGATCTTCGTGAAACTGCTGCTGACCCCCCTGACCTACAAATCGTATGTCAGCATGGCTAAGATGCGGGTGCTGGCGCCCGAAATTGAGGAGATCAAAGCGCGCGTGGGCGATGATATGACCAAGCAGCAACAGGAGCAGATGAAGCTCTACTCGGAGGTGGGCGTCTCGCCGCTGAGTGGCTGTATCCCGGTGCTGGCGACCATGCCGATTCTGCTGGCCCTGTTCCAGTTGTTTCCGAACCTCATTGAACTGCGGCAGAAAGCGTTCTTGTGGGCACCCGACCTGTCGACCTACGATGCCTTCATCAACCTGGGCACGAACATCCCGTTTGTGGGTAACCACATCAGCCTGTTCACGGTGATGATGACCGCGTCGAGCATTGCCTACGCGTATTACAACAACCAAACGACGCCGCAGCAACCGGGTCCGGTAAACATGAAGGCGCTGAGCTACATTTTCCCGCTCATGTTCATGTTTGTGCTGAATTCATTCCCGGCCGGTCTGACGTGGTACTACTTCGTCTCGAACGTGGTGACGATCGCTCAGCAGCTGCTGATCCGGAACTTCGTTGATGAAGGGAAGATTCGGGTATTGCTCGACGAAAACCGGCAGAAGATTGCCGCTGGTGGTGGCAAGAAGTCGAAGTTTCAGGAGATGCTGCAAAAGCAGCTGGCTGCCGCTGAAGACGCGCGCAAGCAGGCCGAAGCCGCCAAGAAGAAAGCTAAGAAGTAATGAATAATGGATGATGTACAATGCACAATGCACAATGACCTGCTCGTATGAAGTCATTATACATTGTACATCATCCATTACGGTCCGCCGTTGCGGTTCATTCAAAAAGCAACGCCTTATCGCGTTGCTTTTTCACATAGTAAATGGTAGTAGCAATGCGTAAACAACAAGTTTGTTTTTTGATCGTGTGCCTGGCTGTGTGGTTGCCGCTGACGGGGTTTGCCCAGAAGGATACGGAGCGACGATACCGGGCGGGCGTGAAAGCGGTGCAATTAGGCGAGTATGATCGGGCTCGTTCCGACCTGCAAGTGGTGATGCAACGCGACGGCAGCTTTGCGCCGTTTGCTTATTACTACCACGCCGTTGCGTCGGTCAGGCAGAAACGATTCGAGGCGGCGCGGGCCACGCTCAAACAACTCATCGACAAATACCCCAACTGGCTCAAAAAAGAGGAGGCCTATTACCTGGCGGCATCAGCGGCTTTCGAGCAAAGCCTGTTCGACGAGGCGTTTTCGTATACCAACCTGATCAGCGACCCGGAACTGCGCCGGGAAGTCGATCGGATGGAGGCTTTTTTCCTGCCCCGCATTGGCGACCTGAACCGACTGAAAGCCCTACAAAAGCAGTACCCAGCCGATCGAACGCTGGCCCTGACGCTGGTTGAGCTGATTCAGCGGACATCGTCGGAAAAGTCAGATCTGGAACTGTCGGACCGGCTGTCGAACCGGTTTGGGCTTTCGTCACCGCCCCCCGCGCCGAGCCGGCCGACGCCCCCTGCCGCCGTTCCTGCCACCCCGCAGGCACCTGCCACGGCTATCCGCCAAAAGAACAAAGGCTATTACAACGTCGGTGTCTTGTTTCCGTTCCGCGTCGACCGGTTGGGCGTGGGTGATCGGGCGCGGTCCAATCAGTACGTCTATGACCTGTACGAAGGCATGAAGCTCGCCAAGAGCAAATTGCTGGCCGAAGGGATCACAATCAACCTGTTTGCCTACGACAGCGACAATGACACCGACGAAACGCTTGAACTGCTCAACAACGCCTCATTCGCGCAGAATGACCTGCTGATTGGCCCCATCTATGCCGAGCCGAACAAACTGGTATCGGCGTTTGCGGTGCAGAATAACATCCCGCTCGTGAACCCCATTGCCACCAGCCGCGATCTGATTGCTAACCTGCCCAACGCCTACCTCGCCCAGCCGTCGACCGTGCAGCAGGCGATCGAAACGGTGCGGTTTGTAAAAGGATTAAACGAGAACCGGCGGGCGGCGGTGTATTTCGGGGCGGCCCGCAAAGACTCACTGCTGGCCTCGGCCTATCAGACCGAGTTGAAAGCGCAGGGTTTTCAGGTCGTCGACTTTCGCAAGCTGACTGGCAACGGCACCGATATGGCCACCGCGATGCGGATCAACGACATGAACCGGCCGGGCCACGTGTTCTTCGCCTCGAGCAACGACGACGATGGACCGCGCATGCTAAGCGCATTGAGTAGCCGGGGCGTCACAGGCCCGCTCATCGCCACGTACCCAGCCTTCGATTACTTCCGAAATTCGCTGTCGACCTTCACCCGGCGGGAGCTGTATCTGGTCGCGCCAGAGTTTATGGATATGAGCCGCGAGGCCACCGAAGCGTTTCAGGAGACGTACCTGAGCCGCCGTAATATCATCCCGTCGGTTTTTTCGGCCTGGGGGTACGACATGCTCCTGTTTTTTGGGCGGCAACTGGCGAAAAATGCGCTGAAGAACCGAACCAGTTTGCAAACGGAGCCCGACAACGATTACGTACTGTCGGGGTTCGATTATACCCGATCAAATGACAATCAGGTGGTGCCGATCGTAAAATTCGACGGTGCCCGGTTTATACGAGCAAACCAGTGAAAGCGTGAATGCGTGAACGAGCGAAAGCGACGCTGCCAACTCCATTGACATGACCGAGCCGCTTTCGCTCGTTCACGCATTCACGTTTTCGCTCTTTCACTTTATGACGAGCGAACAACTTTTCGAGAAAGCAAAAACGCTGATCCCCGGCGGGGTCAATTCACCCGTACGGGCGTTTCGGGCGGTAGGCGGAACACCGCTGTTTATTAAATCGGCCAAGGGCGCGTACCTGACCGACGAAGACGACCGCCAGTACATCGAACTCATTAACTCGTGGGGCCCTATGATTCTGGGCCACGCGTTTGAGCCGGTCGAGCGGGCCGTGCGCGATGCCATTCAGTACTCGTTTTCGTTTGGCGCACCCACCCGCAAAGAGGTCGAGATGGCCGAGCTGATCGTCAGCATGGTGCCGTCGGTCGAGAAGGTGCGGATGGTCAATTCGGGCACCGAAGCCACGATGGCCGCGATTCGGGTGGCGCGTGGGTTCACGGGCCGCGATAAGATCATCAAGTTTGAAGGCTGCTACCACGGCCACGGCGATTCGTTTCTGATTGCGGCGGGCAGCGGCGCCATGACAATGGGCACGCCCGATAGCCCCGGCGTGACGAAAGCCACCGCCCACGATACGCTCACGGCACCGTATAATAACCTGGCGGCCGTGGAAACGCTCATCGACGCCAACCCCAACCAGATCGCCTGCCTGATTCTGGAACCGGTGGTGGGGAATATGGGCTGCGTATTGCCCGACCCCGGTTTTCTGCAAGGCATTCGCGACCTGTGCACCAAACACGGCATCGTACTCATTTTCGACGAGGTGATGACGGGCTTTCGACTGGCCAAAGGCGGTGCGCAGGAACGGTTCGGCATCCTGCCCGACCTGACCACGATGGGTAAGATCATCGGTGGCGGTATGCCCGTTGGCGCCTACGGTGGCCGTACCGACATCATGAACATGGTGTCGCCCGCCGGGCCGGTTTATCAGGCCGGTACGTTGTCGGGCAACCCCATTGCCATGTCGGCGGGGCTGGCCATGCTCACGTACCTGAACGAGCATCCGGAGGTATATGAGCGCCTCGACACGATCGGTAAACGGCTGGGCGATGGCTTCCGGGACAGCGCGGCCAAGCTGGGGCTGAACTACACCGTCAACCAGATTGGGTCGATGTTCACGCTCTTTATAACCGACAAGCCCGTTACCGACCTGACTTCGGCCAAGACCTCCGACATCCCCCGCTTTGGCCGTTATTTCCACGCGATGCTGGAACGCGGCGTGTACCTGGCTCCGGCGCAATACGAAAGCCTGTTTGTTTCGACCGCCCTCACCGACGACCTGATCGAACAGGTGATTGCTGCCAACGAAGAAAGCCTTAAGGCAGTAATGAAGGATGAGTGATCAATGATGAACGATGAGTGAGCCGGGGCAAGAGACTGAAGGTCATGGCACACTCATCGTTTCTCATTCATCACTCATCACTACTCCTGCATGTTTTTCTCCGTCATCATTCCCGTTTATAACCGCCCCGACGAACTGGCTGACCTGCTGGACAGCCTGACCCGGCAAACCGTGACCAATTTTGAGGTGCTGGTGGTGGAAGATGGGTCGACGGTGAAAGCCGATGGGGTGGTGGCGGCGTATCAGGACCGGCTTCAGGTACGTTACTTCGAAAAACCCAACACGGGGCAGGGCTTCTCCCGCAACTATGGATTTGAGCGGGCCAATGGCGATTATTTCGTCGTGTTCGACTCCGACGCCGTGATCCCACCGGGGTACTTTGCCGCCGTGCAAACGTACCTGGCACATACGCCACTCGATGCCTACGGCGGCCCCGACGCGGCGAGTCCGGATTTTTCGGCCACCCAGAAAGCCATCAGCTACGCCATGACGTCGGTGTTCACCACGGGTGGTATTCGCGGAAAAACTCAGAATGCGGGCGGGACGTTTATACCCCGCTCGTTCAACATGGGCCTGTCGCGGCGGGTGTTTGCCGAAACAGGCGGATTTGCCAAGCGCGACATGGGGGAGGACATGGAACTGAGCACGCGCCTGCTCCGGCTCGGCTACCGCGTGGGCCTCATTCCCGGCGCTTTTGTGTACCACAAACGACGGGGTACGTTAGGGGCTTTTTTTCGGCAGATTATTCAGTTTGGTCGCACGCGGGTGCAGCTTAACCGGCAATATGGCATTCCGGTCAAAATCGTGCACCTCTTTCCGGTGGTATTTACGCTGGGCTGGCTAAGTTTACCGCTGTTTGCACTACTGTGGCCTGCGTTGGCCGGTTTAGGGCTGGGTGCGTACGGGCTATTTGCCGGTCTGGTGCTGGCCGACGCTACCCGACAGGAACGAAGCCTACGCGTGGGGGTGCTCAGCGTGGCGGCGTCGTTCACGCAGTTATCAGCCTACGGACTGGGTTTTTTGGGGGAATGGATAGGCTGGTATGGTAAATGAGGAAAACGAAGCTAAACACCTGAAATAGTAACGAGTTAATACTACCATAATACTACCTCAACAGTTCGCTATGGCAAATCCCGCTAAGCCTCCCGGCCAACGATTGGTGAAACGCATGAGTGCCCGTACCAAGTGGCTTATTCTGGCCCCGGTGGGTCTTTTGCTGATCGGAGCAGGGTTGTGCGTGCTGGTGGGTGCCGGCTACGAGATGCACGCAGGCGCGCCGTTTATGCGCTGGTTTTTGAAAGGCACCTATAGCCTGATACTGGTCAATGGGGGGATTTCGATTTTTGGCTCGGCTATCCGTTTCCGCGTTATGCTTGATACACGCCAACTGATCCGGCAGGAGCTGAAGCGGCAACGCAAGGATTTCAAGAGGTACAAAAAAGCCCCGTCACCAAAAGGCAACGGGGCTACTTAAAGCGTATGTATGTTAGCTTAGGCAGCTGCTTTCTTTTCAGCAAAAGAGGCCTTGATCGCTTCTACGTCAACGTTTTTGATGATCGGCTTGCGCAGCAGTTGCTTGATGGCTTCCGTCGCGTTGTTAGAACGGGCACGGTTTTTACGGCCTTTCCGAAGTAGTTTGGTAACTCCCATTGTAGTATATCGTTAATTGTCGGTTCGAATTTTGAACCGCAAAAGTAAGGGTTTTTAGCTAGACGAACAACCGGCGGTGTTGATGGCGCGCGGATGAAGCGGATTTTAAAGACGGCCGCAGCTTTCTCTTTTCAGGCATTCGACTGAATCCATCCGCGATCATCCCTAAAATCTATGTCATCCGCGTGCTATCTCGCATCGCTTACTTTTTCAGAAAGTCGTTGGTGGCGTTTTTGAGCATACCGGCTACCGAGTTGAGGCAGAACAAGACGCCCCGGTCGATAAGCGCCCTCGCCTGATCGCCGTTGGCCACCGTGGTACCGACCACCTTACCCGCCGCTTTGATCTTCTCCACAACGCCAGCGATGGTTTTCTTCACCTCGTCGTGGCCGGGGCCGTCGTAATAGCCCATGCTCATGGCCAAGTCGCGGGGGCTGATCAAAAACCCATCGACGCCTTCGACGGTCAGCAGTTCGTCGAGATTGGCAACCGCTTCCTGATCTTCCAGTTGCGGCATCACCAGCGTTTGCTCATTGGCATACTGCACATAATCGCCCTGACTGACGCTCCCCTGCAAGTACTCGGCAACCCGCACCGGCCCCAGATTACGCTGGCCAAACGGGGGGTATTTGACCGCCGCAATCAGCGCGTCCAGATCATCAGCGGTTTTAACGCCCGGCATCACGATACCCATCACGCCCGCGTCGAGGTACTGCAACACCAGCTTGGGATCGTTGCTGCGGATCCGGGCCAGCGGCGTGATGCCGCTCACCTCACAGGCCCGCACAATCTCCTGCACCTGCGCCGTGGTGATGGTGCTGTGTTCGCCGTCGATGAGGTAATAATCTAAGCCAGAGAAGCCGCAGATTTCGGCGATGGTCGGGTCCGAGCTGTTAGAAATAACGCCAAGCACCGCTTGGCCATTGAGCAATTTCGTTTTGGTTGCGTTTTCTCGCATGGGTATCGCTAGTGAATCGCCAAATGTAGCGGATTGGCGCGCATGCAACGTACCCAGACCCTCAAATTCGACTGTTGTGGCGCCACAACTCAGGGATTGATTCGCTCGAAGAGAAAACCAGGTAAATCGCCAGCCATGCCGGTGTCCAGAAACAAGCGATTAGGCGCAATCCGCAACGACGGGTCGCGCAGATACCAGTTGTCCTCTCGGGGCTGGGCGGTCGTTTTGAGTTGGAAGTCGTATGGCGTTTCGTTGATCTTGTAGCTGACCAAATCGGTCTGTTTGCCATCCCGGACGAGCCTAATCTGCTGATCATCCGTAACGATAAGCTGTACATTCGGGACTGCTGAACCTGAGCCCATCGTATACATCTTTGTCAGGCGCCAATGGCCAGGAAACCAGACTTTAGCCTGCACCAGATCGGTGGTATACGCATCGGGTGGCGTAACGGCCTGATGGCAGCTAAGCAGGCTACTGAGGCAAAATAGGAAAAAGAGAACACGTACGTTTTGCATAAACTGGCTGAGTTGATTACTCACTGGACACGTACCTGAGCCAAAGCGTTGGAAGGTAAAGAAACATTTTTGATTGTTAGGTAACGTGCCCAGCCCCGTTACCACCCGAAAAACCCAGACCTAAACTAACCATCGTCTTCAGCATCAGATACTATCACACGCAAAAGGCAGCTGACTCAGCTGCCTTCCTGTACACCTGTACATGGGTTTACTAAAGCGAAATCCGTTTGGCTTTTGGGCTGACAAAAAGGGTCAGCCAGCTTCGGCGGGCCATTCGGAAAAAATAGGGCGTCAGCAAAACGAGCGTAGGGACCAACCCAATCAAGTAGTAAGTCAGATCGACCTTCAGCCAGACGACTGCGACAAAAAACGTAATCAACGTCCAGGCGGTAAAGAAGGCGTAACTGATAAACATCGACGCCCAATAAAAGCCGGGTTCGGGCATGTAGTTTTCGCCGCAATTTGGGCAGTGGCTGTGCATGTCATCGAAATGGCGGCTGAACGCACTTGGTTCGACAAAGAAATCGCCCTCATGACACCGGGGGCATTTATTGAACACAACGCTGTAAAATCGACTATCGGAAGCCATAGCTGTACGTTTTTTGGTGGCCAAACAGGCTGATTACCAGGTGCTGGTCAGCCATTCTTGGTGCACCAAAGGTAGGGTTGGCCCGTGGGGGCTGCCAGTAGAAACAAAGGCAGCTATGGTACAAATCAACGATGTTCGCTCACTGCTTGTTGATGTCGAAAGTCGGCCGGCGTGCAGCCGGCATACTTCCTGAAAAATCGAACGAAATACGACGGATCATCGAAGCCAAGCTGAAACCCGACCTCCTGCACCGACTTAGTCGTATGCGTCAGCAACCGCTGAGCCTCAATCAAAATCCGCTCGTGCAGCAATTGACTCGCTTTTTTGCCCAGCACCTTCTGGCAGATGTGATTGAGGTGGTTGGGCGTGAGCCCCAGCTGATCCGCGTAGGCACCGATGGTACGTACCTGAATAAACTGCGTTTCCAGTAGCTCCTCAAACTGGCGAATTCGATCGTAATAAGGCGAGTTGGCACCGGGTAGCTGCTGATCGTAGAGGCGGTTGGCCGATTCGAGGATGAGGTGCAGAAACGATAAAAACACATCGGCCCGATTCGGTTGCTGCTCGCTATATTCCTGATACGCGTAGGAAAATAACGTGTTGAACCGGTCTTCGGCCTGCGTTACTTCTAGCAAGGGCAGGTGTTGATGGGAATGGTAGAAGGGGTATTGGTGAAGCCGGTTGCCCCATTGGCTACGAAAAAAGTTAGGCTCGAAAAACAGGTTGAACCCGGTCGTGTTGGTGTCGAGCTGCCAGCTATGCACCTGTCCCGGCGTCAAAAAATAAAGCTGATGTGGCCGAATGGGATAGGTTTTAAAATCGATGGTGTGGGTGCCGCCGCCCTGATTAATCCACATGACCAGATAAAAAGTGTGCGAATGCGACTGATCGATGTTTTTGAACTCGCTGACCAGTTTTTCCAGCCGAGTCATGTAAAAAAGCTCGCTGGACTGATGGCGGGGAAAGGAGCGTAGATTATAGACAGGGATGGCGGATGGCATGGCAGCAAAGTCGGTTTAGGCTAGATCAGCGAAATGAGAACGGGTTGCTCATTGAGTAGCTATGAAACCAGCTCAACGAGCAACCCGCCTTCGTAAACCTGAAAGGAGTCGGTACTATACGCCTACGGCTTCGCGGTGCACCAGGGCTTCGCGGTCAGGGCCAGTTGACACGAACGTGATGGGCAGATTCAGTTCGTTTTCGAGGTAGCTGACGTAGTTGGCCAGTTCGGCAGGCATCGCGTCGAAGGTATGAATACCGTCGAGCGACGTTTGCCAGCCGGGGAAGTCCTTGTAAATGGGCGTTACCTCGGTGTCACACAGGTCGTAGGGTAGTTTCTCGGTCAGCGTACCATCGGGCAGTTGGTAGTGCGTGCAGACGCGGATCGTGTCGAAGATGTTCAGCACGTCTACTTTCATCATCACCAGCTGCGTAACGCCGTTCAGCATGATGGCGTATTTCAGAGCAGGCAGATCGAGCCAGCCACACCGCCGCGGGCGCCCCGTGGTTGCCCCAAATTCGCGCCCTTCCTGCCGCATCCGCTCGCCGATTTCCTCGTGCAGTTCGGTGGGGAAGGGGCCGCTGCCCACGCGGGTGCAATAGGCTTTGAAGATCCCGAATACCTCACCGATCTGCCGGGGCGCCACGCCCAGCCCGGTGCAGGCACCAGCCGTCATGGTGTTGGATGACGTCACGAACGGATAAGAGCCAAAGTCGATGTCGAGCAGCGACCCCTGCGCTCCTTCAGCCAGTACTTTCTGTCCGTTCTGCAAAGCCTGGTTGACTTCGTATTCGCTGTCGGTGAGGGTAAAGGTTTTCAGGAACTCGACGGCCGAGAAAAAGTCGTCTTCTGCCGCCGGTAGAACCGAGGCATAATCGAAATTGTGCCAGTCCAGAATCGTTTTGTGAGCGGCTACGAGCGTATCGTACTTCGTCCGGAAATTGGGCGACAGCACATCACCCACGCGCAACCCCTGCCGGGCTACTTTGTCCTGGTAGGTGGGGCCAATGCCGCGCAGCGTCGAGCCAATTTTGGCCGCACCTTTCGCCTGCTCATAAGCCGCATCGAGCAACCGGTGCGTAGGAATGATGATCGACGCTTTTTTCGAGATGATCAGGTTTTGGGTGAGCGCGAGGTTGAACTTCGCCAGCCCGTCGATTTCCTTCCGAAACACGATTGGATCGAGCACGACCCCGTTCCCGATAATATTGAGCGCTTCGGCCCGGAAAATACCCGACGGTATCTGGTGCAACACGTGCTTGATACCGTCGAATTCGAGCGTATGCCCGGCGTTGGGGCCGCCCTGAAAACGCGCTACCACCTGGTACTGTGGCGCCAAAACGTCCACGATCTTACCTTTTCCCTCGTCGCCCCACTGGAGGCCTAACAAAACGTCTATCATTGAAAAATTGAAAGATGGATCGCCTTGCCGACGACCCTAATCATTGAAAAGAAACTCGTATTCTGTTATACCTCAGCCTGCGTAGCCGGTTCACCCTGCCGGTCTTTGTTGCGGGCAGCTTCGTCCCGGTTTTCGCAGGGGTCGCGGCGGCAGGCTCCGTAGAAGATCAGCGAGTGGTGCATGACATCGAACTTGAGCATGTCGCCCACCATATTCTGGATGTTCTGCACGCGCGGGTCGCAAAACTCCATCACCTTGTGGCAATCCGTACAAATCAGGTGGTCGTGCTGCCGGTAGCCATACGATTTCTCGTACTGGGCCAGGTTCTTACCAAACTGATGCTTCGTAACCAGGTCGCAGTCTACCAGCACGTCGAGTGTATTGTAGACCGTCGCCCGGCTGACGCTGTAGTTTTTGTTTTTCATCGAGACATACAGCTCGTCGACGTCGAAATGATCTTCGCGGTTGTAAATCTCTTCCAGAATGGCAAAGCGTTCCGGCGTCTTGCGTAGCCCCTTGTTTTCGAGGTAAGCGCGCAAAATCGTCTTCGCCGATTCAATATTTGCTTGATTGGGTGCTGGCATAAGGCAAAAGTAACAGTTCGAGGTCCAAGGTCCAATGGGCAGTGTCGCTTCGCTCGGAGGCCGTCACCTCAGAGGTTGGTCCCGCGACGCCACGATTGGACCTTGAGCCTGCTTAGTCAAACCGCACCACGTCGAAGACGCCATCGACGGAAGCAAGCTTCCGCATCAGCGTTTCCAGGTGGCTGGTGTCATGCACGTATAACTTGATATTGCCCTCAAAAATGCCATCCTGCGAATCAATGGTTACCGAGCGCATATTGATGTTCAACTCATTGCTGATCACCCGCGTTACGTCATTGACCAGGCCCATCCGGTCGGTGCCGGTGATGCGCAGGCCCGCCAGAAACGCCAGTTCCTGTTGCGAGGTCCACTTGGCTTTGATAATCCGGTTGCCGTGGTTCGACATCAGCTCGACCGCGTTGGGGCAACTTACCCGGTGGATCTTGATGCCGTCGGTGACCGTCACGAAGCCAAACACATCGTCGCCCGCGATCGGGTTGCAGCATTTGGCCAGCGTGTAATCGATCTTGTCCATGTCCTCACCAATGAGGAGCATGTCGGCATCGGAGCGTTCACCATGGATTTTCTTCAGCTCTTTACCCAGCGATTTGCCATCCTGAATGGTATCGGTATTGAGCTTGTTGGCGCGATTTTCCTTAGCCTCCTTATCCGACTTGAACTTGTTGAGCTCTTTAACGTCGATGTGCCCTTTCCCGAAGCGGTAATACAGGTCACTGGTGGTTTTCGAGCCGAAATACGCCCGAATCTGGTTAGTCAGCTCGTTGGTGACCTCCATGCGGAGAATCTTCAACCGTTTGCTGATCAGGTCCTTCCCGTCGGAGATATATTGTTTTTTCTCCTCTTTGATGAGGTCTTTGATCTTGGTCTTGGCCTTCGAGGTCACCACAAAGCGCAGCCAGTCTTCATTGGGCTTTTGCTTGTTGCTGGTGATAACCTCCACCTGATCGCCGTTCTGCAACACGTGGCTCAGCGGCACCAGCACATTGTTGACCTTCGCGGCCATGCATTTGGCGCCGATCTGCGTGTGGATGTCAAACGCAAAGTCGAGGGCCGTAGCCCCGCGCTGTAGCACTTTCAACTCGCCTTTGGGCGTAAACACGAACACCTCTTCGCTGTAGAGGTTGCTGCGGAAATCATCGAGAAACTCGATGGCGGCGGTTTTATCGCCTTTCTCCCCCTTCTCGGTGGTTTCGAGCATCTCACGTACCTGACCGATCCACGAGTCGAGGCCGGCCGCCGTGCGGGTGTCGTTGCCCTTATACTTCCAGTGCGCGGCGTAGCCTTTCTCGGCGATCTCGTTCATCCGGTCGGTCCGGATCTGCACTTCCACCCACTGCCCCGACCGGCTCATGACCGTGGTGTGCAGCGACTCATAGCCATTGGCCCGGGGCGTGCTGATCCAGTCTTTCAGGCGCTCGGGGTTGGGCTTATAATGATCCGTTACGATAGAATACGCCCGCCAGCAGGCGGCCTTTTCCTGCTCCAGCGGCACACCCAGAATGATGCGTACCGCAAACAGGTCATAAATTTCTTCAAATGGCTTTTTCGACTTGCTCAGCTTATTCCAGATTGAATAAATCGATTTGGGGCGCCCTTTGATGTAGTAGGGGAGGCCCGACGCAATCAGGTCATCTTCAATCGGTTTGATGAACGTACCGATGAACCGATCCCGCGAGGTTTTGGTCTCGCGCAGTTTCTTGGCGACGTCTTTGTACGCCTCCGGCTCCACATATTTCAGGTACAGGTCTTCCAGCTCCGACTTGATGGCGTTGAGACCAAGCCGGTGCGCCAGCGGGGCATAGATGTAAATCGTCTCCGACGCAATCTTGAGCTGTTTGTCGCGGGGCATCGAGTCGAGCGTCCGCATGTTGTGCAGTCGGTCGGCCAGTTTGATCAGAATCACCCGCACGTCGTCGGAGAGCGTCAGCAGCATTTTGCGGAAGTTCTCAGCCTGCTGCGAGCTGCCATATTCGAAAATGCCCGAAATCTTGGTCAGGCCGTCGATGATCCGGGCCACTTTCTCACCAAACGCCCGTTCGATGTCGGCAATCGTCGTGTCGGTATCCTCCACCACGTCGTGCAGCAGCGCGGCTACGATGGAGGTGGTGCCCAGCCCAATTTCTTCCACGGCAATCTGCGCCACCGCCAGCGGGTGGTAGATGTAAGGCTCGCCCGACCGCCGCCGCATGTTTTTGTGGGCTTCGGCCGAGGTGTTAAACGCCTTCTTGATCAGCTTGGCATCATTATCTTTCAGATAAGGCTTTGCCGCCCGGAGCAATCGGCGGTATCGTTTCAGGATCTCCTGTCGTTCCTGTTCAAGATCAATTACGGGAGCAGCGGTCGCATTCATCAGGGTTGTTTCAAAAAGGTGGTGTCGTTGTACACGTTACTCAAGGTACACTATTAAAACAAAATGTGGGTACGCTTAGGTCGGAAAAAGTGCGAAAGCGATGGATTTCCTGCGCGAGGGGCAATTTGTGCCGTGGGCTGCTTTACCAGGCGTATCGACCGCTTTTTGCCCCAACACGATGGCACTTCGCTTTGGCTTCCTTACCTGCCTGCTGCTTACCCTGCCCGGCTGGGCGTGGGCACAGCCCAACCCCACTCCGGCCGACGCAGACCGGGCCTATGCGGCGTTCGACCAGGCTTTTTATAACCCCGACGCCAAGCTCTATTACGGCACCACCCAACGCGAGGGCGTAGCGGCCATCTGGACGCAGGCCATCTATTGGGATATGGCCATGGACGTTTATGAACGCACCCAGGACCCGGCGCAACGCCAACGCATCACCGATGTATACGAAGGCAACGGCAGGCAGTATGCCCAGTACGACTGGACGAACCACAAGGTCTGGTTTATCTACGACGACATGATGTGGTGGGTGATGGCCTTTGCCCGCGCTCACAAACTAACCCGCAACCCAACGTACCTGCAACGGGCCATTTCGGGGTTCAACCACGTTTGGGAGGGCTCATATGACCCGGTCGACGGGGGCATGTTCTGGGATTTCAAGCATAGCGGCAAAAACGCCTGCATCAATTACCCCACCGTCATTGCTGCCCTGCGCCTGTATGACCTGACGAACGACACCACGTACCTGGGCAAGGCTAAACGCGTCTACGCCTGGGCGCGGGCCAACCTGTTTGAGCCGATGAGCGGGCGTGTGGCCGACCACAAAATCGGGAAGGGCCGACCCGGCTACGAAGATTACACCTACAACCAGGGCACCTGCATCGGGGCCGCTACCGGGCTTTACGCCATCACCCACGACGAGACGTACCTGATCGACGCCAAACTGGCTGCCGACTACACCCGCGATCGTATGAGCCGCAACGGCATCTTACCGGCCGAGGGCGATTTCAACGAACAGGGCGTGCTGAAAGCTATTTTTGCCCAATACATGGTGCCCCTGGCTACCACTTACGGGCAGCGGCACTACCTGCCCTGGCTCAGGCAGAATGCACATCTGGGCTGGCAAAACCGCGATCGATCCCGCGACCTGACCCACCGCGATTACCAGGCGCCCTGCCCAACGGGGCCAATCCAATCTTACGAAGCGAGTAGTGTGGTGATGCTAATGCAGCTGTTGAGTGCAAAAGCAGGTAATTGATCACACAAAAAAGCGAAATGCTTTGGTGGGTCTAGTTTTTTAACTACTTTTGCAGGCCGAAAAATAGGTCCTGCGGGCGTGGCGAAATTGGTAGACGTGCCAGACTTAGGATCTGGTGCCGCAAGGCATGGGGGTTCGAGTCCCTCCGCCCGTACAAGTGCTTTCAAAGAGTGAAGGAATGAAAGAGTGAAAGAGTGATTCGTAACAGGCACCACTCTTTCATTCTTTCGCTCTTTCACTCTTTATCATTTTAAACCAGTCTGAATCGTGGATATAGTTCTTGACAAAACCAGCGAAACCAATGCATCGCTGATTATTACGCTTAAGCCCGAAGATTATCGGCCCGAAGTCGATAAGAAACTGAAGCAATATGGTAAGCAGGTGTCGCTGAAGGGGTTCCGCCCCGGTCACGTACCCGCCGCCGTGGTGCGGAAGATGTATGGCAAAGGCATTTTGGTTGACGAGATCAACAACCTCCTGAACAAGAGCCTCTCGAGCTACATCCGCGAGAATAAATTGCAGGTCGTGGGCGACCCCATGCCCAACCGTGAAGAAGCCGACGCGATCGACTGGGATAACCAGGACGACTACAAATTCAGCTACGAGCTGGGGCTGGCGTCAGACTTCGACGTGGATCTGGCGACCTTGGGCAGCGTGAACCACTACACGATTGAGGCGGGCGATAAGGAAGTGGACGAAACGATCGAAAACCTCCGTAAGCAGTTTCACGCGCACACCCACGCCGACGCCATCGCTGAAGGTGACACCGTTTATGGTGAACTGAAGCAGCTGACTGCCCCCGAAGGCGCAGAACCCTTCGAGACTAAAACAGCGCTGCCTCTCAACAAAATCGCGGCCGACGTGCTGGGTACGTTCATCGGCAAAGCCAAAGGCGAAACCGTGACGTTCGACATGGCCACTGCCTTCCCCGATGAGAAAGACCGGGCGCTGGCAACGGGCGTGAAGAAAGAAGAAACCGGCAACCTGACGGGCGACTTCACCTTCACGATCGAAGACATCACCCGCCACGAACCCGCCGAACTGAACCAGGAGTTCTTTGATAAGGTGCTGGGCGTGGGCGCCGTATCCGACGAAACCGAGTTCCGCACGAAAGTGCGCGAGATCATGGGGCAGAACTACGCCCGTGAGTCGGACAACCTGCTGCGCCGCGATATCGAAGACGCGCTGCTTGAGAATATCCTCATCAGCCTGCCCGACGAGTTCCTGAAAAACTGGCTGCTGACGGTCAACGAAGGCAAATTTACGCCGGAGCAGATCGAGGAGCAGTACCCCGATTTCACGAAGTCGGCCAAGCTGCAACTCATCAAGAACAAAGTAGCCGAGCAGGCCAACATCGACGTCAACTTCGAAGAAGTGATGGACTCGACCCGGCAGATGGTGCGCGATCAGTTCGGTTTTGCGGGTGACATGGGCGATGAGATGAAAGAGACCGTCGATAAAATTGCCCGGAACTACCTGATGGACGAAAAGAACAACGGTCAAAACTACACCACCACGTTCAACCGCGTGTTCGACGATAAAGTAATCGACTATATCAAATCACAACTGACGGTGGTTGATCAGACGATCACGCTCGACGAGTTCCGCGACCGCGCCAACGCGCAGTAATCGATTCTATCAAACTGAAAAGGCCGGATGGGGTAACTCATCCGGCCTTTTCAGTTTGATAGAATCGAACTCATTAAAAGCCAATGCGCTCGCGCTCAGGTTGCTGGCTCGTTACAGCCCGCAGCAGTTCGAGGGCGAGGCGCTCGTCGTAGCGGCGTTTGTAATGATCGACCTCCAGCCGGAGCTTCTCGATCTCGACCTCCTGCTTCTCAACCGTATTGCGGAGTTGTTCTACTTCGTTGGGGGCCAGCACGGTGGGCTCCAGGGCCACTGGTTCGTCGCTGATCAGGGCCACCACCGACGTACCCAGCACCTGGGCGATCTGGCCTAGCCGACTGAGGGTCAGTTCGGTTTTGCCGCGCTCAATGTCGCCGTAGGCCGTGGTGGACAGATTGAGCAAGTCGGCCATGTTCTCCTGCGACAGACCGCGTTGCAGACGGGCGAGCCGGATGCGTTCGCCGGCAGGGGTGGGAGCGTTGAGGGGCTTCATATCAAGCAAAACTGAGCAAATCTCAAGAAAAAATGACAGGGTTTCTTGCCTCTAAGAACGCAACTTTGTAGCGGATAAGTTTTGAAACTTACCGGTTCTGACATTAGTTAAAATTGTGTTCACAGTCCACGGTTCATGGGCCTCAGTGGTTTCGGTCGGGTGGGTTTCCTGACGTAGTGAAGCGGCAGAGGCTAGTGAACAGAGGACACCTTTAACAAAAATATGCAGTACGGAGACGAATTTCGCAAATTTGCCGTCCACCACATGGGTCTCAATGGCCTGACGGTTGATGGCTATGTACGACACACAGTCGATAACATGACGCGGTCCGTGATTGAAGAACGGCCGATGAACTTCCGGGAGGTCGACGTGTTTTCGCGGCTGATGGCCGATCGGATCATCTTCATGGGGATGGGCGTCGATGACAACATTGCCAACATCATTGTAGCGCAGTTGCTCTTTCTCGAGTCAGCCGATCCGCGCAAGGATATTCTGATGTATATCAATAGCCCCGGTGGCTCGGTGTATGCCGGTCTGGGCATTTACGACACCATGCAGTATGTGCGCCCCGACGTGGCCACGGTCTGCACCAGTCTGGCGGCCTCAATGGGTGCCGTGTTGCTGGCGGGTGGTGCGGCTGGCAAGCGCTCGGCGCTGCCCCACGCCCGGGTGATGATTCACCAGCCGTCGGGTGGCGCGCAGGGCCAGTCGGTCGATATCGAAATTACCGCGCGTGAGATCGTGAAGCTGCGTGAAGAGCTTTACCAGATTCTGGCCGATCACTCAGGCAAAACGATTGAGCAAATCGAGAAAGACTCTGACCGCGACAAGTGGATGCGCGCCGAAGAAGCTAAAGAATACGGCCTAATCGACGAAGTCCTCCGCCGCGAACGGACGCTGGGCTAAACAGTTTGTAGTATAAAGTTGGTCCGCCATTGCGGAGGCTCACTCAGGTACGTTACCTGGCGGGGTTTCCGTAACGGCGGACCAACTGTTTATAGAGAGAACGATCATTCATCGTTCGACGATAAAGCGTTATCTCGATCAATCAGAGATGGCAGTGAAGATGCTGATTTACCATTACCTAGCTAGAACAAAAGTAGAGTTAGCGCGGTGCTATTTTGCCACTCCGCTTTTCTAAGTTAAAAAGTAGTCAACATCACTGGCTCAGTTGTTTGACAAGAACCCGGTCTATATCCTCGATTAAGCTGTTGGAATAGCCACTCTTGGTATAAACGATAGTCCCTTGTTTATCAATTACGAATAAGGCAGGTGAGCCATATACTTTATAGAGTGACTGGATCGAATGACCTTGATAGACGCTACGCATCGTGATAAGTCGATTCCTTAAAAATGAAGCTAACTTGTCTTTTATGGGATCATCAATTGTGTTGATTCCTACAATCATCACCTTATCAGCGCTATATCTTTCATGCAGGGCTTGTAACGAAAGCATCTGCTTTTGACAAGGAGCGCAGGCTTTGAACCAAAAGTCAAGAATGATAATCTTCCCTTTTAATGCCTCTAAGGATAATGTCTTACCGCCTATCAAAGGCAGTCGCCAGGTCGGCGCTTTTGAACCGATTGGTAATAACTCGTCATTAGCTTGTTCCTCAGCCAGGTTATAGTTTTTTTCAATCCGGTAGTCGGTCAACATAGCTCGGCTGAAGGGATTTGCTACGGCTACGTTCGCTTTTACATCCGTGACCGAGTAGTCAAAGATGGTAGTTTCTTTGACTTTCCCGACAAGTGATGTCAGTCTAGTAACCGTTCGTAGAGGCAGATACGAGTGAGTAGACACATAATAATCAACTTCAGAACGTCGATTGCGATTTAGAGAATCGACAAACTTTAACTGATAGCATTCCTGATCCATAAAGTGGGTCAGACCAATAAATTGCAGGTGTTGATTCGTGGTGGGTTGATTGAAATACTGAAGAATGCGGTTGGTGTTAATTAGATAAAGAGGGCCCGTCAAGCCCCCCAATAATTGTTTGATTTGCCGGGGGTAAGTTCGTTTGGGGGTTACTTCCAAGATTTGGCTATAAACTGTAAACAGATGAGTACCATCATAAATTTGCTGATAGCCATCGGCTCGAAATAAAGACAACTGATAGCCTATAAGGGAATCGTTAGTATTTCGTTTGAAGAAGCAGCGACTGGTGTGTTCCTTGTAGGACGAGTTATCGTCGGTTATGAGCTTACTCGCCTTATCGTGAAAAGTAAATTGACCCGCATTGAATGTTAATACGGCTTGATTAAGTCGACTCAAAATATGAGTTACGCTTCTATTCTGGGCTTGAGCTACACTTGAGGAGGCAAACAAAATCGCTGTGATCAAGCCTCGTAAAACCTTAGTCATATTTTTGTATCGTTATCCAACAGATTAACGACTCTACGCCACCTTAAGTAAGATAGACTTAAATTCTCAATTCTCAGAAATTTCCCCTTTTGAACGGCGAACAGGCGGTCATTCGCTACATTTCAGGAGACAGGTAGTACAGAGTACTTACCATAAAATTTTGTACGTTGGCTAACGTAAGTGCCTGTCGGCTTATCTAGACATTGTATGATGCGTCCAGTAATCGTTATTCTGCTTTCCTTTTGGGGGGGGGGGCAAGCGATGGCACAACCCTGTTCCCGGCTTGATTTTCAAGATAGAAAACAAATAAATGTCTTAAAACGCTTTATTCGCGAGTGTAAAGCAACAGGGTTTTTGAAACCAGATTCAGGGCTGATTCATTTATCTGAATGGATTGACACAGACGGCCAGATCAACTGGCAAGTATGGGCGCAAACCAATTGGAAGCAGTACTAATTCATAGCCCCCTTTTGGGGCCATTGCACGGACTGCCTAGCGCCCGTAGGTTGGACAATCGTAGCCAATAGATTAGTGCTACGCTACAATCTCAATCAAAGCGAGGATACACTTAGTAAAGCTGAAGCAACCTGTTTGCAGACAATAGTAGCAAGATACGCCACCATTCTTCCCCCTTTACCCGTTCCTCCTCAAACAGTACCGATGCTGGACTCAAACGGTCAGCCTATTCTTGATAAAGCAGGTAACCCGAAAATGCAGGCGTATATAAGAAATGTCGCAGCAGGGAACGGAGGGGGTAACAACACCCATATCACATTCAAGAAGGATGGCTCGATCAAGAAAGGGTTGTCGCTTTAGGGTGGCTATTGCAAAACCTTCGCTGTATCGGGTATACGATAAGCGTCAGGTTGAATACTCTTTGCTACCTAGTCTGCCGAATCGCTCTTTTTAGGCAACGAATGGGTGCGCTTTTGCACTGACAGACGTACCTGACACTGACCTAGGAAGCAGGTTAACTCATCCACTTGCGGATGATCTGGGCGAGGGGTTTGAACTCGATCAGGAAGCCGTCGTGGCCGTAGAGCGACTTGATTTCTTCGTACACGGCGTTGGGAATGTGGCGCGCCATAAACTGCTGTTCCGACGGTGGAAACAGAATGTCGGAATGAATACCGACCACCAGCGTACGCGCTTCGATCAGGCCCAGCGCGTTGAGAATACTCCCCCGGTTACGGCCCACGTTGTGTGAATCCATGGCTTTGGTCAGGAGCCAGTAGGTAAAGGCATTGAAGCGGCTTACCAGTTTTTCGCCCTGGTATTGCTGATAGCCGGCTGCCTTGTAATTATCCGTTTGCTCGTTGTTGTCGAGCGCCTGCGTGAAGGCGTAGGTTTCGTAGGTTCGGTAGGAGATAAGCGCCATCGACCGGGCCGCTTTCAGGCCCGCCTGCCCCGCGTCAGGTACGTTGTCGGCCCAGGTGGGATCGGCTTGCAGGGCCATGCGCTGCGCTTCGTTGAAGGCAATACCCCAGGGAGAAAACACGGCGTTGGTCGCAATCAGGATCAGGTTCTGGATGAGTTTGGGTTGCATGATGGCCCATTCAACGGCCTGCTGCCCACCCACCGAACCACCCACGCAGGTGTGGATGCGCTCGATGCCCAGCTCTTGCCGGAGCAAATCCAGCGCCCCCACCATGTCGCGGATCGTCAGCGTGGGAAACTCATGAAAATACGGTTTGCCAGTCAGCGGGTTTTCCGATAAGGGGCCCGTTGAGCCGTAGCAGCCTCCGAGTACATTGGCGCACACGATGAAATACTGCGCGGGATCGTAGAACTTGCCCGGCCCCACCAGCCCGCTCCACCAATCGCCGGGGTCGGCGTTACCGGTGAGGGCGTGGCAAATCCAGACGACGTTGCTGCCATCCGCATTGAGTGTGCCGCGGGTGGTGTAGCCCAGCCGAAAACCCGGCAGGGTGTCGCCCAATTCTAACGAATACGAAAATTTATAGTCGAAGTACTGCAAGGGAAGAAAAATTGCAGTTTGTCGGTTGCCGTTTATCGGTTGACGTTGCGCCAAGCAAGCGGCGACTCAACGTCAACCGATAAACGGCAACCGACAAACTATACGGAAACGGCGTCCTTCACGCTGGCGAAGGCCTGCGCGAAGTCGGCTTTGATATCGTCAATGTGTTCAATGCCAACCGAAACGCGCAACAGGCCCGGTTCAACGCCCGCCGCTGTCTGGTCGTCGGTCGAAAGCTGGGAGTGGGTGGTGCTTGCCGGGTGGATAATCAGCGTTTTGGCGTCGCCGACGTTGGCCAGATGGCTCACCATCTTCAGCGAGTTGACCACCTGATCACCGGCTTCGCGGCCGGCTTTCAGCTTGAACGATAACACGCCACCCGCGCCGCGCGTGAGGTATTTCTGGGCCAACGCGTGATAAGGACTGTCGGGCAGACCGGGGTAATTCACGTAGTCGACCTCGTCCTGCGCCTGAAGCCACTGAGCCAGCGCCAGCGCATTTTCGCAGGTACGTTCAGCCCGGAGCGACAGCGTTTCCAGCCCCTGAATCAGCAGCCAGCTGTTGAACGGGCTTTGCGACGGCCCCCAGTCGCGCAGGCCTTCGACCCGGGCGCGGATGATAAACTGGATGTTGCCGAAGGGGCCACCAAAACCGAATACGTCGTTGAGCACCAGCCCGTGGTAGCTGGGCGACGGCTCGGTAAACTGCGGGTATTTGCCATTGCCCCAGTTGTACGTACCGGCATCGACAATGACGCCGCCCATGGTGGTGCCGTGGCCACCGATCCATTTCGTGGCCGATTCGACCAGAATGTGCGCCCCATGTTTGATGGGCGCGCAGATCGCCCCACCCGCCCCGAACGTATTGTCGACGATCAGCGGGAGGTCGTATTTGTTGGCGAGCGCGGCAAACGCCTCGAAATCGGGAATGCTGAAGCTGGGGTTACCGATCGTTTCGAGATAAATGGCCTTGGTACGATCATCAATCAGCGGTTCAAAACTGGCCGGATCGTCCCCATTGGCAAAGCGGGCTTCCACGCCGATGTTCTTAAACGAATTCTTGAATTGGTTGTAAGAGCCACCGTACAGAAACGACGTGGTTACGAAGTTGTCGCCAACCGTTGTGATGTTGTTGATTGCCAGAAACTGCGCCGAGTGGCCCGAGGCCGTGGCCAGCGCGGCCACCCCGCCTTCCAGCGCCGCCACGCGCTTCTCGAACACGTCGGTGGTGGGGTTCATCAGGCGGGTGTAAATGTTGCCAAACTCCTGCAGCGCAAAGAGCCGGGCTCCGTGGGCCGAGTCGTTGAACTGGTAGGCTGTGGTTTGGTAAAGAGGGACGGCCCGCGAGTGCGTGACCGCGTCGATTTCCTGCCCTGCGTGCAGTTGCAGGGTTTCAAATCTGGGTTGTGAGTTCATACGGATACTGCTATACGTGAAAAGAAAAAGGAAATGAGCGTGTAGCGCCTGACAATCGGCGTACGCGGCGGCGCTGGTGACTCCTTCGGGAGCAACAGACGGGAGGTGACGGATCAGTAGCCCGGTTGGGGCATTCGTCGGCAGCAGTGCGTGAGCATGTCGGTATGTTGGTTTATATCTCCCAGCAGCACCATGCTGTGGGCAGGATGTAGCACCTTGCCAATGGGTAGGTTGCCTGAGGTTCGCAGAGCCTGGTCTCTCCCCTCATCTGTATAAATCAACGGGTGCCTGTATCGCCCGGACGGGCAGCACCATATTGACTTGAAGCTGCAAGTATACGGCTGAAATCCGGTTTGCACAACGAAACGTGCCTGCGGCATTTGGCGTTTATAGGGTAACGGTTCGTGTGGGGGCTGCGGCTAAACAGCACTACGGCGACCGTTCGACGTCAATCCTTTTCGTATGGCTTCCACCGGAACAATAGGCTTGCTACTGGCCATTATTACCGCCCTGATCACATTCAGCGCCTTCCGCCGCCCTTCGGTATTCGAGCGCTATGCCTTTACCGTCGATGGCATCCTGACGCACCGGGAATACAGTCGCCTCATCTCGGCGGGTTTTGTGCACGTTGACTGGTGGCATCTGTTTTTCAACATGTATGCGCTGCTGTCATTCGCCGGAACGGTCGAGTGGGTCGTTGGCCCCTGGAAGGTGCTCATTCTGTATCTGGCCAGCCTGGTTGGCGGCAACCTGCTGGCGCTCTATATCCACCGCAACGACAGTTCGTACCGGGCCGTTGGCGCATCGGGGGCGGTGGCCGGGCTCATCTTCGCCACCATCGTGCTGTATCCCGGTCTTTCCATCAGTCCGTTGTTCCTGCCCTTCCGGATGCCCGCCTGGGTATTTGGGCTGGTTTACACGCTGTTCTCGATCTACGGGCTTAAATCGCTGAATGACAACATCGGCCACGATGCCCACCTGGGCGGGGCGCTGGCGGGTATCTTCACCATCTGCCTGCTCGATACCGACGTGGTGCGTGTTAACTGGCCTTTTGTGCTGTTGCTGACGGCCCCCACGCTTGTCTTTCTGTTTTTCATCATTAAGCGCCCGGATTGGCTCTACATCCGCGGCTTTTCACTCAGCCGAGGTGAGCCCGAATCAAAAGACGAGCGGTACAACCGGGCCAAATTTCAGCGGCAACAGGAGATCGACCGGATTCTGGACAAAATCAACGAACACGGTATGGGTAGTCTCACCGCTCAGGAACGGAGGCTGCTGAAAGGAGATTAAAAAATTCTGAGCGTATGGCTGGCTATTACTAGCTAACGGTCAGAGAGTTAACCAGGAGCTATGTGGTGTGTATTCCCCAATTATGTGGAATACACACCACATTTTTTCAGTTGAAAATTTGGCCTTACGGGCAGATGGGCATAGTTTCGTTGCAGCAACCCCAACGAAATAGCCTTTTCTATGTGTAAAAGATTGCTTATTACGGTGCCCGCCGTACTCGTTTTTGGAATTGCCAATGCCCAGCCTCTGCACGATTATTCACGCGATACCATTCGCGTAACGGCTCAGTGGAGCCAGAACGCCGAGACGCCTGCCAATAACCACCGTTCCTTTGACGCCCGCACCGTACGAACGAAGACCGTCGTTAGTGCCTCGCCAATGGCCCAAATGGCCGTGCTGCCGACCTCAATTCAGAAACAAGTTGCTTTAGCCAGACAGACCGACGTTGCGGACCCCGAGGTAGTGGCAACTGAGGCCGACGAACGCTACGACATCCCGGTGATTCAGGACCTGCTGGGTTTTGCCCGCAAGCACCTGTCGTCACGCTATCGGTCGGGTGGCACCTCGCCCAGCGGTTTTGATTGTTCAGGCTTTGTGCGCTACTGCTTCACCAAGTTCGGGGTGAGCCTGCCCCATTCGAGCGCTGCTCAGGCGGGGATTGGTGCCAAGATCGAGCGTGAATTTGCTAAGCCCGGCGATCTGATCTTCTTCAACGGCCACGCCGCCGGTAAATCGCGCGTGGGGCACGTCGGGATCATCACCGAAGTCATCAACAACCAGATCAAGTTTATCCATTCGGCCAGCAGCGGCGGTGTAAAATTCGACTTCCTGAACGCCGATTATTACCGCAAACGCTTCGTGACGATCCGGCGGGTTGCCCATATGGTTGCCAACAAATAAGCCATAAGCCATACCTTTGCAGGGCCGTGCTGATCAGCACGGCCCTTTTTTGTTGGGTATGCCCCTGACTACAACGCCTTCCTTCCGGCCCACGGCTTACCTGCCAACCGGGCACCTTCAAACGGTCATACCGTCGCTATTTCGCAAGATTCCGGTCAGGTACGTTCGGACGCGGCTGGAAACAAACGACCACGATTTTCTGGACGTCGACCTCTGTCGGCATGGGGCCAATGAGCCGTCAGGTACGTTACCTCTTGGCAACTCTCCGTCCGACAGTGCACCGCTCGTGATCATCTCGCACGGGCTGGAGGGCGACTCGACCCGGCAGTACATGGCGGGCATGGTGCGTGAACTGACGCACGCTGGCTTTGACTGCATGGCCTGGCATTACCGATCGTGCAGCGGCGAGATGAACCGGCTGCCCCGTTTTTACCACATCGGCGAAACGGGCGATCTGCAAACGGTAATCGACCACGCGCTGGGGCTGGGCTACCGGCAGATCAGCCTCGTGGGATTTAGCGCTGGGGGCAACATCACGCTCAAGTACCTGGGTGAACGCGGCGCGGCAGTTGACGGGGCAATTCGGCGGGCGGTGGCGATCTCGGTGCCGCTCGATCTGCTCACGACGGCCGACCGGCTGGAAAAGTGGGACAGCATGGTCTATAACATTCGGTTTCAGCGCACGCTGAAAGAAAAAATCCGGCAGAAAGCGCCCTTGCTACCCGACGCCATCCGCAACGTGGACATGGGTAAAATTCGCTCACTGCGGCAGTTCGACGACCTCATTACGGCCCCGTTGCACGGCTTTGGCAATGCCGATACCTACTATCGGGTAAATAGCTCGCTGGCGTTTCTGACGAAAATAACCGTACCGACGTTGGTCATAAACGCCCGGAATGACCCATTTTTGTCGGCGGAATGCTTCCCGGAAGCCCTGGCTAAGGAACTGACCTCGGTCTGGATGGAGTTTCCTGAACAAGGCGGTCATTGCGGGTTTACTACCAATGAAGGCCTTCAGGCGCCCACCTACGCCGAGAAACGCACCGCCTCGTTTCTGACACAGTAACACTTCACCATACAGACAACAGCGGTTTGCTTGACGAGAGAACAGGGTTGGCACGACGTACAACACGCCCAACCAGCCTGTTCGGCTGATCGACCGAACCCATCGTGAGACTAAGTTTTCTGTAATCTTTTTCTGTATGTTAACGCAATCGCCAACACTGAATTCGACGGCATCGGCCCCCGATCAGACGTATTACATCATTGATTTCGACAGCACCTTCACGAAGGTAGAAGCCCTCGACGTGCTGGGTGAAATCTCGCTATCGGGTCGGCCCGACCGCGACGATGTACTCGATCAGATCCGAACCATCACCGACAGGGGCATGGCGGGCGAACTCTCGCTGGCCCAATCGATTCAACAGCGGCTGAAACTGCTCAACGCGCACCGCGATCAGCTCCCCGCGCTGGTTGAACGCCTCTCGACGATGGTGTCCGACTCGTTTCAGCGCAACCGGGTGTTCCTGACCGAGCACGCCGACCGGATTTTCATCGTGTCGAGCGGCTTTAAAGAGTTCATTGTGCCCATCGTGACGGCGCTGGGCATCAAGGCGGAGAACGTTTATGCCAATACCTTCCACTTTGACGAGGCAGGCAGCATTGTCGGTTGCGACGAAACCAACCCGCTGTCGCAGGACAAAGGCAAGGTGAAGCTGATTCGGGAATTGAATTTTGACGGCGATGTATACGTGATCGGCGACGGTTATACCGACTACGAAATCCGTGAATCGGGGCTGGCCAACCGGTTTTATGCGTTTACCGAAAACGTAGTACGCCCGTCGGTCGTGGCCAAAGCCGACCACGTGGCGGCTTCACTGGACGAGTTTTTATTCGACAATAAATTGAGCCGTAGCCAATCGTATCCGAAGAGCCGCATCAAGGTACTGCTGCTCGAAAACGTGCACCCCATTGCCCTGGCCCTGTTCGAGAAAGAGGGCTTCATCCTGGACGTTCGTAAAGGCGCCCTCGATGAAGACGAACTGATCGAGGCGCTCCAAGGCGTGCATATCCTGGGCATCCGCTCGAAAACCAACGTCACGCGCCGCGTGCTCGACAACGCGCCCAAGCTCATGACGATCGGGGCGTTCTGCATCGGTACCAACCAGATTGATCTGACGGCGGCGACGGAAAAAGGTATTGCGGTCTTCAACGCGCCCTACAGCAACACCCGCTCGGTGGTGGAGCTGGCCGTGGGCGAGATGATCATGCTCATTCGGAACATCGTGCCGAAGAGCAACAAGATGCACGAGGGTATCTGGGACAAATCGGCGACGAACAGCTTCGAGGTGCGCGGCAAAAAGCTCGGGCTGGTGGGCTATGGCAACATCGGCACGCAGCTATCGGTCGTGGCCGAGGCGCTGGGCATGGAAGTGTACTTCTACGATGTCGTGGATAAACTCGCCCTGGGCAATGCCCGCAAATGCGCGTCGCTCGACGAATTACTGGCCGTTTCGGACGTGATTACGCTGCATACCGACGGCCGGAAGGAAAACAAAAACCTGATTGGCGCCCGCGAATTCGGCATGATGAAGCAGGGCGTGATTTTCCTGAACCTGTCGCGGGGGCATATTGTCGACGTACCGGCGCTGGTCGAGGCGATTAAATCAGGTAAGGTAGCCGGAGCGGGTGTCGACGTGTTCCCGTATGAGCCCAAAACCAACAACGAGGAGTTCCTGAACGAACTGCGCGGCCTACCCAACGTGATCCTGACGCCTCACATCGGCGGTAGCACCGAAGAGGCGCAGGCCAATATCGGGCAGTTCGTGCCGACAAAATTGCTGGCCTACATGAACAACGGTAGCACCTACGGCAGCGTCAATTTCCCGGAGCTTCAACTGCCGTTGCTCCATGATTCGCACCGGCTGTTGCACATTCACGCCAACGTACCTGGCATTCTGGCGAAAATGAATAACATCTTCGCCAAATACCACATCAACATTCAGGGGCAGTACCTGAAAACCAACGAGACGATCGGGTACGTTATCTCCGACATTTCGAAGGAGTACGCCGACGAAGTGGTACAGGAACTGAAAGACATCGACAACACCATTCGGTTCAGACTTTTATATTAGAGAGTGAGAGCGTGAAAGATCGGTCCGCCGCCGCGGTGAAAGAGTGGGTTGATACAGTTCGGGTACGTTAGCCTTACCTACTGAAAACAGCTCACTCCTTCACCGTGGTGGACTGCTCTTTCATTCCTTCGCTCATTCATGTTATGAGCAACACCTACTTCACACCCGGTCCGGCCGAGCTGTATCCTACGTTCAACCAGCACCTGCAAACGTCCGTCAATGAGCAGATTGGGTCGATTTCGCACCGGAGTCAGCGGTTTCGGGATATCTATAAGTATACCGACGAGCAACTGCGCACGCTGCTGAACATCCCGGCTACGCACGACATCTATTTCATGGGGTCGGCCTCGGAAGTGTGGGAGCGGATGCTGCTCAACTGCGTGGAGCACGAGAGCTTTCACCTGGTGAACGGCTCGTTTTCGCGTAAGTTTTACGACTACGCTCAAAGCCTGCGCAAATTTGCCTACATCGCCGAAAAGCCCTTTGGCGAAGGCTTCGACGCGGCCGATGTCGACGTGCCGGAGTACGCCGAACTCGTGGCGTTGGCGCACAACGAGACGTCGTCGGGGGTGCAGATGCGGCCTACGGAAATCCACAAGCTGAAGCGGAAGTACAGCAAGAAGCTTTTTTGTGTTGATATGGTGTCGTCGGCACCGTATCCTGATCTCGACTACAGCCTGATCGACTCGGCGTTTTTCTCGGTGCAGAAGGCCTTCGGGATGCCGGCCGGGTTGGGCGTCTGGATCGTCTCGGAAACCTGCCTGGAAAAAGCCGAGCGTCTCCAGCAATACGATTCGATGACCATCGGGGCGCACCACACGCTACCCGTCCTGCACAAGCATTACCAGACGTTCGAGACGCCCGCTACGCCCAACGTGCTGTTTATCTACCTGTTAGGAAAGATCGCCGCTGACCTGAATAAGATTGGCATTAATGCCGTTCGGAAACAGACCGAAGAAAAAGCCCGGCAGATTTACAAGTTTCTGGAACAAACCGATGGCTACGCCCCCTTCGTGAACGAGGAGCGCCACCGCTCGCAAACGGTGATTGTTGCCAACACCACGCGCCCGGCCAATGAGGTTATCGGGGCGGTGAAAGAAGCCGGTATGATCGTTGGCAGCGGGTATGGCAAGCATAAAGAGGGCCAGATTCGGATCGCTAATTTTCCGGCTACTTCGGCTGAGCAAGTCGGTAAATTGCTCGACCGGCTGAAGCAGGTAGGCTAACTAAACCGGTATTTACAGATCAGCGTCCAGCGCTGAAGGTGCGTTGCCAGGGGCCAGATGGTGCCTGTCGAAACGGCCTTCGGCGCTGGACGCTGTTCGTTAAAGCCGCCTTAATGGCCAAACCAAACGCACCTTACTCAGTTTATAGGGCAGAAGTGCTTACTCAACGAACCAATGAAAACGATTTTCTACACAGCCGCTTTAGTAGCGGCCTGCCTGGGTACGTCGGTCGCGCAGACCACCTCACCCTCCGATTCATCACGATCGAACAGGCAAAACGACCGGCCCCTGATCGACGAGCAAACCCGCGACAATGTGCGTGAGAAGGCTCAGGATGTGAAACAAGATGTGAATCAGGCGGCTGGCAAGGCCAAAGAGCGCATCCGGGAAGAATACGAGGTGAGTCGCTCGTATCAGGAGCGCAACCAACTGACCTGGTTCCAGAAAGGCAGCACCATGGCAGGGGCCGCGCTGGGATTTGGTACCGGTTCGGGCAGCGGCACGTACCTGGCTTTTTCGCCAAAGGTTGGGTATTTTTTCCAGCAGGGATTAATTGCCGGTCTGCAAATGAGTTTCGATAGCCGCCTGAACACAAGCTACAAGGCTACGCAGACGGGGGTTTTCCTGCGGTACTACCCGTGGCGCACCCGCATCAGCGGTTTTGGTGGTGTCTCGTACAACATTGGCCGGGAACGGTCGAGTAACATCGGCGCTGAGGAAAAAGCAACCTACAGCAGCGTGGCGCTTGAGATCGGTACAATGCTCTGGATTCGCCGTAATCTGGGGGCCGAACTGGCTCTTGAAAGCAACTACTTCAACCAGGCCGATGCCTTGGCTGGTCGGAACAAAGGTGGGCGTTTCCGCTTCGGCGTGAATTACTTCTTCGGTCGCACCAATCGGTAGGGTGGCTGAACAATGTGCCTAGAATAATGTACAATGCACGATGAACAATGTACAATGACTTCGCTAGCGGTTCATTGTACATTGTTCATCGTGCATTGTACATTATTACAAATCAACGTTTATGAGCCAGAAGAAAGGAATTGGAAAAACGGCCCTGATCACCGGGGCGTCGAGTGGCATTGGTCAGGAGCTGGCCAAATTGTTCGCTCAGGATGGCTATAACCTCGTGTTGGTAGCCCGCAGTGTAGAAACCCTGCACCGGTTAAGCGAAGTCTTCGAGATGAACTACGGCACCGAGGAGGTACTGGTTATCGAGAAAGACCTGTCGGAGGAAGACGCCGCCCGCGATGTCTACGAGCAGGTAAAAGCCAAAGGCATTACGGTCGATGTACTCGTCAACGACGCTGGGGTATCGACCTATGGTAAGTTTGCCACGGAAACCGACTGGGAAACGGAGAAATCGCTCATCCACCTCAACGTGCTGACGACCACGCTGCTGACCAAGCTGTACCTGAAAGATATGGTGGCCCGCAACGAGGGTAAGATCCTGAACCTGGCCTCGCTGGTGTCGATCACGCCGTTCCCATTGCAGGCTGTGTATGCCGCCACGAAATCCTACGTCTGGAACCTCACGCAGTCGTTGGTCAACGAGTTGAAAGACACCAACGTAACCGTAACGGCCCTGATGCCCAACGCAACCGATACTGACTTCTTCAACAAAGCTGGTGCCTCAGACACGTTGGTGACGGAAATGCTCGACGATCCCGCGATGGTAGCCAAAGATGGGTACGACGCCCTGATGGCCGGTAAGCCCAAAGTGGTGCCGGGGGGGATCAAAAACAAAGCCTTCGAGGTAATGGCCTACACCATGCCGCAGGAAATGCTGGCGAGCCAGATGCGGAAGTTCAACACGCCGAAGCAGCAGGTGAAAGAAGAAGCCAAATCGTCGGGGCTGGCCATCGGTATCGGCCTGGCGGCGGTGGCCCTGACGGGTATCGCGCTGGCGGCCCTGTATCGCAACGCCTCGTGGTCGGATAAGCTTCAGGCGCAATACCAGTACGGCAAAGCCAAATACAAAGCAGGTAAAGCCTACGATCAGGTAAAACACGCCGTGAGCGAGGTATTGGCCTAGACACACTGATCAACGCGGGTGTTCCGTAAGCGGGTAGCTTAAACCACCCGCTTACGGAACACCCGCGTTGATTTTAAACCTGTACTTTTGTCGTTTCCCATCTGGTAACTCCCCTATGAACGCTACTTTACCGGCCGCTTTCCGGCACCCGTACGCCGTTGATCCGGCCTACAAAAAATCCGTTGCTTATTTCTCGATGGAGTTCGCCATCGATCAGGCCCTGAAGACCTATTCGGGCGGGCTGGGCTTTCTGGCCGGGTCGCACATGAAAAGTGCCTATGAGCTGAAACAGAACCTGATCGGGATCGGGATGCTCTGGAAGCAAGGGTATTACGATCAGGTACGTCGGGCCGACAACGCCATGGACGTGCAGTTTCGGGAGAAGATCTACTCGTTTCTGGAGGATACGGGCGCTCACTTCACCATTCAGGTATTCGGTCGGCCAGTCTGGGTACGTGCCTATTACCTCGACCCCAAGCACTTCAACACGGTGCCGATGTTCTTCCTGACCACCGACGTGGATGGCAACGACGAACAGGCCCGCGCGATCTCATACCGGCTCTACGATAACGACCCCACGCTGAAGGTGGCGCAGTGCATGGTGCTGGGCCTGGGCGGCGCCAAGTTTCTGGACGAAATTAACTACAGCCCCGAGGTGTATCACCTCAACGAAGCCCACGCGCTCTCGGCCATCTTCCACCTGTACCGAACCTTCAACGGCGCGAAAGACGAAATCACCAAACGATTAATTTTCACGACCCACACGCCGGAAGAAGCGGGCAACGAGAAACACAACATTCATTTTCTGGATAACCTCGGCTTTTTCAACGGGTTGTCGCTCGATCAGGTCGGTGAGCTGACGGGCATTCGGGAAGATATTTTCAACCATTCGCTGGCGGTGCTGCGGGTTGCTCGCCGGGCCAACGGCGTATCGAAACTGCACGGCGAAGTGGCTCGGGAAATGTGGGCGCACTACCCGGGTACGTGTGAGATTACGCACGTGACCAACGCGCAGAATCAACGCTATTGGGCTGATGCCCAACTGGCCGACGCCCAGCAACAGCGCGACGCCGACCGGATGGCCGTGCGGAAACGAACCATGAAGCAACTGCTGCTCGACGTGGTGGCCGATCAGGTCGGGAAACTCTTCGATCCGGCGGTGCTGACCATCGTTTGGGCGCGTCGGTTTGCCGCCTACAAGCGCCCCGAGTTGCTGCTGTCTGACTACGAGCGGTTTACGCGGCTGCTCAATAACCCCGACTACCCGGTCCAGATCATTTGGGCAGGAAAGCCATACCCGTTCGACGAGGGGGCCAAGCAAAACTTCAACAAACTGTTCTACCGTAGTCATCTGCATCCCAACATGGCGGTGCTGACGGGCTACGAACTGCGGCTGTCGAAAATTTTGAAAGACGGGGCCGATATCTGGCTGAATACGCCCATCGTGCCGCGTGAGGCGTCGGGCACGAGTGGCATGACGGCGGCCATGAACGGCGCCATCAACCTCTCGACCAACGACGGCTGGATTTCGGAGTTTGCCAAACCGAACGAGAACAGCTTCATCGTCCCGCTGGCCGACCGCAACGCCACCGCCGACGTGCGCGACGCCCACGACTGCGCGGGCCTTTACGACCTGCTGGAGCAACAGATTTTGCCCATGTACTACGACCGCCCAGCCGAGTGGCAGGGGATGGTGGCTCGCAGCATGACCGACGTGAACGCCTTCTTCGGAGCCGACCGGATGGTGCGCGAATACTACGAACGGGTGTATGTGTAGGCTGGTCGTCGGTGGCTCGTACGCAAAAACTGCGTATACTGCACCATGACACGTTTGTTTACTGCCCCACCCACAGCGCCGTTGGATCAGCTCGATTCACCGGCGCTGCTGGTTTACCCCGACACCATTGATGCCAACATCGACGCGGTACTGGCCCTGACGGCCACCCCAACCGGCAACTGCCTGCGGGCGCACATCAAGACGGTGAAGTGCCAGGAGATTGCGGCGTTGGCCATTCAGAAGGGGATTCGTAAGTTCAAATGCAGCACCATTGCCGAAGCTGAACTGCTGGGCCGGGCGGGCGCGCCCGATGTGCTGCTGAACATGCAATTGAGCGCGGTAAAGGCGCAGCGATTTGCCCAGGTACGTCGGGCGTTCGGGCAAACGACCTTCGCCAGCCTCATCGACAACGTACCCAGCGCCCAGCTGCTGTCTGATTTGTTTGCCGATGCCCCGCTGAACGTGTATATCGATGTGAATGTGGGCATGGACCGCACCGGCATTGCCCCCGCCAACGTACCTACACTCATCGAGGCCGTGAAGGATATGCCCGGCATCCGGGTCGTTGGGTTACACGGCTACGATGGCCACCTGCGCGACACAGACCCCGCCGCCCGGCAGGCCAAAACCGACGCAATTTATGCCCAGATGCAGCCCTTGCAGGAACTGGCTGCCGAACAGTTTGGCCGGACGATTACGCTGGTGATGGGTGGGTCGCCCTCATTTCGGTTCTACGCCGGCAAGCCCGACGTCGAGTGCAGCCCGGGTACATTCTTTCTGTGGGATGCGGGCTACGGCTCGTCGTTCCCGGATCTGCCATTTCAGTCCGCCGCCTTCATCCTGACCCGCATTCTGTCGATTGTGGATGAGCAGACGCTCTGCTTCGATTTGGGTAGCAAAGCCGTGGCGGCTGATCCGCCCCTGCCGCGGGTGGTGTTCCCTCAGTTAGACGAATACGAGGTAGTCAGGCAGTCGGAAGAACACCTCAATGTGCGGGTTCCCGACAGCGCTGTGTATCAGGTGGGGCAGGCGTTTCTGGCCATTCCGATGCATGTCTGTCCCACGGTCAATCTCTACGAACGGGTTATTCCGGTCGTCGATGGGCGGCCAGGCGAACCCTGGCGGATCGTCGCTCGTGATCGGATGATCACGATGTAGCCTCATTTATGGCAAAATACAACTCTAAAGCCACTCCGTGCGAAATCGTCATGCGGCGTATTTTTGCTGACTCGTTGCCGCAGGTGGCGACTTAACCGGTGTGCTTTTCTCACATGACGATCTGGTACGTAATTGATTTGGTTGGTACGAGTGTCTTTGCCATATCGGGCGTGTTGTCGGCCTTAGGCAAGAAAATGTACCACGACATCGTCGCGCTGTTTTTCGTTGGTTTTCTGACTGCCGTTGGGGGCGGCACGGTTCGCGATGTCATCATGGGCGCTTACCCGATTGCCTGGATTCGCGACCCCAATTACCTGATCGTGATCGCCGGTAACGTCATCATTGCCGTGTTCTTTCGAAAATGGTGGCGCAGCGCACTCCACCGGCCCTTGTTGCTTTTCGACACCATCGGCATTGGCCTGTTTACCATCTTGGGCATGCAGAAAGCCCTGACGGCTGGCGTCAATGACTGGGCGGCCATCCTGCTGGGTGTTATCTCGGCCCTTTTCGGCGGCGTGATTCGGGATACGCTGGTCAACGAATTGCCCCTGATTCTGGACCGGCAACTGTATGTCACGCCCTGTCTGTTTGGCGCGCTGCTTTACCTTTTCAACCAATCGATGGGGTTGGACCCGACCCTGAACATCATTCTGTCAGTAGGGCTGATTACGCTGTTCCGCCTGCTGGCTATTCGTAACGACTGGACGCTGCCCAGTATCCAAGATTGATACGTAGCTGTCTGCTTTGTTCATTGACTAACTCACCCATGCCCAACCGCTTTCTTGTTGACGCCCATCTTGATCTGTCGACCAATGCCATTGCTCTGAATCGGGACCTGACGCAGCCCGTTCACGCCATTCGGGCCAATGAAACCCGGTTGGGCTGGACCGACACACCCGACCGGGGAAAAGGCACCGTGGCGCTCCCCGAACTTCGGGCGGGAAACATCGGGCTGGTGTTTGCCACGATGATCGCCCGCGTCACCGAACCCGGCTGGCCCGCACAGGCAACGCGATTGCCGGGCTGGCATTCGCCCCAACAGGCCTATGCCGACGCGCAGGCGCAACGGTGCTGGTATGAACAGATGGAAGCCCTCGGCGAGATGGTGCCGATACGTACCCGCGCTGAACTGCAACAGCACTTGGCGCTCTGGCAGGATGAGGCCCAGCAAGAGGAAAAAAAGCCCATTGGCTACATTCTGGCGCTGGAAGGGGCCGATTCCATCGTGTCGGT
Source organism: Fibrella aestuarina BUZ 2 (assembly GCF_000331105.1). Classification (NCBI taxonomy): domain Bacteria; kingdom Pseudomonadati; phylum Bacteroidota; class Cytophagia; order Cytophagales; family Spirosomataceae; genus Fibrella; species Fibrella aestuarina. The sequence goes on along the minus strand of NC_020054.1, from coordinate 5,118,603 downwards.
GGAGTACCTGCACCGCTATTATGAGCAGGGGCTGCGCTCAATTGGTATCTCGCATTTCGGGCCGGGGCGCTACGCCGCCGGGACGCATTCCGACGGGAGCGGCCTTACCCGGCTGGGCGTTGAGCTACTGACCGAAATGAACCGCCTGCCCATGCTGCTCGACCTCACGCACCTGACTGATAGGGGCTTTTTTGAGGCGCTGGACGTGTTTGGCGGCGCCGTCATCGCCAGTCATCAGAATTGCCGCAGCATCATCCCCGGCGAGCGGCAATTCTCCGACGAGCAATTGAAGCGGATCATCGAGCGCGGCGGCGTGATCGGTGGAGCGCTCGATGCCTGGATGCTGTATCCAGACTACCGGCAGGCGCAGCAATCTCCGCAGGCGCTGGGCATTAACATCGAAAAGCTGGTCGATCATTTCGACCATATCTGCCAGTTGGCGGGGTCAACCGATCATATCGGCTTTGGCAGTGATCTGGATGGTCTTTTTGGTACCGAGCAATCGCCCTACGACCTGGACACCATTGCCGACCTGCAACAGTTCGAGGCTATCCTCCAACGGCGCGGCTACTCCGACGACGACCTCGATAAGATCTTTCACAGAAACTGGGTGAACCTGCTGAGCCGCGTGTTGGAATAAGGCTTTTTTGTCATCCCGAAGCATGAGAGATCTTGACGCATTCTTACGCTCAAGCATCGCTTCGTCACCTACCGCGCCAGCAAGGCCCGCGCCTGCTGTTCATCTTGCTGAAGCTGCTCGACGAGCGCGGGCAGACCGTTGAACTTCTGTTCCGGGCGCAGAAACGCCCGGAACTGGAGCGTCATGTGTTCGCCGTAAATGTCTTTGTCGAAATCGAAAATGTAGGTTTCGATGGTCTGATGCTCGCCCGCCACCGTCGGCCGGAAACCAATGTTGAGCATGCCGCCGTAGGTACGTCCGCCCTGTTCCACATCCACGGCATACACGCCATTGGCCGGAATCAGCTTCACGGGGTCATCGACTTGCAGGTTGGCCGTGGGGAAACCGATGGTGCGCCCCAGTTGCCGCCCTTTCACGATGGTGCCCGTCAGCGAGTAGGGGCGACCCAAAAACCGCGTAGCCGCCGTAACGTTGCCTTCGTTGAGTGCCGTCCGGATTTTCGATGAACTGATGCCCACCGCTTCGATGTCCTGCCGGGGAATCTCTTCGACTTCAAAGCCAAATTCGGCCTGATGCGCCTGAATGTAATCGAAACCACCCTCACGGTCGCGGCCAAACCGGTGATCATACCCAATCACCAGCTTGCGTGTCCCGATGCGATCGATCAGTATCTGGCGGATGAATTCCTCTGAGGTTAGTTGCGAAAACGAACGGGTAAACGGAATCACGATCAGATGGTCGACGCCCGCGTGTTCGAGCAGGGTAATTTTCTCCTCAAGCGACGACAGCAACCGCAGGTCCTGACTGTCGTTGGACACCACCGTGCGCGGGTGGGGCCAGAACGTCATCACCACCGACTGTCCATCGGGGTGGCTACGGGCTACTTCGTTGAGCCGTTGCAAGATTTTCTGATGCCCCAGATGGACCCCGTCGAACGTACCGCTGGTAACGACCGCGTAGGGGAGGGGGGATAAACTGTCGATGCCGCGATGGACAAGCATAGGTTGTCATTGGTTGTCATTGATTGTCATTCCTGATCATTGGTAGTCATTCATTGTTTTTACGACGAATGACTACCAATGACCAGGAATGACAATCAATGACCATTACTGTCTTGTTAAATAGTCATCAATAAACCCGTTCACCGTTTGCGCGTCTTTGACGTCGAAATCACCGATGCGGGTGCGGCGCAGGGCCGACATATACGCGCCGTTGTTGAGCAGCAGTCCCAGATCGCGGACCAGACTACGAATGTACGTGCCTTTGGAACACACGATGCGGAAGTCGATGGTCGGGAAATCGTCGGTCAGTACGTTGAACACGCTCACCGTAACGGTCCGGCTTTTGATACCGCCCTCGACCTGATCGGCCGTTTCGCCACGCCGGGCGCGTTCGTAGAGCCGCTCGCCGTTGACCCGCACCGCCGAGTAGATGGGCGGAATCTGCTGGATCGTGCCCGTAAGCTGGGCGGCGGCGTCACGCACCATCTCGGGCGTAATGCCCGACACGTCGAATTCAGCATCGAAGTCGGTTTCCAGGTCGACAGACGGCGTGGTTTTGCCCAGCACCAACGTACCTGTGTATTCTTTTTCCTGCGCCTGATAGCTGTCGATCTGCTTGGTCATTTTGCCCGTGCAGAGAATCAGCAGGCCTGTTGCCAGCGGGTCGAGCGTACCGGCATGCCCAATTTTCTTGAACTTACAGGCCCGTCGCAGCTTATTCACCACGTCGAACGACGTCCATTCGCGCGGCTTGTCAATCAGAATCAACTGGCTAGGATCGGTTTGTTCCGTCATAAAAAAAGAAAACGCAAAGGCGCGAAGAGGTTCGCAAAGACGCTATAGTTTTTGCGAACCTCTTCGCGCCTTTGCGTTCAACTAATTACAAAATGTCAATCTTCACGCCGGCGGCTACCAGGCCGAGAATCGCCAGCCCGACGATGATGCGGTAGTAGCCGAATACCTTGAAGCCGTACTTGTTCAGGAAACCGACAAAGCCGCGAATGGCCAGCAGCCCGACCACAAAAGCAATGGCATTGCCGATAGCTAAGGTTTGGAAATCAGCCGGTTGCAGGAGTTTATACGTTTTCAGAAGCTTGTAACCCGAAGCAGCGGCCATCGTGGGTACGGCCAGGAAAAATGAGAATTCGGCCGCCTGTTGCCGGGTAAGGCCCTGCGTCATGCCCCCGATGATGGTGGCCGCTGAGCGCGATACCCCCGGAATCATGGCGATGCACTGGAAGAAACCCACCTTGAGTGCTTCGGGGAAGGTGATGTCGTAGTCGCGCGTTACGTTCTTCTCGATAAGCCGGTCGATGAAGATCAGCACGATGCCACCCAACACCAGCGAAATGGCCACCACGACCACGTTTTCGAGCAGGCTGTCGATGAAATCGTTGAGCAGGAAGCCAATCACCGCGGCGGGCAGAAAGGCCACGAACAGTTTCAGGTAAAAATCGAGTTGTCCCGAGATTGGGCCGAGCAGCCGCCGGATACCATCGGGTAGGGCATTATACCAAGCCATGTCTTCGCGAGTACGGGTGTCGCGCAGGAAGCGGCGGTAATAAAGCACCAGCACCGACAAAATGCAGCCAAACTGAATGTCGACGGTGTATAGCTTGGTGAATTCGTCGCCACTAATCCCCGCCAACGACGAGTAGATGATCATGTGGCCAGTCGATGAAACGGGCAAAAACTCGGTCAGGCCCTCGATGATGGCCAGCATAATAGCATGAAACAGACTCATGGAAGCAGCGAAAGTGAGCCGCAAAGCTACGAGAAGATTTAAACGCAAAGGCGCAAAGGGGACGCGAAGAACGCGAAGAGTCATTTTCTAAGAAAGCTCTTTGCGTTCTTCGCGCCCCCTTTGCGCCTTTGCGTTCGCTTATGCTTCAGAAGTGGGCTTCTTCAGGATGGCGAAGAACTCGATGATGAAGCCAGCAGCGACCACCAGCGGGCCGAGCGTGAGGCCCATGAACCCGAAGCCAAATTCCTCGGTGTCGAGCGTCATGATCAGGAAACCCGCCAGTATGGCTACGATTCCGGCGATCATCAATTGGTAATTTGTTTTCCCGAACGGCATCTCCGACGCAAAGGCCGGTTCGGTTTTGCTACCCAGCGGCGTGGTGTAGGTCGTTGCCTGCGTGGCCTTCGGTGTTTTTAAACGAGTCGTTTCCATAGAATTAGTCATTTGTTGTCAGTTGCCTTCGGCGTCATTTGTGGTCATTCATGGTTATTGGCGATAAATGACTATGAATGACGCGAAGCTAACGACAGTTGATCAATACAATTCATCCAGCGACAGGCCGAGGTAGCGGTTCACGGCCTGAAGCGTGCTTAAAAAACCAATCAGCATACCCAGCACCACCAGGGCGCCAGCCAGCATCAGCAGGTGCAGCGGATCGGTCAACGTACCTAGCTCAGGCAGACTCACCAGCGCGATGTACCAGAGAATGATCAGAATCGTTGAGGCAATCACGCCCGCCATCAGGCCCTGCGTGAGGCCACGCAGCAGAAACGGCTTGGTAATGAAGCCGTTGGTTGCCCCCACGAGTTGCATACTCCGAATCAGCATCCGCTGTGAATACAACGCCAGCCGGATCGTGTTGTTCATCAGCACCACGATAATCACCAGCAACACCAAGGCAAACCCGGCCATCACGGCGTAGATCTTCGTGATGTTGCGGTTGATGTTATCGACCATGTTTTCGGGGTAAACAACCTCAAATACACCGTCGAGTTTTTCCACGCTTTCCTTTACTTCCTTCAACTTGTCTTCGGCAAAATAATCTTCCCGAAGCCGAATCCGGTAACTGGCGTGCAGGGGGTTGTCGGTCAGAAACTGCGTAAAATCTTCCTTCGTTTCGGCAATAAACTCCCGGGCGGCGTCATCTTTTGAGACGTACCTGATCTGCGGCGTCGAGCCGTCGGTTACCACAAAGGGCTCACTGGCCAACGCTTTGGCTAGTTTCGTTCGGTCGCTGTCGCTGAGGTCGCTATCCAGAAAGGCCCGCACCTCGTTGCTTTCCCGCACCTGCGTCACCAGCCGTTTCGACTGGATCGCCAACAGGCCACAAGCCCCAATCAACAGCAGGGCCAGCGTTAAGCTGAACAGGATTCGTCCGGTTGGGTAGCCACCCACATTACTCTTTCTACGCGCCATCGAGCAAAAATAGGCTTTTTCCGTACAACGCCGGGAAACCCGCCTTCGTGTGTACCGGTGAATTAGGAAAAATTAACGGCCAGGGCAGCGGTTGCGCTGCCAGCAACGCCCCGCTATGGTTTCTTTGCCGCCGTTGCTGTAGCCCCGTTGGTCGATACCGACGTACCTGCGGGCGTGCCAACCAGCGCCTGATACACCAGCATCTTGAACTTGTCGTTCAGGTCGTTAAACGAGTTCGGAACCTTCTGGGTGATCACCATACCAATCACGCCGGTTTGCGGATCGGCCCAGTAATTGGTGCCAAAAAAGCCGCCCCAGTCGAACGTGCCTTCCGAGTTGGGGAGCCGGGCCGCAGTCTGAGCGGTTGCCAGGGCAAAGCCAAGGCCAAACTTCCGATCGCCAATGCTCAAGTTGCCAATCTGGTTCGACAGCATCATCCGGACGGTGGACGGGGCCAGCAGCACTTTACCGTTGTAGTGCCCGCCATTGAGTAGCATTTGCAGAAAAATAGCGTAATCGGAGGCCGTCGACACCAGCCCCGCACCCCCCGAGAAGTACTGCCCCGCCTGATTGGGATAATCGGGTGACTGGTTGCCCTGCATGGCCATCGCAACGGGCTGACGCTGCTGGTTTTCGGCGTAGAGCGTCGCGAGTCGGGCGTGTTTGGCGGGTGGTAAATAAAAATACGTGTCGCTCATGCCCAGCGGCTCGAAAATGCGCGTGCGGAAAAACTGGTCGAGCGACTGTCCCGAAAGCACCTCGACCAACCGACCCAGCACGTCGGTGCTGAGGCTGTAGGTAAAGCGCTCGCCGGGGTTGTGCATCAGTGGCAGCTTGGCCAGGGCGTTGACGCTGGCCGACAAGCTGAAGAACGGCGTGCCAATGCCGCTCGGAATATTGGCTTTGGCGTAAATGGCGTTGGCCTCTTTCGTGCCGATGCTGGTATAACTAAGCCCCGACGTGTGCGTGAGCAATTGCCGGATGCTGATCTCGCTCCGGGCGGGCTTTGTGGTGTAGCTCGAATCTTTCTCGTTGAATTTATCGAGTACGACGGGGTTTCTAAAGGCCGGAATGTAGGCTGAAATGGGGTCGTCGAGCAGGAAACGCCCCTCTTCCAGTAACATCAGCACGGCCAGGCTGGTGATGGCTTTGGTTTGCGAAGCGATGCGGAAAATGGCGTCGCGCTGAAGGGATTGGTCTTTTTTAGGGCCATTTTTCCCAAACGCCTTGTAATAAATAATCTGTCCGTTGCGGCTGATGAAGCCAATGACGCCCGCCTGTTTCTGATCGGCAACGTACTGTTGAAGAAAACGGTCCATGCGTTGCAGCCGCTCGGCGCTAAAACCAGCCGCCGCCGGAGCGGCTACTTCCTTGATGGTATACGATTGGGCAACAGCGAGTTGTCGGGTGAGCAGAAAGGCACCCAGTAACAATATGTGGCGTGTCATGCGGTTTAGGTAAAACAGTTCAGACGAAGCTACTGGTTTTTTAACTTGTCTCCACCTGGGTCTGTAGGCTACCGCGTGATTGCTACTTTTGTGGCCTTACTCAGCCGCACAATCCGTCAATCGCCGCCCATGATTAAGCTCAAAGCCGTTCACCACATTGCCATCATTTGCCGCGACTATGAGCGGTCGAAGCAGTTCTACACTCAGATATTAGGGTTCAACCTCGATCAGGAGGTGTATCGGGCTGCCCGCCAGTCGTATAAGGCCGATCTGTCGTTGAATGGGCAGTATGTGATCGAGTTGTTTTCATTCCCGAATCCGCCGGGTCGCCCCAGCCGGCCGGAAGCCGCCGGGCTTCGGCATATCGCCTTCGTGGTCGACGATATCGAGGAAAGCATTCGACTGCTCAATGCCAAAGGTGTTCAGGCGGAACCAATCCGGATCGATGAGTTCACCAATCGACGGTTCACGTTCTTCGCCGACCCCGATGAGCTGCCAATCGAACTCTACGAGCAGTAACTACTATATCGTGGCTGGCTCGTCGGTTAGTGCCGACGAGCCAGCCAATGGGTCTATTGTTCCCGCCAGCGGGCTACGTCTTCTGGCGTATCCAGGTCGATGCTGCCTTCTTCGAACGGCACGGCAGCCACGTCGTCGGGGTTTTGCTGAACGAGCAGTCGGGCGCCAGTATCGCCCGTAAGCTGTTGTAAGGCTTCGTAATAAGCGGGGCGAAACAGGATGGGCACACCGAGCGTGTCGCCGTATTGGCTGGCAACGATAGGCTTGTGCGTAGAGCGGGCTGTCTCGATCAACTGTTCCACCAGCGCCCGGCTTACGTAGGGCTGATCGGTCAGCAAGATCAGGATGGCCTCAGGCTGGGTAGGAGCCAGCAGCGCCACGCCCGCCCTAATCGAACTCGCCATGCCCGATTGCCAGTCGGGGTTGGGTAGCTTCCGTACTTTAAGGTCATGCAGGGCATCGGAAACGGCCTCGGCATGGGCACCTACCACGACCACGATTGGCCCGGCGTTGAGGTCAACGGCCAGCTGCGCCATGTGTCGCACCAGCGGCTGTCCGTTCTGTTCCAGTAATTGTTTGGGCTCGCCCAGCCGCGACGATTGCCCGGCCGCTAAAATGATGGTTCCGATCGTCATATCCATGGGTTGATGTCAGGCTGTGAACAACCGATTATGCTTCGCCTTCCAGCATCAAGGCACCGACCGTCACGTTGCTGGTTTCGTCGATGAGGATCGCTCCGCCGTTGGCCCGGTTCTGCGAATAGGGATCGAACGCAATGGGTTGGGCCGTTTTCAGCACCACCCGCGCCAGGTCGTTGAGCTTCAGACTCTCGACGTCGGCTACCTGTTCGTAGGTTTCGATGTTCAGCTGATACGGGATCTCGCGCACCACACAACGCGTGCGGGACGTACCTACCTGTAGCACATACTTGCTGCCGACTGAAAACGCCTTCGTGTCCATCCAGCAAAGCATGGCTTCGACGGTCTGGCTAACAACGGGTTGGCTGGTCGAGGGTACGATCAGATCGCCCCGGCTCACATCGACGTTGTCCGCAAGGTGCAGAATAACCGACTGGTTAACCCCGGCTTCCTGGATATCCTGCTCATTGCTTTCAATGCGCGAAATGGTCGATGTTTCGCCGGAAGGCAGCACCGTGACAGCTTCACCCACCCGGAATGCGCCGCTCGTGATCTTACCCGCGTATCCCCGGTAGTCGGGTAGTTCGGCGGTTTGGGGGCGCAGCACGTATTGGACGGGGAAACGACTCAGCGTATGGTTCGTCGTGTCGTCGATGTCGATGGTTTCGAGGTGATTGAGCAACGTCGTGCCGTCGTACCAGCTCATCGCCGTCGATCGGTCCACCACATTGTCGCCATTGAGGGCGCTGATGGGGATGTACGTGATGTCGGGTATGTTCAGCTTCTGCGCCAGCTCGGTATACTGAATGCAGATGTTGCTGAACACGTCCTGCGAAAAATCGACGAGGTCCATCTTGTTCACGGCTACCACCACGTGCTGAATCCCCAACAGCGACGCAATGAGCGAGTGCCGGCGGGTTTGCTCGACTACGCCATGCCGCGCATCAATCAGCACGATGGCCAGTTGGCAGTTCGACGCGCCCGTCACCATGTTGCGGGTGTACTGAATGTGACCCGGCGCATCCACGATGATAAACTTCCGCGCGGTGGTCTGGAAGTAGCGATAAGCCACGTCGATGGTGATGCCCTGCTCGCGTTCCGAGCGGAGACCGTCGGTCAGTAGGGCTAGGTCCACATCGCCGTTGTCGCGGCTTTTGCTGGCTTTTTCGACCGCTTCGAGCTGATCGGCCAGGATGGATTTTGAATCGTATAGCAACCGGCCGATGAGGGTGCTTTTCCCATCATCCACGCTGCCGCAGGTAATAAATCGTAGTAAGTCCATGTAATGTAAATTAGGGCTCAAAAAACTGGACGAAGCCTTTTCGTTGCAGGCCGTCTTTCAGTTTCTGGTCACGCGTCCAATAAAGGGCCGATAAATCAAGCGCCAAGGCTACGAAAAGCATATCTTTCTCGTCGATATCGGCACACAACCGATGAGCGTGAATAAGATTGCCTAGCGAAATGGCTTCTTCATTGACGAAGGTAATTCGTTGCAGAAGCAGGTTAAGCAGCTCGTATACCTCGCTCTCATCTGATTTCGACCGGGCGACAATCTTCTCTTTGTATTTGAAGATTTCAACAATCAAAAAGTTAGGCGAGAAAACCCGGATATCTGGCCGGTACAAGGTGTCACGTACCCAATTGTTTGGCGTTCGTAAACCACTGAAAAACAGATTCGAGTCGATGACGACGTTAGTCATGGTTCCCGGTTAAGAAAACGATCCCGGTTAGCGGCCCACCAGTCGGCTTTGATCTGTTCGCCTAATTCTTCTATGCTCTCATCAAAACCAGCTTTGCGAACCAAGTGTTCCAGTTTGATGCGTTCAACAAGGTTGATTAAAAATTCCTGATCAACATAATCGCGGTCAATGCTGATTAGAAACCGGTCGTCTTGTGTTTCGAGCGTTACTGCGTTCATAGTGATCTGATTTTTAAAGCATAACGAAGACTAAGTCAAAAATAGCCGCCCTTCTTGCGGTCTTCCATGGCGGCTTCGCTGAGCTGATCGTCCATGCGGGTTTCGCCCCGTTCCGAAATGCGCGTCGCCTGAATTTCGGCAATCACCTCTTCGAGCGTGTCGGCACCCGACTCCGAGGCGGCGGTGCAGGAAATGTCGCCGACCGTGCGGAAACGTACCCGGCGCGTCACGATTTCGTCGTCGGCTTCGCGCTGAATCACGCCGTTGGCCGTCGCCATCAGCTTGCCATCGCGCAGCAGCAGCTCACGATCGTGGGCGAAATACAGGCTCGGCAGAGCGATGTTCTCGCGGCGGATGTAATTCCAGACGTCGAGTTCGGTCCAGTTGGAAATGGGAAACACGCGCACGTTTTCGCCCTTGTGAATCCGCCCGTTGTAGAGGTTCCAGAGCTCGGGTCGCTGCCGTTTGGGGTCCCAGGTGCCAAATTCGTCGCGTACCGAGAACACCCGTTCCTTGGCGCGGGCTTTCTCTTCGTCGCGGCGGGCGCCCCCGATGCAGGCGTCGAACTCAAATTCTTCGATCGTATCCAGCAGCGTAAAGGTTTGCAGGCCGTTGCGGGTGGCGTTGCGGCCCGTCGGCTCCTTCAGCTTCCGGGTACGGATGGTATCCTCAACGTACCTGACAATGAGGCGTTCGCCGAGACTGTCGGCCAGCCAGTCGCGGAAATCGAGGGCTTCCTGAAAGTTGTGGCCCGTGTCGATGTGCACAAGCGGAAACGGGAATTTGCCGGGGCGAAAGGCCTTGCGAGCCAGGTGCACGAGCGTGATGGAATCTTTCCCGCCCGAAAACAGCAAAGCGGGCCGCTCAAACTGACCGGCCACTTCGCGCATGATGTGAATCGCTTCCGATTCGAGTTGATCGAGGTAATCCATATTAATGGTCGTTCATAGTCATATGTCGTCATTCATTGTCATTTGTGGTGTCCCATTGGCTGTCTGAATGACTTGACCTATAAAAAACGTCTGATTCGCTGACCTGATGATCAGCACTTGTCAAATTGGCCTTTTGGCCAAGCGATTTCAGGTAGTTATTAAGCTTAACGCCCAAGGTGTTTATGTCCTGTTCCAGTTGCCGATGCAAGTCATCAGCGAGCAATGCGCGCCGTTGTGCCTTGTCAAGCCAGGTTCTGGTTTCAAGCAATGAGCCCCGGGAGCCCCGGGCAATGTAGCAGAATCGTATATTCTCCTTGTAATGATAGCGCCCGAAGCCTTCACTAATGTTGGCAGCAACTGAATCAGCGGCCCGTACAAGTTGGTTGCCAAGGGTCTGTTTTGCAAACGAATCCCAGTTAGCTACTATGCCCCAGACATGCTCGCCCAGCGTCATCGCTAACTGATAAACCTGCAACTCATTGATCCCCATAATTCAGAGAGCTTATTAGCATGTGTTGTCATTTGGCTTCGCGTCATTGATGGTCATTGGTAGTCATTCATTGTTCTGTTATCAATTACAATAAATGACTATGAATGACAACCAATGACCATCAATGACGCGAAGCCAAATGACATTTCTATGGTTTAAAAACCTCCTCGTGCGTGTGGAGGCCGCATTCTTTCTTCGAGTTGTCTTCCCACCACCAGCGGCCGGCGCGGAAATCTTCGCCGGGTTGAATGGCACGGGTGCAGGGCTGACAGCCGATGCTCACAAAACCCCGGTCGTGAAGGGGGTTGTAGGGTACGTTGTGTTCCTTCACGTACTGCTTCACGTCGTCGAATGTCCAGTTGAGCAGCGGGTGAAACTTGAACAACTGATGGGCGTCGTCCCATTCCAGTTGCGTCATGTCGTGGCGGTTGGCCGACTGCTCGGCGCGGATGCCGGTAATCCAGATTTTCTGGCCCGCCAGCGCCCGGTTCAGCGGCTCGACTTTGCGGATGAAGCAGCACTCCTTCCGGTTTTCCACCGACTCATACATGCTGTAGGGGCCTTTGGTGGTCATCAGTTGCTCCACTTTCCGCTGGTCGGGGTACATTGTCTCGATGGGCAATCCGTAGCGGCTGAGCGTCTTGTTCCAGACCGAATACGTTTCGCCAAACATGCGACCCGTATCCAGCGTAAAGAGGCGAACGGGTAGCTCGTTGGTGGCGATAAGGTCGGTGATGACCTGATCTTCGTAGCCCAGACTCGTCGAAAATACGACCTGACCCGGGAACAGCTCCGTTAGTTTCCGGAGCGCGTCGATCTCATTCAGGCCCGCCAGTTGGGCTGAGAGCGATTCGAACGAGGTATTGACTGATTCGGTAATCATATGGTTGTGAACGGGCCGTTTAAAACCACCCGCTGATGGAATGGACTAGTGTGATGCGTACTTCTTTCGGATGAAAAAGGCTGCCAGCGTGCCTAATAGACAATGGCTGTAACCGGCCATGACCAGCCGGAGGATCGTACGGTCGCCATCTGGGTCAGATTCAGGACTGCGCAGGAAGCAGATAAGCAGGTAATAACTAATTATCATCGCCAGATGGCCGATCAAGTACTGTCTGAAATAACGCCACGGATAGACCAACAGGAAGCTCCAGACAAATGCACTGATCGGTAATACGATCAGAAATGACCAAAGTATTAGCTGTGGGCCAATCATAAGCTACTTCAGGATAACCGCTTTGCCCGTTTTGGCGGACTGGCGGGCGGCATCTAAAATCTGGACGACAATTAGGTTATTCTCTAATGACGTAAGTGCGTCGGGTTTGGTTTCACCACGGAGCAGCTTCGCCAGGTACGTAAACGGGTCGGTAGCAGGGGCTTCGGTCTGTGGGGCTTCCATCGCCCGCTCGGCTTTATCGCCTTTGTAGCGAGCCCGCATGCGCGTCCCGTCGATGGTGTGAACGTACCCAGTCTGGCCATAGACCTCCATGTCTTTGCGGCTAAAGGGCCAGTTCCACGACGCCTGAACAATCGCCTGTGCCTTTGGGTAGGTCAGAATGATGGTGGCTTCGTCATCGACTTTCGGATAGATGTCGGGTTTGATCTGCTGGGTTACCGCCTCCACCGAAATGGGCTTCTGGCCCTGCATGAGCCACGTCGAAAGGTTCGCGCCGTAGCAGCCAAAGTCGAACAGCGCCCCGGCACCGTTGCCGACTGGGTCGGTCAGCCAGGCCAGAAACTCCGGGTTACAGCCAATCTCTTTGGGGCCTTCGTGACCATCATGGACGACAATCTTGCGAATGTCGCCGATCGCTTTGTCGGTATGGGCTACGGTGTAGGCGCGGTGGTTGCTGCCATACCAGGTGGTCTCGTAGTTGGTCAGCAGCTGCACCTTGTGCTTACGCGCCAGCGCGGCCATCGCTTGGGCGTCTGGGTACGTTGTCGCCAGCGGCTTTTCCACCATGATATGGATACCCCGTGGTGCGGCCGCTTCAACCGTTTTGCGGTGATCGACAATCGCGCCGAAATCAAGCACGGCTTCGGGCTTAGCTTTGTCGAGCATGGCGTCGAGCGACGGCGAAACCAGCGCCATGTCGAAACCGTATTGCTTGGCCAGTTGCTGCGCCCGGTTGCGATCCGTCTCGTAGATGCCGACCAGTTCCAAACCAGGACGTTTCAGCCGGTTCAGTATCTCGTGCACGTGAGCGTGGGTCAGGCCCGAAATGGCAACGCGTACCGGTTTCTGCGTCGACTGTGCCATAACGCATTGAGTGACAAGGAACGTTAATAGAAGTAGTGCTTGCTTCATATAGCGGTTTGGGAGTTGAGAAAGAAAGTCCAGACTATAGGCAAAGCTGGCTCTGTGGTAAGCCTAACTACTGAAGCAAACTACAACGTAGAGACAGCATCTGGTATGCCCAGAAAATGGCAAGGCATACCAGATGTCTTTACGTCTTTTCCTACACACGCTCGCGCACGACGTCGGCGCTGACGGCTACGGCCTGTTCAAAATCAGCGATGAGGTCGTCGATGTGTTCAAGGCCCACCGAGATCCGAATCAGACCCGGCGTGATGCCCAGGGCCGCTTTCTCGTCGGGTTTCAGTTTGGCGTGGGTCGTGGTGTTGGGGTTAGTCACGATGGTGCGCGAATCGCCGAGGTTCGAGGAGAGCGTCGGGATTTCCAGCGCCTCCATAAACGCCTGAACCCGCTCAAAGCCGCCCTCCAGTTCGATGGTGACGATAGCGCCACCCGCGTTCATCTGGGCTTTGGCCAGCTCATACTGCGGATGCGACGGCAGGAAGGGATATTTCACCGTCGCTACATCGGGATGCTGATCGAGCGCCTGCGCCAAAGCCAATGCGTTTGAACAGTGCCGTTCCATCCGCAGTTCGAGCGTTTCGAGGCTCTTCGATAACGTCCAGGCGTTGAATGGCGACAGCGACGGGCCGGTATGGCGGGCAAAAAAGCGAATCGGCGCGATCAATTCTTTGGGCCCGACAACGATACCTCCCAAGACACGACCCTGACCGTCCATGTATTTCGTGGCTGAATGAACTGACAGATCGGCGCCAAAATCCAGTGGCGTTTGCAGAATGGGCGTAGCAAAGCAGTTATCGACGTTCAGAATAAAGCCGTACTTGGCTTTCAGCCGCCCGAGCATCGCTAGGTCGACCAGTTCCAGGCCGGGATTAGACGGTGTTTCGAGGTAGACCATGCGGGCGGCGGGCCGTTCGCCATTGGCTTGGATGGCGGCTTCCCACTCAGCCTCGGTGGCGGTGGCGTCCAGGTACGTGTGGGTGATCCCCCACTTAGCCAGAATCTGCGTGATGATCTGGTGTGCCGAGCCAAACAACGCCCGACAGGCCACAATGTGATCGCCCGACTTGAGCAGACCTGCCATCGACGCAAAGACCGCCGCCATACCGGTAGCCGTCGCAATACCTTCTTCGGCCCCTTCCAGCATACACACCTTGTCGACAAACTCCGTGACGTTGGGGTTCGAAAAGCGGCTGTAGATGTTGCCTTCGATGGTTTCCTCAAACAGGTCTTTACCCTGTTCGGCGCTTTCAAACGTAAAACTCGACGTTAGAAACAGCGGGGTCGAGTGTTCGCGGTATTGCGTCTGCTGCGTCTGGGTACGTATGGCTTTGGTCTGCTTTTTCATAATGGAAAGGTGATTTGCCTTCGGCGTCATTGATGGTCATTCATTGTCATTCGTCGTCTTACTACCAATGACAATAAATGACCATCAATGACGCCGAAGGCAAATCACTAAAAGAACAAAAGAATTTTACGCAAACTTACGAGGATGACCACGATGCCAACCAGCACCATCATGGTTTTTACGGGCAGTCGTTGGGCCAGTCGGGCGGCAATGGGCGCCGCAATGCTGCCACCCAGAATGAGGCCCAGGATGACCAGACCGTAGTTGCCAAGCCCAACGTAGAGGGCAAACACCACCGACGAGGCAAATGAAATGAAGAACTCGGCCAGGTTAACGGAGCCGATGGTGTAGCGCGGGTGCCGACCGCTGGCGATAAGCGTCGAGTTGACGATGGGCCCCCAGCCACCGCCGCCGATGGCGTCGAGGAAGCCGCCTGTCCAGGCGAGCAAGCCAATCTGCTTCACCGGCTTTTTGACGATCCGTTTGATCAGCGCTTTGCGGATAATCAGGATGCCCAGAAAAGCGGTGTATACCGAAATGATGGGTTGCAGCGCTTTGGCATACTGCTCGAAGGCCGTCAGTTCAGAGATTAGCCACGCCCCGAGCGCGGCGCCGATCACGCCCGGAATGAGCACGGCTTTGAAAAGTTTGCTGTTGATGTTGCCAAACTTAAGGTGCATGTAGCCCGACACGCCCGACGTAAAAATCTCGGAGCTGTGTACGCTGGCCGTGGCATGCAACGGGCTGATGCCCACACTCATCAGGAAGGTGGTCGCCGTAACGCCGTAGGCCATGCCCAGGGCTCCGTCGATCATCTGCGCCACGAAGCCCGCCATCAGGAAATAGAAAAATTCGGGTTCTACCCGCACCGACGTGGCCAGTAGCGTCAGCCGGTCGAGCGTGAAGTAGCTGAACAGCAGATGCCCCACCACCATCAGCGAGAGGGCCGCCGTCAGATAAATGGCGATTTCGGTGCGGGTACGTTTGCGCCAGAGCGGCGCTTCGGGCTGGGTACGTACCTGCGCTGCCGGGAAAGCCGTGCGTAGGGCGGCCGCCTGCTGATCGGCAGCTACACCCTGCACGGTTACGGTCAGCCCGTTCAGGTTAAACGGCAACGACGGCTGAGGGTCGGGCGGGGAATCGGGAAGGAGTGCCGAGTCTGATTGCATAATGTATTAACTATATAGACTTAATAGATTATTGCTTTTATGAAAAACGCCACAGCAATGTGGCGCGTCGTTTGTCGAGTGAAGTGCTGCAAAGGTAAAAAAATGCTGTGAACTTTACGTGGTAAGTTAGGAGGGAGATCAACGTCTTGGATTTTATTAGTCTGGCAACCGTGGAAACTGATGCGCCTGTTCCGCTAATCAGGCCATCTACCGCCTGCTGGCGATTGGCAGATAGCCTGACTAGCGGGCTGCATCCCAAGCGACTTGCCGCTTATTGATGCAGTTTGTACCGAAGAGCGAGGTTGACAATGCGGCCCTCCTGCGGTGCCCACAAAGGCGCAATGGTTGGGCTGTTGCGGGGCCCCGTTACAACCGGGCTATACTGAATTTGTTGCACGTTAAACAGGTTTTCGGCATTCAGCACCACGCTGACCTTACCGAACATCCGCTCGATGGCGGCCGCCCAGAACCAGTAGTTCGGCACTCGTTGGTTGTCATACAGATACTGGTTACCGACCCAACTTGACTCAATGCCCCAGCGCCATTTAGCAGGGATGCTATAGGCCAGCGTAAGCGAAAATTTGTCGCGGGGGCTGTAGGGTAGAAATGTGTTGGCACCTACCGGTGTAATGTCGCCGCCCTGACGCACGACGCTACCCCGCCGAACGGCGGTGTGGTTATAGCCCAGGTAAAATTCAAGCTCGTCGTATTCCATCCGCAGGTACGTGTCGGTGCCCAGGCTGGTGATGTCATAGGCCGCATTTTGCAGGATGGTCTGGGCCAGGCCGCTGGCCGCCGGCGTGACGGCCACCACGGGGTTGCTGATGGCGGTGTAATAAAAAGCCTGGTCGAGTTGAATGGTCAGGTGGTCGCCAATCGTGCCCTGATAAGCCACATCCATGTTCAGGCCCAGCGAGCGTTCGGGGCGCGTACCAACGCTGACGGGCAGCAGATAGCGATAGCTGAGGCTGGTCCGGGCATCGGCTCCGGTCAGGTTGGCGAAGGTATTGGGCGTTTTATAGCCCGTCCCAATGCTGGTGCGTACGCTCCAGTGCTCGCTGGGTTTGACCAGCACCGACAAGCGCGGCAGGAAGAACGTTCCAAACACGTTATGCTGATCCAGACGCAGGCCACCTTGCAGGGTAATTGTAGGCGTAATAAGGTAATCCTCCTGGACAAAAACGCCCAGCGTCCGGTACGTGTAATCGGTGATCCGTGTGCTGTCGGTCAGCTCTTTGCGGAACTGCTCGACGGTTAGGTTTATACCGGCTACCATCGTATGCGGACCTTGTTCCACATAATCAGCCACTTCCGCGTAGCCCGACAGTTGCCTGCCTGCAAACCGATAGCCGTTGTCGACTTGGGTGCGGTCAAAGAAACTAAGCGTTCCCCGGCCCGTCAGGGTATTGGCCTGGCTGACCGTCTGGTTGATCGTTGCGTCTACGGTATGTCGGGCCGATTGGTTATCAACTACATACGTACGGGTGGCGTCACGACCGTAAATCGCGTCGACATCGCCACCGGTCCGGTTTTCATGGATAAACGTGTACCCCAGGTTCAGATTTGTCCGGGCCGAGGGCGTTAAAAATAGACGCGGGTGCAGCGTAAACTGCTTGATGAGTGGTGAGTCAGCGTAGCCGTCGCCGTTGACGTCAATAGCAGGTTGGGCAGTATAGCCGCTGAAGAGCGTCAAGCCTGCCTTCGCGTTCCATTGCTGAGCGTAGTAGGCGTTCAGGTTGGTTTCGCGCAGGGTCGAGCGGTTCAAGACGGCCGTTAATTCGGGTTCGGCACCGGGTCGTCGCGAAACCAGGTTAATAAGTCCGCCGATGGCACCACCGCCGTACAGTGTAGAGGCCGATCCTTTCACAATTTCCACCTGTTTAAGGTCGAGTGGGGGAATTTGCAGCACGCCAAGATTACCCGAAAAACCTTCGAACAGTGGTAGGCCGTCGCGAAGAATCTGGGTGTACTTGGGGTCGAGCCCCTGCATGCGTATGCCCTGGTTGCCGGTCGTCAGCGAAGTACGTTGCACATGGATGATGGAAATGTCGCCCAGTATACTGCCCACATTGCCCGGTACCACAGCCGCTTCCTCGTCCATATCTTCCTGGCCCAGAACCTCCACTTTGATGGGTAGGTCTTCGATACGGCGATTGGTACGTGTGGCCGTCACGACAACCTCTTCCAACGCTGCCTGCGCCGCTGCCAGTTGAATCACCAGTGTGGAATCTGGCTTGGGCAACGGAAGGGTCAACACGTACGGCGTGTCTTTGTAGCCAACCAGCGTAACCAGCAGGTGGGTGATGCCCGGTGGCAGATTCGGCAAGCGGGCCAGTCCATTCGCGTCGGCGATAAATCCAGTGGGGGGCGTGGTTTGCACACGCACGGTGGCACCAGCCAGTGGCTGATGAGTCAGGCTGTCTTCTAGGCGGAGTTGGACAGCCTGAGCCAATAAGGGCTGGCCGGTCAAAACCAACAGGCAGCCGATAAGCAGTAGCGGGCGGAATGGTATCATAAGGAGCAGCTTTGCTCGAAGCTATCCGGTGATGTTGACGTGAATGGGGTAGCACATGACCGCCAGCTTCGATCCGGGGTTGTGGTGCTGCAACGGGCAGTGGGTGTATTTGGGTGGGTAAGCTATTCGCGTTGGGGCTATTGGCGGGTTGGTCATGGCTTGCAACTTGGGTAGCAGGAAGACAAGGATAGCGCTTGTGAGGCGCTATTGCCAACTGCCTCGGGCCCGCGGGGTGAACTCACGACCGCAACGCTTCAGCCACTAAAATACCTAAGTAAGTTCCGATGGCATTACCTAGTGAACCAACCAGCACCGCCGGAAGTTGCAGGTCGGGCCGATTCAGGCTACGGGCCAGCGCCAGCGCCGAGGTGGCCCCGCCAATATTAGCCTGTGAGGCGATACCCAGCACGTCCCAATCCTGCCGAAACAACGCACCGATACTAAAGACGATCAGCGCATGAATGAGCACCAGCGTACAGATTATGCCGAAAAGAACGATGGCCAGTTGTCCATCGCGAAGTAGGGCCGCCAGATCGCAGTAAGCGCCAATCACGGCCAGAAACAGATAAACACCCAGCAGCCCGAGCAGGCGGCTACCCGGCAATCGGTTGACGGCCCGAAACTGCGCGAGGACCAGCGCAAGGGTGGTGAGAATGAGCACGAACGGGACCGACGACCAGACCGACGATACGGCCTGTGACGCCACGATAGCCCCCGTGCCTAGCGCCAGCAGGAGTGCCAGGTGGCTGGGCGCAACGGTCTCGTCGTCGCGGGAAAACAGGCCATTGTTGAGGTGGGTAGTCGCGTTGACGAGGCGGCGTGGGCGCAGGCGTTGCAATGCCTGCGGGATGGCCAGGGTCGCAATCATCCAGAGAGCCGTCAGGATGTTGTCGGCGGCGGTAGCGGCTACGAACAGATTGCCCGCTTTGGATACCCCGTAATGCAGCGCCACCGCGTGAAAGTTAATGCTGCCACCAATGTACGTTCCGGTGAACATACCGGCCAGTGCATAATGGAGCGGCCCCACCGTCTGCGGCCCACGGAACAGCCACATACTCACAACCACGCCCAGGATGGTGCCTGCCGAGCCAATCAGGAACATGGTCAGCATAGGCAAGCCCGCGCGCCGCAGATCGCTGAGGTTGACATTGAGCAGGAGCACAAAGAGCGAAAACGGGGCTACGTAGCTGAAAATCCCTTCATAAAGGGTCGTTTCGCCCGTTGGTACCAGCCCCAGATTGGCTTCGATGGCCGTCAGGATGATCACCAGCAGGGCCGTACCCAGGTGGCGAAACCCCGGTTTGGTTGCCAGCCACTCGCAGACAACAATGTTTAGCAGCAGAACGGAGAGGATAAGCAAGAGCGGTGGCGATGGCAGCATTTACTGCATCAGTTTCAGGTCGGGAATGGCTAGCCGGAACAACGTACCCAGCTGCTCGGCAACCAGCAGCGGTTCATCGTGCAATCGGGTCGATTTTCGGGATGAGCACTGCGGCATCCGGTTTTCGACCGTAAGTATGCCGCCGGTTTGCTCACTCAGCCCTTTGATGAGCCGTTTCCCAAACGAGGTCGACGGTTTATTCCAGAGATCGATATCGATGCCGGGGCCATTGTCGGCTACTTCCAGCAGGAGTCCATCCTGCTTCACCAGCGAAATCGATAGGCTAGGGTCAGGTACGTTGGGGATGGCGTACTTGAAGCAGTTGGTTAGCAGCTCATTGATAATCAGGCTTAAGGGGACGGCCATGTCGATGTCGAGCACTTCCACATCGCTGTTGATGTGGAGTTTGATCGACCCCGGCTGATAGCCATAGGCCAGCATGGTGCTGAGGGTTAGCTCTTCCACAAACTGCCCCATATCGATGGCCGTCAATTCCTGCGATTGATAGAGCCGCTGGTGAATCAGGGCGATGGCCTCGATGCGGCGCTGCCCTTCCTGAAAGGCTTTCATCGCCTGCTGATCTTCCAGCCGGTTTAGCTGCAAACTCAGCAGCCCCGACACGATCGCCAGGTTGTTCTTGACGCGGTGGTGCAGTTCGCGCATGACCGTCTGCAACTGCATCGATTGCTCTTCGATACGGGCTTTGTCGGCCCGAAGTTCGGCGGTGCGGTCGGCCACCTGCTCTTCCAGCGTTTGGGCGTAGCGGGTCAGCTCGGCATGGGCATTATGCAGCGACTGCGTCATCTGGTTGAAGTGCTGCGTCAGAATCCCCACTTCGTCCTGCGTGGTCTGCACCACCTGGATGCTCAGATCGCCCGCGTTGACGTGCTGTACCCCCGCCAGCAGGCGTAGCACCGGGTCGGTGAGGGTTTTCTTGATCAGGTGCGGCAGCAGCAGAATATTGATGGTGGCGGTGCCAATGATCAGGAGCGTGATCTTAAGAAGACTGGGCTGCTGAAGTAGCCGCGGTGCCAGGTTGGTGATATCCACGGGTGGACAAAAAACCAGCATGACCGTCAGCAGAATGGAGGCAACTGTCACCTGAGCGAAGCCGATCTGTTTGGCCTTCAGGTTAATCGGGACCGCCGCGAAGTTCAGGTAGACCACGATCTGAGCCAGATTCCCCGACCAGAGTAGCGAGCAGTAGGTCCAGTAACCAATGGTAGAATAGAAACCAAAGGTGACCACGAGCACACACATCACCACGAAAATGACATTGACGAACGTCAGCCAGCGGATACCGTCGCTGTCGGGGTGCTGCTGACGGTGCAGCGCGAAAATTTTGCGAATGCAGATGATGAGCGCCCAGCTATTGCAGATGGTACCATACAGGAACCCCGCGAAGTTGAGCAGGCTGATGTTGCTGTCGTTGTGAAATTCATTCCAGGCAATGAACACGCAGAAAAGCACGCTCAGAATTGTCATGGCGCGCAGCATTACCCGCCGCTCTTTTGGGTAGGTATCCGCTATGAACAGGTAGTTGACCTGCACGTAGGCCGTTTCGAGCAGCGCCAGCGCGGGCAGGTCCCAGCCGGTGAGCAGCAACTTGTAGGCGAGGCTCCCAACGTAGTCGGGGTGGATGCTGTAATGAAAAATTTCGCTGAACTGCCAGGCCGTCTGGGCAAAGTAAAAGAGAGTTAGCCAATTCCGGATGGGGGTTCTGACGCTCGACTTTAGCAGGAAAAGCCACACGCTGCCTGTGATGATGGTCAGGCATAGCGACATGATCGAATTCGTGTGCAGTAAAAAGTACGGCATAGGCCCGGCGGCAGATCAATGGCGGTAACTAGTCGTTTAGGGCATTTCAACGAGCAAGATGCATAAATGAAGCCAAAGTTTGCCTATTCTGCCAAACACAATGTTGCCTTATAAGTGTAGTTGACAACTAACTGGGAAAACGAACGTACCTGACGAAGGATTGGTCAGAAAATAAGCGGTTTGTGGCCGGATAATGCATTGATCAACAGACCTGCTCTGGAAGACAGTAGGGGCCGACAAACGACTGGTTAAGAAGAATGGGGGCGGGTGACCGTGTCCCACCAGTAGTTTTTGATTTTCTGGATCAGTTCCTGCCAGCCGTTCACCGTAATTGGCTTGACCAGATACGACGAGCAACCCGCCTGATACATGGCCTCAACGTCGGTTTCGTCGTCGGAGTAGCTCAGCACCACAACCGGAATTAGCGAATACTCGACATTGGCTTCCTTTATACGCCGGAGCAGGGCCAGGCCGGTTTCGCGTTTTGGCAGGTATAGATCCAGCAGAATCAGGGTGGGTAGCGCCTGGTTTTGCGCCATGCATTCCTCCAAATAGGCAATGGTCGCCTGCGACTCCGACAGCCACACTGTTTTCAGATTGGGCAGTTGCTGTTTGAGAAGCAACTGGATAATGGCCCAATGGTCTGGATTGTCGTCAATGATCAACAAGCGGCCGCTTTGGCTGTTTGAAAGTATCTGCATCTGCTGTAGTAAAAAGAGGTCGGCCTACGGCTACCAAAATTAAGCCAGCGTCGATTCGGATACAATCTATCAGGTAGAATTAGTAGATAAATTTAAAGTCACAGTATCGTTATTTGGGGTATAAGTTTGTAGGCAAACCTGAGTATTTTATTGTCTTGCAGGATAGGCAAGCGGCCGGATGGTCATCAGCCAATAGGTCGGTTTTTTGGCTAGGTAAGCCTGTTCGCAAGCGGCCAACTGCCCCCTGATGGCATTGGCAACCTGAATACGCCAGTGGACTAGCGGGACTGAAATGAGCGTACTGTTGGCTGGTCACCGTGGTGAACCGCTGTAAGACGACCTCCTATACAGGTCGATGCCTTTGCCGCCTATAACTCGGTTTTTATAGACTACTATATAAATAATTTATAATTTATGCCATTAAAGTACAATCAAATAGGCGCTATGATAAAAACCGCTCAACGTTCCCTGTCAATCGCTTTGATCACAGTCGCATTGGCTGGCTGCAAGAACACAACTGATACAGAACCTGCTACCTGTTCCCCACCCGCCACGCTGGTTGCACAGGCTCCCTGCGAAAGTGGGTATACTGGGGTGCTGTTGATTGCGTCAGATTATAAACGCACAACCGGACCCAATCAACTTGTCTATTCTATCTATCCGCAAAAGGATACGCTGTCAGACGACTACACCAAAAGCGCCTACGCCAACTTCTCCGACGACCGAATCATTATTAGCGAAACCGTCTTGAAGGATGCCCCCAAGTTTGCCGTTCAGGTAACCATAAACTGCAGTGGTAAACTGGTTGAATCCCAGTTTTTTGCCTTCGTTAAACGCCCAACCGCCAGTCCCGGCTGTTATGTATGGGCGTTGCAGAAGAAGGGTTGAGGGGCTTCGGGGAGGCGCCAAAGAATAAGCCTAATTCGGCCAAAAACTTCGGGTGGGCGTTGCCCGTTCCTCGGGGGTTTGCCTAAATTTACCAAACAGACTGTCTGCCCAACCAGGCGTTCTTCGGTAAATCTATGCAGTTTTCGCACCTTCATTGCCATACCCAATACTCGCTGCTCGATGGGCAGGCCGATATTAAGAAGCTGATTAAGAAGGCTAAGGCCGATAATATGCCCGCTGTGGCGATTACCGACCACGGCAATATGTTCGGCGTGTTTGAGTTCGTGGCCGAGTCGGCCAAGCAGGGCATCAAACCGATTGTTGGCTGTGAGTTTTACGTGGTTGATGACCACACGCGCAAGCAGTTTACCAAAGAGCAGAAAGATATTCGCTACCATCAGCTGCTGCTGGCCAAAAATCCGACTGGCTACAAAAACTTGGCGAAGCTGTGCTCGCTCGGCTACATGGAAGGCTTGTATGGTAAATACCCGCGTATTACCAAAGAACTGATCGATAAGTACAAGGAGGGCCTGATCGCTACTACTTGCTGCATCGGGGCTATCGTGCCCAAAACGATTCTGAAAAAAGGCGAAGAAGCAGGTGAGACCGAGTTTAAGTGGTGGCTCGACCGCTTCGGGGAAGACTATTACGTGGAACTGCAACGCCACGAGATTCCCGATCAGATCAAGGCCAACGAGGTGCTGGTCAAGCTGGCCCGGAAATACAACGTCAAGATCATCGCTTCCAACGACTCGCACTACGTCGACCGCGACGACTGGGTTGCCCACGATATTCTGCTGTGCGTCAACACGGGCGAAAAGCAGAGCACACCGTCGATGAAGGAATTCAACGACGAGGAGGCGATGCCCAAAAACACGCGGTTCGCGTTCTTCTCCGATCAGTTCTATTTCAAGAACACGCAGGAGATGAGCACGCTCTTCCACGACCTGCCCGAGGCCATCGACAATACTAACGAGATCGTCGACAAAGTGGAGACGCTGAAGCTGAAGCGCGATATTCTGCTGCCCAACTTCCCGATTCCGCAGGAGTTTCAGCAACATACCGACGACGTCCTCAATCAGTGGGAATACCTCAAGCACCTGACCTACGAAGGGGCCAAAAAACGGTACGTCGATATCTCGCCCGAAGTGCAGGAACGACTCGATTTTGAGTTGTTTACCATCCGGACGATGGGTTTTGCGGGCTATTTCCTCATCGTGGCCGACTTCATCAAGGCCGGGCGCGACCTAGGCGTGATGGTGGGGCCGGGCCGGGGCTCGGCGGCGGGCTCGGCGGTGGCTTACTGCATCGGCATCACCAATATCGACCCCATTAAGTACAACCTGCTGTTTGAACGCTTCCTCAACCCCGACCGGAAGTCGATGCCCGATATCGATACCGATTTTGATGATGAAGGTCGGCAGAAGGTGATCGATTATGTAGTCGACAAATACGGAAAGCAGCAGGTGGCGGCCATTGTTACCTACGGTACGATGGCGGCCAAATCGGCGATTAAAGACGTGTCGCGGGTGATGGATTTGCCCCTCAACGACGCCAACGCCCTCGCCAAACTGGTGCCCGACAAACCAACCTACAACATGACCCTGAAGCGGATTTTCGAAGATCCGATCGACGGGCCGGGTGGGCTGAGTAACCTCATTACACCCGATGAAGTCGAGAACGTACGGCGGATGCGGGCGCTCGAGTCGGGTGATCAGAACGTGGGGCGGGTCATGAAACTGATCGACACCGAGAAGGTGCAGAACGTGTTGCAGCAGGCGCGGCGGCTGGAAGGCACCGTGCGCAACACGGGCGTTCACGCGGCGGGGATCATCATTGCCCCCGACGACCTGAGCAACATCGTGCCGGTGTCGACGTCGAAAGATACCAACCTGATTATCACCCAGTACGAGGGTAAGGTAATCGAAGACGCGGGCGTGATTAAGATGGACTTTCTGGGGTTGCGCAACCTCACCATCATCAAGGAATGCCTGCGCTTGATCAAGCAGAACTACGGCCGGGAGATCGACATCGACAGTATTCCGCTCGACGACCCGAAGCCATACGAACTATTCCAGCGGGGGGAGACAAACGCCATTTTCCAGTTTGAATCCGACGGGATGAAGAAGTACATGAAGGACCTGAAGCCCGACCGGTTTGAGGACCTCATTGCGATGAACGCCCTCTATCGACCCGGTCCCATTCAGTACATCCCGAACTTCATCAACCGGAAGCACGGCCGTGAAGAGGTGAAGTACGACATGCCCGAGATGGAGGAGTATCTGGCGGATACCTACGGCATCACGGTGTATCAGGAGCAGTTGATGCTCTTGTCGCAGAAGCTGGGCAACTTCACCAAGGGCGACGCCGACGTGCTGCGCAAGGCGATGGGTAAGAAAGACCGCGCCACGCTCGACAAGATGAAGGGCAAGTTTATGGAGGGCTGTGCCGCCAACAAACTGCCTGTTAAAACCTGCGAAAAAGTATGGACCGACTGGGAAGCCTTCGCCTCCTACGCCTTCAACAAATCGCACTCGACCTGCTACGCCTTCGTAGCCTACCAGACGGCCTGGCTCAAGGCGCATTACCGTTCGGAGTACATGGCGGCGGTTTTGACGAGCTGCCTCGGCAACATTGAGAAAATTACCTTCTTCCTCGAAGAATGTAAGAACATCAACATCCCGGTGCTAGGCCCCGACGTGAACGAATCGGAGCGGGTGTTTGGCGTGAATAAGAAGGGCGAAATTCGGTTCGGGCTGGGTGGTATCAAGGGCTCGGGCGACGCAGCCGTCGAAAACATCATTGCCGAACGTACCCAGAATGGCCCTTACCAGGATATGTTCGATTTCATCACGCGGGTAAACCTCCGGACGGTCAACAAGAAAACAATCGAATCGCTGGCCTACGCCGGGGCTTTCGATGCCCTCGACCCCGACATCCACCGGGCGCAGTATTTCGAGACGGCACCCGGCGACACGAGCACGTTCATCGAGAAGATTATCCGCTACGCCAACAACCACCACGCCGAGAAATCGGCCTCGCAGCAGTCGTTGTTTGGTGGTGGGGCAGGTAACGACGTGGCCATGCCCCGGCCCAAACCGCCCGTGGTGACGCCCTGGAATCAGATCGAGAAGCTCAAGTTCGAGAAGGATGTCGTCGGGTTTTATATCACCGGCCACCCGCTCGATGAATTCACCGTCGAGCTGGAAGGGTTCTGCAACTGCACGCTCGATAAGGTCTACGAAACCAATGCGCCCGAACTGCGCATCGGCGGGATCGTGTCGAGTGTGCAGACGCGCATCGCCAAAAACGGGAACCCGTTCATGATCTTCAAGCTCGAAGACTACCAAGGGTCGATGGAGATGACGCTCTTTGGGGAAGACTACGCCCGTATGGCGCAGTACGTGGAGCCCGGACTGTTTCTGCACGTGACGGGCAAAACCCAAAACCGCTGGAACTCCGATCAGCTGGAGTTTAAGCCGACCAACATCCGCTACCTCAGCGATATCCGCGAGAAGATGTGCAAGGAACTGGCCATTACCATCAACCTGGCCTTCTTGAGCGAGGAACTGATTGGGGTCATCAATGACCTGGTGAAGGCGCACCCAGGTACGTGTACGCTGTCGATGAAAGTAAAAGATCCCGACGAGCCCGTGGAAGTAAACTTATTGTCGCGCCAATACCGGGTCTTCCCCGACAACCGCCTGCTGAACGCGCTCCGCTCGATGGATGGGGTGCATTGTAAAGTCGCTTAGCGCCCCCAACGTACCTGCATAGCAAAAGCCCGGCCCAAGCCGGGCTTTTGCCGTTTATAGCCCAGGCAGAGGCCATTTGATAATAAAAAATAACAAAGATTGTAACAAAATAATATTTGGCATTTTAAAAATATATCAAAATTTCTTCAAAAGTCGGTTTCGATTGTGCTTTATAGGATAATACCGCGATTCACTTGCTAATATTATAAGAATATTGCATTTTTTAGGTATTTCCACAAAAAAATTAAACCTCAAACATTGCAACAGTCATTTTGTTAGCTAAAATTTGTGCCAAATAAAACCACGTTCCATTATACACCTGACAGAATAAAACACATGAAAAAAGCACTTTTACTTGCTTCTTTATCGAGTTTCGCTGTTGTAGCCCAGGCCAACGACTCAACGCGGGTTGAGCAACCCAAAGCCGTAGCGACGGCACAGCCTGCCGCTACAGCCCCGAAGGCAGAAGGGGACGACGGAAAGTTTACGTTCTCGGGCTACCTGGATACCTATTATTTCGGGAACTTCAACAATCCGGCAAGCCAGTCGAACCTGGGGCTGGGCCGAGCGGCTGATGGCAGTGTCATCAATGGCAACGCTCGGGCATTCGACCAGAAGTCGGGGCAGTTTGGCATTGGTCTGATTCAGGCCAAGGCTACCTACACATCCAGCAAAGTTGACGCGGTGATGGATCTGGCGTTTGGCCCCTTTGCTGATCTGGGTAACTACGGCAACAACGTCGGCTTTTTGGGCGCTGGCTCAACGTCGCTGGCGATCAAGCAGGCGTACATCTCGCTGAAAGCCACGTCGAAACTGACGTTTACGGCCGGGCAGTTTGGTACGCACATCGGTTATGAAGTGATCGACGCACCCGCCAACTACAACTACTCGCTCTCGAACCTCTTTAACAACGGTCCGTTCTACCACATCGGCGTAAAAGCGCAGTACGCGTTCAGCGACCGGGTGGCCCTGATGGTTGGGTTGGTCAACAACGTCGATAACCTGTTCGATAACAACAAGAAGAAAGGACTGGTTGGGCAGTTGTTTGTCTCGCCGGTGTCGGGCTGGAACGTCTACCTCAACGCGATCGCCTCGAACGAAGCCTCGGCTGATCTGGCCGACGGCACCAAAGCCGACGACGCTAGCTACGCGCTCTTCGACCTGACGACGACCTATCAGATTACGCCCAAATTCTTCCTGGGCCTTAATGCGGCGGCTGGTTCGCAGAAAGGGGATTATCAGGGATACGGCGGCCCAACGACCTCGAAAAGCTGGGGCGGCGCGGCGGTGTATTCAAACTACGCCTTCACCGACAAGTTTGGCCTGGGCGTTCGCTACGAAATGTTTGATAACAAGAGCGGTGTTCGCGGCCTGACCGATGCGGCCGGCAACGGAGCCAGCGTGAATTCGATCACTGTTACGGGCAACATCACGGCTGCCGACGGCCACGTGCTGCTGAAGCCTGAATTCCGCCTCGATAGCTATTCGGCCAACAAGTTCCAGAAAGGCGACGGGTCGCTGACGCCCTCGCAGGCAACCCTCGGTATGGCCGCCATCTTCAAATTCTAACCACTCGTTAAGTACAACAAAAACCAGTTAACTACCATGCAAAAACCCGCAATAATTCCGCTGCTTATTCTGCTGGCTATCAGCGTGATGGGTGTTTTCGTGCCCAGTGTGCCTACAACGATCGTGACGGAAGGTATCAATTCCGGCGACACCGCCTGGATGCTGATGGCGACGGCGCTCGTGCTCCTGATGACGCCCGGCCTCGCTTATTTCTACGGCGGGATGGTCAACAACAAAAACGTGATCTCGACCATGCTGCAAAGCTTTGTAGCGATGGGCGTAATCAGCATCATCTGGGTGGTTTGTGGCTTTAGCCTCGCTTTCGGTGATAGCATCGGCGGGTTTGTGGGCAACCCCAGTACGTTCTTCATGTTCAAAGGCGTGCTCGATGGCAAGCCCTGGTCATTGGCCGCTACCATTCCCCTCGCCGTTTTTGCTTTCTTCCAGCTGAAGTTTGCCGTGATCACGCCGGCCCTCATCACGGGGTCTATGGCCGAGCGGATCAACTTCCGGTCGTATGTGCTCTTCATGATCCTCTTCAGCCTGTTCGTGTATGCGCCGCTGGCACACTGGACCTGGCACCCTGAGGGTTTCCTGTTCAAACTCGGCGTGCTTGACTTTGCCGGTGGCACGGTTGTTCACATGTCGGCTGGCTGGGCTGCGCTGGCCGGTGCCATTTACCTGAAGCGTCGGAAAAACCACATGGAAGCCAACTTCCTGCCCCCGGCCAACATTCCTTACGTGCTGTTGGGTACGGGTCTGCTGTGGTTTGGGTGGTTTGGCTTCAACGCTGGTTCGGCCGTAAGCGCCTCACCGCTGGCCGCTACGGCCTTCGCTACAACCAACACCGCTGCGGCGGCGGCGGGTCTGGGCTGGGTGCTGTTCGATGCCGCCAAAGGCAAGAAAGTATCAGCGCTGGGTTTCTGTATCGGTGCGGTTGTTGGCCTGGTCGCCATCACGCCGGCGGCTGGTTTCGTGACGGTTCCGCAAGCCATTTTCGTGGGCACGATTGCCTCGATGGTATCGAACTACGTAGCGCACCTCCGCTCAAAATCAACGCTTGACGATACCCTCGACGTATTCCCCTGCCACGGTGTCGGTGGTATGGTGGGTATGATCATGACGGGCATCTTCGCCAGCAAAGGCGTAAACGCCGGGGTGGTCGACGAAGGGTTGGCCTATGGCGTAACGAAACTGTTCATGAACCACATGATCGCGCTGGTCGTGGTGTCGGCATTCGCCTTCGGCATGTCGTTCCTGCTGCTGAAAGTAACGGACCTGATTCTGCCCCTGCGTGTGTCGGAGGCCGATGAGAAAGAAGGCCTCGACGTTAGCCAGCACGATGAGTTCCTGATCGACGCATAAGCGGTTTGTCGACGACTGTTTTCTCGTTGCGGATGTGTCTTGACAGCGCAACGCCAAACTTCAGAACAAACTAAAAAATAACAGCAGACCCACAGGCTTAGGTGTTGAGCGCGTAGCCCTGGTTATCGCCCATCGGACTGTGGTTTTGTTGTACTCGTGGAAGGTATCTGCCCTTGGTGGATACCTTCTTTGTTTTGTGTTTGATGTATACCGTTCAAAGTTGGTTGACGCGCCTGCATTATCGAGCGCAAGCCAACCTTAAATGGTACACATCAAACCATAAAGGTTCTTTACGCTGCCGCCCGGCGAAGGCGGTCGTTGATGGCCCGGCCCAGGCCTTCGTCCGGAACGGGCTGAATATAAATGCGTT
This sequence comes from Fibrella aestuarina BUZ 2, assembly GCF_000331105.1. NCBI lineage: Bacteria > Pseudomonadati > Bacteroidota > Cytophagia > Cytophagales > Spirosomataceae > Fibrella > Fibrella aestuarina. The sequence goes on along the minus strand of NC_020054.1, from coordinate 5,088,661 downwards.
CGACGGGCATGGCATCGAGTTGCCGGAGGTAGCTGAACAGGTTTTTGGCGGCTTCGTTCAGGTCGCCAGTGGGCGAGAGGCGCAACTGTTGTTCTGTCGGGATATTGGGCAGATAATCGTTGAAAACGAGGGCTCCAGCCGTTGGACTGGCAACGTACCCAGCCGCGTCGTTCAGCAAAGCCGTGGGCTTGCGGGGGGCGTAATGGCTGCTGAGCATACCCGGTGCCGACGGGTTGGAGGCCGAATGGCTTTGCACCCGAAAGGACCGACCCACGACGGCCTCCAGCGCTTCGAGCGCCAGCCCGCCCAGCCGATAAACGGTTGGTTCGCCATCGGTATCGAAGCCGACAATCGTCGATTCAAGCCCGACGCCACACGGGCCACCATCCAGAATATAAGGCACCTGATCGCCCAGTTGCTGCTCGACGTGCCAGGCCGTGGTTGGGCTGATGTAGCCAAACGGATTGGCACTGGGCGCGGCCAGCGGGAAATCAAGCTGTTGTAACAAGCTGATCGTCAAGGAATGATTCGGGATACGGACGGCCACACGGGGCAGCCCCGACGTGGTGAGGTCGGGGACGTGAGGCTGTTTGGGCAGCAACAGGGTCAGCGGCCCCGGCCAGAACGCCTCGGCCAGCGCCTCGGCCAGCGGGGGCAACTCCGTCACCAGCGAACGCACTTTGTCGAGCGAATCGGTATGGACGATGAGCGGGTCGAAGGCGGGCCGGTTCTTGACCCGGAAAATGGTGAGGACGGCGTCGGGGTTTAGTGCATTCCCTGCCAGTCCGTAGACCGTCTCGGTCGGAATCCCCACCACGTTACCCGCTTCGAGGTAACGTTTTGCCGATTGAAGGTCAGTACCAATCATTCACTCTTTAGATAAATCCCGTCTGTTTTGATGTCGATTTTGCGGTCTTTATACAACGTACCTACCGCCTTTTTGAAGGCTTTCTTGCTCATTTCCAGCGCTCGGTAGATGAGTTGCGGATCTGAGGCGTCGGTGAGGGGCAAAAAGCCATCGCTCGCCCGGAGTTTGGCCAGAATCGTTGCGGCGTTGGGTTCGAGGCTGGCCACCCCAATCGGCTGTACGCTTAGGTCGACGCGGCGGTCGTCGCGGACGCGTTTTACGTAGGCGCGGAGCCGGTCGCCGTTTCGGAGTGGCTTGAAGAGTTCGTTGGCGTAAAACAGGCCTCTGAATTGTCCGTTCACAATAGCGTTCAGGCCGAGGTCGGTGCGTTCATACACCAGCGCTTCCACCTCGTCGCCTTCGTTGATGGTATCCGGGGCTTCGTCGTCGATGAGCGTGTTGATGCGCGTGGACCCAATCAGCCGCCCAGATTGCTTGTCGTAGCCGCAATAGACCACATACCAGCGGCCGATGGTGAGGGGTTCCTGCTGTTCCTGAAGCGGTACGAGCAGGTCTTTTTCGAGACCCCAGTCCATAAACGCCCCAAACGAGGTATTGGCTACGCACTGCAACGCCCCAAACTGATCGCGCTCCACGGCGGGCCGGAGTGTGGTGGCGATGGGCCGGTCTTCCGAGTCGGTATAGACAAACACCTCGATTTCGTCGTCTTCGCGCAGGTCGGCGGGTACGTATTTGTTGGGTAACAGAATGTCGTTCCCGTCATCGTCACCCAGAAACATACCCACGCTGGTCAGGCGCAGGGCCGTTAGTCGGTTCTTCCGTCCAATTGTAATCATGGCGCAAAGGTACTGCGTGGGCTGATACGCTATTAGCCTGCCTGCTAATCCACAGCCAACTCGTACTCACCGAATCCGGAGAATGCGAAGCCATTTCTCGGGGCGGTAGGCCACCCGGCGAACTACGGTGCCGCGGTAGGGGGCCTCGATCAGGTAACCATCACCAACGTAAATGCCGATGTGGCGCCAGGCGCCCCCATGCTGCCGCGCCAGCAGATCACCCGGCAACGGACTACCTGGGACAGCGTAAAAGCGGGAACTGTTAACGATCCCCTCCGTAGCGCCACTGCCCACGCCCCGTGGGTACATTATGCCTGCATCGGCCAGCGCCAGATTGACCAGGCCTGAGCAGTCGAGCGTACCCTGGTTGGTCCGTGGGTTGAAGGTAGGCGGACCGTACCGAACGCCGACATACCGATACGCCGCGGCAGCCACCCGGGTAGCCGGTGATGTCGGTGGCGTGGGCGGTGTAATGGCGCGTGGGAGCACATACCGCAGCAACGGGTACACCACGGTGGTGGCCAGCCGCCCGGCGCTGGCCTGGTCGCCCCGCTGCCGGGCCAGCCAGACAGCTAACGGGGGGCGGGTTGGCTGGAAATAGCGATTGGGCTCAACGTCGGTATGCTGCTGATCCAGCACGTAGCCGAGCAACGCCCGAATCTCGGTTGGGGTCGCCGCCTGTCCCAGCAACTGGTGCAGGGCCTGTTGGTGTTGCTGGTAAAACTGGTGACTAGTCGATGACCGCTGTGCACTGCTCAGCAGCCATAGTAGGCTAAGCGCGATCCGGCACATAGCCGACCAACGGCAGATAGGCGGTATGAATAGTCTGTCAGGCCGCACGCTGTCCGGTTACGTGTCGCGCCATCGCCAGACCAGACAGAAACGCTCCCTCGACGTTGCCGTTGCCGAAGCCGTCGCCGCCAAACAGCAACGTACCTGAGCCAGGCAGGGTCGCCGCCAGCATCGGGTCCGGGTGGCGTTTGGTCGCGTTGCTGTAGCGCCAGCGGTGCATCTGACTCTCGACGATGCGGTCGGCCGGTACGTAGTCACTCACGGCGGCCAGTAGCTCGGGGATAAGCGCGGTCAAATCGGCGTCGTCGAGGTGTTGTTGGCTGTAGGCGTGGCTGGCGTGAATCGTTACGGTTGGTTGCTCCGAGACGCCTTTCTGCTGATTATCGGCCAGCCACGAAACCGGCCCGTCCGGCAACTTCAGGCCACCGGGCTTAGGCAGTTGGCTCGGCTGGTTCAGGCGGAGCATCACGGCGAGGCAGGGTTCATAGTGAATGGAGGTCAGTGCCTGTTGGTCCGCTTCGGCCAACGTAACCCCCGATTCGTTGAGCAGGGCGATGGCTTGCGGGGCGGGCAGGGTGAGCAGGAGGGCATCGGCGCTGAGCGTCAGGCCACTGTCGCAACGTACCTGCCAGCCGGTGTCGGTTTGCGTCAGGTACGTTGCCCGTTCGCCCGTGCGGACATCGAGCCCCTGCGCGAGCTGTTTCGCTAGTTGGCTCATGCCCCCCGTTACGGCATAGCGCGGATGCTGAAACGATGCCGGGTCCGACTGTTCAATATGCCATTCCTGCACCAAGCCCTGCGCCTGCCAATTGTGCACCAGTGCCTGCAATTCGGGCGAGCGGGCCGAGAAATACTGCGCGCCATGGTCGGCCCGACTCGCTTCGGCATCGCGACCGAGCCGACGGGTAGCCAGCCGACCGCCTACGCCGCGCCCTTTGTCGAGCAGGGTAACGCTATGGCCGTTCTGTTGTAATTGGTGGGCGGCGGTGAGGCCCGATAGCCCCGCGCCGATAATTAGTGTAGTCAACGTAGTTTCGTGTTTCGGATTAGCCGTTTGGGGTAAGTTGAAGACCAAACGGCTAACCTCCGTTCATTCCCATTCCCAGGCGTCGTCGTTGATGAGTTCGGCTACCACGCCCGTCCAGCCGGTTTGGTGGCTAGCCCCGATGCCCTGCCCCGTATCGCCGTGGAAATACTCGAAAAACAACAACAGATCGGCGTTTTCGGGGCGCTGGTAGAAGGGGCTGAACGGACCGTGAACGGGCCGATGCCCGTCGGGGTCGCGCTCAAACATACGCACAAACCGCTGAGCAAGCTGGTCGGATACCTGTTCCAGATTGAGCCAGTTGCCTGAACCCGTGGGATATTCCACGCTGATGCTGTCGCCGTAGAACTGATGGTATTTCTTCAGCGCCTTAATAAACAAGTAGTTGATTGGCATCCATACGGGCCCGCGCCAGTTTGAATTACCCCCGAACAAATCGCTGTCGGAGTCGCCGGGTACGTACTGAATCGAGTGGCGTTGGCCGTAAATATCGATGTGGTACGGGTGTTGCTCGTGGTATTTCGATAAGGCCCGGATGCCCCCCGGCGACAGAAATTCCGACTCGTCGAGCATGACCTGCAACAGCTTTTCGAGCCGCTCTTTCGAAACGAGCGACAGGAGGATATCGCCGTCGGGCGTGACGCGCTGATCAGGCATGGGCAGGCCGAGGACGGTGCGGTACTTCTGGAAAAACTGCACCCGTTTCAGGAAGTCAGACAGGGGTTGACTCTTGTGGCGCTTGATGATCGACACCGCAAAGAGCACTGTCAGGCCCACCACAGAGCGTACTTTGAGCGTCTGCGGCTGTCCGTAGGTGGGGTAGAACCGGTCGTAGTAGAAGTGGTCGTCTTCGTTCCAGAGCGCCTCGTTGAGCGATTCGGCAATCAGCACAAAATGCTCGTAGAATTTGGTGGCCACATCTTCAAACGTCGGGTCGTGGCGGCTAATTTCCAGCGCCATATCCATCATATTGAGGGCAAACATGGCCATCCAGGCGGTGGCGTCGGCCTGTTCGAGGCGCGAGCCGGGTGGCAGGTTGCTGCGGTCGATGACGCCGATGTTGTCGAGCCCCAGAAACCCACCGCTGAACACGTTGTCTTCTTCAACATCCTGCCGGGTCGTCCACCAGGTGAAGTTGATGAGCAATTTCTGAAACGCCCGCTTCAGAAATTGCACGTCTTCGTTTTTGTAAATCGCCTTTTCGAGCCGATACACCGACAGCGCGGCCCAGGCATGAACGGGCGGATTCACGTCGGAAAACTTCCACTCGTAGGCCGGAATCTGCCCCGCCGGGCTCATGTACCACTCGCGCATGAGCAGGATCAGCTGGTTTTTGGCGAAAACCGGGTCAACCATCGTCAGCGGAACGGTATGGAAAGCCAGGTCCCAGGCCGCATACCAGGGGTATTCCCACTTGTCGGGCATGCTCATCACATCCTCATTGTTGAGGTGCTTCCAGGCGTGGTTGCGACCCCACCAGCGTTCGGGCGGCGGCGGTGGCTGACCGGGGTCGCCGCGTAGCCAGTGCGGAATATCGTAGTGGTAATACTGCTTGCTCCACAGCATACCAGCCAGCGCCTGCCGCTGAATCCGTTTCTGGTCGGGCGTGGCGTTGACGGGCGCGAGCGGGGCGTAGAACAGGTCGGCTTCGTGCTGCCGATCGGCAAATACCTGCGCAAAAGTGGCATCGAAGGGCTGCGTCTGGATAACCTTACTTAGCCGGAGCGATACCGTTTGGGTTTGCCCCGGCTCGATGGTTAGGCGATACACCGGGGCGAATTTGGTGCCGGTTTCGTTTTCGCGCAGCAGGTCGCAGAGGTAATCGTTGTGTTCGGCGATGGCTTCGTGAAACGCGTCTTTGACAAACGGTGTCGCGTTGGGCTGCCCGTAGAGGCGCTTGGTGTTCGTCTCGTTGTCGGTCATCAGCGACAACTCGGTCGGCTGATAATACAGGTAATAGTTGCCCGTTCGGAAATGCGCAATGTGCACGTTACCCGCCGTGGGGCCTTCGGGTCGGCGGCTGATGGTCGGCTTCTGAAAATCGGGTTCAAAGGCCCAGCGGTTGCGGCACCAGATGGTGGGCAGCAGGGTGAGCGGGGCGGCGGTTGGGCCGTGGTTCGTGGCCGAAATCCGGATGCAGATATCGTCGGAATCCACTTTGGCGTATTCGATCAACACATCGAAGTAGCGCCCCTCTTCAAAAACGCCGGTGTGCAGAATCTCGAATTCCGGGTCGCTTTTGGTGCGTTGACCATTCTCGTGGATCAGCCATTCGTAGGGAAAACGGGCCTGTGGGTATTTGTACAGCCCCTTCATGTAGGAGTGCGTCGGTGTGTTGTCGAGGTAGTAATACAACTCCTTCACATCTTCGCCGTGGTTACCCTGGTAGTTGGTGAGGCCGAAGAGCCGTTCTTTCAGAATCGGGTCCTGCTCGTTCCAGAGCGCCAGGCCAAAACAGATATTCATCCGGCGGTCGGCAATGCCCAGCAGCCCGTCTTCACCCCAGCGGTACACGCGGCTGCGGGCCTGATCGTGCGGAAAGGCGTTCCAGGCATCGCCGTTGGCGCTGTAATCTTCGCGCACCGTGCCCCACTGCCGATCGGCGAGGTAAGGGCCCCATTTTTCGAGTGGGACCGTTTTCTTGGCGTTTTCGTGGAGGCGATCTAATTCAGGATTGAGTGGCGGTCTTGGTGTAGAGGTCGGTTGTGGTTTCTTCGCCATGATTCAGGTACGTTGACTCTTTGTAAACCGACCAGCCGGTGGGGTTGTTACCGCCGGGGTTGGTTCTAACCAACGATTAATGTAGGCGGTTGGCTTCCGTTTCACGAAAAACCAACCGCCCGTTTGACTGGTAGCCCGCTCTTAAATCGACCCAAACTGGCGTGCGTCGATCAGCCGCCCGTGGCGAAGCCTTCGAAGACGGTCATGCCGCCGTCGATGAAAATGCTGGCGCCGGTGATGTAATCGGAGGCATCGGATGCCAGAAAAACGGCCAGATTACCAATGTCTTCGGGCTGCCCAATGCGGTTATACGGAATCAGCGTCATGAGCGAGTTCAGGGCCTGCGGCGTGCTCCAAGCCGCCGTGTTGATGGGCGTCTGAATGGCACCGGGGCAAATGCTGTTGATCCGGATCTGCCGGTCGCCGTATTCCTGGGCCAGCGACTGCATCAGCATTTTGATGGCTCCTTTCGAGGCGGCGTAATTGACGTGGCCCGCCCAGGGAATCAGCTCGTGTACCGAACTCATGCAGATGATTTTCCCGGCGGCCTTCGATACCTCGGGGCGGGGACCACGCCGTAAAAACTCGCGGATGGCCTCGCGGGCGCACAAAAACTGCCCCGTCAGGTTCACGTCGATCACCGTCTGCCACTGTTGCAGCGTCATCTCGTCGAATTTAGCGTCGCGCTGCAACCCGGCGTTATTGACCAGAATGTCGACGGTGCCGAAGTGCGCCACGGCCTGCTGAAACATGGCCTGCACCTGATCTTCCTTGGATACATCGGCCTGAATGGCCAGCGCGTCGACTCCGTAGCCTTTGATGGTGGCCACGATGGCGTCGGCGTCTTCGGGTTTTGAAACGTAGTTCACGATAACGTTGGCGCCTGCCTGCCCCAGTGATTGGGCTACACCCGCGCCAATGCCCGAATTGGCGCCCGTTACCAGCGCCGTCTGACCGGCCAATTGCTTCTCTGCCATAGCACGTAGAATGGTTTACGCTGTAATTACTCGCTGGAGGGCCGTTTGGTTAGCAGATGTGTATGATTTAATAGCCCGTTAACCTTTTCGGGCGGGCCGAGTTTAAGTTGAAAAGGTAAGGTTATGATCGAGCGAGAAGAAAGCGGGCAGGCCCCCGACAAGCAGGTGGGTGGCCCAGGTACGTACCTGAAAGGTGAAAACGAAGACACCGACGTCGATGCGTCGGAAGTCGAAGACGAGTCGGACGGCATGCCGGAACGGGATTTTCTGGGTAAGAGTAATCTAAGAAACCGCGACAAGGACTCGGAAGAGAACGCGTAGCGGGCTATCGGTCTGTTGGCTCCATGCCTGAGCAACCCGTCATCAATGTACTGTGGTTTAAACGCGACCTGCGCCTGCGCGACCACGCCCCCCTCCAGGCGGCTGTGGCCGCCGGGCGCCCGTTGCTGCTGCTCTATTGCGTCGAACCATCGGTGGTGGCTGATCCCAACTACGACCCGCGCCACTGGCGATTTGTGACGGAATGCCTCGCCGACCTGAACCGGCAGTTACCCCGCATCGACCGGGAAACGACGAGGCCGGTGGCCGAGCCACTGATCCACGAATGGCTCCCCTTTGAGTTCGATGATGAGCCAATCGCCACGCCCATTGACGAACCGGAAGGCGAACCCCGCGTTTGGCTCTTTCAACGTGAGGTGATCGACGTGCTGACGGCCTTGCAGCAACACGTAGCAATCGACACGATTTTTTCGCACGAGGAAACTGGCCTTCAGTTGACCTATGCGCGCGATAAAGCCGTGGCCCGGTTCTGCCGTGATCAGGGTATCAACTGGCTCGAGTTTCAGAGCAACGGGGTGATCCGCCGCCTGAAAAACCGGGATACGTGGGTCGCTGACTGGCAACGCACGATGCGGGCCGATCAACAGCACCCCGACCTAACCCGCTGGCACCCCGCCGACCTGCCCGCCCCCTGGTACGACGCCAACCGTGGCCCCGATCTGCCGCCCGACTGGCAACAGCCCAATCCGCTTTTTCAGCCCGGCGGCGAGCAAAATGCCCATCGCTACATGGACAGCTTCCTGGCCGACCGCATCACGCTCTACGCCCGGTCGATCTCCAAGCCCCTGGAAAGCCGCCGGGGGTGTAGTCGGCTATCGCCCTACATTGCCTGGGGGTGTCTGAGTATCCGGCAGGTGTTTCAGGCGCAGTTGGCCGCGGCGAGGCATCCGGTGGCGCCGGGGTTGGGGCGTCAGTTTACTGCGTTTGCGTCGCGGTTACGCTGGCATTGCCATTTCATCCAGAAATTCGAGACCGAAGACCGGATGGAGTTCGAAAATGTGAATCGGGCGTTCGATACGCTACAGAAGAACGACAATCCGGGGCACTACGCCGCCTGGCGCGACGGCCACACTGGCTACCCGCTGGTTGACGCCTGCATGCGCTGCCTGGCCGCCACGGGCTACATCAATTTCAGGATGCGGGCCATGCTCATGTCGTTTCTGAGCCATCATCTGCTGCAACACTGGAAGGAAGGCGCGCTCCACATGGCGCGGCTGTATACCGATTTTGAGCCGGGCATTCACTACGCGCAGATTCAGATGCAGTCGGGCATGACCGGCACCAACACTGTACGCATTTACAATCCGGTCAAACAGTCGCAGGAGCACGATCCGGAAGGCGTGTTTATCCGGCAATGGGTACCTGAACTGGCGAATTGTCCCGTCGCCTACATCCACGAGCCGTGGACGATGCCGCCTCTCGAGCAGGATATGGCCCATTTTCACGTTGGCCAGGATTATCCCGCCCCCATTGTCGACATTGTACAAACGGGCCGCGAAGCCCGCGTGACGCTGCATCAGCCCCGGCGCAGTGACGTAGGCAAGGCGGAAAAAGAACGTATTCTGGCAAAACACACTATCCGTCCACCCGACGTAGCCAGCCCCGCACCCCGGCCAAAGCGCACGAAGAAGGCAAGCGTGACAGCGCCGACACTAGGCAAAAACGAAGCCGTAGCCGGAGGGGCGTAGGTTGGCTGATAGCGACAGCCCATTACGGCGGATCTGGAGCTAACGGTGCCAGCAACAAAAGCAGCGTAACGCTCGAAACGTGCCTATATTGGTACGACAAGTCTCGTTGCTATGTATACTCGTAAGCGTGTTGCGCTCCGCCACATCTGGCCGTTTGCCTGGAAGTCTGTCTTGTTTTTTGTGCTCTACAGTGGCGCCATCGTCACCCTCTACGTTCAATTTCGCTGGCCTTTCCTGACGGTTCCCTTCATTCCTATTGCGACCATCGGCACGGCGGTCGCGTTTTATGTCGGGTTTAAAAACAACTCGGCCTACGACCGGCTCTGGGAAGGGCGGCGCGTATGGGGCAGCCTCACCAACGCCAGCCGCTCCTGGGCGATTATGGTGCTCGACTACATCACGGATTTGCAGGCTACCAACCCAGTCCCCGAAACTACCCTGCGCGACTACCAACGGCAACTCATCTACCGGCACCTAGCATTCTTGAATGCCTTGCGGATGCAACTGCGGAGCAAGGTCGTCTGGCAGGAACACCACGGCACCGAACTGCGACTGATCGAGCAGATCGAGGCGTTTCATCTGGGCCGGATGGATGAAGAGCTGTGCCGGTTTTTGCCAAAAGGCGAGTCGGCAACGTACCTGGACAAAGCCAACGTCGCCACGCAACTCATTCGCCAGCAATCGGCCCAGTTGCGGGAGTTGCGCGCGCAGGGCCTGCTGTCCGACATGTACCACAACGAACTGGAGCGGATGCTGATCGAACTATACAATCAGCAGGGAGCCGCCGAACGCATCAAATCGTTTCCGTTTCCGCGTCAGTATGCGTTTTTTAGCTACATCTTCGTCTGGCTGTTCATTCTGCTGTTACCCTTCGGTCTGATCACCGAAATGGCTAAAGTGGGCGGCTGGCACGTCTGGCTGACAATCCCGTTCTACACGCTGATTGCCTGGGTGTTCAATACGATGGAAGTGGTGGGCGATACGTCGGAAAATCCGTTCGAGAACTCGATCAACGACGTACCTATCTCGGCCATCTGCCGTAACATCGAAATCGACCTGCGCGAAATGCTGGGCGAAACCGAACTGCCGCCCAAACTACAGGCCGTTGATAATATTCTGATGTAGCCATTCGTGTGTCGATCGTATGCTTAGATTCGTGCACTAAACTTCTGTTCCTGCGCGCTATGTACCGAATGTTACTTGTTCTGAACTGCCTGCTCACCTACTGCCAGATTGCGCTCGCCCAACTACCAACGGGACAGTCGCTGCTACTTGGACCAGTTGTGGCTATTGATCAGGTAGCATATAGAGGTATAGGTGGCGGTAAAGGGGGCTTTGCCGCCGACGTACGCAGCGGGCCAGCCGTTGGGCTTATGGGCGTCTGCCAAGCCAATCGCCTGCAAATCAGTGCCAAAGCCATGTACGTTCGCCGATCGCTTCAGCAAGTGCCTTATCCTGGCCTGATCGACACCGGCTTTCCTAATATTTACAATGATGTGGTTCGCACAAACACCGATCTGTCGGTGTTGTCGATGCCTGTTGGTGTAGCGTATAGGATACTCCCCAACGGCCGGTTTCACTGGTATCTGGGAGGGAGCCTTGCTATTGAGACTTTACTGAAGCGGGGTAACAAACAGTACTTCGACCGCCAGGGAAACCAGTTGCCCATACTGCCTGAAGCAAGCATAGGCCCCAACATCAGCGCTGGATTTGGGCTGCAATCGACGTTTCAGTATGCCATTACGCCCTGGGTAGCCCTGCAACTCGAACCTGCCATTTGCTATTACCCCTACGGGCTGCTGCTTTCATCCGCCATGGTTCAGGCCCAGGGTACAGCAGCCGTTTTGATTCGCCTAGACGGCCAGTAAACAGATTACTTGCTTTTCTTCTTCACCACCAGTTCCCGGTAGCCAAATGTTGGATCGGGTTCACGAACGTACCTAACGCCGGGCAGAATACCCAGCACGATCTCGGCGGTGGTGTAAATGATATTACCTGCCATCAGATGCCCGCCGGTGGTGCGGCCCGTCGAATCGGACACGGCTAGGTGCAGGTGGCTTCCGTTGGTCGACAACGTACCCACGAGCGACACAATCTCGAAATGGCCGTGATAGGCCGTAGCCCCTTCCTGATTCGCCAACCGCAACGACACGTCGGTTAGGCTACCCACGCAGGTTAGCACCAACCCCGCCTCGATCCGGTGCTGCGCCACCAGCTTATCGAGTTCGGTTTTCAGATCCTGACCGGGCCGCAGCCTGATGGAAAGTGTCGTCATGGAAGAGGTCATGGGCGTAGCGAGCTTAGGGGTTGATTGTGCCTGCAAATGGGGCGAATTTATTGTGTTCAGCAGGCAAAAAAAGGTAAACAATAAAAGACGTGACATAGCGGTTAATGGGTTGTGTGATTGACTTGTTTTATGCGAAAGTACACCCTACCCGCCATGCTGGCAGCGCTGCTTTTGACCGGGAGCAGCGCCTATACGCCTTCTCGCCCAACTACAGGTACGTATGCGGTGGGAATGGCGCCCAGTGAGTACGAAGTTATCGATACATATGCCCGGCGCACGCCCGAAGCCAACGCCCGAAGCCTGAAAACGTTGAGCGCTTACCTGACGGCCCCCGCCCGTACTGATTTTGCCAAAGTGCGGTCGGTCTACGCCTGGATTATGTCGCATGTCAAGTACGACGATCGGGTATTTACCGGGTCGCTTTACTCGTCGGAACCCCAGTATGCCGCCAAGATCTTACAGACCCGGAAAGCCGTCTGTACAGGTTTCGCCCTGTTGTTTAAGCACCTGTTGGTTGAAGCGGGCGTCAAGGCGGTTACGGTAAAGGGCTACTCGCGTTACCTTGATTCGCAGGCCGGCGGGCCTACCGGGGGGATAGACCACGAGTGGAATGCCGTGGAGATCGACGGCGACTGGTATCTGTTCGACATCACCTGGGCGAGCACGACCGCCCTGAATGGTAAACCCAACGATTTCTATTTCCTTACCGATCCGCAGGCGTTCGTCTCGCAGCACCTGCCTATCGAGTCGCGTTGGCAACTCCTGTCTCGGCCCGTTAGTAAGTCCGATTTCGACCGGTTCCCCAAGTATTACGACGCTTATTTCCAGCTAGGTTTTACCCCGTACTTCCCGAAGCAAGGTGCCTTGCGGGCCTACGATGGCCTGACCCTGAACCTCACCAACGAAGAGAACGTCGAGTTTTACTGCGCCGTTGGGCCACGTGGCGGTACCAGTTATACCAAAGTGCCTCATTCAGTCAATCGCGATGGCGACAGCTATCAGATTCGGGTCCGGATTCCGCAGCGGGGCACCCAAACGCTGTATGTGTTTGCCAAACAGCGCGCCGCCCGCAACGAACGCTACAAACAGTATTCGGCCATCGCTTCCTTTACTGTCATCTAATAAGTAACGCCCGGCTCCAGCCGGGTAGTTTACTAGGTACGTATGCGTGCTGGCAATAGATTAAATCAGTTCTACCCGGCTGGAACCGGGCGCTACAGGAACAAGAAAAAGGCCCGGATCGTCTGATCCGGGCCTTTTTCTTGACTGCGCTTACCGATTACTTATCGCTGTCGGTGCTTTCGGTACCGAAGCTTACATCCCGGCGACCGCTGCGGCCACCCCGGCGCGGTTGCTTCGGAGCAGGCGGTGTCGTCAGTTTCTGATACTGCTGCGCGTTGAGCGGCTTCAGATCAGTGATCGAGTAGGTGTTGTCGCTGATGATCGTATTGAACTGACCAACTACGCGCTCAGGCTGACCGTTGCATGGCAGTTGCGTTACGCTGAACACAGCGCGGAAGTACTGCACTTGCGGACGTACCCGGCGGCCTTTGTAGCGGATAGCACGGCCACTTTCGATCGTTGATTTCTCCTGCTGCAGCTGACGAGCCAGTTCACCCGGCAGTTCGCGGAAGTCGAGGATCAGCGCAGTGCTGTCGAACTCGAACGGCTGCGAAGCCAGACGGCGGTTCAGCGTGCGGTAGCGCAGACGGGTTACCGTGTCACCTACCGACGTTACCTGACCGTTACAGTAGCAGACGTTAGCTACCTCACGAGTGTACGGGTTGCGGTAGTAAACTTCCAGGCGTTCCAGGCGGTGACGGAACTCGCACGGACCACCAACGGCTGCCAGCGGTGCGATCCGGCTGCCCAAGAAGGCAAAGCTCGTAGTCGCTACTTCGCTCATACATTCGCCGCACGGCGCTGTCTCGTGGTTGTGTACCGTTACGTAGTAGAAACCACGAACCGGCTTACCATTTTGCAGGTACTGCGACGGGAAGGCCAGCGTTGTGTCTTTCGTGTCAACGGCCTGTGCGATAACCTGATCACCCGTTGCTGAAGCGGCCGGATCGTCAGGACGGAAGTACAGACGAGCGGTGAACGTTTCGTTTTTCGGGTTGATCGTCGTGCTGCGCCAGCTGATGGTCGGCGCCGTTACGTTATCAGGAATGCTGTCGGCAACCAGCGTCAGCCCGTTAAGCGGTGCATTGCGGAACCGAACTGTCAACTGCGGAATCGAATCGCAAGTTGGGCAGAAGGTCGGTGCTTTCGGGATCAGGCGCTTCTGGATGAAGCTCTTACGCAGGCCCAGACCAGCTGTAAAGCCACCGTGCATGCGGCTAAATTCGTAGAAGCTGTTGGTCACGTTCTGCGAACCACCGTCGACGATCACGTAGTTAAGCCGGGTGTAGTAGCCTTGCGCCTGAACGCCCAGGTTCCAGTTGTTGCCAATCGGGAAGAAAACACCCAATGAGGCGTTGCTGCCCAGTTGAATCAGACGGTTGCTTGGTGCCACAACCCGAACTACCTGCTCACCCGTGATGGCTACGCCCGTCGGAACGGTTGCGCTCAGGAAAGCTGATTCGGTGCGGTACAGACCGCCGCGGATCGCCGCTTCCAGGAAAGCACCCGTGCGAACGGGGTTTTTCCGACGGCCAAACTCCCATGAAATGATGGGGCCGATCGTCAGGAAGAAGTCTTCCTGCGGTTTGTTCCGCAGCGCCACCCGATCCGTTGGGATGCCACGCGACGTCGCCAGATTCAGGAAATCGGTGCGCCATTCGTTGCGGGTGTAGAAGTTCTGGTAGCCAAGCGCAGCGCTCAGACCAAACTTGAACAGTCGCTCAGGCTTTGAAAAGAAATAGTCGGCGTTAAACGTAACGTTGACCCCGGTTCCATTATATAGCGAGTTATCGCGTTTGTTAGGACCGAAGGTAGCGTCAAACGAGCCGCAATAGGCGAAGGCAGGGCCGACAAAGGCACCTACACGCCAGGGCGAGAGACGGCGAACTAGTGCAAAGGTCTGCAAAGTCGTGTCGCAATCTTCTAGTTCCGTCAGGGTGCTATACTGGCTTTTGAAGGCGGCGCGCTGAACAGTGTCTGCGTAGCTTCCCCGGCCGAGGTTGAAGATGCGTTCACGTGGGGCATAACGATCAGTAGGCTGATTTCGGCGCAGGGTGTCGCCTTGTTGTGCATAGGTGAACGTCGTACCCGCATGTAGGAACGCAATGCCCGCCATGAGTCGGATAAGTCTGTGCATACGTACAGTTATTTTTGTTTCGTTGGCAAAATACAACTTCACTAACTTAAATCAAGAATTTGTTCACTGAAGAATTTAGGCAACGGTCCACCGTCTAAACAGTTTTTGGTCAATCAAAGAAGCCGTAATAATCTGGTACTGCGTTGGATAGGTATTCCTGGGGTGGTGGCTAAAAAAAGTTTACCCCTAATTCGAACAAATACCGCTTTTAAGCCACTACAGCCGCTTTTTAGACCGATCAGTTGCAAAGGCTGATGACACCGATTTACACGTTTGATTAACTCAAAATCCGGTCGAATGGCTTTTCATTTCACCTGTTTTTTTCAAAATGACGATTGTATTTGAAAAAGCTTCGTTCGGTGAATTCTTAATTTCAGGCCAAGGTACTCTAAAAAAGTTGTGTTTTTATTCTATATATATAATAGGGTATTTATTGTGAGAAAAGTCCATCATCTACAGAAAGGTGGTGGCGGGGAGAATAGACAAGGTTACGCCGATGCCCTACCTTTGCGGCATGAAACCATCCGTAGTTAAGGGGACGCGCGATTTTGGGCCGGCACAGATGCAGAAACGGCTTTTTATCTTCGACACCATCCGGCAAACATTCCGCCGGTTCGGTTTTCAACCCCTCGAAACCCCAAGCATGGAAACCCTCCAGACGCTTACCGGCAAATACGGTGACGAGGGTGACCAGCTTTTGTTCAAGATTCTCAACTCCGGCGACTTTGCCGATAAACTCACCGAGGCCGATCTGGCGCAAGGCAGCAAGAAACTGACGCCGAAAATTGCTGAGAAAGGCCTGCGCTATGACCTTACCGTCCCCTTCGCCCGCTACGTGGTCATGAACCGCCATGCGCTGCCCATGCCGTTCAAACGGTATCAGATGCAGCCTGTCTGGCGCGCCGACCGCCCTCAGAAGGGCCGTTACCGTGAGTTCTACCAGTGCGATGCCGACGTGGTGGGCACCGACTCGCTGCTGTGCGAAGCCGAAATTATACTAATGGTGCATGAGGTGTTTCGGAACCTCGGCATTCAGGATTTTACGCTCAAGGTAAACAATCGCAAGATTCTGGCGGGCATCGCCGAAGCCATTGGCCGCCCCGGCGAAGAAAGTACCCTGGCCGTAGCCATCGACAAGCTGGATAAGATCGGGCGGGACAAGGTGATCGACGAATTACGCGAGCGCGGCTTCACCAACGCCAACGTCAGCGCGTTGGAACCGTTGTTCACCAGTTCAGGTACGTTGGCCGAGGTGCTGGCTACGTTACGTACCTGGCTCGCCGACTCGGAACTGGCGCAGACGGGGCTGGCCGAACTGGCCGAAACGCTGCAACTCGCCGACGCACTTGGCCTGACCGATTCACGGGTCGAACTCGACGTGACGCTGGCCCGTGGCTTATCCTATTATACAGGGGCCATTTTCGAGGTGAAAGCCAACGGCGTCAGCATTGGTAGCGTCAGCGGTGGCGGGCGGTACGATAACCTGACCGGGACGTTCGGGATGCCGGGCCTGTCGGGCGTGGGCATTTCGTTTGGTGTCGACCGGATCTACGACGTGATGGACGAGTTGAACCTCTTCCCGGCTTCGGCGGCGCAGGGGACACAGGTGCTGCTGGTCTGTTTCGACGCCGACGGGCGTGCGCTGGCGTTACCGCTGCTGAGTCAGCTACGGGCTGCCAACGTGGTTGCCGAGTTGTATCCCGATCTGGCCAAAGTCAAAAAGCAACTCGACTACGCCAACCAGAAGCAGATTCCGTATGTGGTGCTGATCGGCTCCGAGGAAGTGCAGACCGGGCAGTTGTCAGTGAAGAACATGACCACGGGCGAACAGCAAAAGCTGTCAGCGCAGCAGGTCGTCGAGGCGATGTCGTCGGTAAAGGCATAAACGCCACGCCGGGAACGTACCTGGGTTTTACAGGTTGATGGCATCCGTCAGCACTTGCAGGTACGTGTCGACGTACTGCTCGATGGCTTTCGATTTATACTGTAAGATATAGCGCGGGTGATCGACTGATACGATGCGCTCGAAGAAGGCTTCCTGCTCATTGAGTTTGTGCAGGAAGCCTTCGTTTTTACGACCCAGGCAAATGGCAATGTGCCGGTCGCAGCCAAAGGTTTGTTGCTGATGGAGCCCCTCGATCATCACCGGCCAGAGGATGTTGGTTGTCGCTTTGTCGTCGTAAAAGTTGTAGTTCTTCCCGTCTTTGACGAGCGCCAACGGGTAAAGCGACGAGAGAAAGAACCGCCCGTAGAACGCCTCGACGCCCCCAAATGCCTCGATAACCTTGTAAATAAACCGGCTCGATAACTCCGGGGTAGGCGCCAGGTCATTGGGGATGCCGCAGTAGCGGGCCAGATTTTGCGGGGTTGTGAACGAAAGGCCCGTCACGCCCGCCCCAAACCGGCCCGGATTAATGCCGAGGATGTACACCCGGGGGCGGTTGTCGCTGTAAAACTTAGTATAAAATTGCCGCACAATGTCCTGCACAGTCGGGTCAGCGTAGGGGTTCATGGCCGACACGCCCGTGGGTAGGTTGTCCGGCACGTTTAGGCTGAGGTAGTAGGCAATAGCGCGTTGCGCAAAGCTGTCTGTTAGGCTCACCGCTCTATCCTATATTTAATAAGAGTCAGATCCTGCCCCAACCCGCCCGTACCGTCATACTGACTGATGATAGCCGCCCCCAGCGATTCCGGAATTTTCCGGCTGGCAATGTTGCGTGAATCGACGGGGTAGATCAGGTACTCGTAGGTCAGGTGGTCATCGGCCCAGCGTTTCAGCGTGTGGATGGCCTCGCGCCCGTAGCCGTGCATTTGCGCCGACTGCTTGACCCAAATGCCAAACTCGGGGCGTGGGTCAGCCAGTTTGTGCAGCCCCACGCAACCCAGAAATTCGCCTGTTTCGCGCAGGGTAATTACCATGTTGAGGTTACTGCCCTCGCGGTTTTCCTGCTGAGCCGCCGCTACGAAGGCTTCTGTATCAGCCCGCTGACTCGCCGGCCGCGGGTACATGTAGGTGGCAATTTCCGGCGTAAACTCCCGATAAATCAAGTCGATGTACGCGTCGCCGATCGGGCAAAGCCGCAGCCGCTCGGAGTCAAGAACAAGGGTATATAGGTCGGAGCGCATACCAGAAGCGGTTAAGATAAATGGCTAACGGAGGCTTTCATGGCTTCCGTCTGTCGTTTTTTCTGCAAAACCGTTGGCGGGGCAACCCGTTCGCGGCAGTCAAAAATACCACAGCGTTCGCAGGCTTCGTTAACCGTGCGCTCAGTGATACTCAACGGCGTTTTCTGCAGAAATTTCATCTTGCTCCGCAAGGTGTCGTTGACGGCAAAACACATCGACACGCTCATATTTTGCGCCGCGCTCCCATCGGTACGGTCAGTGCGGTGGGGGTGGGCTACCGAGATAATCAGGAAGGTGTTGCCCGTGTCGGCGTAGGTCGATAGCTGCGCCTGACAGAGTGAGCCCGTAAAGCCTTTGTGCATCTGCATGAACCCCAGCTCCTGCAAGATTGTGAGCGCCACCCAGCGGCGGCAGAAGTGCTCATCGACCATGCCGCGCGGCCCCTGTTGCCGCGAAAGGTGCATCTCTTTCGTGAGAGCAAAGGTGGTGTGGCCGGGGGTGTGGTTGAAGCGGTAAAAAAACAGTTGATCAATGCCAAAATCGCGCGGCAGCACGTTGCTGAGCCGGTAAAAAAACCGTTCGGGCGTAGCGCCAAACGACTCGATCAGGTGCAGAAACCGCTCGTTATTCCAGGTATCGTGGGCGAACAACTCGGTCAGACGCTCCACCAGCACGTCGCGGCGGATGAGCACGGCCCCGGCGAAATACGACGCCTTGTAATTGTTGAACACCTGCTCGAACGAATCGACTTCCACGTACGAATAGGTGTAGGGCCGGTTCTTGAGGTTCAGGTATTGGAAGCCTACTTCCCGCGCCATCACGTATTGCTGCTGCGCCGCCGACAACGTGGTGTTCAGGTGCAACGTACCCCGCGCCGAGGTGCCCGATTCGGGCCGGAAGACCGAACGCAACGAGCCCAATTCGGGCTGAACCGCCGGGTCGAACAGGGCGATGTTGACGTTGAACCGCGTCTTCAGCAGGTTGGTCAGCAAGCTCACCGATACGGCCTGATTGCCGGGTACGTATTCGTTCAGAAACCGCAGGGCCTCGGCTTCGATATCGTCAAAATGGTTGTCGTTGATCTCCTGGTAAGAGCGCAGCATGGTCATGTACAGCCGCTCCACACTCATGTTGTAGCTGAGCGCAATGTCCATAAACGTCCGGATCATGGCGCTTACCTTATCGGGCGCGCCCGCCAGCAATTCGAGCAGATCCGACGGATCGATGCCGAACAGTTCGAGGGGAATCTCGGTCAGGAATTTGGAGCGAAGCAGATCGGCAATCGGTGCTAGTTTCTTGCTGACTTTCAACGAAACCAGCGTGTCGTAGTCGACGTCGAGCGCCCCCGCCAAGCTCGAAATCTTATCCGCTTTGGGGTATTTACGCCCTTTCTCGATTTCGGAAATGTACGAGATCGCCAGCCCCGACCGTTGAGCCAGTTCACTCACAGAAATGCCTTTCTCAAGGCGCAGTTGACGAAGTTTCAGCCCGAAAAGCAGGCGGATATGATCGGAAGATAGCGACACGTGCGGGTGATTAAACGGCGATAAAGATACGCTCAATCGGGCTCTCTTCGTGATGCCTGCCCGGCCTACTTTCGCGGTAGGGGCCGCACTCTAATCCGTTGCTAATGTAGCAACGTCGAAAGAATCGTAACCGGTCAACCCGGCGCTTTGGGCGAATCGCCTTTTCCGCTTACTGCCGCTTCCGCCAGATAGCCCACGTACCCAGCAGCGGGCCCGGCAACAGCAGCCAGAACAACCAGACCGACGGGCCAACCTGCGCAACCAGCCAGGCCATGAGTTGAATGGATAGCACCGTCAGCAGAAAGCCGATACTGACTACCAGCGTGATGAGGCTGCCGCGTTGGTCGAGGGGGGTAAGGCTGGCCACCAGTGTCGAGAATTGAGGCGAATCGCCCGCGGCTGCCAGCCCCCAGATGAACAGAAACAGGGCGAATGACAGCGGCGGTAGATCGAGCAGAAATGGCACCAGCAACACGCATAGCCCAGATGTTATGAGTAACCCCCGCGCCACGCGCTCGCTACCCAGCCGCAACGCCACATAACCACCCAGCACGCACCCAACGGCCCCGGCAGCGATGGTCCCGAACGACCAGAGCGACGCGTTGATGAGCTGATCGGGATGGCGGGTCGCATACAGGTTAACCAGCATGGGCAGGAAGGCCCAGACGGTGTAGAGCTCCCACATATGCCCGAAATAACCCAGCATCGCCGGCCGAAACGCCGACGGCTGTGCCAGGGCCCGGAGGGAGTGGATACCAGGTGCGTTGTTTGGGGTTACGTTGGCGGTTAGTCCAACGGGTTTGGAGGGGATGGTAGCCAGCAGCAGTAGTCCACCCAGCAGCGCCAGCCCACTCACGGCCCCCGTAATGAGCGGGTAGGGCAGCAACGTACCCAGCCCGCGCAGCCAATGCGGAAAGGCCGTTCCCACCACTAGCGCCCCCACCAGAAAGCCCATGGCCCGCCCCAACACCGGCCTGAACCAGTCGGCGGCGATCTTCATACCAACGGGGTAGACGCCCGCCAGAAAAAAGCCCGTCAGGAACCGGCTGCCCAGCACGAATTCGGCCCGGAGCGGCCCGACCAGCCACGCCACGTTGACCAGCGCCGCCAAGGCCACGGACACCAGGAAGACATGGGTAGTGGGAAAACGGTCGGGAATGGCGAAAAGGGCATACAGCAACGTACCCAGCACAAAGCCGAGCTGAACCGCCGACGTGATCCAGCCGTTGAGCGCCGGTACGTTCAGCATACGCTGTAAATCGGGCAGGACCGCGTTGCCCGCAAACCAGAGCGACGTACCCGCAAACTGGGCGAACACAATAATGGCCAGATGCCCGTTGGAGAGGGTCAGGTGTGGGTTGGCAGGCTTCATGCTGACGGGCTGTTAACGCGCCAACTGCTGACCGGCAACGTACCCGGTGGTCCAGGCATTCTGGAAATTGAAGCCGCCCGTAATGCCGTCAACGTCAAGCACTTCCCCCGCAAAAAACAGGTTTGGGTGCGCCTGGCTTTCCAGCGTCTGCGGGTCGATGCTACCCAGCGAAATCCCACCGCAGGTTACGAATTCGTCTTTAAATGTGCTTTTTCCCGATACCTGAAATTGACTATTGCCCAGCCGCTCGATCAGCCGATTCTGCGTTTTGCCGGGCAGGTCGGCCCAGCGGGTGCCTTCGGTGACACCGGCGTCGGTGCAAAAAGCGTCCCAGAGGCGCGCCGGGAGGCCAAACGGATTCAGTGAGGTAACCTGCTTGCGGGCGTTGTCGTGCCGGAAGGCCTGAACCGTATCCCGTACCTGACCTTCGTTCAGATCGGGTAGCCAGTTGATGCGCAGCGTAAACTGATAGTCGCGCTCGGCCAGCTCCCGCGCCGCCCAGGCCGATAGTTTCAGCACGGCAGGGCCGCTGAACCCCCAGTGCGTGATCAGCAGCGGGCCACGCTGTTGCTGTTTGGTGCCTACCACCTGCACAGCGGCCATCGGCACCGATACCCCCGCCAGCGCCAGCAGCGGATTGTTGGGTGTGTTGAACGTAAACAGTGACGGCACCGGCGACATTAGCGGTTCGCGCTGCGTGGGCATCCAGCCATAGGAGGGCGCCTGCGGGTAGCCCCCCGTGGCCACCAGCACCCGATCGGCTCGGGCCACGTCTGGCCGGGCTACATCTGGCTGGGTACGTTGCCCCGTGAGCAGATGCAGCCCGAAAGTGCCGTCGGGCAGGGGTTCGAGGCGCTCGACGCCGCTGCTGGTAAGCACCCGGATGTTGAGGCGACGGGCCGTATCGAGGAGGCAGTTGATGATGGTTTCCGACGAATCGGTGGTGGGAAACATACGCCCGTCGGGCTCGGTTTTCAGGCGGACGCCCCGGCTTTCAAACCAGCGCACGGTAGCCGCCGCATCGAACTGCCCGAAGAGTGAGCGCAGCCACCGGTCGCCGCGGGGATAGTGGGTGGCGAGTTTTTTTGGGTCGAAACAGGCGTGCGTTACGTTGCATCGACCACCGCCGGAGATCCGCACTTTCTGGAGCACCGCCCGCCCTTTTTCGTAGATGGTAACCTCGGCGGTCGGGTTGGCTTCGGCGGCGGTAATGGCCCCGAAAAAACCAGCCGCTCCACCGCCAATAACAGCAATGCGCAACGTAGACATAAGACAAAGTTAGTGCAAAGTTTACAGTCTAACAGTTGCCGTTGGTTGACGCTGGTGTGAGCCGAGATGGTTCACCTCAACCTTTAGACATTAAACTTTAAGCTACCTTTACCCCATGTTCGTCCGACCCAAATTTCGCGCCTCAAAGCGCTACGTGCAGCGTGGTTTCCGGTTGCGTGGTAACACGCTGATTCTCTTGTTCGGCTTCTTCCTGCTTGGGCTCTTTCTTCACTACAAAGGGCGCACCGAGCCCGTAGTGGCCTTCTGGAACGACGTGCGCAGCTTGCTGGGCATTCGGCACGATCGTACCAATCGCCCATCGTCCGACAATCCGTATAAAGCCCCCGAACCCAACGAAGATGCCGCTACTGATGAGCAGACCAACGGCGGTGGTGACGAATCGGAAGCCTCAGATAAAACCGGGAACCGCCCGGAACGCAGTGCCGACCAGAGAACGTCGACCAGCCTTTTTACCTTCGAGAAAGAGGTCGATTTTTTGCTGCCCGTCGGGAAAGCCGGCGACGAACTGATCCGCCACGAAGGCTATACGCTTCGGTACGACGACGACCTGAAAAATCCAGTTTGGGTAGCCTATCCGCTGCTGGCCTACGAAATTACCGGCGATGCCGAGCGCGACAACGAACGCTTTATGCCCGACCCCGCCGTTGAGGGCGGCACGGCGCTGCCCACCGATTACACCCGCTCGGGCTACGATCGGGGGCATCAGGCCCCGGCGGGCGATTTCAAATTCTCCCAGCGGCTGATGCGCGAATCGTTTCTGATGAGCAACATTTCGCCGCAGGCGCCGCAGTTTAACCGGGGCGTCTGGAAACAACTGGAAGAGCAGGTACGTAGCTGGGCCTACCGCGATGGGGGCCTCTATGTGGTGACTGGCCCCGTGCTGAAAGCGGGCCTTCCCACCATCGGGAAAACTAACGCAGTAGCCGTGCCCGAGTACTTTTATAAGGTGATTCTGTACTGCCACAACCCCGACATCCGCATGATCGGGTTCCTGCTCAAAAATGAACCGTCTGATGAGCCTCTGTCGTCGTTCGTGGTTTCCGTCGACCAAATCGAACAGGCAACGGGCCTGGATTTCTTTCCGAAAATCCCCGACGATCTTGAACGCCGCCTCGAAAGCCGACGTGGCCGCGACGTGGTCGATAAGTGGTTTTTTCGCTAAAAAAAGGGCGTCGCAAGCGGTTGCCTGCGACGCCTTCCGAACTACTAATCACCAAATATTAGCTCTTGAATTTATCGGCGGTTTCGGCCACCCGTTTGCCCTGGAAGCGGGCCGATGCCAGCGCCGTCTCGTCAGGCGAAACGGTACCGTTCTGGCTGGTAAATGAGGTGCCGTAGGGGTTACCCGCCTGGAACTGAATGGGATCGGCGTAGCCCGGCCCGACGATGATCGAACCCCAATGGTAAAACGTGTTGCAGAGCGCCAGAATCGTCGATTCGTGCCCACCGTGTGCAGTAGCCGCGCTGGTAAACGCCGAGGCAATCTTGTTAATCAGTTTGCCTTGACCCCACAGCGGTCCGGTGGTGTCGATAAACTGCTTCAACTGCGCCGCGGGCAGGCCGTAGCGCGTCGGCGCACCGAGCACGATGGCGTCGGCCCATTCCAGATCGGCCAGGGTCGCTTCTGGTACGTCCTGCGTTTCGAGGCGGTGCTTGGTCCAGCCTTCGTTTGAGGCAATTGCCTCGTCGGGAGCCAGCTCACGCACCTTCAGGAGGCGGGTCTCGGCACCGGCCTGTTTGGCTCCTTCTTCAACGGCTTTCGCCAGTTCGTAAGTCGTGCCCGTGGCACTGTAGTAGATAATCGCAACCTTAGCCATAACGCGTTTTGAATGAGGTAGACAATTTGGTTTTCGCTAATTAAATGTATCGACATGTAATTTTGTTCAAGATTAGCCGAAGAAACCGCGAAATCAGAGGGAACGGTCAGGGTGGGGTGGGAGTGGCGCAATTATTTTTTCAAAAAAGAATGACCAATCGACAGCACGCTCGATATATCGGCTAGGTAATTGTTGCCAAAACCCTGTACATTGCATCAAACGGATGTCCCTGAAAAAATAGCTATGAAATTAACAGCTACTCTTCTCCTTTTCGGCGTGCTACCCACAACAGTTGCGCTGGCGCAGAGCCAGATCGTTGTGCCAGATAATACCCCCGTGGCCATCAGTGCCGACAATGGCACTAACAACCTGTTTGTCGGGCAGAGCACCACGTTGTCCAACGGCTCAACCGCCAATACCTTTCTGGGTGCTCAGGCTGGTCAAGGCAACACCTCGGGGTCGCGCAATACGTTTCTGGGCCTGAAAGCGGGTTTTCCCAACACTACCGGATCAAACAACACGTTTGTCGGCTTCGAGTCGGGTAAAAACAACACCGACGGAAGCGATAACGTCTTTATGGGTTATAACGCCGGACAAGGCCTGCAACGGGGCCGCGGTAACACGGGCATTGGTTCGGGCGTGGGCGCGTTCGACGGCGAGCAGAACACCTACCTCGGCTACAACACGTCGGGTGGTGGGAAAGGCCTGAGCAACGCTACGGCCATCGGGGCCAACGCCCGGGTGCTCAGCAGCAACGCGCTCATTCTGGGCAACAACGTGAACGTGGGGATCGGTAACTCGGCTCCGCAGAGCCTGCTCGAACTGACGGCCCGTGCCGACAACCAGAGTGGTCTGCGCTTCACGAACCTGACGGCCAATTCGCCCGCGCAAAAAGACGTGGCGCAGGGGTTCCTGACGGTATCCGACAAAGGCGATGTGGTACTGGCCAACAAGCTGACTACGAATCAGTTGGTTGTGCGCACGAACGCCGCCAGCGACTGGGCCGACTACGTTTTCAAACCAGGTTATGCGCTGCAACCCCTCACCGACGTGGAGCGGTACATCCAGCAGAACGGTCACCTGCCGGGCCTGCCAGCCGCCGCCGACATGAGCGCGCAGGGGATGGAGCTAACCAAACTGCTGACGACCCTCGTCCAGAAAAACGAAGAACTGACGCTGCACCTGATCAAGCAACAGAAGCAGATCAAAGCGCTGCAGCAGCAACTGAAGCACAAGGCTCGTCGCTAATCAAAGGAACGAATACTGGTTTAGAACGCCCGGAGGCCAACGCCTTCGGGCGTTTTTGTGTTAGAGGCTACAGAGAGCAAAGCGATGGCCAACCCAGCGGCCCGCTAGCAGGCGACAACCCGCCGACTGGCAACTTCCCGTATCTTTGCGGCCCGATATGAGTGAGACCCTGAAAAAGACCCTGGTCGAGGAGACCGAATCGCCCCGTTGGCGCGACGCCTGGCAACATCGCCGTTTTCGCTGGCTGGCCATTGGAGGCCTGTTGATCTGTGCTTTTCTGCTGTCGATTTGGCCCTGGTATCTGGCTCGCATCGAGGCCCGGCAAGGGGTTGTGCTCAACGACGTAGTGCTTCGGATGATCCCCGCTCGTGACGTATCGTTGCTCGTTTTTATCAGCCTGTGGGGGGCGGCGCTGCTGCTGATCTACCGGGTGCAACGCCACCCGATGATCTACCTGAATTTTATCTGGAGCTACGCCCTGCTGTTTATCACCCGCATCATCAGCATTGGCCTAACGCCCCTCGAACCGCCCGTGGGCCTGATCGAACTGCGCGACCCGCTGAGCAACTATTTCTACGGGGCCAAATTCATCACCAAAGACCTGTTCTTTTCGGGGCATACAGCCAGTATTTGCCTTATGGCGTTCTGCCTCGTACGGCCGCTCGACCGGTGGCTTGTCTTTGTGGGTACGTTTATTGTGGGGTGTGGCGTGCTTATTCAGCGGGTGCACTATACGGCCGATGTGGTGGCCGCGCCGTTTTTTGCCTACGCCACCTACTGGCTCGCCCAACGCATTACGCGCAACGCACTCCGCTAGCCTGCTTCATCGGTAATATGCCTAGTTAAGCTAATAGGTCCGGCGTATTTCATACGTATAAGTATGTGTTAATCACGGTTTTATTAACCGGTGGTTAACTTGTTTTGGTATGAGTGTAAGTTGAGTAGTATCTAGTGATCGAAATTGTCGATGGATTATGAAGATACGCTACTGGCTTCTTATGCTTGGCTTGTTGGGCAGTAGCCCGCTGGCAACCGCTCAGGCGTCGCGCACACTCGATTCACTGCTGACGTACCTGAGAATGCACCCTGCTACGGACACCACCTACCTGAAGGTGATGGATAAAGTGGCGATCGAACTGATCTATAAAAAAGCCGACTACGCGCGGGCCGATTCGCTCAGCCGTCAGATGGCGGAGGTCGCCAGCAAAGCGGGCAATTGGACTAAACTGGTGGCGGCGCATCGGAACCGCGCCGCGATCAACCTGTTAAAGGCTGATTACGAACAGGCCATGGTCTTTTTCCAGAAAACGCTGGAAACCGCCGAGCAACACAACCTCCCGCGCCAACTAATCTACGGGGCCATGTGCAACCTCATCATCGGCCACGATAAGCTTCAGCACAACGAAGAGGTTATTCAACTGGCCACGCGGGCAATCGAGTACCAGGAACGGTATCAGCTGAAACCCCGCTCTCCGCTGCCGCCCCGGCTGATCGGCGAGGCGTTGGTTCGATTGGGTCGGCAGCAACAGGCCATTCCGTACTATCAGCAGGCCGGGGCTATCTTCCGGGAACTGGGCGACGAGCGCGGCACGGCCATCTTCGAGAACCAGACCGGCGATTTCTACCTCGAACTGAAACAGCCGCAGCCCGCCCTGGCTCACTTCAGGCAATCATTGCAACTGGCCGAACGGCTTCAGTTTGAGTTGCTTCAGGCCGATGCGCTCGACGGCGTGGCCAACGCGTTGCGGTTACTGAAACGCCCCGCCGAAGCCATGCCCTATGCGCATCGGGCGCTGGCGATCGCCCAGAAACAAGACAATAAGCTGGGTACCAGTACGTCGTATGGGACGATGGGTCAATTGTATCAGGCCCAGCTGGACTACCCCAATGCCGAAACGTACCTGAAAAAAGCGATCGCGCTGGCCGAAAAGAATGGCTACAAAGACGATCTGAAACGCTACACGCAGGCACTGGCCGATTTGTTTGCCGAGCAGAACAAGTACCAGCAGGCGTATGTGGTGCAGCTGAAAAACAACAAACTGACCGACTCGACAACCGCCGTGCGGACCAACGCCGAAGTGCAGCGCCTGCTGGCTAAATACGAAGCCGACAAGCGCGAAACGCAGATTCGGCTGTTGCAGAATGAGCGGCAACTCCAACAACAGGAAGCCGATCGGACCCGTTGGCAGCGAAACGCCCTGCTGGCGGGTGGTGCGCTGCTGGTGTTGCTGGGCGCCGCTACCACCGCCTGGCTCCTCAACCGTGCCCGGGTACGTCGGTTACAGGAGGCGCAGCAGATTCGCAAACAGATTGCCCATGACCTGCACGACGAGGTCGGCAGCACCCTCAGCAGCATCTCACTGCTCAGCGGTATGGTCAATGACCTCATCGCGCAGAAACGCCCCGAATCGGCGGAACGGGCCATCCAGAAAATCAACACCGACGCCCGGCAGATTCTCGAGGCCATCGATGAGATTATCTGGACAATCAACCCCGGCAATGACTCGCTGCAACGCGTGGCGCTACGCCTGAAAGAATACGCGCAACCCCTGATGGAGTCGAAAAACATTGCCTTTTCGCTGGTGGATGATCCCGGTCTGGACCACCTGCCAATTTCGATGGACGTGCGCCGGAACTTATACCTAGTGGCTAAAGAGGCCATCAACAACCTGATCAAATATTCGGAGGCTACGCAGGCGACGATGCGGTTTGAGCACCAGAATAACCAGCTCAAAGTCGTGATCGAAGACAACGGACGCGGCTTCGACGTCAACCAGGCTAGCCTGCGCACCGGTCAGCAAAGCATGCGCGACCGGGCCTCGGCCATGGGCGGGTCTCTTACCGTGCAGTCAGCGGTGGGGAGCGGCACCAAACTGGAGCTAGTCGTCGGCCAGTAGATTTAATGGCCTTCTTTTTCTGCAATTCCATCAGTCTATAGTGAAATGCGCTAGTTTGAAGGCTTTTCCTGCTATACGCCTGAACCTAACCGCATGAGTCGTCTTTTTACGTTTTTGCTGTTGTCTTTTTGGGCAGCAGCGCTACTTGCTCAAGGGCAATCGAAGCCCGTTTATTCGCTCACCGGGTACGTTCGACAGGCAGGTACCAACGCGCCCGTATCGGGGGCTACCATTTTTGTTCAGAGCAATCGGGTAGGCACGACCTCCGGCAAAGATGGCTACTTCATTCTCCCGCTCGAAGCCGGGACGTACCCCGTCAGGATATCGCACGTGGGGTTTGTGGCGCAAACGCTGACCATTACGCTCGACAAGCTGACTATGCTGACCATCGAGCTGGCCGACGATACGAAGTACCTGGAAGAAGTGGTAGTGCAAACCGAAGCGCCCGACAAAAACGTGCGAAAGGTGGAGCTTGGGGTCACGCAGTTGAGTATTAAGAACATAAAGCGGATTCCGGCCTTCATGGGCGAGGTCGACGTGGTCAGGAGTTTGCTGCTGCTACCGGGCGTGACGACGGTGGGGGAGGGTGCCACGGGCATCAACGTGCGCGGGGGGAGTGTCGACCAGAACTTAGTGCTGCTCGACGACGCGCCCCTGTTCAACACCAGCCACCTGCTGGGCTTTTTCTCGGTTTTCAACCCCGACATCGTACGCGACCTGACGCTGCACCGCGGCGGCATTGCCCCGGCCTTTGGCGGTCGGGCGTCGGCTGTGCTTGACATTAAAGTGAAAGAGCCCGAAACCGAGCGGTGGTCG
Source organism: Fibrella aestuarina BUZ 2 (assembly GCF_000331105.1). Lineage (NCBI taxonomy): Bacteria > Pseudomonadati > Bacteroidota > Cytophagia > Cytophagales > Spirosomataceae > Fibrella > Fibrella aestuarina. Next base: position 5,059,757 of record NC_020054.1, on the reverse strand, counting down.
GCCTACGGGGGCATCGGGCTGGTGTCGAGTCGGGCGGGGTTTGAAGGGCCCATTGTCAAGAAAAAGCTGACGGTGCTGGCTGCTACCCGGCTATCGTTCAACGATTTCTTGTTTTCGCTCGGCCCCGACAACCTCAAAGGAACCCGCGCTAATTTCTACGATATCACCACCAAGCTGAAGTGGCAGCCCTCAGAGAAACACACCCTCACCAGCACCGGTTATTTCTGTCGCGACATCTTCAAACTGCCCGGCGACTCGCTCTCGGGGCAGGAGATCAACGCGTCGTCGACCCAGTTCGACTACCGGAGCATAGCCGGAACGGTGCGCTGGAATTTCTTCATCAACAGCCGCATCAACCTCAATACGACCGCTGTCTGGAGCCAGTACCGCACCGAAACATCGACGGCCGATTCGGCCAATCAGTTTAGCCTGGTGGCCGAGGTGCTGCACAAACAGATCAAGAGCGACCTGTCGGTGACGATCAACGACCGGCATTCGGCGCAGGCAGGGGTAAGCGCCATCGACTACTACATTCAGCCCAACCGCCTCACGCCCGGCCCCTTTTCCAACGTGCTGCCCTTTGCGCTGCCCACCGAGCGCGCCTACGAGCTGGCCGCTTATGTGCAGGACGAGTGGAAAATCTCGGAAGCCACGTCGGTGGTTGGTGGGCTACGGTACTCCATGCTGTTAAATGCGGGCCCCGCTCAGGTACGTACCTACGGCTCGGAATTGCCCCGTTTGCCCGGCACAGCCCTCAGCACGACCACTGCCGACGCCGGGTCGATTTATCATACCAACGGTGGGCTGGAGCCCCGCCTGGCCGTCCGGATGACGGTGGGCGAAGGGCGCTCCATCAAGGCCGGCTACAACCGGATGCGGCAGTACATTCAACTGATCTCGAACACCACGGCGGCGCTGCCTTCTTCGCGCTGGGTGCTGAGCAACGCCAACATCAAGCCGCAGATTGCCGATCAGTGGTCGGTGGGATACTTCATGAACGGCAAGCAGAACGAATACGAAGCCTCGGCCGAAGTGTATTACAAAACCCTGACCAATGCCATTGATTACCGCGACGGGGCCAATCTGCAACGGAACGCAACGCCTGAAACCGACGTGCTGCAAGGAAAGGGGCACGCCTACGGGCTGGAATTGCTGGCGAAGAAAAACAAAGGGGCCTGGACGGGCTGGGTCAGCTATACCTACGCCCGCACGCTGCTGACCATCGATAGCCGCTTTGCCGACGAACGCGTCAACAATGGGCAGGCCTACCCCGCCAATTTCGACAAACCCCACACGCTGAACGCCACCACCACCTACCGGCCCAGCCTGCGGTTCAGTCTGTCACTCAACTTTACGTACAGCACCGGCCGCCCCATTACGCAGCCTTACGCCCGCGCCCGGCTCAACAACACCATTGTGCCGATCTACGTCAATCGGAATCAGGAGCGTATCCCCGACTACCACCGGCTCGATTTCTCGATGCTGTTTGAGCAGGACCCCGCCAAGAAACGGAAGGTGCAGCAAAGCTGGAATTTCTCGATTTACAACGTGTACGCCCACAAAAACGCGTATTCGGTCTTTTACCGCTTCGATCCACGCCAGGACAGCGACGCCTTCAAACTATCTATTTTCGGCACGGCGTTTCCGTCGCTCACCTACAACGTCCGCTTTTAACGACGCCCTGACTCATGCTAGCCTTCCGACTAAAACAGGCCTTACGCCCCCTTGCTCACCTGCTGCTTTATGGGTTGCTGATGTCGTGCGTGACGCCCTACCAGCCCGAAACCAAATCGTTGCCCAACCGGTCGCTGATCGTCGATGGCTACATCACCGATCAGTTGGGGCCGCATCAGGTCACGCTTACCTACACGGCCGATTACACCAATACGGCGGTCAATTTCATCGTGTCTGGCGCCACCGTTTACGTTACCGACGATCAGGGTAACCGGCAATCGTTCAGCGACCTGGGACGGGGCGTGTATCGTACCCCGGCGACGTTCAAAGGGCAACCGGGACGTACCTACAAACTCACGGTGATCCTGCCCGATGGCCGCCGCTATGAGTCGCAGCCTGAAACGATTCGCCCCGTTCCGGCTATCGACAACATCTACGCGACCTATACTCAGAAGAGCGTTGGCAATACCGCCACCTTCGACAAAGGCTTTGATGTGTATCTGGACACAACGGATCCGGCGACGACCGGAGACTATTACCGCTGGGTCTGGACGCACTATGAGTTTCTGGATTTCTGTGAGGTTCGTTCCCGGTTTGTCGGTAGTACCGCGGTCGAGAATAGCTACAGCTGCTGCCAGAAGTGCTGGGACATTATCCGGTGCACGGGCGCCAACTGCAACAACGCCATCTCCGACGAAGCCATCAACGGGAAAGCCATTAGCGGGCAGTTTATCATGCGGGCGCCCTTTTCGTCGCTGACGAGCTATTACCTGGAAATCGAACAACTGTCGATTTCGCGGGATGCCTACATCTATTACAAATCGATCGAAAACCTGACGCAGAACAACGGTGGTATTTTCGACGCGGCGCCGTCCAGTCTGCGGGGTAATATGGTTTCCGTGTCAGACCCGGGCGAAACCGTGTTTGGGTACTTTAGCGCGTCAGGGGCGCAGAAAGTGCCCTATCGGGTTGACCGGACAAAAGGAGAGGGTACGCCCAATCTGATTATCCAGCCGCCACTTCCACCCAGCCCACCGCCGCCACCCTGCGCCGAATGCGTAGAAAGCGACTACCGGACCCGCATCCAGCCCCGTTGGTGGGATTTGTGAGAGTGGGAATTTTTAGTTTAGAGTTTGGGAGTTTTCAGTTTGGCGTTGGCTGGTGCAAGCCTAAACTGAAAACTCTCAAACTCTAAACTACTTTTGCGGCATGGCCACCAAGTTTCTCATTCTTCGGTTCTCGTCGATTGGCGACATTGTCCTCACCACCCCTGTTGTTCGTTGTCTGAAACAGCAGGTGCCGGGTGCCGAAGTGCATTTTGCTACCAAGCGCGCCTTTGCTACCCTGCTCGAAAACAACCCGTACGTCGATAAAGCTCATTACTACGATGGGTCGCTGCCAACACTGGTGCGTGCGTTGCGGGCCGAGCGGTTCGATTACGTCATCGACCTGCACAACAACCTGCGCACCCGACTGATCAAGCTGCAACTGGGCGTCAAGGCCTATTCATTCGAGAAACTGAACTGGGAAAAGTGGCTGCTGGTCCGGTTTAAACGAAACACCCTGCCCGACCTGCACATCGTTGATCGGTACATGGCGACCACAAAGACTTTTGGCGTAACCAACGACGGGGCCGGGCTCGACTATTTTATCCCGTATAAAGATCAGGTCGAGCGCGAGTGGTTACCGACGCGGCATCAGGCTGGGTACGTTGCCTACGCCATTGGGGGGCAGCACGCTACGAAAAAATTACCCGTCGGCCGGATGATCGAACTGTGCCGGAAGATTAACCGCCCGATGGTGCTGCTGGGCGGTCGGGACGATCAGGCCGCGGGCGATGCCATTGCCGCCGCATTGGGTGCCGACGTCATCTACAACGCCTGCGGGCGCTACAACCTCAATCAGTCGGCCTCGTTGCTGCAACAGGCTCAGGTTGTGTTCAGCCACGATACCGGGCTAATGCACATGGCGGCGGCCCTCAAAAAGAAAGTCTATTCGATCTGGGGCAACACCGTTCCTGCTTTTGGCATGTATCCCTACCAAACACCGTATGCCGTGTTGGAAACGCCCGGCCTCGCCTGCAGGCCCTGCTCCAAAATTGGCTACGACAAATGTCCGTTGGGGCACTTTCGCTGCATGAATGAGATTTCATTCGATTTAGCGATTGAGGAGCTGGCCGGTCCAAAGCCCCACCGGTGACCGTGCGATAAATTAGGTGTTGCAACGGGCCGTTACACTTGGTTTTTGAAGGGAGCAAGGAAGAGCAATCGGTGAATTAAAGTTAAAAAGCGTATCTTTACTAGCTGAATACTTAGTAAAAATCAGTTAAGTAAATATGGCAGACGATACGCGGTCAATCTGGCTGGTTGATGACGACGAAGACGACCTGCACCTCATTCAGGCAGCTTTTTTCCGGGCTGCACCAGATTTGGCGATCAAAGCCCTGCAGGACGGCGATGAAGTGCTGGCCCAACTGCTGTCGTCGCCCGAACTGCCCAGCCTGATCATGCTCGACCTGAACATGACCCGGACGGGTGGGTTTCAGGTGCTGGAAGCCGTGCGGTCTGATGAACGCTACCGGCAGTTGCCCATCGTGGTGTTGACAACGTCGACCAATCCGGCCGATCAGAGCCGGTCTAAGAGCCTGGGGGCCAGTGATTTTTATTCGAAACCAGACCACTTTGACGCCCTGACGCAACTTTGCAAACAGTTGGTCCGTCATTGGTTGAGCAAACAGGTCGACTAACGTACCCGCCTTTCCGAATGACGGCAGACATCCTTCGCCAATACAACGTGACAGTCACGGGGCAGGGCATACAGCCAATGCTGTTTGCGCATGGGTTTGGTTGCGATCAGCACATGTGGCGCTATGTAATCCCGGCGTTTGAGGCAACCCACCGCGTAATCCGTTTCGATTACCTGGGCCACGGCGATGCCTCCCTTGAGGCCTATAACCGGGAGCGTTATGCCAGCCTGCACGGCTACGCGCAGGATATCCTCGACATCTGCCGCACCCTCGACCTGCGGCGGGTCATTCTGGTAGGGCATTCGGTGAGCAGCATGATTGGGCTGTTGGCCTGCATTCAGGAACCCGATCGGTTCGAGCACCTTATTATGGTGTCGCCCTCGGCCCGCTACCTTAATGATGCCGATGGCTATTTCGGTGGTTTTGAACGCGACGACATCGACGGGCTGCTCGACACCATGGATGGCAACTTTTCGGGTTGGGCGTCGGCCATGGCCCCCGTCATCATGAGCAACAACGACCGCCCGCAGTTGAGCCAGGAACTGACCACCGCCTTCTGCAAAACCGACCTCGACGTAGCCCGGCAATTTGCCCGCGTAACGTTTCTGGGCGATAACCGGCCCGATTTGCCCAATATGCCCGTCCCGGCCCTGGTTATTCAGGCGCAGGATGACGTACTTGCGCCGGTCGAGGTTGGTCGGTACATCGCTAGCCACATGCCCCACAGTACGCTATGCATCCTTCCGGTGATGGGCCACTGCCCGCACCTGAGTGCCCCTCACCAAACCATCGATACCATCCGCGACTACCTGGCAACTGCCGCTTAATCGCCGTTCTCCTGCCAGTATGCCAGTTAGCACAACGTTTTTGCCCTGCGGCGTATTGGTGCTGACGCATGACCTGCACATCGAATCGGTCAATCCATACGTAAGCAATCTGCTGGGCTACGACGCCGACGAGCTGCCGGGCCGGCGCCTCGATACCCTGCTGACCATGCCGAGCCGGGTCTATCTGCAAACCCATATCTACCCGCAGGTGAACCTCAACGGGCAGGTGAGCGAACTCTACCTGACGCTGCAAACCCGCCAACGCACGCAGGTGCCGGTGCTGCTCAACGCCCTTCGGCGCGCAGAAGCCGATCAGGTATGTTACGTGTTCACGTTTATGCCCGTGTTTCAGCGGCGGCAATACGAACAGGAGCTACTGGCGGCGAAAAAAGCGGCCGAAGACGAACTGCTTCGCAACGAACGTCTGCTGGAGGCGCAGCAGGCTCTGCAACAGCAGCAGGTCGAACTGGACCGGCAGGTGAGTCAGCTCCGGCAGCGCAATGACGAGTTAGAGCAGTTTGGCAAGATCATTTCCCATGATCTTCAGGAACCGTTGCGGAAGATTTCGGTATTCACGGATCTACTGCGCAAGGAGTCGGCTGATCACCTGCCTGCGATGGCACAAACCGCCCTGAAAACGCTTGAAAGGGCCAGCCGTCGCCTCCGGTCGCTGATCCACGAATTGCAGCTTTATTTCACACTGACCAACGAAATTGCCAATCTGGCGCCCATCGACCTGAGCGCGCTCATGGCGTCGGTTTGTGCGGAGTATGCCAATGCTCCGGCTACGTTTGCCGTGAAGCCGTTACCGTCAGTTTGGGGAAATGAGGTCGAAATCACGACGCTGTTTCGGCATCTGATCGATAACGCGGTGAAGTTTCGGCAACCCAACGTGCCGTTGCTGGTGCGGGTAAGCGGTTCGGTGGTGGGCCACAACAGCTTCCGTAGCCTGCCCAATAAATATAACTACGTGAATTTTGCCCGTATCGTGGTGAGCGACAATGGGGTTGGCTTCGACAATAACCAGCGTGAAGGGGTCTTTCAGTTGCTGAAAAAGCTACAGGCCAACACCCCCGGCATTGGGCTTGGGCTGGCCATGGCCCGCAAGATTGCCGAACGCCACGGGGGGCAAATTACCGCCGAATCGACGGTGGGCGAAGGAACAAAGGTGACGGTATTACTGCCCATTGCGTAGTTTTGGCCCTGGCAATGGCCGTTGAACCGACGGCTGCCGATAGGCTTCAGGGCCGTTAACTCGCCTCGTTTATGTCTTTACACGTGAATGGCCGGATCTGGCTCGAAACCGACGATGAGCGCTTTATGGGTATTGGCCGGATCGAATTGCTCGAACACATTCAACGTACCGGCTCCATCAATCAGGCGGCTAAAGCGATGAGCATGTCGTATAAGCGGGCCTGGGAACTGGTCAATTCAATGAACCGGCAAGCCGCGCAACCCCTCGTCGATACCCAAACGGGCGGCCCGCATGGTGGGGGAGCAGTGGTCACGCCAACCGGCCTGACGTACGTGGCCCATTACAAGGCGCTGCACCAGCGCTTTCGGGAATTTCTGGAACAGGAAGCGGCGCAACTGCCTGTTTTATAGCTTCTTAATTTCATCAATATCACTAAGCAGGTAGCGCATGCTCGCTAAGCAGATGGGCCCATTGTGTAAAAAGCACCGGGCCAATTAGTAAAGTTGCCGAGCGTTATAGTTCTTTGGAAATAACGCTCATTGCATGCTCCCTACGCTACTCGCCCTTTCCTTGCTGACCCCACCCGATAGCCTGCCGACTCGATACCCGGGCCGGGCCGATTCCGTGCTGCTGAACGAGGTGATCGTGGTGTCGGCCTCGCGCACGGCGGAGCGATTGATGCGGTCGCCGGTGAGTATCGACGTGCTCGATTCGCGGAGCATCCGGCTGTCGGCACAGCCATCGTACTACGACGCCATCGAGAATCTGAAGGGCGTACAACTGCTGACCCCGAGCCTGGGCTTCAAGGTGTACAACGCCCGTGGGTTTGCCAACCCGACCAACGTGCGGTTTGTGCAACTGGTGGATGGGCGCGACAATCAGGCGCCGCACATTGGGGCGCCCATTGCCGGCGCACTCGCCCCGTCGGACCTCGACATTCAGCGCGTCGAACTGGTGCCGGGCGCGGCCTCGGCCCTCTATGGCATGAACGCCCTCAATGGCCTGATCAACCTGCTGACCAAAAATCCGTTTACGTCGACGGGGCTCAGCGTCAGCCAGAAAACGGGCGTGAACCATGTGGCGGAGGCGGGCAGTCGGCCGCAGGTGTTCAGCGAAACGAGCCTGCGCTACGCCGCCCGGCTGGGAACGTCGTGGGCGTTTAAAATCAACCTGAGTTACCAGCGCGGCTACGACTGGATTGCCAGCGACGCGACCGATCTGTCGCCGAGCCTGAATGCCTCGCTGGGCCTGACGGGCGCCGACAATCCCGCCCGCGACCCGGTCAGCAGCTACGGCAATGAATCGGCCAACCGGCGCACGCTCAGCCTCAACGGGCGCAACTACGTGGTGGCCCGGACCGGCTATTACGAAGCCGAGGTGACCGACTACCGGCTCAGTAATCTGGCGGGATCGGTGGCGGTACACTACCGCCCGTCGCGCAACACCGAACTGGCCTACGTGTATCAGGGTAGCTGGCTCGACAACGTGTACCAACGCACCAACCGCTTCCGGCTCGAGAACTACCGCCTCGATCAGCACAGCCTCACGTTTACCTCGCCATCGGTGCAACTGCGGGCCTACCGCACGAGCGAAAACACCGGACAGAGTTACAACCTGCGCTCGATGGCCGAGAACATCGACCGCTCGTTCAAATCGGACAATACCTGGTTTGCCGATTTTTCGCAGCAGTTCCGAAGCAGCGTGGCGGCGGGTGCCTCGGTGACCGATGCCCTGCAAGCCGCCCGAAACCGCGCCGATCAAGGCCGTCCACAGCCCGGAACGCCCGCTTTCGACGCGACCATTGCGCGGCTGCGCGACATCAATAACTGGGATATTGGCGCGGCGTTGCGTGTGCAATCGTGGCTGTACCACGTGGAGGGGCAAATCGAACCAACCCAAAAGCTATGGGCGCGGTTTCGGCAACAGACGGGCGTTGAGTTGCTCGCCGGATTCGACTACCGCACCTACGTGGTCTTCCCCGATGGCAATTACTTCATCAACCCCACCGAACCAGGCAACAATCTGATTTACACCAAAGCGGGCGGCTTCGTACAGGCTACGCGGGCCTTCTTCGCTGATCGGCTGAAGCTGACCGGTACATGGCGCGTCGACAAGAATGCCTACTTCAACGCCCGGCTTAACCCACGGGTGTCGGTGGTGTATTCGCCCGTACAGTCCCACAATATACGGGCATCGTACCAGACCGGTTACCGCTTTCCGTCGCTGTTCGAGGCGTTTTCCAACGTCAATTCGGGCGGCGTGAAGCGCGTGGGTGGACTGCCGCTGCTGGCGCAGGGTATTTTCGAGACGTCGTATTTCCGCACGTCGATCGACGCGTTTCAGGCGGCGATCAACACCGACGTGAACGTGAACAAGCTGACAACCCAACAGGCTATCGAGAAAAACAAAGGGCTGCTAAAGCCAAACACGTATACGTACATCAAGCCTGAAGAGGTGAACGCGGTCGAGGTGGGCTACAAAGGGCTGGTGGCCGGGCAGCGGTTGTTTATCGACGCCGATTTTTACTACTCGACCTACCGCAATTTCATCGCGCAGGTGGAGGCCAACGTACCCCGTACCAACGTACCTGACTCGATCCCTTTCGCCCTCGCCGACCGCACCAAACAGGATCGCTATCGCCTCTGGACCAATTCCCGAACGGTGGTGCGTAACTACGGAGCCAGTCTGGGGCTGCGGTATGCGCTGGGTAAGTCGTGGATCGTGTCGGGCAACGCCACCTACGCCCAACTCGACCGCACCGACAGTGGCGACGGTCTCGAAGAAGCGTTCAACACCCCGAGATGGATTGCCAACGTCGGGCTGGCCAATAGTCAGTTGCTGACCAAGCTGGGGGCGTCGATCAACTACAAATACCAGAGCGCCTTCCTGTGGCAATCGTCATTGGCGACGGGTATGGTGCCAGCGTTTCATACTGTCGATGCGCAGGTCACCTACCGGCTGGCGGCGCTGGGGGTAACCGCCAAACTGGGCGCAACGAATCTGTTCAACCGACCCTACACGACGTTTGTGGCGGGGCCCAGCGTCGGCGGGTTTTACTACACCACGCTGGTTTGGGGGCTATGAGTCGCCCCCACTTCAAAAACGGGCGTTTCGGCGTAGCGGGAGGCCACGACCACCTGAACGCCGTCGGCATGGGCGTTGAACAACTCACTGACGACCTGCGGCGAATTGTTGTCTTTCGAGAGGTGAGCCAGCAGCAGATGGCTCATATGGGCGGGCCGGTGTTCGCGGAAGAGGGTCAGCGCCTGCAGGTTCGAGAGGTGACCTTTATCGCTCTGGATGCGCCGTTTCAGCACGTACGGGTAGCGGCCCAGCGCCAGCATGTCTTCGTCGTAGTTGGTTTCCAGAAAGGCCGCGTGGCACTGGCTGAAATGCCGCACCACGTGTTCGCAGGGCGCTCCAATGTCGGTAAACACGCCAACCTGCACGCCGCCCTGCGTGACGATGAAGCTGTGTGGATCGGAAGCGTCGTGCCATTTCGGGAAGGCCGTGACGCACAACTCACCAACGCAGATGGGTTCGTAGGCCCGTAGCGGATAAACCGGGTAGCGCGGCTGCGGAAGCCGGGAATGCTGCCAGGTCTGCTGGGTCATGTACACCGGCAGGTAATGCTGCTTGGCCAGTTGCGGAAGCCCCCGGATATGGTCGCTGTGTTCGTGCGAAATAAAAATAGCTTTCACCCGCTCCATCGACAGGCCCAGCCGTTTCATCCGGCGCTCGGTTTCGCGGCACGAGATCCCCGCGTCGATCAGGACCGCCTCGGTGTCGTTGCCGATGTAATAACAGTTGCCGTTGCTGCCCGAATTGAGCGAGGTAATGAAAAGAGACATGGAGGAAGGTTACGGTTATGAAGAGAACGTACCCAGGCCGCGAAGCCGTTCCTGGGTTACGGGATAAATGACCAAAAATCAATACGCGACTGCCACAAGCCCCGGCGCCACGTGCTGGCAATGAATGGTCACGGCGGTGTAGGCATCGGGCAGGCGCACGTGGCCGGTCAGTTGGGTGGCGCCGTTGGCAAACGAATCGACCAGCAGGTGTTCGCGGAAGGTGAGCTGCCGTTTGCCATACAGCTTGTACATGGCCTCTTTAGCGCACCAGTACACCGCCAGCCGGTCGGGTTGGCCGTTGGCGTCGGCAATCTCCGTGGCCGAGAGCACCCGCGGCACCACGCGGGTAAACTGGTCGCGGATGGGTTCGACATCCACGCCGATGGGCCGGGCGAAGTGCCAGGCCGCCACCGCCCAGCCAGGCGTATGCGACAGCGACACATGGCCGGGCAGAAACGTACCCCGCACACTGCTGAAGAGATGCGGTTTGCCCCATTCGTCTTTGTAAAGGCCCATGTACGGAAAACCGGCGTCCTCGATCAGGCTTTTGAGTGCTACCCGGCACGCCAGCCACTCGACCCGCTGCCCCGGATGGGTAATGCCGTTGAGGTCGGCCTGCTCGTCGGCGGTCAATACCAGCTGCCGGGCCAGCGTTGGTTCATCTTCGGTGATTTGCCAGCGTACCAGTTGACAGTCGGGGGAAAGTGTATCGGTTGAGAGGAGAGGCATGGGTAATGCTGTGTTCAACGGTCAAAGTTCACCGTTCAGGGGCCAACGTCCAAGGTTGCGGCGCAAATTGGTAGTCCCGTTTTGAAGGGTGAACTTTGACGCCTCAAATTGCTCCCCCTACAGCATGCCTAGTTACGTCCAGGTTGAGCGCATCGATACCTTCGGTGGCCATCGCGATAGTGTTTTTGCCCTGATCAATGCAGCTCAGTCCGATCATTTTTACTCGGCCGGTGCCGATGGGCAGGTGGCCGATTGGGACGCCACCCGGCCCGATCTGGGTACGTTGGTGGCGCGCATTCCCGCGTCGGTCTACGCGCTGACCCGCGACCCCGCCAGCGGTTTGCTGTGGGTAGGGCAGAATTACGAAGGCATCCAGTTTATCGATCCCGACGGGAAGCAGGTGATGGGGTCGCTCAAACTGACCACGGGACCAATCTTCGATATTCAGCTATACCAGCAAACGGCCTTCGTGGCGCTGGGCGATGGCGTGGTGGTGGTGATCGACGTACCCACGCGGGCCATTCGCAAGCACCTGAAAGCCTCCGATCAGTCGGCGCGCTGCATTGCCATCAACCCCGTCGAGCGTGAGGTGGCCGTTGGTTATAGCGACAACCAGATTCGGATTTTCGACCTGCTGACTTTCGACCTGAAACGGGTACTTTCCGGCCCCGCCAACTCGGTCTTCACGGTGGCCTACTCACCCGATTTCCGGCACCTGCTGGCGGGCGGGCGCGATGCTCACCTGCGGGCCTGGGAGGTGGAGGCCGGCTACCAACCCAGCCACGACATTGTGGCGCACCTCTACGCGCTGAACCATCTGGCTTATAGCCCCGACGGGCGATGGCTGGCGACCGTCAGTATGGACAAGACCATCAAACTGTGGAATGCCGATACCCTGCAACTTCGGAAAGTGATCGATCGGGCGCGGCATGGCGGGCATAGTACTTCGGTGAACCGCGTGTTGTGGCTCTCGGAAACCCACTTCGCTACCGCCAGCGACGACCGGACCGTCATGTTGTGGCAGGTCATTGGTTAAGTATTTGCCCCGAAACGATGCTTTCCCCGAAATTTGTTGTTATTTCCCACCATAGATGCCCAGGTTGGCACCACAAACACCCATGAAAATTACACCCATCGAAATCCGCCAGCATACGTTTGAGAAAAGCCTTCGCGGTTATCGGGTCGATGAAGTCGATGCGTTTCTGGCATCGCTATCCCAGGAGTGGGAACGCGTGGTTGGCGAGAGCAAAATGCTGAAAATGCAGCTCGAACTGGCTGAGAAAGAGCTGAATAAGCTCAAGGAGATCGAGTTGACGTTGTTCCGTACCCTTAAAAACGCTGAAGATAACAGTTCACACATTGCCGAGCAGGCCAACCGGCAGGCTGAGCAATACATGGCCGAAGCCCGCCAGAAAGCCGACGAACAACTGGCCGCTGCCCGCAAGAAATCGGCGGTTATGATTCAGGACGCCGAAAACCAGTCGCGGTACGTGCGCGAAACGCTGTCGGTCGAACTGAAATCGCTGGAGCAGGACTTCAAGGCCATGGAGCGTTATAAGGATAACCTGATGGTGCAGATCCGGGCGTTGGCGACCAACGCCATGGAAAGCGTCGATCGGTTTGAGAAGAAATTTGCCAAGCAGCAGGCGAAGCAGAAATTCGATGAACTGGTGGGTGAATCAGAAACGGCCGAGCCACAAGCGGCTGGCCCACAGCTGATTGGGTCTGAAACGGCTGGGTCGCACACGACGTCATCAGTAGACCCCGTTGCCGAGCAGCCGCCGGTCCCTCAACCTGAGGCAGAAACGCCCGTTGCGGATCAGGCCGTGGCTGAGGAAAGCGAAACCGTAGCCGAGGAGAAACCGGCAGAGCCAGCGGTATACAATCTGCCTGCCGACGCCGAAGTACCGGCCGATTTGCCCGAAGCAACCAACGCGCCTGACTCACCCAACGAACCGATGGCCGTAGCTGGTGCCGAAGCGGCCGCGCAGCCGCACACCGAAACGCCGACGTACGACGAACCTAGAGAAGAACAGCCTGTTCAGCAACAACAGGTAGAGCCTGCCGAAAAGAAGAGCGGTGGTTCGTTCTTCGATCAAATCTAAAATTCGTTTGATGGTTGTCGTTGGCGACGGCCGGTGCCAATAACGCCCGAGCCAACCCCCGCGAACGACAGCCACAAACAGCCACTTATTTTGGGAGTCATCGCTTTAGAAGGGCTGGAGTTCTTCGCTTACCACGGGTTCTACGACGAGGAACAGAAAATCGGCAACAAATACGCGGTGGACATTCTGGTCTACGCTGACTTTTCGGAAGCCGCCGAACAAGATCGCCTGAAGGCAACCGTCAACTACGAAGAGCTTTACCAGATTACGGCGGCCGTGATGAAACGCCCCGCCCGCCTGCTCGAACACATCGCCCACAACCTCATCAGCGACATAAAAAAACGCTTTCCCGGTGTGGAAAGCGTTGAAGTCAGCGTCTCGAAGTTTAACCCGCCCATTGGCGGCGTTTGCCACCGGGCGCGCATCACTCTGAAGGAGTAGCGAATGAATACTGTACGATGTGTAATGAACAACGGGTTTTATACGTCCGTAGGCCCATTGTTCATTATACATCGTACAGTATTCATTACCATTACACAGCCTGTTGCAGAAGTTGAAAGGAGATGTTCATGTGCGAGGCGTCGTACACGCATTCGCCGTTCTGAATGAGTAACACCTGCGGCGACTGATGGTCAACGCCAAAGGTATCGGCAATCTGGTTGGAGATGGGCCGGTACGCCAGCAAATCCAGGTAGTACGGTTTGATGCCCGCGCTGTCAGACCAGTTGCGCTCCATCCGGCTAAGAGCCATGGCGCTGATCGAACAGGTGGTGCTATGCTTGAAAATCAGGATAGGCTGCTCAGCCGATTCGGCTTTAATTTGATCGAGTTGAGCCGCGGTAGTTAATTTAGTCCAGTTCATACGGTGTCCGTTCATCGGTATGTTATCATCGGTACTTCGTAAAGCTTTTCTGGATTCCGAAAAGTTCACGAGCAAGTGACTCCCCATCCGAATACAACCCCTTTCCTATGCAGGATCTTGATTTATTACGTTACCCGATTGGCCTCATGCCGTCGGGCCTGACGCACTCGCCCGATGAGTTGGCCAATTATATAGCGGCCATCGAAAAATTTCCCAGAAAGCTGGCAGCCCTAGTGACCGACTTGTCAGACGGGCAACTGGATACGCCCTACCGGCCCGGTGGCTGGACGGTGCGGCAGGTCGTGCATCACCTAGCTGACAGCCATATCAACGCCTACGTACGTACCCGGCTGGCCCTGACCGAAGACCGCCCGACCATCAGCCCTTATGAGGAGGCCGAATGGGCCAAGCTGCCCGATTCGGCTCTTCCCATTGCGCCGTCGCTCAGCTTGCTGGCTAATCTACATCTGCGGTGGGTGGTGTGCCTGAAAACCCTGACCGACGAGCAGTTGCAACGTACCTACTACCACCCGGGTAATCAGGCCGTGTATACCCTGGCCGATCTGTTAGCGATGTATGCCTGGCATGGTGAGCACCACTACCAGCACATTATCCGGCTGGCCCAACGGAACGGCTGGATCCTGTAAGACGTTGCGTAGATAGGAGCGAAGCGGCGACAGGCCTGACAAGCTAAGAGACTCGCTTCAGAAAGTACGATGCAAACGATACTGATTTTCCTGCTGTTCGCAGCGGCCGTTGGCTACCTTGGCTGGCGAGCCTATCGCAGCCTGAGCGCCCGGCAGGCGGGTTGTGGCAAAGGCTGCGGTTGCGCCACGACGCCCGTAGCTCATAAAAAAGGGTGATCGAATAATCGATCACCCTTTTTTGATCACCGCTAATTAATCTAGAAAAAGAGGCCCAGCGACAGCATGACGTTTGTACGGGCGTTGCTGGTCGCCACCGTAGGCGTATCGGCATCGTTCAGGTAATACGGCGACAGCCCTTGTTTGGCCGTGTAATACGAGCCTGAGACGTCGGCGAAGAAGCGGTCGTTGCGCACGCCAACCCCGCCCGAGAAAACCGTACGTGACCGATCGGCGCTCTTCACGCGATCAAGGTCGATGCGGTAAGCCGATGGCAGGTAGGCAATGCCCGCCCGGAGCCGCAGGATCGACGCCCGGATTTCGGCCCCGGCCCGCAGGTTCACTACATTCTGGTACGTATCCTGTACCACCTGTCGGACATCAGCCGTGAAATCTTCGTTGGTCTGGGTATCGGCGTAGTCGGTGCTGGTGCGCATGCCCCGGTACGCTACGTAATCGGCCGTGGCGGTGATGAATCCAATCTTGCCACCACCCAGGAAATAGGTGAACCCGCCCGATGCCCGGAAGGGCGTGGTCAGCGAGTATTCAAAATCGTTGGGGTCTACCTCGACCGTAGACAGGTTACCCAGGCTATTCCGTACCGTCTGCGAACGGCCAAAAGCAAACAGCGACTGGCTGAATGTCTCCTTCATCTGGTAGAACGTCGGCGTTGAGGCCGACAGGCCCACCTGGAAGCTTTGTACGGGCCGATAGATAGCCCCCGCCGTTAGGTTGAAGCCGGTTCCCCGAACCGTTAGTTGGTCGGTGCGGCCGTAGTTGTCAAAATCACCGTTGATGGGCGATTCGCGCAGCGTCTGCTGCATGTCGTAACGCAGGCTGGCGATTGACCCCGAAATGCCCAGATAAAGTTTGTCTTGCAGGTTACCGGCATACGCAAACGTCCACTGCGAATTGGCACCCGTTTGGGTCTGCGTCAGTCGTTGGTTCCGGACTACGTTTGGCTGGTCAATAAAGAAGGGCGAGCCATTCTCCTGAATGGTATTACCACCATATATAGTTGGGCTAATCAGAAAAAGCCCATAAGCTGCTGCCTCAGGTGTGCGAGCTGTTGCGACGCTACTACCTGCCGCGCCCGGCGTAAAATCCTGCGATAGGGCCTGCTCCCGCACACTCTGTGGACCACCCGAATTGAGACCGATCAGGTATTCATTGATGAACGTCGAGTTGTTGTTCTGGTTCGTCCCCTGTGCGTCGATCAGGGTGCTGAAGTTATTATTCTGCGAATACGAAATTCCGAACGACGACCGTCGCCACTCACTGCTACGGGGACGCTCACCGGCAAATACCAAACTCAGGTTCCCGATGTTGAAATTGGTTTTGTCGGCGGTGCGGGTGTTGTCGAGAAAACGGTTGGTCGTGCTGTTAAAGTTGAGCGACGGGCTGAGGCTAAACTCCGAGCGGTTATAGAAACCCAGACCCGCCGGGTTGCCCGTAATGTTGCTGGCGTCGCCACCGAGAGCAGCCTGATTGCCGCCCGTTCCCCGAAACCGCGCCGTTCCCGACTGGGTAAAATCGTTGAACCGGAACGCATCATCGGCGTAGTTGGCAAAGTTGCCCTGTGCCAGTAGTGTAGAAGAAGGGAGCGCCAGCAAGAGGCCGGCTAAAAAGCGTTTCATGTGCGTGTGTCAGCTAAGTGAGCGGAATATCGGCGCGTTGACAGGAGCCAGTGTGTTGATTAGAACACGTTGGGCTTCGATGGTTTAACCATCGAGACCGAGAAACGATTATTCCGTCTATATAAACGAAAAATCCCCGCCAGATGTCGGTCTGAGCGGGGATTTTAATGGATGATTCATGCTATGAGCGCAGCCCGATCTGGACGGCTCACCCGTTACCGTGGCCCGCGCGAACTACCGGCACCGCTTGAGTAGCTGCCACCACCGCCACCACTCGATGACGAATGGCTAGGAGCACTGTAACTCGGCGCGCTCGGCGCACTGTAGCTAGGCTGCGAGTAACTCCGGTTGTTATTGTACGATGGCTGACTAGGCTGCGAGTAGGCTGGCTGTGAAGGCTGCGAATAGCTGGGTTGTGAGTAGCTACCCCGGCTGCTGCCAGTACCGCTGCTGTAGGGCTGCGAATACCCCCGATTCGACGGCCGCTCGTAGTAGCTGTTACCTGATGAGGTACGGCCACCCGCTGGGCTCGACGGCGTGTAGCTGCCCGACGAGTTCCCGTAGGTACGTCCGCTGCTGTAAGAGCCTACGCCCCGGCTGCTGCCCCGGCCTGAGCCGTTGCTGTAGTAGGTACCATCGCCCGTCGACGAGTTGGTGTAGCCTGAGGTATAGTCGCCGTTGCGGCGGCCGCCCCGGCCACCCGTGCTGGGTACGTTGCTGAAATCGCCATTATACCGTGCCGATGACGAGCCAGCCCGCGGGCCGTAGGTACGGCTGTTGCGGTAGGGATCGGCACCGCTTACGTAGTAGTTGTTGTTGATCACCGTTGGGCGATAGTAACCACCCCAGGCGTAGGGGTTGTAGCCATAACCACCACCGAAGCCATAAGGGCTGTACCACGAATTGTAACCACCAAAGCCATAGGGGCTATAGAATGGATCGTAGAAGCCGCTGTAGGCATATGGGCTGTAGCCATAACCACCACCGAAGCCGAAGGGGCTGTAACCGCCACCCCAGCCCCACATAGAGCCAACACCTACGCCAATGCTTAGGCCATTCCAGAAGCCGGTGTTGTTCCAGCCCCAGCGGTTCCAGCTGTTGGCGCCGTAGAGGCCTGCGTTGTAGCCGTTCACAAAGCCACTATTGTAGCTGTTGTTGACGTCACCCCAGCCCGGATCGGGCGAGATGCCGCGCTGCACGTTACGGGCGCTCAGTTCCGAGTAATATTCGTCGCGGTTTACGTCGTAGCCAGCCTGCTGATCATCCGTGTAATCAGGGTTCAGGTTGCTGCCGCGCTGCTGCCGCCGGTCTAGCCGACTGGCCCGGCGTACGTCCTGCTCAGACGTTTTCCGGTCGTCGCCCGCAAAGACGGCCGCGTTGCCCGAATTGCCGTAAAGGTCGTCGACCTCAGCCGCATTCTGAGCCGTTTGGCGGCTGGAGCTACAAGCTCCGGCACCCAGCAACGCAACCATCGCGATGTAGTGCCATTTCATATTGCGTACCATGTGTTGTAGAAAGTTTTGCTAATCAGTGAGGGTTCAAGCGATGCGTACTGGTGGCGGTTGTCACTATAACCATGCAGAAGACTGATTGATTACAAAAATAGGATTAAAACCTATCTTTGCAACCCCTTCTGCCCATTAGACCCGGGCTTCTAACAAAGGTTTAATCTACTTATAAATCTTGGTTTAGAAAGTGGTTTGAGGAGGGCGTACGCAGTCTGGAACGTCTGCCTTGGCGGTAGGTCTGATCCACCTGCTAAAAAAGACGTTCCAGACTGCGTACGCCCTCGAACTACTTTCCAGACTTCCACTTATGGCTAAAGCAATTCCGTCGCGTGCCGAGGATTACTCGGAATGGTACAACGAATTAATCAAGAAGGCTGAACTGGCTGAGAACTCAGCCGTTCGGGGCTGTATGGTCATCAAACCCTACGGTTTTTCAATCTGGGAAAAAATGCAGCGCGCCCTGGACGATATGTTCAAGGAGACTGGCCACAGCAATGCCTACTTCCCGCTGTTCATCCCCAAATCGTACCTGAGCAAAGAGGCGTCGCACGTGGAAGGGTTTGCTAAGGAGTGCGCCGTGGTTACGCATTACCGCCTGAAAAATGCCGAAGACGGATCAGGCGTGATCGTCGACCCGGAGGCGAAGCTGGAAGAAGAACTGATTGTGCGCCCTACCTCGGAAACGGTGATCTGGAGCACGTACAAGAACTGGATTCAGAGCTACCGCGATTTGCCGCTGCTGATCAACCAATGGGCCAATGTGGTGCGTTGGGAGATGCGGACGCGAATTTTCCTGCGCACGGCGGAGTTTCTGTGGCAGGAGGGCCACACCGCCCACGCCACCGCCCAGGAAGCGCAGGACGAAACCCGGCAGATGCTCGACGTGTATGCCACCTTCGCCGAAGAGTGGATGGCGCTACCCGTGATTCGCGGCACCAAGACCGCCAACGAACGCTTTGCCGGCGCCGACGATACGCTGTGTATCGAAGCCATGATGCAGGATGGCAAAGCCCTGCAGGCCGGTACGTCGCACTTCCTGGGGCAAAACTTTGCCAAGGCTTTCGACGTGCAGTTCCTGAACAAGCAGAACACGCACGAATATGTGTGGGGTACGTCGTGGGGTGTATCGACGCGGCTGATGGGGGCGCTCATCATGGCCCACTCGGATGACGACGGGCTGGTGTTACCGCCGAAACTGGCGCCCATCCAGGTGGTGATTGTGCCGATCTACCGCACCGACGAGCAACTTGAGGCCATTTCGGCCAAAGTAAAGCCGTTGATGCAGGAACTCCGTAAGGCCGGTATCTCGGTGAAATACGACGATTCGGACGCCAACAAGCCGGGCTGGAAATTTGCCGAATATGAGCTGCGGGGCGTACCTGTGCGGCTGGCTATGGGTGCCCGTGACCTGGAAAACGGCACCGTCGAGATTGCCCGCCGCGACCTGAAGACTAAAGAAACCGTACCATTCGACGGCCTGACGGCGCACATTCAGGCGTTGCTGGCGAACATTCAGCAGACGATTTACCAGAAAGCGCTGGCCTTCCGCGAAGCCAATACGTTCCGCGTCGATACGTTCGACGAGTTCAAGGCGCAGATCGAGAAAGGTGGCTTTATTCTGGCGCACTGGGATGGTACCTCTGAAACCGAAGAGGCCATCAAAGAGCAAACCAAAGCGACTATCCGCTGCATTCCGCTGGATGCACCCGACGAAGACGGCGTTTGTATTTTCTCGGGTAAGCCCTCCCAAAAACGGGTTGTCTTTGCCCGAGCGTATTGATGGATAATGTATAATGCAGGCTGTACAATGGACTGATGCACCTTGAGTTTGCGTCAGCCCATTGTACAGCCTGCATTATACATTAGTCACTTTTTACTCCCCACCGCCCCATGACGATCCGCCCTGCTACGCCTGCTGACCTGACAACGCTCGTGACCGTTGCCCGTCAGGCCATTTATGAAGCCTTTAGTCCGGCAAAGTACCCCGGTAATCCGGTCGAAGCCTTTCTGGATGAGTACATTACGTTTCCTCACTATGCCGTAGCCATGGACGACAAGCGCACGACCTTCTGGCTGGCCGAAGAAGCGGGCGAACTGGTGGGTTTTCTGAAACTACGTCGTCATGCGCCGCCGCGCCGTATGGCCGAGCGCAACGCCCTCGAAATCGTGCAGATCTACCTGCTCGAGCAGTACACCGGGCGTGGCTGGGGGCGGCAACTGATGACGTTTGCGCTCGACTATGCCCGCAGTCAGGGGCACCGGGCGGTCTGGCTGGGCGTGTGGGAGCACAATCTGCCGGCCCGCGCTTTCTACGAAAAAATGGGTTTCACACCGTTTGGCTGGCACGTATTCCCCTTCGGTGGCGAGGATCAGCACGACATCTGGATGCAGCGGATGATATAAAGGCGATGGACTGGTTAAACGATCAAATCACTAACTTGTCCAATCAACATACTAACGATCCGCGTTTCGTGAAACAACTGGTATCGAACTGCCGACTGGTCTGTCTGATAGCGTGCCTGCTATTGGGGTCAGGTACGTTGGGTTGGGCGCAGGAAAAAGCGGATTCGACACAACCAGCGACTCCCAAGAAATTGCGTCGGTCGTCGGCCGATTCGCTCGCCACACCGTATGGGACAATGGTGGCCGACAGTGCCGAACGCGCCCGCGACAGTTTGATGTACACGCGCTTGAAAACGCGGATGTACAAGCGCAACTTGACCCGGCAGCTCTACGACGCGCTCTTTCGCGACGTGTACAACAGCCGCCCGTCGGGAGAAGTGGCCAAGATCGAGGTGAACCCGTTTCAGCCCTACGCCGGGCGTATCATCGGCAAGATTTACGTTCAGCGGCTTGGGGTCTTCGGCAATAGCGTGTATGATACCACCCGGCGCCCCATGAACTGGCTGGAACGGACCGGCAACAACCTGCACGTTAACACCCGCGAGAACGTGATCCGTCGTTCGTACCTGCTCTTTCAGGAAGGCGACCCGGTCAATCCGACGCAGCTGCGCGACAATGAGCGCCTGCTGCGAAACGTGGGGATCTTCCACGATGCCCGGATTCTGGTGCTGCCGCGCCTTGGTAGCCGCCAGTTTGTGGATGTGTACGTCATCACGCAGGATGTATGGTCGCTGCTGCCCGATGGCGGCTTCAGCGGGTTCAACAATTTTCAGATTGCGCTCGAGCAACGCAATTTCCGCGGGCTGGGGCATCAACTGCGCAACCGGATCGCCTACAACGGTACGTTTCCCGGCCAGAAGACCGAGTACGAAGGCCGCTACCTGATCCCGTACATCGGCAAAACCTTCCTGACCGGGCAGGCCGACGTGGTGCTACTGCGCTACCAGAAGTTTCTGTCGGTCAAAGTGTTCAGGCCGTTTCTTAACCCCGACACCAAGTGGGCGGGGCTGGTTGAACTGGGGCGCTACTGGCTCACCAACCGCATCATTACCCGGCAGGATAGCGCGGTGATGTTTCCGCTCAATTACTACTATTCCGACATCTGGCTGGGGCGGTCGTTTCCGTCGCCGTTTCGGGTTCGCAACCCCGAAGACCGCGCCCGGATTGTGGTGGCGGGACGCGTTACGACCTACGATTACACCCGCCGCCCCGACGTGCGGGCCGATACCAATCAGCTTTACCAGAACCGGCGCACCACGCTTTTTAGCATCGGTTATTCGCAGCGCCGCTACGTACGCGACGTGTTGATTTACGGCTTTGGCCGCACTGAGGACGTGCCTTACGGCACTGTGGCATCGCTGGTAACTGGCTTCGAGCGGGCCGAACTGGGCGAGCGCTCGTACCTGGGTGTCAACTTCTCGCGGGGCCAATACATTCGGAAGGCAGGGTACCTGTACGGGCTCGCAAGTCTGGGTACGTATTACCGTAGCGGGCAGCGCGAGCAGACCGTGCTGGGTCTAGAAACCAATTATTTCAGCCCACTGACGAAGCTGACGCTGGGGCAGATGCGGCATTTTCTGAACACGCGCCTGACCCTGGGGGCCGACCGGTTTACCAATGAATACGTAAACCTGAACGGGAACAATGCCTTTGGGGTGGGCAACGATTTACTCATTGGCACCAAGCGGCTGGTGGTGAATTACGAAAATCTGCTGTTCTCCCGCCTGAATGTGCTGGGGTTCCGGGTGGCGTTTATCACGTTTGCCAATTTCGGCCTGGTCACCTTCCCGGAGCAGTCGCTGCTGGCAGGGCCTCTGTATCAGGGATACGGCCTCGGGTTCCGGCTACGCAACGAGAACCTCACGTTCAACAGTTTTCAAGTCCGGTTGGCCTACTACCCCAATCTGCCCAATACCCCGTCGGCCTTCCGCTTTGCCTTTGAAGGGGTACCGGTGCTGCGCTTCCGCGACTTTGATATCAACTCCCCACAAATCACGCCGTACGAGTAGGCCTAAAAAATGTTTAGGCGCAGCGAACTAACTTTCTTTTACGCTTGTAATTAATGTAGCAACATTATATTTGCATCGAAAAGAACAACGCTGCTACACTATGCGCATCGAAGACGAAATCAGACAAGCCACTTTTCGGTCGCCACTGCATCGGGTTATTGTCAACCTGATGTTTACCAACAACTGGTTGGTGCATAGCCAGATGCGGCTGCTGAAGCCCTTCGGGCTGACGCTCCCCCAGTACAACGTGCTGCGGATCCTGCGGGGCCAGCACCCAAACCCCGTTCGCATCAACGACATCACCGAGCGGATGCTCGACAAAATGTCGAACGCCTCGCGGCTTGTGGACAAGCTGGTCGACAAGAAACTGGTTGACCGCACCGAATGCCCCAGCGATCGCCGGGCCGTCGATGTGATCATCACCGATAAAGGGCTGGCGCTGCTCAACAAGATCGACGTGGCCCAGCAGCAGTGGGAGCAGCAGTTCAATGCTTACGAGTGCACCCATGCCGATGAGTTGAATGGCCTGCTCGACACGTTCCGGAGCAGCATCAACGGCGACTAACACGAATTCTTTTTTTACCTTTCAATTAATACATGCTATGAAAAGCAACCTGATTCTGGCCGGCCTTGCTGCCGTTGCCCTCACCACCGCTACCTCATTTAGTGGACCTGGCAAAACGGCTGTTAAAGCCGTTGCCCCTGCCAAAGCAACCGCCTACAAAGTGGATGCGGCCAAAAGTGTGCTTACCTGGAATGGTAAGAAAGTAACCGGCGAACACAGCGGAAACGTGAAAGTGAAAGACGGTTCGTTTGTTGTTGATGGCAGCAAACTGACGGGCGGTGAGTTTACGTTCGACATGAACAGCATCACTTGTACGGACCTGACCGACGCGGGCTACAACGCCAAATTTATCGGCCACATGAAGAGCGAAGATTTCTTCAACACGGCTAAATACCCCACGTCGACGTTCAAAATCACGAAAGTGACGCCCAAAGGCGGTGAGAACTACGACATCACCGGCAACATGACGATCAAAGGCATCACCAACGCGGTGACCTTCCCGGCTACGGTGAAAATGGCGGGTAATACGGTGACTGCCGAAGGCAAAGCGACCCTCGACCGCACCAAGTATGACATCCGTTACGGGTCGAAATCGTTCTTCGAAAACATCGGCGACAAAGCCATCTATGACGACTTCACGGTTGGCATGAAGCTGGTAGCGAATAAGTAAGCGTTTTATCCTAATAAATAAAGGGCTCTCCGGTTAACCGGAGAGCCCTTTATTTATTAGGATAAAACGCCAGTGGCGAATCTGATTTGATAACGATCGATTTTATACAATAAGAAGCTATTCGTCCTGCTTTACGCATGGAAAGTAGTATAAGTTGAAATTGTTTATTCATACGTGGATTGATTCGTAATGACTTACTCTTGTGAAAGAAAGTCTATTTGTTGAACAACGGATATACATCATCATAGCTTGACTTGTTTAATAGATTTCAGTGGAATAACGTAAAGTCTTCTTATTGCCTTACTTAAATGTATATGAGTTGGTTTGAATAATGCTTCCAGATTTAATAATAGACGTCTATTAAAACTGTACATAGTTGCAGCAAAGAGTTAATGACAAGAGAATGTGTGGTTAGGGTAGTTAAAGCTAGCTAAAGTATGTCTTAAATAGTGTTTGTTCTTTTGGGTAGCGATCTTATGCGAATTCTACTTTTGATTGATTCTGATGTTTATTATGACATGTAAGTGGTTAGGTCATTTCTGTAAATAGAAAAATATTGTTCAATTGCAGTCTTTTATATTAAAACAATAATAGTGTATTTTATTTTTATAGCTCTGATTGAGCTAATTGAAGATATAAAAATTAAATAGAATATTAGTTTGAGAGTTTGTGCTTTAGCTGATACATATAATTCTAATCGGTATCAAACTGCCTCCCCCTGTTTTGAAACAGCCTCTCTGATACAGCTCAATAAGTTGAGGCTTTTATCTACCAGTAAGACAATAGGTGTACATTTAAGTGGTATTGTGCAATCGTTTGTATGCTGAATACAATCGGTTGCATAACAAAAATCTCGCCTCTTTCTTGTCTATTTAGTCTATATGCCTTTTATCTTATTCACGTGGCCAGTAAGTTTGGCTTTATAATCGAGCTATATAATTTGCCGACAGAGACGGTTCAGTTTGATTGGTTAATTAAGTAAATGGATAGAGTAATACGATCGGCTGTTTTATGCCATTGACAGTAGATCCTGAGAATACATGTTGTTAAAAATGTATTCCGCCTTGTTTTAAAGTCAAGGATTTATTCTTATTAAGAAATTAGTAAAGATTAGTATTTAATTGTGGCCTATTGCGGAAAAATTGAAGATTTTTTTTGTGAATTAACTTAGCCGTTAAATTAATATATGAACAAGATTTTACATGTCAATAGTGGACGAATCACGGTAGCGGCTAGTGTAGAAAGCCCTTCGTTAAGACCTAATACACGTCGAAAAAGTGTTGCTTTTTGGGCTGGCTGTTTGTTTGCCTTTTGTCTGGTATTAACTAGTAGAGCGGAGGCAACTTTGATACAAAACCTGGATCCTATATTGGTAAAAGGTAGCGTTAAAGACGTTACCGGACAGATGCTGCCTGGCGTTAGCATATTGGAAAAAGGTACAAAAAACGGTACGAGTACCAGTGTAGATGGATCGTTTTCAATTACGGTGCGAGACGCCAACTCCCTGCTGGTTATCAGCAGCATCGGTTATGTCCAGCAAGAGGTAGTAGCAGGCAATGGCCCCCTCACCATCGTATTGCAGGAGGATACCAAAACACTGAACGAAGTGGTTGTGGTAGGATTCGGCACACAGAAAAAGGTTAATCTCACCGGAGCCGTTAGTCAGATCGACGCTAAGGTTCTTGAGAGCAGGCCCGTGACCAATCTGGGCCAGGCTCTGCAGGGAACCATCGCTAATTTCAACGTAACGATTAGTAACGGGAACCCCAGTACTGCCCCTTCCTACAACGTGAGAGGGCAAACATCCTTCACGTCTGGAGGGGATTTTCAAAGTGGTTCGCCATTCATTCTGGTCGATGGGATAGAAATGAACCCCAATTTGCTCAATCCTGAAGATATTCAGTCAGTTACGGTATTGAAAGACGCTGCGGCGTCAGCCATTTACGGGGCCCGGGCGGCTTTTGGCGTAGTACTGATCACGACCAAAACGGGTAAAGGAAAGCAACGGGTGGATTACACCAATTCTTTCCAATGGAGTGCGCCCACCACGATCCCGAATCTTATGAATGCGTACGATCTGCAAGATGCTGTAGTAAAAGCCTTTTCGCTCGAAAATCAGTCGGCCGGCGCATTCGAGGTGCAGAAACTTCAGAAAATCAAGGAGTACATGGACGATCCCGTCAACAATGAACCGTATTATTTTCAGGACGACGACGTACAGAAAACGAATATCATCTGGCGAGGCAACGTAAATCCGTATAAAGAAGCATTACTCACCGCGTCGCCTATGCAGAAACATACGCTGTCGTTGTCCGGCGGGAGCGATCGGATGTCGTATTATGGATCGTTAGGCTTTCAGAATCAGGACGGTTTGTATAAAATCAATACTGATAACGCCAAGCGGTACAACGGCATGCTGAATGTATCGTCGCAGGTGAGCAAGTGGTTCAAAGTGGATTTTAAGACCTCATTCAACTACTTCACCTACAAGGAACCCGTTAGCCCAGGCGGCAAAGGCGGATGGTGGACGGCCATGGCGCAGCAACCCAACATCAATGTAAACATGCCGATGCTGGTACCCGCATCGCTGAATGTAGCGCCAAAATACACCGATAATATCTTGTCGTTCATGGACTATGGATCGTCGGACCTATCACGTACCGCCAATACCCTGTTCACGATTTCGCCAACCATTACGTTTACTCCTAACTGGACATTGAAAGCGGATCTTTCCTACCGCAACATCACGGACAATCAGAAAACCGTTGTGCCTACGCTCAACCGGCTAGAAACAAATAGAAACTCGTTTACGAACGTACACACGAATCCAGACTATATACAGCGCTACGATGCTAACTCAAACAAGTACACTATAAACCTATACACCAATTACAGCAGGACAATTGCAGAAGCGCACAACTTCCAGGGCGTAATAGGCTACAACCGGGAGTGGTACCTCAGCCGTAGCCTGACCGGACGCCGGAACAACATAAATCCAAATATCCCGGTGATTAGTCAGGCTCAGGGCCAACAGACCGTAAGCGACGCCGAGGCAAACTGGGCAGTGGACGGGATTTTTTATCGGCTCAATTATGACTATAAAGGCAAGTATCTGATCGAATCCAATGGTCGTTACGACGCTACGTCGCGGTTCCCGGCGGCAACCAGAGGTAAATTCTTTCCCTCTTTTTCGGCAGGCTGGCGCATTAGTGAAGAGCCGTTCTTCAACGGGATCAGGCCGGTTATCAGTGACTTGAAACTCAGAGGGTCGTATGGTAGCCTGGGCAATCAGAACGTGTCGGATTTTTACCCTTACATCGCCCGGTACGGTACGATTTCTCAACTTGAATACCTACTGGGCGACTTGAGTAGCCGACCAGTGGCCGTAACGGCACCTGGTCTGATCTCTCCGTTCTTAACCTGGGAAACCGCTACGACAATTGACTTTGGGGCCGACGTGACCCTGTTTAAAAACCTGGGCATCACGTTTGACTGGTATGACCGGAAAACAACCAACATTCTGACGGTCGGCGAAATATATCCGGCCGTGCTGGGTACGTCGTCGCCCCAGAAGAACTCGGGTACTCTGGATACCAAAGGCTGGGAACTGACGCTTAATTACCGGAATCAAACCACCTACGGGCTTGGCTACGAGACGCAATTGACGCTTGGTGATTACCAAGCCAAAGTCGTCAAATTTGATAATAACCCGGCCCAGTCGCTGTCAACGCTGTACGTAGGTCAGCGATCTGGCGAGATATGGGGGTACGAAACCGCTGGCCTCTTTCAAACCCAGGAGGAGATCAACAACGCCCCCAGCCAACGCCTGATTTCGTCGGGGCTCTGGTTCCCGGGAGACGTTCGCTACAATGACCTGAACGGCGATGGCGTAGTAGGCCCCGGCGCCAGCACGGTAGCCGACCCCGGCGACAGGCGAATCATTGGTAACAGTACCCCCCGCTATCAGTTCGGTTTTAATAATACCCTGACGTTCAGAAACTTCGATCTGAATATCTTTTTCCAGGGTATTGGTAAACGGGACCTCTGGATCAGCAATAACTTGTTCTGGGGCGCAGGAGCAACCGGTACCTATGAGACCTATAACAATTCCTGGACACCAGAGCGGACTGATGCCTATTTCCCCGCCTACAAGAATACGTCCAGAAACCGCCAGACTCAGACGCGTTATCTTCAAAATGGCGCCTATATGCGCCTGAAAAACGTAGCTATTGGCTATACGATTCCGAAGGTATTTACGGACCGGATCAAGCTTCAACGCGTTCGGGTGTCGGCATCAGCCTTTAACCTGTTCACCCTAAAAAGCGTGCCGGATACATATGACCCTGAATTGACCGGGGTAAGCGCTTCAAGCTATCCAGTTATTAAATCCATCGCGTTTGGGGTTCAGGCGTCGTTCTAATCATTTCTGTGCCGCATCGTTACCGATATGAAAAACTACATAAACCTAGTACTTGCCAGTGCAATAGGCCTCCTGCTTTCCGGTTGTCAGGAGGGTCTTGATCGCTTTCCGCTCGATGAGATCACGGGAGAAAACTACTGGAGGACAGAAAACGACCTGAAACTCTACTGCAACGGCTTTTACCCTGCTTATGTGGTGGGTTTTGGCTCTGGTTTCCAGGATGCTATACTTGAGCCGTGGGGCGTCAATATAGCGCGTACAGCCTACGGTGACGTAATCACGGACAATGCCGCTCCTCTTACCTATTCAAAGGTGGGAACCGATGAATACATCAGCCATATATCCGGCGGACAGAAGTCTGGGGGCTGGAACTTCGACAACATCCGAAGGCTAAATATCTTTCTGGACAATTACAGGAAGGCAGCCGTTCCAACAGCCACAGCCAACAAATACCTGGGCGAGGTTCTATTTTTTAAAGCGTGGGATTACTTCGAAAAAGTAAAGCTATTCGGCGACGTACCCTGGCTGAATACAGAACTGAACATCGACTCGCCCGAGTTGTATGCCGCCCGGACGCCCCGTGCCGCCGTGATGGACTCGGTCATCACGATCCTGAATCAGGCTATCGCTTATTTGCCCGCCAAGGGATCGGAGGAAACGAACCGGATCAATAAGGATATGGCCCAGTTCCTGAAATCGAGAATTGGGCTGCACGAAGGTACGTACCGGAAATACCACAAGGAATTGGGGCTCGACGGTACACCCTTCCTGACCTACTCAGTACAGGCGTCGGAAGCCCTTTTTGGTAAGTATAGTCTGTTACAGGGGTCACCCAACACGGTGTACAACAGCTTATTTGCTACCGAATCGTACCGGGGCAATACCGAAATCATTCTGTGGCGGGAGTACTCGGCGGCCCTGAATTACGGTGCCGCGTTTAGCCGATACTTTGCCCAGAATCTACGGCATCAGTTTGGGGCCACCCGCAGTCTGGTCGATGAGTATTTATGTTCCGATGGGTTGCCTATCGCCAATAGCCCGCTATTCAAGGGCAAGACATCCATCCAGACAGAGATGGAAAACCGCGACCCCCGCCTGACCCAAACCATTGCCAACTTTGGCACCTACAACCTGGCCGCCCGGACCATACAGGGAGCCAATAACGCACCGCTACCCAATCTGGCGACCTTACCGGGTAACAAATGCCCGACGGGCTATCGGGTCGCCAAGTGGTTCTACAACAACCCTGCCGACTGGGACCGCACTACCCTGGGGCAGCAGGCGGCGCCTATGTTCCGCTTCGCCGAAGTATTGCTCAACTACGCCGAAGCTAAGTATGAACTGGGACAGGCCACACAGACCGTTATCGACCAAACCATTAATCTGCTGCGCAAGCGCGTGGCCATGCCCGTGCTAACCGTCGGGAAAGAACCCACTGATCCACGGTTGGATGCCATTTACGCCACTTACACAGGTGGGGTCATTAATCCACTACTCCGGGAAATTCGCCGGGAACGGCGCGTGGAAATGGCGTTCGAAAACACCCGTTGGGACGATCTGATGCGCTGGAAAACCGGCCGGTTTATCGACGTACCTGTAGAGGGTATCAAGTTTGTTCAGTCGCAGTTTCCAACGCTGGTCGTTAACAAAGATGTCTTTCTAAGCGAAGAAGGGTACGTACTGCCGTATGCCAAAACCATACCTGCTGGCCGAAAATTCAACGAGGCGAAAGCCTATCTATTTCCGATTCCCGTGCAGGATCTACAGGTGAATCCGAGCCTGAAACAGAATCCCGGCTGGTAAGCGCCGAAAAGCCATTCGCTAGCCTGCTGATTACCCGGGCCGGGTAGTAGCGGGCCGTAAAGCAACCTGGTTCATGGTTGCTGCTCAACCTGTGCAAACCAATTCCATAAACTAAACAGTTATGAAAAATTTGCTTAGGATTTCATTGGCCTTGTCGATTGGTTCCGGGCTGTATTCCTGTACGCAGCTAGGTTTTATGGACCACAGAGTGATTCCAGGGGTTGGTCTGGCTGTAGCCGATCAGGTTCAGCGTTTTAAGCTTACACCCTCGGCATCCGCAGTGGCAGATCGATTACAGTTTAGGGGCACGCACAACGACATGCAGGCTACCGGCTATTATGTAGCCCCGAATTCATCGGTTACACTAACTGTAAAAGCCATTTCCGGGCCTAATTCGGCGCGTCTGGCCATTGGAACCCCGTTTCGCGATAACGTACGGCCGGTCAGGCAATACGTTAATTTGACGGAAGGTACCCAGACTTTCACGGTCGATAAATACGGGGGGCTGGTGTATGTCATTTATACAGCCAACGACTACCTGACGACTGGTTCTGTCGAACTGACGTTTGGTAACGGTTTTTTACCTGTACCCTATTACCGGAAAGGGAAAAATACGCATCAGCAATGGCTCAATGCGCTTGATACGCTGAAGTCGATGGTCCCCGACGTTATGTTCGAATCCGAAAATGCCATCATGGTGGCCAACATGGACGAAGCATTAAAGTATCGGGGGGAAAATCAGGACCTGATTATCAATCGCCTGGATTCTATTATTGATTTTGAGAACAGAATCAGTGGATTGAGCGGACGGGTAGGTGTGCATGCCATTCCAGACAATAAACACTTAATCACGGTTCGGGATTCGGCATCTGGGGGGTACATGGCGGCAGGGATTGCCATTTATTACACCGAAGCACTATCGTACCGAATGCTGCAACCCCTGTACCTGTCAAATACCAACGGATGGGGGCTGTGGCATGAGGTTGGCCACACATACCAGCAAAAGGCATGGACTTGGTCAAGTTTGGGCGAAACCACGGTAAACGTGTATTCGATGGCTGCTGAGCGTGGATTTGGCCTGCCCAAGAGCCGGGTAACCATTAATAATAGCTGGCCGAAGCTGGATACTTACTTCAAGAAACCAATAGCCGACCGGGACTACAATACTGGTGACAATGAACTGAAGCTTATCCCGTTTCAGCAATTGTATCTGGCGTTCGGCGATAACCTGTTTAGTAAGCTCAGCACAAAAACCCGGGATACAAGACCTGCCATAACGAGCGACGCCGACAAGATGCGGTATTTTATGCTAAGTGTGAGCGAGATTACACAGAAAGACTTGTCTGATTTCTTCCGGAAATGGGGCTTTAAGGTAGATGAGTCGGTTTACCAGGCCATTGCCGCTATGAAACTGCCGGCTCCTGCTGTTGATATCACCACGCTGCGTGACCCAAAATGAGTGGTCGTGCCGAATAAACATAACTGTCTATCAAGCAATGAACTCAATGGCTTTGAACCCAACATTGACCCGTATCGTGCCACCAATGAGCGTGGTTTTTCTCCTGCTACTGCTGTTAACCTGTCTGAGTGGAATAGCGCAACCGACGGATTCGATCCCACTCAGGCATGGAGCCCACCGGATCGGTAACCGAACCGATTCCGACATGGCCCACTGGCGTGATTATGGCCTTGGCCAGTTTATTCACTGGGGCCTTTACGCCATTCCGGGTGGATTCTGGCACGGCCAGCCTGTAAACGGCGCAGCAGAGTGGATTCGGTCGTCGAAGAAAGTCGACCCGAAAGAGTACGATGCGCTCATTAGCCAATTTAATCCCGTAAAGTATGATCCGGTTGCCTGGGCGTTGATGGCGAAAAATATGGGCACCAAATATGTAACGTTCACGACCAAGCACCACGATGGATTTTGCCTGTGGCCGAGCAAATACAGTGATTTTACAATCATGCAGTCGCCTTGGAAAAAAGACATCATCAAGCCCTTTGTGGAGGCCTACAATAAGCAGGGAATAGACGTTTATCTCTACTTCTCCATCATGGACTGGCACAACCCTGACTGGCGCTACGAACTAAAAACGAAGAGCGATAGTGTAGCTTTCGATCGGTTTAAGGAGTTCACCAAAAACCAGCTCACAGAATTGCTAACGCTGTATCCGACGACTAAAGGGCTATGGTTTGACGGAACCTGGGACAAATCCTGGAAAGCCAGCGGCGCTTTCTCGGATGAGCTGGAACAGTACCTGAAAAAACTACGTCCCGGCTTGGTCATTGGCAGCCGATTGCGGGCCGACGAAAAAGGGAACCGCCATCTCGACGCGAATGGTCGGCTAATGGGAGACTACCATCAGGTTTGGGAACGGAAAATCCCGGAAACCATTGCGGAGGTCAAAGGGTACGACTGGGAGTGTGTAATGACCGTGCCTGAAAACCAGTGGGGTTACAATGCTCGGTGGAGCGGGCATGTAAAGAGTTCGTCGGAAATTATTGAGATGCTGGCTAACTGCGTTTCGAAAGGCGGCAATTTTGTTCTCAACTTTGGCCCCAAAGGTGACGGTTCGTTTAGGGAGGAAGAAATTCGTCTGGCCAAGGAAATCGGTAACTGGATGGCCGTTAACGGAGAGGCCATCTATGCGGCCGGGCAAAGCGATTTCAGGAAAGAAGATTGGGGGTACTATACCAAGAGTAAGACCTCAGGAAAAACGTACATGGTTGTCTTCAACACGCCGGTTACCAACATGTTGAAGGTCAACATACCAAAAAACCAGAAAATTGCCAGTCAGAAATTGTTGGGAAGCAAGCAGGTTCTGCCACTCGAACACATTGAAGGGCGTATGCACTACATTCGTCTCCCAGGCGGTGTTCGTCAACAACCTGCCGTTATTGAGTTGCAGTTGATCAGTGACGACCAGAAAAAGGAGTTGGATGTTCCTAAGACGTAGATTGGGCCAAGCGAAGTAGCCGATACTCCCCACAGCATAGTAGTGGGGCTTGCCTTGGCTTTAGCCAACGAGCAACGAACGCATTGGTCAGTCGATTGCCACAAAACCCCGTCGTTTGCTACATTGTCAAACGGCGGGGTTTTTCGTTACGTATCTTGCAGCCTCTTTGCTTAGCTCGTTTAGCTTATGAAACCTGAAACCGTCGCGCTACTCTCAACGCATTATTACGACCGAAACGCCGGGGCCGTGGCGCCGCCGATTTACCTCTCGACTACCTTTGAACGCGACGCCGACGGGACGTTTAAACACGGCTATCTCTATGCCCGCAATGCCAACCCCAACCGCGACGCCCTCGAGCGCAGCCTGACGGCGCTGGAAGGCGGGTTTGCGTCGATGGCCTACGCCTCGGGGCAGGCGGCTACACTCAATCTGTTCCTGGCGCTGGCTCCCGGCGATCACGTCATTATCCCGACCGACGCCTATTACGGAACGCCCACCCTGCTGGAAGAACTGATGCACCCCTGGGGCCTGACCTACAGCCGCGTTGACATGACCGACCTCGATCAGGTACGTGCCGCCATGCATGAGAATACGCGAGTGATATGGGTGGAAACGCCATCGAATCCGCTGTTGCGGATAGTAGACATTCAGGCCATTGCCGACATCGCGCACGAGGGCGGGGCAATCTGCGTGTGTGACAACACCTGGGCATCGCCGGTCTTGCAGCGGCCTCTGTTGCTGGGCTGCGACGTAGTCATGCACGCCACGACCAAATACCTCGGCGGCCACTCCGATGTGCTGGGCGGGGTCTTGGTTTTCAAGGAAGATGGCCCGCTCTATCAACGGGTACGTCGGTTGCAGTCGGTAGGAGGGGCGGTGCCCTCACCGTTTGAGTGCTGGCTGGTACTGCGCGGCATCAAAACCCTGACCGCCCGGGTACGTATGCAAACCGAAACTGCGGCTAAAGTGGCTGATTTTCTGGCTACTCACCCCGCCGTGGAGGTGGTACATTACCCTGGCCTGCCGAACCACCCCGGCCACGAGATTGCCAAAAAGCAAATGAGCGGGTTTGGCGCGATGCTGTCGATTCAGGTACGTGGCGGGGCTGAGGAGGCCATGCGCGTGGCGGCCAAAGTGCAGATTTTCACCCGTGCCACGAGCCTCGGCGGCGTCGAAAGCCTGATCGAGCACCGGGCTAGTGTGGAAGGTGCCAACAGCCTGACGCCACCCAACCTGCTTCGCCTGTCGATCGGGCTGGAGCATGCCGACGATCTAATTTTCGACCTGAAGCGCGCGCTGGAATAGGCGCATGGGCATAGGGTAGGGGGCGTGGCGAAAGCAAAGCCTTTTCCTGTCCCTTACATAACAAAGCTCGTATCACTTACTGGACACAACGACGGTGTAGGTCTTTTTCACCTGGCCGTCGCCAGTTGCGCCCAATTGCTTCTCCGAAAATACTACCCGGGCCGTGCCCACCGTGACGCCTTTAAGCAGGAAAACGGCCGGTCCCGGTGTTGATGCCGGGGGGCCACCTGTTGCCGCTACGGGCTGCTTGCGCGACACGTCGACCACCTCCTGATTATCGGACGTGGCGGTCAGCTGCCAGGTTGTGTCGGCGCGGGTAGCCATGCTTATTTCTTTGATGTCACCCACCTGTAGCCGGATTTTAGGGCCGGTTGCCAGGCTGGCGCGGTCGGTGGTGCACCCCGTCAGCAAAGCGCAAAAGCAAGCCATCAGCGCCAACCCGCAGCGTTGAAGTGAGTGGGGCAGATGGGTCAGAAGGCGGCTGGGCAAGGCAACAAGTTGGTTGTTCATAGCCCATCAACCCAATTCACCTACCTACAGTTTTGACAGAGTCCCGCTTACGTACCGCACGGATCAGTAGGGCCTAGCCCTTTCGGGCGCCAATCAGCCCATAGTCCAGCTGGGTGGGGATGGCGGCGGGGAGTGGCGTCAGACCGGCCTGTTTGAACCAGCTTTGGTACTCGGCCCGGCTGTAGCAGCGGCCTTTGGTTGCCCAGAAAAGCTGCGCTGAGTAATCAGTAGCGGCCAATGGGCCGTCCAGCGTGTCGTCCAGAAAACTATCGTGCACCCAGATTTCGCCACCGGGGCGCAGGGCTGCGGCAAACCGTTGCGCCAGTTGCTCACAAGTCGGGGTTGGCCAGTCGTGGAAAAGGCTGGCGGCCAGCAGCAGGTCCGTCTGTGGCAAGTCGTCGGTCAGCATATCGCCGGGCTGGAAGGTCACCCGCTCCTTCACCGCATCGGCCCCCGGCCGTCCGCTACTGGTAAACTGCTCGAGCAATTCAGCGGCTACGGCCAGCACCGCCGGCCGGTCGAACAAGGTAGCCGTTGCATTCGGGTTGGCCAGGAGCCATTCGTAGGTATAGAAACCCGTGCCACCAGCCACGTCGAGCAGATGCCCGTCGTGTTTCGGGAGGTTGGCCGCTACAATAGGCGAGAGTAATTGCGCCCGACCCGCCAGCCCCAGCGTGAATTTGCGGGCCAGTTCGGTATCGTCCATCGGCGATGGGCCATCCCCTTCTTTCACGAACGAAATGCCCTGTGGCGCGTCCAGCGGACCATCGTGCCGGAGTAACTGTGCCATCTCTACCACACCCGGATCGTCTTTTTCGAGGCCTGTGTAGCCCCTTAGGTTTGGCGTCTGGCTTTGAGTAACGTAACGGCCCAGTTCTGTGATGGCCAGGCGGCTCTGTTGGTCATAGCGGAGCAGATCCATGGCGCACAGGGCCGGGAAGAGCACCATCGCCGGGCGTTCGGCCAGCCCCAGTCGCGTACTTAGTTCGGACAGCGACAACGGCCCGCCGCTGAGTACGTCAAAAACAGGTAGGTGGTGAACGGCGGCCAACAACAGTCGTGAGCCAAACATGGCGCGTAAGTGACGGGTAATCGGGGCGGGGTCGGGTTGAGTAGGGTAACGCATAGAGGAGGTATCGATCCAGATTGAGCCGCAAAGATAAGGGCCCTTTTTCCTGGCCAGCCAGCGTAGGTAACTTACTCGGATTTGTTGCTTACTACACAGCTAGTTACCAATTCACAACACGTATGCGCCATCGTCTCACCCTCCTCTTTGCCTGTTTGTTGCTCTCGTTCACCAGCTTTTCCCAGTCAGTGACCGTCATTACCGAAGCGACCAGCCGCTTTCTGGGTACGTTATCGGCGGACGAACGGCAACGTACCCAGTATGCCTTTACCGATTCGCTCCGGTTCAAATGGACGAACCTGCCCGTTGGTCTGGTGCCCCGGCCGGGCATTGCCTACGGATCGCTGTCCGACAACAGCCGCCTCGCCTTTCATCGGGTTCTATCGGCGATGCTGAGTTCGCAGGGGTACCTGAAAACCACCAGCCTCATGCAACTCGACGACATCCTGAACACGCTCTACCAGCAGGCGTTCGACAGCGGTAAAATCGATCAGCGCATGCTGACCATGATGCAGAATATGAAATGGTCGCACGGCAACTATTTCATCTCGATCTGGGGCAAACCGCAACCGGGCGAGGCCTGGGGTCTGAATTTCGGTGGCCATCACCTGGCTCTCAGCCTGACGTCTACCGGTCAGGCCATCTCCATGTCGCCTTATTTTATCGGCACCGATCCGTCCGAAGTGAAGTCGGGGAAATACGCGGGGTTGCGGGTGCTGAGCAAGGAGGAAGACTACGGTTTCCTGCTGATCAACGCCCTCACCGACGCGCAGAAAGCGGTGGCTATTCTGAAGCAGGACGTACCCAAAGATATCATCACGTCGCCGCAGGGCAGTCAGCGCATCACCAGCTATTACGGCATCGCCGCGAGCCGGTTCACGGCCGATCAGCAGGCCATTCTGACCCTGTTGATTCAGGAATACACGCACAATTTCGAGCACCAGAAAGCCCATCAGCTGTACGACAAAATCATGAAATCAGGGCTCGAGAAGGTGTACTTTGCCTGGGTTGGCAGTCTCGAAAACAACAAACCACACTACTACATCATCAACGGACCCGACTTCCTGATTGAGTACGATAACGTTGGTTTTCAGAATGATGGCAACCACATCCACGCCATTCTCCGCGAAAAAGGGAACGACTTCGGCGACGACCTCCTGAAACGCCATTACCTCGAAACGAAGCACTAACTGGCCGGCTTATCGGTGCAGAATAAAGCAAGCCCGCCACGAACGTACCTGAGTGGTAAGCTCAGGTACGTTCTAGTTTCCCCAGACAGTAACGGGCGGTGAGTCCCTGACTACAAAAACGTACTGGAAATAGTCGGTCGTTACGGTTGGGGCCAATTCGTAGGGGGCGATTTTGGTGCCCGTCAGCCCACCCACTTTAATTAACCGAAGCGTTTGCCGATAGGGCGAATCGGGGGCATCGAGCCGGAACAGCGTTAGCGAATTAGCCGCACTAAGTGTCTCGACATCATCGAATTTGTCGATTTTAAACACCTTCCCGTCCGCGTTCAGGCTTTTGGTATGGCAGAACGGCCCCTTCCCCGTACGCAGGAAAAACGGCAGGTGCTTGCAGTGAATGAGCATATCGCTGTCTTTGAAAAACGTAGCCATCGTAACTACCCGCCGCCCCGATTTGGTCAGCAGGCCCGACAACGTTGGCTGCTTACCCGTGCCAGCCTGCAGGATGTGGGTGTAGCCCCAAAGGCCATACAGTTTTTCGCGTTGAAGCCCCATTTCATCGACCATACATTGCGTCATGCGCAGGGCTACCTCGTCGCGGGTCAGCTTGTCGTCGGCGCAGTTCAACAGCTCAAAGAAGAACTGAAACGGCAGCCGTTGATCGCCCAATAGTTGCTGGTATATCGCTTTGTTGGCGGCCATGTCGGCTCTGATTCGTTTGGTAAAGGGCTGCGCTTTCAGCAGGTTGAAACTGTCGGCCAGCACCACCAACCGCAGGCTGTCGAGGAGCGGAAGCCCGGTAATCGACTTTGTTTTTGTTTGCAGGATGTGTTTCAGGAGCGAGCGGGCAATGGTAGCCCGGGGCTGAAACCAGTCGACGCCGAGAAACCGGATCCGGAGGTTGTCGGGGCGGGTTTGGTTATACGCCCGGATGGCCAACAGCTTGGCGTAAAACTCCTGATTCCCCCATTGCGACGTACCGGCAATGGTTTGCCGCCGGAAACCCCGAAACAGCGAATCGAGCCGCGTGGTATCGCCCGTCTGCAAGTAGTCGTTGACCAGCGTAGCCTGAGCGAAATCCATTTCGGCTAGGTAATACCGAAGACCGACGCGCTGATTCAGGTGCTTCAGCAGGTCGAGGTCGATCGTTTGGGGAGCCGCGTATCCGTGCACTTCACCCAGCAGAAAGACGTCGTTCTGGTAGAAGGCCGAATCGAATACACTATAGCTGCCGGGTTGGCCGGGTTGGTAGGCTGTGGCGTGCTTGCTCAGGTACGTTTGAAAATCCTGGGCGATGGTGTGGTGAGCAACCAGCCAGCCGAAGGTCAGCAGGCACACTAAACGGTGGATATTTTTCATGG
Organism: Fibrella aestuarina BUZ 2; assembly: GCF_000331105.1. Classification (NCBI taxonomy): domain Bacteria; kingdom Pseudomonadati; phylum Bacteroidota; class Cytophagia; order Cytophagales; family Spirosomataceae; genus Fibrella; species Fibrella aestuarina. Next base: position 5,021,447 of record NC_020054.1, on the reverse strand, counting down.
GGCGTGTTGCGTTTTATGGAGCCAAACATAAAAACACAGCACACCCCACTGCTCGAAAATGGGCTGTTTGGCACCCTTTGGGGCGTTTGGAACGGTCCCAGGCGGGCCAAACAGCCCAGTTCGACTAATTGACGGGTACGTCGACCACACCGTTTGGGCAACGTACCTAGCTATGCATTACCTAGCCACAGACGTTACAAACTCGCTGGGCAACTGCTCTTGACCGGTGGTTTACAGGCCCACCAGCTCAGTGCTGAGCTCCCAGAGGCGTTTGGCGTAGAAGTTATTCTGGGCGTCTTTGGTCGGCGTTTTTGGCTTGCTATCGTCGAAATACAGGCCCGTAACGTGTTCGACCTGGGGCGAGGCAGCCAGAAAAATGGAGGTAGCGGCCCCTTGCTCCGGCGTTTTCAGAAACGGCCGCGCCAGGCTGAGAATGGCGCCAAAGACCGCCCCCGAATCGGCCGCGAAATTGGTGCTTACGGTGCCGGGATGTAAGCTGTTCGAGGTGATGCCGTCGTCCATGAGGCGGTCGGCTAGTTCTTTGGCGAACAGAATATTGCACAGCTTCGATTTGCCGTAGGCCTTCATGGCGCCGTAGGAGGTGGGCCGGGCCAGTTCATCGAGCCGAAACGTACCGGCTAATCGGTGCGCTTCCGACGATACCGTCACCACGCGGGCATCCTGCCCTTTCCGCAGCAGATCGAGCAGCAGGTTGGTCAGCAGAAACGCGCCGAGGTGGTTGGTGGCGAAGGTCAGTTCGTAGCCATCGGGTGAGTATTGCTCGTTGGTGATGTACAACCCGGCGTTGTTAACCAGCACGTCGATGTGATCGTAGCGGTCCTGAACCTGAGCGGCTGCCGCCCGCACCGAGGCCATACTGGCCACATCGCACTGGATCAGGTCGATGGTGACGGTTGGGTTTGCGGCCTGAATGGCCTGCTGAACGGGTCGTGCTTTGTCGAGGTTGCGGCAGAGCATGACAATATCGAAGCCTTTCCGGGCCAACTCCTGTGCCGTGATTTTACCAATTCCCGAATTGGCACCGGTGATTACGCAAAGGCGATTCGTCGTCATAAAAAGTAGGTAGTTTGCTGAGGTATGCGGGGTAAACTATCTGCTTAACCTTGTGGTTTCACAGGAAGAGCCGTTAGGCACCGGGCCGCGGCCTTCGTTGCGCCATTGCTGCCGCTAACTGCCTATGAAACAATACTGATCCATGAAAATTACTATTTTGTCGGGCTCTCCCCGCGCCAACAGTAATACACTCCGTTTTTCGAAATTTATCCAGAACGTGTTGCAGGAAAGCGGCGAGCATGAGGTGTCGCTGATCGACTTCGCGCACTATGATCTGCCGCTCGTTGGGTCGGCCTGGCTTAGCCCCGACACCCTCACGCCCTTTCAGCAGGAGCTCGTTGCTGCCTGGGGTAGCGCCGACCTGATCTTTCTGACCTCACCCGAATACAACTGGACGGCCACCCCTCAGATCGTTAACACATTCCATCTGCTGGGTACGCCCGCCTTCAAGCAGTTGTTTGACGGAAAAGTATTCGCTACGGCCGGTACGTCGAACGGGCGGGGCGGGCGCCAGCCGGCACTCGATATGATGACGGTCGTGAACAAGGTCATCAGCTTTACCAACAGCTATTCGATTGTGTCGCCAAAGCTCTACGAATCGCACGAGACGGATAAGAATCTCGATGCCGACGGGCAGTTTATTGGTAGCGACGTTTATGACCGCACGGCCCGCGCCTTTGTCCAGTACACGCTGGCCGTTGCCCAACGCTGGCAGACGCCCGTAGAAGCGTAGGGGACTGAATAGTCAATAGAACAGTCAAGGGGTCGGGCGTGGTCGATACAACATTGCATCGACCACGCCCGACCCCTTGATTATTACCCTTTATTTACTCTTTCCGCCGCTGGCGACCCAAGCGCTGGCCCGTGAAATGCCCGACAGAATGGCGAGCAACGTTGACATCACGAAGGTGAAAACGGCAATGAACGGATAGGCCAGAATAAACAGCACGTTGAACGTCTTGAAGCCTACTGACGCCCGCATTTTCTCGTCGCGCTCTCTATGCCGACGGGCTACTCGTTCTTCTTTCGATTCCATAAGTGTTTAGTCATTTGTGGTCATTGCTAGTCATTCATTGTAAAAAGCGACGAATGACAATGAATGACCACAAATGACTATGAATGACGCGTAGCTAATGACTATTTCGCATAACTCACTTCGGCTCGAAAACGCTGGCCATTGGGCGAAAGTTTCTCGAAGGCCCGGTTCGAGAGGCGAATCAGCACCTGATCGTTGAGGCCCGTATCGGGTAGTTTCCCCACTACTTTCACGTACAGACTTTGGTTGCTGATGTCGTTGCGGACCTGCACCAACGTACCCACCGGGGCCGACCGGTGCAGCGCCAAATACTTGCTCGACTGGTTATCACCCTCGATGACATCGGCAAAGCCAACCTCCGACTGCATGTGCACCGATCCACCCGCTTTGGCCTTGGTCGTTGCGGCTACGGGTTCGTTATCAGAACTGGGCTCCGTGGTTTTGGGCGGGGCGGGGCGTGTTTCAGCAACGGGCTCGGCGCGGCGAGTTGGCTGGGTACGTTCTTCGGCCTCGGCGGTTTCGGTCGTGGCAGGTTTAGGCTTGGGTTTAGGCTTGCTACCAGGTGCCAGGGGCGGCTCAGGCGTAATCAGCGGCTTGGTATCGAGTGGCGCAAGATCCGGTGTTTTCGTCTTGGTAGACGGCGTATACAACTCGGCCGACTCGGTCTTTCGCGACGCTGCTTTCGTGCCCGTCTTGGCTTGGTAGGCTTTTTCGCTGACCACCAACGTTTGGCCAACCCGGATGCCATCGGCACCCAGGTTATTCCACTGCCGCAGGTTCGCCATCGACACCCCGTAACGTGCCGCCAGGCTATAGAGCGTTTGGCCCGATTCGACTACGTGCGTGCCGTTCCCCGCGCCGGCATCTGACCGTGGGCGGGGCTTTGGAGCGGTTGGCTGGGTGGCAACATCGGTGGCGATGGTCCGCTCGGTTTCGGTGGTCAGGCGAGCTTTGTCTTTAGCATCCTTCCGCGCGGCTTTGTCGGCCTCGCGCTGCTCTTTCTTCGTGGGAACCGATTCACCCATCGGTACGTGGAGTAACTGATCGTAGCGAACACTACCAGTGCTGATGTCGGGGTTGGCCGCGAGGATGGCTTCGACGCTTGTGCGGTAGCGGCGGGCAACCGCGAAGAGGGTTTGCCCCTGATCGACGCGGTGCAGGACAAACCGGCGCCCCTCGCGCCGTTCGACGCCGATGGAATCGAAGGGAAGGGTTGTACCGTGAGTATAGTCGGTGGTCGGCGCTGCATCGGCTAGCTGACTGACTATCAGCCAAGTCGGTACGGCAAGTAGCCAACGACTGGTTATGGGTATGTGCATATACAGGTAAGACAACGTTTTTGTCTGGTAGGTTTCGGGAAATCGACCGGGCCGAAATTTTCGCAAAACCGGGCATGTATTATAATTTGCCCGATAACTAGCTGATAATCAATTTGGGCCATCGGTGTCACTGAAACAGTACTGAAACTTTTTGAGGAATGAAAGCGCCCCAGGGATACTCCACTGGGGCGCTGGCAAGCGTTGATATCGGGGTTGTTTACATGGGTTTAAGCAGTCAGGTCATCAATTTTCCAGCTATCTGTCAGGGCGTAACAGGAGCCGTCGACGTACAGAAGTTGCTTCCGTATGTTGAGCTGGCCAACCATCCCAGGACGATGGCGAGGTCCGTCAGGTGGCGTTGTGACGATCAATACCTGTTTGAGATAAGCGTAGTGCTCCAGGCGTTCGAGCATGATTGGATCGCGCAACGTCAGCAGAGCCACTTCCCGGCTCTCGCCCCATAGGTCAAAGAAACGAAATAATTCGGCCAGATACGCATTGTACCATTCGTTCTGATGTTCCCCCATGAACGTAACGAATTCTTTATGCAACGCTTTGGCGCGGCTGACAGGCGACAAATAGTAAGTCGCTTCAGTCGCCTGAACGCTATCGTCAATATGCTCATTTAACAGTTTTGGGTACAGAATGTCGTTGAGATACAGTCGAAGCGTTGCCAAATTGGTAGCAAATCGCGTAGGTTCCGTCGTCATAGGGTGTCGAGTTTGTGTTTGCAAAATAGAGCATATATATTACAAGTAAAATATACCAGTCGTCGATTTTACAAAGACGGTTGCGCTAGCGGGAATTACGCCCCTACTTTGCAGATCGGTGAACGGATTCACATGTATCCAGCCGTTGACAATATGGAAAGTGACGTGCCCGCGCTGAATCAGCGTTTTTTGATCGTGTTGGACCAATTAGGCCTGAGTGGCTACGCTGTAGCCAAATTGGCCGACATTGCTGAGCCGACGATCAGCTACATTCGAAGCGGAAAACAGAAGCCTTCGATCGAGCTGATTGAATGGTTGTTGCTTCAGTACCCGACGATCAACGCCGACTTCCTGCTGCGGGGCGAAGGGGAACCGCTGGTGCGCGTCGGCATCAACATTGTCAATTCTGGTACGAACCACGGCGCCCAGGGGAATGGCAGCGTGTATAACTACGCCCCGGCAGCGCGTCACCAGCAACAACTGCTCAGTTTGCAAAGCGAGAATAAGGTCCTGCAGAACGAAATCCGGCTCAAGGACGAAATGCTGTCCCTATATCGGACACTAATGCCGGAAGCGCATCCCTAGCTTCGTGAGCCACCTCGGCCAGCAGCGCCCGCAGCGACGGACTCTGCACCTCGGCCAGCGCAATCAGCTGCGCCCCGTATTCGTCGGGGGCTAGTGCGTTCCAGTCAATATCGGTGCGCCGGATCAGTGGCGTGTCGAACCCTTTCCAGCTATCCTTAACCACGTGCTGGGGCCGCTGAAAGCGCCGATCGACCTTGACCACGCCCGGCCAGACCCGTTCCAGGCTCCGGGCCATTCGCAGCCGACCATCACCCTGATACAACTCGGTCATGTTGCCGCCCTTGCTGGTCATCGTCCGCATCTTGTCGACCATGAACGCGTTGAACAGGACCGTGCACCACTTATCGGCCAGCACCTGGAGGCACAGGTCGGTGTCTTCATTATAACGGCCGCGCCAGCGGTGGGGCAAATCGTTACGGATCAGTAAGCACGAGTAGACGTGCACGTTTAGAAAGAACGGTACCGGGGTGTGGTTGGTCACGAACATCTTATAGTTCATGCCGGCGATACCAATGTTCTCGTAACGGTCCGTGAAGTCTTCAATGACCGAGAAGCCGATATCGGCGTTGCAGCGGATTCGCTTCCCCCGAAACAGGCGCTGGACATCACGCATGTTATCGTCGAGAATCCAGTGGCGAAAATGCCCCTCGGATCGGGCGTGTTCCCAGACCCAGTTTCGGGCCGGAATCGAGCCGAGGCCCAGGTTGCTGAACGGTAAGACGTGCACCGTGGCGTCGGGGTATCGCCGCCGGTACTCCTCGGCTTCCTGGGGCTCGACCACCAGCGCAAAGGGCACCTGGTCTTTCAGCAGGAACTTCGCCGTAAGGCAGTTCTCAAACCGCCCCTTCGAGATGACATAAACAGGATAACGGGCCATAGCTCAAGCAGCAATAGGTAGATCGTCAGGGTTGCCATGTAGCAGGTTTTCTTTCTCGAAGCGGACGTTTTTGAGGTCGTCGCGGCCGACGAACGGATAAGTCGTACTCCAGGTCTTGGTTTCCTTTTTCAGGATCGGCACCCCGTACTGCTGCTCAAAAGCGGCCCGGTCCTGCTCTGAGTCGAAATGCACGATGAGCCGAAATTCAGGCTTGTCGACCGGGGTAAATTCGGGTAGCCCGACCCACTCCAGTGCCTGGTTGAAATCCTTGATCTCGTCCTTTGAGCGGGTGACCATGACCAGGTTGGCCAGCATCTGGGCATCGTAGCCCGTGCCGGTCAGCGTGTCGTCGTCGTGGACCTTTTTGAGGATCTCACTTAGCTTGCGATCGTCGACCACGCCGAGGTGGTCAATCTCGTTATCGGCGACCAGTAGCTTCAACGCCAGCGGAGTATCATGGTTGATCGTCAGCCGTACCACCGGAATAAAGCCGATCCCCATCTGACCAACGGCCACCGTCAGGCCGTGCCCGACGAGAATGTAGTTGTCGGCCGAGATCACCACGTTCCGGAACAACCCGAACTGACGCACCGACTGGATCAGATGCTCGATCTGGTCGGCCGGGTGTTCTTTGTAGTTCTGGGGGTGGGGGCGCAGCGAATCGATCCGCACCTTTTCCAGCGCCATCAGCTGCTGGGCGGGCGAGTCAAAATCCATGCCCCAGTCATCGAGATTAAGATCGAAGTCGGCCTCGAGCTGACCAACCACGTCGACGTCAAAATTGAGGTTGACCTGCGCGACCTGGTTGTCGGCCAAAGCCAGTTCGTGAAACGCCTTCGTACCGGGCTGAATATCCATCCGCTGGGTCACAACCAGCGTCTTCCCATCGGTCGGCACGAATACGACCCGCTCGACCCCTTTCTGGCGCAGTTTCTCGGTGACGTGGTTGCCGCCGATCAGCGTGCCGTCCGCGGCCGCAACGACGCCCCGCCCGATGCCCAGTTCGTCGATCGACTTTTCCAGCAGTTCATCACCCAGCGCCGTACCTCGGTTGGCATTTCGTTCGTCGCGGCGTAGCTCATCCAGCGTCCCGATTCGGATCGCTGCCGGCGCAGGTACTTCATTATGTTTATGCATAAATATATATAAGTAGTCGGATGGCCGCGAAGGAACGAAAAATCTGAGTATCAACAACCGGTTGTGAAATTTTTATGCAAATAATTGCTATCATGTTTGCAAATAATAGCTCTTAAGAGTACTTTTATACATCAAATCAATATGCAGAACATGAAACGTATCATTCTTCAAATGGCCACTACGCTCCGACGCCGGGGAGTAGCTGATGCCGTAGCGATCGAGAAGGCGCTATACGCCCACCGGCTTTATCTCGATATGATCACCAAAGGCGTGACCTTCGCTTATCAGAAGGAAAACGGCAACATTCGGATTGCGGTAGGTTACTACGGGGACGCTCCCGAGTTTTCGCCCAACGACCTCGGCTCGCTCCAGAACGCCTTCGATTACAAAAACTGCATGCTGCGCTATTACGATCTGGGCCGGCAGGACTGGCGGGATTGCCGCGTCGATCGGCTCGTGTTACCTCAATCTCCACTCGCTCAAGCTTAATCCATAGATTGCTATCAAGAGCAATTCAGAGTATTATGGTTGTTATCGCAAAATCCCTGACTCCTTCCGCCGTGAACCGGCGCATCCAGGCCGAAGCACGCTGGCAGCGGGTGAAGGTGCTGATCAATGAGTACGGCTACGGCCTGAGCGATGCGTTCCGGCTGGCCGACGACAAGCCCGCCGGGGTCGCCGACAACTACGACGACGCCATCGCCCGCGCCGAAGAGGACCGGGCCGAGGCGTACCGCTACGGCAGCTACTGAGTGACTATTCATAGATCGAGTGGCCCGCTGCCATCACTCATACCGGCAGCGGGCTTCCTCCCAACCAACCTTTCCGATGCTTACCGCCTCAAACCTTTCATCGCTCTTTACGGCCGGCACCATCGAAGCCGACCGGGATCTGACCGTACTGACCACGCTGGTCGACCTGATCGAAGCCGAACGCCTGCGCTGCCTGCCCCATATGCGGCCCGGCCTGACCCATTCCTTCATGGCGCAAACCGCCGACGATCTATATCAGGCCGTTTCGCTCCAGTACGCCGCCACGGCTGCCGCCGCCAACGAAGCGCCAATGACGATCACCATTGCGCAACTCGTTGCCTCACTGGGCCGCCTGCGTGGCCGCAAGCTGGTCAACTTCGACGACCTCGATCTGGACGCAATCTGGCTCAACATCAGCCTGCCGAAGCAAATCGACGAAGCCCTGCATCCGCAAACTACGCCGGAGCCTTGTCCCTACTGCGGGTCAACGATCGGGCTGGTCAGCGAGGGGCATACGGGTTGGGCCTACTGCGGAAACTGTGGCGGTGTATAGCTATGGCGACCCAACCACCACCCGAGGGCGAGGTCTACCTCATCCACCTCAATACGCCCATGAGCCACGCCCAGCATTACATCGGGTGGGCCAAAGAGGTCGAGAAGCGGCTCTTTCACCACCGCAACGGTACCGGCAGCCGAATGCTGGCCGTCGCCGCCCAGCGAGGCATCGACTTCGACGTGGTCCGACGCTGGATCGGCGACCGTCACTTTGAACGCAAACTCAAAAACCGGCACAAAGCCCGCATGCTGTGCCCCATCTGCAATCCGCCCAAGTCATGAAATCGACCCAAATCTTCACCGGCCACAACCTCATCCTGACCGAAATCAAAGCCGTCGGACCCATCATGTCGTCGTACAAAGAGGCCGGCCGCCCGTTCGTACAGCGGCGGACGCTGTACGTGGACATCTACCTCGGCGGCAACGTCTCGTTTCGTCACGAGCACATCGCGCAAACGTTTATGGGCGAGCCGACTTCCTCGGAACAAGAGGCCTGGCAGACGCACCTCAATCAGCTGACCGCGCAACGGGCCGATCTGATTCAGCAATGGGAAGAGGCGCTTTTCCCCACGGCCTCCCGGCAAACCAGTTGACCGGGGCCTTCATCGAATTTCTTGTTTGCAATCCCTACCCATCTCGCCCGCTGGCCTCGCGTCAGCGGGCCCCAATGAACAAACGCGGTATCCATCCATGGAAACATTAATCGACCCGCTGCGGCGGACCGCCCCATCCATCATCGAGCATATCGATACGCTGTGCGCCTATCTGATGACCGACGCCCGACCCCCGCAAGGTGCGCTGATGCACCCCCACACCGCGATTGACCTTGATCTGGTGCTCAAATACCTGGTACAGGGCTGGACGGCCGAGTACTGCCTACGGTCTACGCCCCTGGTAGAAGACGGCGAGGTCCTTAATCACTACGTACCCATTACCTACCCGCACGCGTTTTACAGTCCGTTCTGCACCGTACAGGCGCTACTGGCGGCCGAGGGGCAGGTGACCAGCACGCAGGCCGAATGCGGCCGGGCGGTCGCCAAGCTGGTCCGGGAAGGGCTCTACCCCGAAACACTTTCGTTCTGGGCGACGGGCCGGGCCGACGATCTGACCCTACGGGCCGATCTGATCATGACCCTGACCTTGGTGGAGACCCGGCAGCATCAGCTCCGGCACGGCGAGATTGACGATTCATACACGACCTGGTACGACATCCTTGGCCGTCTGCAATTATCGACCCGCAACCGCGAACTGCCCATGCTGGCCGATCTGGACGGCAAAACATTGCTCCAGTTTCAGCAGCAACTCGCCACCGTCGTGCGCCGCATCAATGCCGTACACGAAGCGACTCTTCGGCTCATGCTGGGAACACCTACCTGGCGGCTGCTGCTGACGCGCATTCCCGACTTCCTGCAGGACGCCTATCAGGAATGGATTCAACCAGCCCAACCACGAATCAACCGCCAATTCTAAATGAGCGAACCACTTAAACCTGACGCCCCTGCCTTTCCGATCGCGGATGAAACGCCCGGATTGACCAAACGGGAGCTGATCGCCAAAGACATCCTGGCCGGGCTTGTCGTCCAAGCCGGTTTGGGGCGCAACCATCCCGAACTCGTTCGGGAAGCGATTTCCCTGACTGACGAACTGATCAAGCAATTGAACGAATAAGATGACTACACAATTAAGCCGTGGCGATCGCGTTCGGGTCGCCATCGATGCCGAAGGCAAGCACCTGCGCTCGTATAACGCAACCGTTAAGAGTACCGCCGAGACGGGGAAAGTGTACCTGGTAGCGGATAGCGGGCGCCATAAGACAGTGGGGCGGCATCAATGTACGCTGATTCCGGAGGTCGCCCCGCCAACGCTGCCCGACGGTATCCGCCAGTTCGCCGAGTACCTGGGCCAGCACGATGCCCTAACCCGCCTCTATCAGCTCAAAGCGTTCCGCGCCTTCGATCCGCCTATGTTGACCGAGGCGCAGATCAAGTCGCTGGCCAAACTGTTGCTCAACGGTTGGAGTGCCGAGTATGCGCTGCGCGTCACCGCCTCGCTCGAACAGGAGCCGGTGACCGACCAAGCCATGCACTGGTCATTTCCGCAGGCCTATTACAGCGTATTGTTTACGGCCCGGGCCTTTCTGAGCCTACTCGGCCACCAGGTGCAGGACGAATCCCTCGTCAGCAAACAGCTGGGTAACTACGTGTGGCGGGGTTACTACCCGGCGGGGTTGGATCACTACGTCGTCGGTATGCCAGAAAGCTACGAAGTATTGCGGCGGCGGTCAGGCGATCAGGTAACCTGCGCCTTCCTGCTCGAATCCCGCGACCACCAGCTGCGCGCCCTGCGGAAAACGGTGCAGCACAATCCCGACACCGCACTTCGTTCCCAAAGCGGCCACCCGATCGCCCGCTTCGGGCCCGAACAATACAAGGTGCTGGCCAAGCGCGTGGGCTACACGACCTGGTTCAACCTGCTGGCCCGGCTACGCATTGCCGATACGAATCGGGAATTAACCGCCCTTGACGCCGAGGTAGACCGCCGGGCGATGCATCAGCAGCTGGTCGATATCGTCTCGACGATCAATCTGGTCCACGAAGCCTACGTGGTCGAGGCCCTTGGCTGGGCTACTTACCGCCAACACATCTATGAGGCGCAACCCGCCTACCTCCAGAACTCATTTCTGCGCGAACGCCTGGCGCTGCTCGCTGCCGATCGGACCTAATCAGTACCTAATCAATCAACCAAATCAAATTTCAATACAATCATGACCAAAGCAGAAGCCGCCGCTGAAGTAGCCGCCAAAATGGGCCTCGACATCACCGAAAAACAGGCCGCACAGATGATCGATACGTTCGGGCAAGTCGTCAAACAAGCCGTTGCCGACGGGCAGAGCGTGTATGTAAGAGGGTTCGGTACGTTCCACCCCAAACCGGTGGCCGAGAAGGTCGCCCGGAACATCTCGAAGGGCACGTCGATAGTGCTGCCAGCCCATACGAAACCCGCGTTCAAACCGGCCAAAGAGTTTGTCAAAACGGTTCGGGACGCGGAGTAATGGATGAACTGGTCCGGTACTATTTCAAGCCGCCGACCAAGTACCCGGCCCGCATCTACATCCTGTATGGATTCTGGCCACAACGAAACCTGCGCCCGATGGGCATCATGACGCAACCGTGTCTGTATAGCCGCCGGGCGCAGGGCTTCGAGATCGATGAGATCACCAACGCCACGCGCATGCTGGCCAGGCAGTTCGAGGCGAAGGATGTCAACCACATGATCTGGCTGCATGTTGAGGATGGCTTCAGCAATGAACAGATCCAGACCATTCTCGACGAAGTGATCCCGCTTCACCAGCACGCGTTCCGCCAGCACCTGCCCATTGCCGAGATACGCCGGCAGTTCGACAGCGGAGCCCGGTCCGTCACCTTACCCGGTATGCAGTTCAAGCTATTCTGAGCCAATAAAGTCAATCACAGCGATGCCTAAATCAACCGACGTACCGCCCGAATTGCGGTCGCTCAATAAGGTATTTTCTCAACTCGACTACAAATGGGACTATGCCGACTCGTTTCGTGACTTCGTGGATTTTCTGACCGAATCGTTTATGCCTGTCCGTCAGGGTGAGTATGAGCGTCTACAAAAAAAGCACGGTTCACTCAACTGGTTCGTCGACATGACCCGCGAATGGGTACTGGTGCAGGATAAAATGATCGCCGTCGATGGCACCGGTGGCTGGTACGACGCCCTGGGTACGTTCTACGAAACGCTGGCCAGCCGGGGCAAAAAGAGCAGCCTGGGACAATTCTTTACGCCGCCCGAGGTCTGCGAGGTCATGGTTCGCATCAACGGCTTTACCACGGACATGACCGGGAAGGGCCTTAGTATTCAGGACCCGGCGTCAGGTTCCGGACGGATGCTGCTGGCCGCGCACGTGACCGCACCCGGCAACTATCAGTACGCCGCCGATCTGGATCCTATCTGCACTAAGATGGCCGCGGCTAATATGTGCCTGCACGGGTGCGTCGGTCAGGCCGTGTGCATGGACTCGCTCAACCCAGATGACTGGCGATTCGGGTACGCCATCAACCGAAGCCTGGCGTGGACCGGGGTGCCGACGATCGAGCCGATCCAGAAAGAGCAATGCCGCGCCTGGAACCTGGCCCAGCAGCAGAAAGCCGACGAAGCGGCCCGGCAAGCGGCCCCGACTACCGCCCCCGTACCGGCCCCTGCCGTACCCAAAACGGCCCGGATCGATACGCCGGTACGCCCTCAGCCGGAACCGACGAACGCCGGAAAATTTGGACAACTCAAGCTATTCTAACCATGAAACGTCGCCTCGACCTCGCCCAGCTTCGTTTGTTTGAGTCGCCTGCCGACGGCCCCGGCCTGGACCACGTACTGCACCAGCAAGCCGAGATACAGCGGCTGGTTGGTACCAACGACGAATGGCTCGCTAAAACGTTGTCCGACGTGCTGGCGCTGTGGGACGATCTGGTCACTCAGTTCTACCTACCCTACGAGGCAGAGCTGAAGCCGGAGGCCAAGACGGGTAAGGAAGAGCGTAGGCTGATTCGGGAGCGCCAAGCCATGTACCTCCACCTGATCGAAGCCCCTTTTATCGAGCGGATGCAATTCATCGAGGAACAGGTGATGAGCAGGGCGCGGTCGCTGGGCGTCGCCGAGGACGAGCTGCTGGTCGCCAACGAACTGCTGAGCGAATTCTTTCGCCATCCGCTCCCCGCCGAACTGAGCCTGCCGCTGAGCACCTGCGTGGAACGTCTGGCCGAAGAACTCGCCGATTAAGGCGCTGAATCAACTATCCTGTGGTCTATCAATATTCTGTTAATCAGTAGTTTACCTCATAAAATGGCGGTAAATTATAGTACGAAAACAGCTAGTTAACATGAACACGTACAGCAAATTCTGCCCCAATGTCTTCCTCGCCCAATGTCCTGAACCCCATCAAAAAGGGGACATCATTCCGGTCACTACCCGGTACGGTAGCGAAAATGACTCCATCGTTTTCAACCTCATTTACGAGAAGGGCGGGTTTTTCTACTACTCGATTGTCCGAGCCGACGGCTTCAACGTGCAGGAGTGGGCCGCCCGGAAAGCGGAACGGTACGCCGATTGGGCGGGGCGGGCCGAGGCCAGGAGCGACGACGCGTACAAACGGTCGCATTCGTTGGTCGAGGGCATTCCGCTGGGGCAACCCATTCTGGTCGGTCACCACAGCGAGAAGCGTCATCGTCGCACTTTGGAAGATAGTTGGAACGCGATGGGGCGGTCGGTCGAACTGAGCAAAAAAGCCTCCAGCCACGAAGACAAGGCGGCGTACTGGGCGAGCCGGGCGGCGACGATCAATCTGTCGATGCCCGATTCGATCGATTTCTACGAACACGAACTGGAAAAAGCCCAGGCGATACACGAGGGCTTGAAAAACGGCACCATCGAGCGGCAGCATTCCTACTCGTTGACCTACGCCAAGAAAGCCGTGAATGAGCTGACCGATAAACTGAAAACGGCCAAACGCCTTTGGGCGTGATAAACCTTAGACATTAACTATGGCATCAACAATGAAACTACAGGGTGGGCAACTAGTAGAGTGGCGGGAGATTAGGACGTGGCTTAATTCCATGACTAACGAAGAGTTAGAACGGCTAGCGCCCCTCAACTCGGACCAGATTACCTATAGGATGAGAGAGTCTAACGGGTTCAATCGTATGGCACCTGAGCCTGAAGCGCAGCCAGCATTAGATCGCCCCACAGAGCAAGACTTACGTAACGAAATGTATCTGTTCAATATATCATCTCACTTCCCTGGATGGCGCGGACGTAAGGAAGCCTGGGACAGAGAAAACCAATAAACCGACGCATTACGGTGCCCACACTACTTAGGTAGTGGCGCTGTTCAGAGACAGCGCTATGGTGTGGATAGAAGCGCTACTACCGGGTCCAGCTTGAGGCCCGGTAGTGTGGGCACCCGACCAATTAATCAATTCATTTTTAACGCTCAATTATCGCATATGAAGTTCGTCGTTTCCTCGGCGGTTCTGCTAAAGAATCTGCTCAACATCAACGGGGTCATCAACGCCAACCCCATCGTTCCGATCCTGGAAAACTTCCTGTTTCAGATCGACAACGGCACGCTCACGGTTACGGCCTCGGATTTGCAGACGACCATGACCACGCAGGTGCCCATCGACTCGGCCGACAGCGGCGCGATCGCCATTCCGGCTAAGCTGCTGCTCGATACGCTGCGGAGCCTGCCCGAGCAGCCGATCACGATCAAGGTCAATACCGATACGTTTGGCTCCGAAATCCAGACCGATAACGGGCGGTACAAGTTGTCGGGTGAGAATCCGATCGATTACCCCAAGATTCCGGACGTCAACAAAAAGCAGTCGGTCGAACTCTCGTCGGATGCCTTGATGAGCGCAATTAACCACACCGCATTCGCCACCAGCTCCGACGACCTGCGGCCAGCCATGACGGGGGTTTATCTGCAACTCAACAGCGATAACGCCACGTTTGTGGCCACCGACGGCCACCGGCTCATTCGGTACCGCCGCACCGACATTCAGACTGCTGAAAGTACCACGATCATCCTGCCACGCAAAGCCGTTTCGATGCTGAAAAACGCCTTGCCCGAAGGCGTACCCGTAACCGTCGAGATGAGCCAGGCCAACGCCTCGTTTACCTTCAGCTCGATCAAGCTCATCTGCCGACTGATCGACGAGCGGTTCCCGGATTACGAGAACGCCATTCCGACCAACAACTCCAACGTGCTGACGATCGGCCGCGCTGATCTGCTGAATTCGTTAAAGCGGATCATGATCTACGCCAACCGGACGACGCATCAGATTCGGTTGTCGATGAAGGCCAACAGCCTCGTGATCTCGGCAGAAGACCTGGACTATTCAAACGAGGCCAATGAAAAACTACTGTGCGAATACGATGGTGCCGAAATGGACATTGGCTTCAACGCCAAACTGCTGTCGGAAATGCTGAGCAATCTGAGCAGCAAAATGATTTCGCTGGAGATGTCAGCCCCGAACCGCGCCGGCCTGATCATTCCCGCCGATAAAGACGAACACGAGGACATTCTGATGCTGGCCATGCCCGTCATGCTCAACACGTACGCTTAACTGATCAGTATTATGAACACACCATCTATGACGGTTGGCCTCGAAGAAATCACGCCCGAGGTCGCCCGTACTATGCTGGCCGATAACCAGAACAACCGGACCCTGACGAATCGGCACGTCGATTTCTTGGCTGAGCAAATGCGGGCCGGCAAATGGCAGGTCACCGGTGAACCCATCAAGATTGCCACGACCGGGCGGCTGCTCGATGGCCAGCATCGATTAATGGCCGTTGTCAAGTCCGATACGACCCAGTCGTTCTGGGTTGCGCGCAATTGCGATCCCGAAATCTTTTCTGTGCTCGACACGGGCCGGGTGCGCCGGGCCGCCGATGTGCTGAGCATCGAAGGATACAAAAACGTATCCGCGCTATCAGGACTGATTCGATTAGTCATCCTGCATCAGCAGGGGCGGCTCTCGTCGTGGGGCGTCAAAACCCGCACCTTAACGAATCAGGACATCGTCGACTTTCAACGCCAGGAAGACATGACGCCATACATCAATGTTGGCGTAACCCTGTACGCCAAGAGTCGCCTGCTCACTACGACCGAATACGCTTTCCTGTATTACCTGCTGGGTAAACTGGATAATGAACAGGCGCTCGCCTTCGTCAAGCGCATTGCCAGCGGGGCGGGGCTTGTCGACAACTCGCCCGAACTTCTGTTACGGCAGCGTCTGGAAGCGGGGCAGATGGGGCGGCTAAACCTGAGTAACATCGAACGACTTACGCTCTGCATCAAAGCCTGGAACGCCCGTCGTGGTGGAGAAGCACTGACTGTCCTGCGCGTATCAGCCAGCGAAGGGTTTCCAACTCCCAAATAAGCCTGCCCATGCAACAATATTTCATCAAAAAAGGGACCGGTAACGCGGCCCGTAATAACCTGGAACGGGTGATCGTCGATCAGCTGGAGCGGTTCGATCAAGTGCTGACCGATGATCCGAAGGTGGTTAGTGAGCTGATGCGTGACGCCGTTGAGAAGTGCAACCGCCGATACCCGCGCTGTAAGCCCGCCACGTTCGTGTATGACACAGTACGGACTAACAGCTCCGATTATCAGGCGTATGTCCGGGGCCTGGGTGGTAGTCGGATCTGGGAAGCGAAAGTGTACCATGTCACGAATACGCTACTGGCTCCCAAAGAGCCACCGGCGCACATACCGGTACCGCCGAGCGGGCGCACGACGCCCGGTGAACAACTGAGTTTTCTATAGTCCCGACCTCCGGCGCAGTATTCGTGTGGCTGCGCCGGATACCTCAATAGCAATCATACCATGTGCATAAGTAAGGCGATACCAATTGATCCGCTTCGGATTAAGCTAATTGTCATCGATAGCTTCTGTGGCGCCGGTGGCTGGACCGAAGGCATTGAGCAGGCGGTTGATGCCCTGGGCTACCGGATTGCGATCGTCGGCGTCGGCGTCAATCACGATCATGATGCGATCAAAGCGCATAAAGACAACCACCCGGAAACGGTGCATTTCGTCGAGGATGTTCGTGATAAGTCGTTGCCGCGCCGCATCCGGGCCATCGTGCAGGAGTTGAAGCTACGCTACCCCAACGCCAAAGTGTTGTTCCACGCCAGTCTGGAGTGCACCAATTTCTCAAATGCGAAGGGGGGAAAGCCGCGCGATCCCGATAGCCGGTCGCTGGCCAACTTCATGCCGATGTACCTGCGTGCGATCAAACCCGATTACTTCACGATTGAGAACGTGCGTGAGTTCATGGCCTGGGGGCCGATGATCGCCAAGGTCAATCGAAAACACACCTTTGAAGGCCATAAAGCGCCCGTCTGCGAGATGGTCTGGCACAAGAAGGAAAAAATCTGGGACTACCACTGGCAGCCGGAGAGCCGCACCAAGGGCCAATTCTATCAGCAGTGGCTCCGCCAGATCAAGGAACTGGGCTATCACTTCGACTCGAAGATGCTCAACGCGGCCGACTTCGGAGGCTACACGTCGCGCAACCGCTTCTTCGCCATTTTCAATCGTCCCAATGTGCCGGTCGCCTGGCCACAGCCCACCCACGCGAAACGCAGCACCAAAACGGGCAAAGGTGCTGGGCAAACGACGCTGTTCGGTAACCTGCAACCCTGGCGAGCGGTTCGGGACGTACTCGACTTCGACGACGAGGGGCACAGCATTTTCGGACGCAAATACAACATGGCGCTGCGGAAACAGGACCGTCACGATCTGGTCGAAAAAAGTCTGGAGCGCATCTACGCGGGCCTTGTCAAACACGTTGCCGGCGGCGAGGAGGCGTTCCTGAGCAAGTACTACAGTGGCGATCCCGATTCCAAGAACATCGACCTGTGGGGACCAGCCGGGGCGCTGACGACGGCCGACAGCCACGCGCTGGTCAAGGCCTCGTTTCTGGTGCAACGCCAAAACGACGTCGAGGGTCGCAACCCGGCCGGACGTACCTCATCCATCGATGACCCGGCGCGGACCATTACCACGACTGGGGGCAATCTGGAAGTGGTGCAGGCCTTTATCTCGAAATACTACGGAGGTAAACCGGAATCGCGCAACATGAGTCTGGACGAGCCCTGCTCGACACTGACGACCGAAAACCGCTGCGCGCTGGTGCGGGTCAACTTCCTGTCCAATTACTACAGTGGCGGGGGGCAGACGACGGGGGTGGACGGGCCTGCCGGGACGCTGACGACGAAAGATCGGCTGTCACTGGTGCAGGTGCACCACTTCATGGATCAGCAGTACGGGGCAAGCCAGCCCGCGTCGATCGACGGCCCGGCGGCTACCGTGACCCAGAACCCGAAGCTGAACCTGGTGCGGGCCGAGCAGTACATGGTCAACTACTACAGCGGGGGCGGGCAGGACGAGTCGCTGAACGAACCCACGACGGCACTCACCACGATTCCCAAGCAACGGCTTGTTACCCCGATCGGGGCCGAGGGGTTTATCTACAACCCCGGCTGGTTCGGCCACAGCACTGACCTGACCGAACCAGCACCCGTAATCGTCGCCCGTCAGGATAAGTCGCCGCTGTCGATGATCCGCTGCGAGCGGATGCTGATGACCAACCTGCACGCCAACGTACCCCGAAGCGTCGACGAGCCCGCGCCGGCACTGCTGACGGGTACGCATCACTACCTGGTGCAGATCCAGCCCGATTCGGGCGAGGGCGGCGAGCTGGCCATCGTGATCTATCCGAGCGATAGCCCCATGACCCAGAAGATCAAAATCCTGATGGCGGCGCTGGGCATTGTCGATATCAAAATGCGGATGCTTAAAGTGCCCGAACTCAAGCGGATACAAGGATTTCCGAGCAGCTACAAACTAGGCCGCTCCACGACCAAAGCCAAGAAGTTCATCGGCAATTCCGTTCACCCGCTCATCCCGAAAGCAATGGCCGAAAGTCTGGCCGCGGCGATGCCTGTCTAAGCACGACATGTACCTATATGATGACTCTGGCACAGAACCCCGCGCTTGGAGCCGAACTCTTGGCCCGCTACAAACTAGTCGCTCCCGAGCTGGCCCGGTGTATGGAACTAGGTATGCAGCAGTATGCGGATCGCTACGATCTAGGCTTTGCTGAGCAGAAAGTACTGGAGGCGGAGCGGCTGTTTCGGGCGAATACTACGGAGCGTATCGTAGTGACCGACGATACGGCAATCCGAACGCGCGAGGGGTATTTTCACTGGATGGCCGAAACTGTCAGTATCCATCGCAACTGGCCGCAGTACCTGCTAACGTCTGACGAAATGGATGCCTGGATTCGTCAGTATCAGCACGGAATCAATGAATGTAACAGCTTAGGTTACTATTTCCGTGAAGCTATCAAAACCCACTTTGCCGGCCCCAAGTGGCTGGCTGAGAAGTACAACGTGCACAGCCGGTTTTATTGTCTTGTTGACGTCGCGGTGTTGTGCAAGATCCGTTGGTACCAGAAAACCCAAAGTCGTTTCCACAAACCCGATCGGCTCAATTTATACAATCAGGAATTTATTGATCGCGTCATCAACTGGCAACCCTCATAACGCGCTTAGCGCACTATACCCATGAACGAAACGACACGCACTGGCCCCTACATCCAGACCTACACCGGGAAACGCTATTACCCCATCGACCCCCGGCCCGATGACATCGACATTGAGGACATTGCCCATGCCCTGAGCAATATCTGCCGCTTTACGGGTCATACCCGCCAGTTCTATTCAGTGGCTCAGCACAGCGTTCTGGTTAGTCGTCAAGTAGACCCAGAACATAAACTGGCGGCGCTGCTGCACGACGCCTCCGAAGCCTATCTGACCGACCTGTCCCGGCCCGTTAAGCGAATCCCAGCCCTGATGTATTACGAGCACTTGGAAACGCTGGCCATGACGGCGATCGCGCAAAAGCTGGGGTTTACCTACCCGGTACACCCATCGATCAAAGTTGCCGATGAACGGATGCTCTTCACCGAAAAACGCGATTTGCTGACGCCGATGGACTGGGGCTATGAAGTAGAGCCGTATCCAGATATAGTTGATCCCTGGTCTCCTGATGAAGCTGAGGGTGCCTTCCTGGGTTATTTCCTTCACTTATGTAAATACAGTTGCTCTTAAGAGCAATCGATCTGTCGAGCTAAAACGCTTATGGGGCCAGCGCCCGCGAAGCAAAGAAGGTATGAAACCGGCTAACCGCACAGGCCTGACTACGGCCGCCCAACTGATCAGCGATGGTATCGAGTATTACACGCGTAATCCGGCAGCCCGACGCCGGGATGGGGTAAGTCTGTCTGACCTGAGTGAGGCAGCAAAAGTGCGTCGCAAACTGCTGAAGCAACGGGCTAAATAAACCGAACACCAATGTCAAAGCTCCGTACTCCGAAACCCACTACGCTCGACGCGCTGCTGCAACAACTCGCCATCACTAACAAGCCTACCTATTTCGTCATTGGCTGTGCATCCGGGAAGGCTGAGGTATTAGTCACGATGGCTGTGCAGGGGGAGCAAATCCAGAACTGGGAGGAGCTGGCCCACCGGCGCCGCGAGCAGGCGTCCAGCTGCTTTCCGAAATACGATCAAGTCCATCTCTATCTGCGCTTGCCTAACGGTCGGATCTGCGATATCACCAACGAATAATGAAACTACTGTTTATCGGCGACGTGCATGGCCAGGTGAATCAATACTGGAAACTGCTCCAGACTCACAAGCCCGATCGCTCTATTCAAGTCGGCGACTTCGGGTTTACCAAACACCATACCTGGCACAGTAACTACCTCAATCCTGACCAGCACAAAGTACTGTTCGGCAACCACGACGATACGGCTTATTTGGCGGCCGCACACAGCCTGGGCGACTGGGGCTTCGACATACAGGAAGATCAATGCCTGTTTTGGGTGCGGGGCGCTGAGAGCATCGACCGGTCGGTTCGGGTCGAGGACCGCGACTGGTGGCGTGACGAAGAGCTGACGATTCCCCAGTTCTACCAGGCTATGAACGACTACGAACGGGTCAGGCCGCAGATCATGGTGAGCCACGACTGCCCGCTGTCCGTTTACCGCGACGCCCTCGATATACAAGGAAAGAGCCGCACCAGCCAAGGCCTGCAAGCTATGCTCGAACAGCATCAGCCCCAACTCTGGATTTTCGGCCATCACCACCGCCGAATCGATATGACCATAGGGGCCACGCGTTTCGTCTGCCTGGAAGAACTAGGCACCTTACAGCTTACTCTCTAATCAACATCCCCATGAACATCCCCTCGCCATCCCCCGCCCGTGTGCTCCCCGCCTGGGCCGTGAATTACCCCGCTGAACTGGAGCAACTCCTAATGCCCGACGGGAAGCTGGTCGCGGTACCAGCCGCCGAGCTGAGCCGCTTCAAGCAGGAATACCTGTCGTATTTCTGTCTCAAAAACGCCCTGTATCAACTCCCAACCACCGAACTGATTCAGTTCCTGCGCGACGAAATCGGCGATCGCATCGCTATTGAAGTTGCTTCCGGTAACGGCGCCACCGGTCGGGCACTCGGCCTTCCCCTGACCGATTCCTACCTGCAGGACGGTACTAACAAGACTGTTGTTGCCCAGTACGCCGCTATGGGGCAACCTCTGGTCAGGTACGGTACCGACGTACAGAAGCTCGAAGCCCTGGAGGCCGTCGCTTACTACGAGCCGCAGGTGGTCGTCGCCTGCTGGGCCACGCACCTGGACCAGTCCATATCGGGCTACGGCAACTATTGGGGCGTCGACGAAGGGCTGCTGATGAAGTCAGTCGAAACGTACATCCACGTCGGCAACCAACTTACCCACGCCTGCAAACCGGTCTTGAGTACGCACCAGCACCGGATCGTGGCGGCCGACTGGCTCTACAGCCGGTCACTGGCCAAAGAGGACAACTGCATCTATATCATTCAAAACAAACGCTTATAACTAAGCTCCTCATGGACGAACTCACAAAACACATCGCTGAAACTGAGGGCTACACGGCCGCCCTGGTGCACCTTAATACCAAGGCGTCGACAGTTGCCGAATACGATGCCTTAGCGGATCACCTAACGCAACACGGCCAGCTAGGTCCCAATGGCATTTCGTATTACGCCGACCTTATTCAGTTCCACAAACAAAATCATGCGAAATGAACACGCTCCAACCGACCGAGGAACATATCCGTAAAGCCGCTACAATCGTCGCTGACCTTTGGGCCGCTCAGTTGCAAAAGCCGCTCAACAAAGACAACGGTGATGACAACCCAATGCTTTTTTTGCTGACAGCACAGCCAACCATCCAAGCACAGGCTACGATTACGGCCGAGCAGATGGAAACGTTTAAGGCGAGTCTGATTCAGCAGATTATCAACGAGATGATGCCTTCGGACAAACGGCCAAATGGCCGCCTTGCCATGTGTGTTGGTACCGACTATGGACCCGATTGGCATTTGGCCCCTGCCGCTGAAAAGGCAGGAATACCTGATATCTGTTTCCCCTGGAAGTCTCAAACGTACATCAGTCTGGACCGGAACGAGATCAATAGCCAGTTTGGCTATTCGGCCCGGGCGCAGACTGTTGCTATTCAGTAAGCATGGACGAGCTGCTCAAGCAATACGAAACGGACCTCTGGCAGATACAGCGGATGCACAATTGGGACATCAAGGTCGGTGTCGAACTGACGCCAGACTACGGCGATATCTACTACTCGTGTACCCTAACCGTCTGTGGTCGATCCTACTATTCGCAAGGCCGCAACCTGTGGAAACGTTACCGCGAATTCGTTAAGGTACTGACAAGGCTGTATTCGGAAGAAGACCTTTATCGATACGGCGCAAAACCCATGTTTATGTTTCCTCCTGTTCCCCCTCAGCCTGGCGAAACCGAACGCATCACCTCCGACTGGTACGTGCGGCTTACAATCGGTAGTGGCCTTAAGCAGCAGTATCAATACTGGTTTCGCAAAAGTGGCCAGTGGATTGCTTACCCGCTGCGCGATATGGGACGTGGTGACTGGTATATCGACAAAGCCGTCGAGAAGCTGTTGACTCTGCCCCAGCACGAGCAACAACGGCTGACGATGGAAGACGTCGGCCCACTCGCTTCGGCCATCCGGCAGCGGTACCAGCAAGCGCACTGGGCCAGCCAGAATAGCCCGATCGGCGGTGGTAAAACGCTGAAAGGTATTAAGATTTGGATAGACAAAATCTATCAGCAGTACGGCCCATAAACGGCTTATTTGCTTGAAAATGAGGCTATTTATGCGTATATTTAAGTAGTATCCTAGCTTAGTAATCATGGAACAGACAACGAATGCCCTGGAGGTAATGACCCAGCCGATCCAGCCTGAAGAGATCGAATGGCGGGTGCAGATGCAGACCAAGACCGGTAAACTGATCGTGGTCCCTTACTTGACCAACCGGACTGTAATGGAGCGGTTCGACCGGCAGTTTGGCTGGCAGAACTGGCAGAATGAGATTACCGAAATACAGGGTGGGTTCCTTTGCAAGATCACCGTCACGGTGCCAGCAACCGACGCTACACCAGCCGTTCAGCTCGCCAAAATGGACGGGGCCAGCCGCACCGACATTGAGCCGGTGAAAGGCGGTATTTCGGATGCCATGAAACGCTGCGCTGTGCAGTTTGGTTTGGGTCGTTCGCTCTACAACTACCCCAAGATCATGATCGACACGCCCGATAAATTCATTCCTGATTGGGCCAATCAGCAACTCGACGTGTTGGTGAAGAAGATTAACGATGGCAGCTACCGGGGCGGCGACATGGTCGTGCTGAAGGTCTCGTATCAAAAAGCCTAATTCAATACCGCCATGTACTACATTCATACCCAGCAACCTTTAGCCGTGCATTCGTGGGACTGGCGGAGTCAACCCACCTGGTCGGTGATCGTGGATACCATCCGGTATTTTCAGCAACGATACGCCGACCAGGGCGTTGCCATTGAAGAAGTGGAAACCGGTGGCGACGAATACGCAATTGTGCTTGGCCCCGCCTCGCTGACAGAGCAACAGGCCAGTGAAACCTACCAGCAAGCCTGTTGCGAAGGAGCACCCGAATACCTTTGGCTTGATAAAGGCCCGAAAGAGCTATCTGATTTTGCCTAGGTGTTATAGATCGAGCAAGTCCCAGCGTTCCAGAAATATGCCGTCCATATCGGTAAATACCCGCATAGCTGAGTCGTTGTGCGCCTGTCCCTTCCGGCCTAGTGTATCAAGCCAAAGCTGATGTGTTTCCCGCACTGTTCTGGCCACCACTTCACTCGGAACGATGAAATAATCGGGTCGCTGGACTAACTCCTTTAAGTGCACGAAGACGTAGAAGTGATTGTCGGAATACCGCTGCTCAGCCTTGACGTTAAGCGGCCACCTCCGGGCTTTAACCTGCGTCGTCTTTACTTGAATAGATAACAATCTTTCATTGACTAGGCTGGAGGCGTGAATGTCGATGCTATCGTTATTTCGTAGCGTGATCGAGGCCATCCAGCCGCGCCGCGACAACTCCGCGGCCACAAAATATTCACCTGCTATACCGGTCAGTCCAGCCGAGAGTTTATCCATGTCTACCGTTTGTAGGCAAAATCGTCGAAAAGTTGCTTACGTTAACTATATGATTATCACTTTTGAGTTAATATCACGGTCAAATCTAATTGACTAAATGAAACAATCCGAACAACTCGATCTGTTGCTCCGGTTGCTCTACGAGCAGCCTGGGCGGCATGGTAATCCTGTCGACTTATTTGACACTCAAGGAATTTCGATAGATACTGATGAGGCACAAACATTAATTGACAGATTAATAGAAGAAAACCTCATCGTCAGAGAACAACAATTCGGTTCTTATCAGCCAGTGAGGCTAAAAAGTCAGGGTATTGAATTTGTTGAAGGAACATCGTTCGCCCAGAAAGGAACCCCAATCGTCAATCACAACACTAACTACCAAATCAGTCACAGCACAAATGCCAACATTGTGATTGGCTCCACAAATACCACGATCAGTCAGCAGGCGGAAAGTGCAACCAAGCAACTGCTGGAAAATATTAGAAAGGCGGTCAGTAATGATCCCATAGTAACAGATTCACAACGGCAGGATATAGTCGATTGCGTAGACGACGTGCAGGCAGGCATTGAGACCGGCCGGATTCCTAAAACAGCTATCAAACAATTACTTGACTCTGGGTCGAAGATTGCCTCGATCAGTAGCTTTGTTATAAACTTGGGAAGGGCCTTAGGCGTGATTCCGTAAGAGCTGTGATTCAGATGTACTAGTTATTGGCGCCCTGATCAGTCTGCGCTGGCTGTCCTTATAAGCAGAACATAACACTCTTTTAAATCTAAAACCAGTATGCTAAAAACCGTTTTTGTTTCCAATTATACGCACCTGAAACAGACGATGGGCACGGATCAGAATGATACGTACCGGAATACGGGTGAAGTCGTTGACGCCCTGCAAGAATATATCGATGAGGGCGGTGATCGTGAAGACGTGGTGCTAATCCCCTACAAATGCAAACCCCTACTACGAGATGGCGACGTGATCTTTCGTTTCCAGAAGGAAACTGAAGAATGTATCTATTTTGAGTTCGAGACGACGGTCAGTTAAATATTATTGTTGCCCATAAAAGATACGATGAGTAGCCAATCAACTCCCAAAGGCGACGACCCTGTATCGCCAAATAACTTTGGATGTCAACTTTTCAAGTTCAAGAACGTTTCCGATTTGCTGTCTCAGATCGATGACAGGATTGATCTTATGGAAAAAGTGTCAGACGATTTTACGCGAATTGAAGGCATAGATCTTATCAAGACCTGGCGTGATCTCTACGAAGAAATCCGCGTGTTATGGCAACGCGATGCGAACATTCCGTTCGTTACTTTGAATAAGATCCAAGAAATTAAACTACACGTGATAGCGGATATCGTAGCCTTGTTCTTTCTACACAATGGTGACGACTCGGACAAAGACTTCCTTACCAATGTGGGCAAGCTATTTTCTGAAACAAATAGCCATTACGGTCCAATGACATTGGAAGAGCGATTCAAAACACTAAAAGCCATCCTTTAATAATTTCATCATATGGACATCAAGCTAGTGCCGTTCGACAAGTTTATAGAAGTCGTCTCAAATGGAATTGGTACACTCTACAAACCTAGGGCTATTCGTAATGAAGCTGACGCTGAGGCCTATAAGATGGAGGTTCTAGCTAATGCTGAAGCTAGACGTAAACTGATTCTGGCAGGTGCAGATGATGAGATTGCCAAAAGAGCAGCACAACGTCTTGTTCAGCAAGAAGTTAAAAGGCAACAGAATATAGAAGCTGTCGCTGAAAAGGCATATGCTTATTTGCCAGAAGCGGTTAGTGAAGAGCCTGTAAGTCCGGA
Source organism: Fibrella aestuarina BUZ 2 (assembly GCF_000331105.1). Taxonomy (NCBI): domain Bacteria; kingdom Pseudomonadati; phylum Bacteroidota; class Cytophagia; order Cytophagales; family Spirosomataceae; genus Fibrella; species Fibrella aestuarina. Next base: position 4,995,436 of record NC_020054.1, on the reverse strand, counting down.
TTGGCGTACTCGATTCTTCAATCATGTACAAGATGTGTCAGAAAAAGATATGCAAGATTTATGGGCTCGTATTCTTGCAACTGAGATAGCTAAGCCAAAATCAGCAAGCATCCGATTATTAGATGTGCTTAGCACTATGTCAAGAGAAGAGGCTATTGTTTTTGAACGTATGTGTGCCTTGGCAACTCAGCATAGGTTTGTTTATCAAATGAACAACAGGGACCTTTCGCGATTTGGTATCAATTACTCAGATATTATGCTACTTGGAGAATTGAAGTTAGTTCATAGTAGTGAAACTACAGTTCAATTTGACCAGAGGTCTGATACTATAGGCCCAAATGGTACTTTCGAGGGCGTTCTTATTCCTTTAGGTAATAAAGCTTGTACTATTACTCGTACAAATGGTTCATCACTGCAAGCAATACAATTTATAAATCACGCTTTTACTAAAGCTGGAGAAGAACTTTGCGCAATTATTAATGTAGAATTGAATCAGGCTTACTTAGACGCCTGGGTTGAAGAAAGAGCGAGTAAAGGATATTTAGTCACCACTTTATTCGACTTATCAGTCTTAGGTTGATGTTTGATAAAACTAAGTTTTATTAAGTGGAAGATTATCAATCTTATTACTTCGCTCCCAAAATGTCCTTCCAATTCGTTGTGTAAAGCGGCGACATCCACTGCCGTTTGTGATGCCATGACGGATCATACCCAGCGGCCGCCAGTCTGACCCGGTCGCGGCCATGGCGCTGATTGAGCTTATCGACCGTAGCCGATAGTTTAGCCATGCGCCCATCAGGTACGTTGCGGAATAAGTCGGTCTGGCAGTGTTCCGCAGGGACCAGGCCCGTCAACATGATACCCACTTTCTGGTATTCGTAGCCAAACCGGAATACCTTTTTCAACGCCGCCAAGGCGTAACCAACCAACTCCATTGTGCTGGCCGTCGGATGAGGGAGATCCACTGACTGCGCCCCATAATACTGCTTAGCCAGTTCACCGTTAGGGTTAGGGGATCGCTTGTGCCGGTTCGTGTGCAGAAAGACCGTGAACGATGAAGCACACGAATCCTGCCTCCGTAGCTTTTCGGCTGCCCGCCCCAGATGTGTCGTTAGTGCCTGGCTGATCGTGTCCAGATCAGGTACGCCCCGTCCGAAACTGGGGGCTGTGCAGATCGCCTTTTTCGCGGGTGCTTCCACCTCCAGTAATTTACAGGGCGTACCCCGCAGTTCGTAAGCCAGGCGGAGCCCATTCACGGTCAACTTCGCGTTGATCCAGTCATCCGGGAGCGCAGCCAGTTGTGCCGCCGTGCGGATGCCGTTTCGTTTCAGCATCCCCGCGTACCGCCAGCCGATGCCCCATAAATCATCAATGGCGAAGTCATCTAGTGTAGCGGTGATTTGCGCCGGGCTATCGAGTAGCAATACGCCATTATGTTCAGCCTGACGTTTAGCGTACCAGTTAGCCACTTTACAAAGTGTTTTCGTGGGCGCTAATCCAACCGAAACGGGTATGCGCGTCCATTGCAATACCGTCGAACGTACCTGCTGAGCGAAGCTGATTAGATCAGGATAAGCCGATTCGTAGCCGGCCAGATCCATGAACGCTTCGTCGATCGAATACACTTCGACATTCTCGACAAACCGACCCAGCGTGGCCATTACGCGCGCCGACATGTCGCCGTACAGCGTGTAATTACTGCTGAAGATTTTAACGTTATGCGCGTCGATCAGCTCCTTCAGCTGGAAGTGAGGCGTCCCTATTTTCACGCCCAGCGCTTTTAATTCATTGGACCGGGCGATGAGACAGCCATCATTGTTTGACAGCACGCCAACGGGTTGATGATCCAGGGCCGGGTTAAACGCCCGCTCGCAACTCGCGTAATAGTTGTTGCAATCCACAAGTGACAGCATGGTTAGGTTGTTTTGTGAATGACGAACGTAACGACGCCAAACAGCTTGAAATCGTCGCCAGGTTGAATATAGATAGGCTCATACTTCTCATTCGCAGGTTCCAATACGATCAGTGGCGGCGCGGTACGAAGCCGTTTGACAGTATGCGCGCCGTTGTACCAAGCGACGACGATCCGGCCGTTCACTGTCTCTAATGAACAATCGACTACCATGATGTCGCCCGGCATGATGTGTTCGTCAATCATACTGTCCCCATCCACCCTCACGAAGTACGTAGCCTCGGCGTTGTGAATGCAGAGGTCGTTCAGATCACACACCCGCTCGATATAATCTGACGCGGGGGAGGGAAAGCCAGCTTTGACCAGCGAGCCGAAGAAAGGAATTCGTAATCGATTTCGGGGGACTAAACGAATGTAGACGAGCGTATGAGCCAACGGGAGTGAATGCATATAGGAATGGAGTTGGTAGCGTTATGTTACAAATATTGACTATTGAAAGTAAAAAAAGTAAATTTATGTTTTAGTTGTAATAGTCGAATTCACGAAAGCAGGATGGAAAGCAACGCGCGAATGCTCAAACCCGAAGTGCGCTTATTGACGATGGTCTACGAAACCGCCGACCGGCAAACGTATCGAGAATTGATGCCGCCTCACTGGGTCGAGATGGATTATGCCTTTGGGGGCCGGTTCGAATACGGAGCTGTTTTCCAGATCGAATGCCGGGAGAAACCTGAGGATTCAGGTACATACGTAGTGGCCAACTTGCCGTTTCTATCGTCGACCAGGAGTCCCTTTGTCGACGGTAATTCGTCACCAATGCAGATGACGTTGTATCTGGCACGGGAAGAGTTGTTTGCCCAAATGAGCGCTATTGCGCCTAGCCCAGACTCGCCCGAATAAAAATTTATCAGCTATTGGGGATGCTGAAAACTCTCTCTACTTTTGCCATATGAAAACGCAAGGCCAATTCTGGTTTAGTTCGTATTGCTCAGTCGAGCAAGCGGACAACCTGTGCCTGTAGGTTTCAAAGACTTTGGTACATGAAAGCCCGCTTGTTCTTACAGGCGGGCTTTTTTTGTGCCCATACGCGTCCTTCGTCCAGTGGTAGGATACCGGTCTCCAAAACCGACGACGGGAGTTCGAATCTCTCAGGGCGTGCAAAAACATACATGGGGGTGCGCCGAAGTGGGAGAGTCGGGGCGGTCTGTAAAACCGTTGCATCATGCTGAGCAGGCTCGTATCCTGTCACCCTCACCATAAAGTTGTCCGGTTGGCGGAGCCTGGTCCAACGCACTCGCCTGCAAAGCGATCCAATCACCTGTTCGAATCAGGTACCGGACTCAACGGAACTGTGGCCGAGTTGGTCAAGGCGCCAGACTGAAAATCTGGATATGCTGGTTCGAATCCAGTCGGTTCCACTAGAAAAAAATCCTGCTATCGCTTGTGATCGCAGGACATTGTACTACTTTTGTCACACAAACCCCGGCATTAGGCCGGATACGTCATGCACTTCATAGTTAATTCAAAGAATAGTTCGGATAAGACCTGCCTCTGGCAGACCGGCTTCGCTTTGGGTTAACATTAAGATAAACCATTAAGAAAAGCCCTCGGTCTGCTACAGGCCGAGGGCTTTTTGTTTACGGGGGTTTAGCTCAGTTGGTAGAGCACCGAACTGTTAATTCGGTCGTCGCCGGTTCGATCCCGGCAACCCACGCCAAGTACACGTGATCGTAACTCAGTTGGTTAGAGTACCATACTTTTAATATGGGAGTCGGGGGTTCGAGCCCCTCCGGTCACACGAAATACAATTGGTCTATTAGGGGAGCCAGGCCGTCCCCGTCGCCCTGTCACGGCGAAGATCACGGGTTCGAATCCCGTATAGACCGCCAATGGATTCTTAGCTCAGCTGGTTAGAGCAGCTCACTCATAATGAGCCGGTCCTGCGTTCGAGCCGCAGAGGATCCACCACATAGAGGGGTGTGCCGAATGGTAAGGCGGCAGACTGCTAATCTGTAGTCGGGAAACCGGCTTCGGGGTTCGACTCCCCGTCCCTCTGCCCAGTACTGGAGGTACAATCCGATAGCCGGCGACGGAAGCGGTCTTGAAAACCGCCGAGGATCACACCCTTGCAGGTTCGACCCCTGCTGCCTCCGCTCAATTAATTACGGTGCACATGGGAGCCATTGCTTCGGGTTTTTGATAATTTCCCGATTCAAACCGCTTCCTATCAGACACCAATGAAACTGTTCTTTGAAGAATGGGCTGGACAACAGCGTTTCAGTAACAATGTTTCGTCGTTATTCGGTGAATCGTTCATCTGCTACAAAAATGGAGCTTATAGAGCTGCACTGATGTTCAGTTACCTTGGTTTTTTTACGGTTGTTAAAGAGGTAATTATCAAATCAACAAAGCCTAATCTTCCATATGTACCGCAAAGCCGCTGGGATAAAATAATCAGTGATTTAAGAAAAGATGAACACTGGGAAAGAGCTGTATTTGAAGAATTGGTTAATAGTAGTGCTGCGATATTTAATATTAACGAGGATATACGGCAGCAAGTCAGATACTGGAAAGACAGAAGAAACGATTGTGCTCATTTCAAATCAAATAACATTGATTATTACCATGTAGATGCTCTATGGAGTTTTATTAAAAGCAATATTTATAAAATTACAGTCGAAGGCGGCAAAGAAACATTGTTAGAAAAATTCAGAAGACATTTTGATGAATCAATTACTCCGCCAAACTCAGATATTACACCATTGGTAAAATTAATTGATGAGTCAGTTGTATTGGCGGATATGGAGTCTTTCTGGATTGAGTTGTTCAGCATTTTAGAGGAATATAATAGTTTCCCCAGCTTCAATACAGGTAGCTTTGGATTTGAATATCTGGTTGAAAGTGTAATGAAGAATTGTAATTCAAATACCGGAGAGACAATAATTGATTTTGTTCGTAAAAGCGAACTTGATCTGGAGTTAATTTATAAGTCTCCAGATAAAATAAATTATTTTAATTATACTTCTTCTGAAGTGAGAGAAATATGGCGTAATAGAATTATAGAGAATAAATATATGGGCTTTATTGTCTATGGCGCTTTATTGAGAAATAGATTAATACCTTACAATGAAATAGAGGAGGCCAATAAACACATTTTTTATCATTTTGATGATTACAGGCCAACTGATGAATCGACACATATGGCGCTGTCTGCGAATGGATTCGGTGATGTGATTTTTAAAATTGCTATAGAGCAAGATAAATTAAAAACTTGGTACTCTTTAATACAGCCAAGAGCTGATATGATCGCTTATTATGTAGAAAATTATTCATTGAAACTTGAAACGGTAAAGGCAATTTGTGATATGTATACACGAGAAAAGTATTCTCGCTGGTTGGGTGAGCGGCTAGAAAAGATGTTCAGAAATAATCCGACAAAAAAACAAGAGTTTCATGCAATTGCTTCTGAGAATGGATTTACCATACCTAGTAAGTTGATGTAACTAAAATGGTCAGCCGTCCGGGACTCGAACCCGAATCTTCGCATCCACAATGCGATAATCTAACCGTTGATATAACGACTGCGACCGGGTGGAGGGGCTCGAACCCCCAACCTTCGGAACCAAAATCCGACGCTCTACCGATTGAGCTACACCCGATTGTTGCATTTGTAGATTTACAAATGAAACCGCTAAAAAGGCCCCAGTGAGGCCAAAAAGCCGTTTTTATCATTTGTAAATCTACAAATACCTGTACTATTGGTAGCCTAACAGGGACTCGAACCCCAACCAACTGTTCCGAAGACAGTCATGCTATCCATTACACCATTAAGCCATTTGTACTGGTAGGGTGAGCCGGACTCGAACCGGCGACCTCACGCTCCCAAAGCGCGAATTCTAACCAACTGAACTACCACCCTGAAACAAAAAAAAGCCCCGTCGTGAAACGGGGCTTTTCTGATAATGCCTATAGTTCGCTATAGCCAATAACATCCCAGCCCCGAAATTGCGGGTTGCCGTTGATGTTGCGGGCGTTGTACGAACGTTTTCATGTCCCAAAAGTAGCGTAATTCCGGGAAGTCAAAAAATAATTAGAAAAAAAGAGCAAAATAATTGCTGTATTGTTTGTTCCGTAACGGAACAGTGCGTACCTTTACAGAGTAATACATCAGAAGAACATGACACGGAAACAAATTGACCAGCTTATCAAAACCCACTCAGCGCAGCGGGATTTTGCCAAAGACCAGCTCGACAAATACTACTACGAATTAGAGGCCCAGAACCAAGAAAGTAAATGGCTCAACCGCTACATCAAACACAAACGAATAGTGGAAGACCTCAAAAAAGAAATTCCCGACGACGAATAACCACGGGGGCGCAAGCCCCCTTACCTTCATACAACTATGACTACGAGCGACCAAACCGTGAACCACAACGACACTTACGAGCGCTTCGAGCGCGAATCCGACGCCAGTATTCAATTAGCCCGCGAAGCTGGGCTACCGGTCAGTACCGTGAATCTGGACGAGTGGCTGACCATCAAACGGTACGCTGAACGCTACGGCGTCACGACACACGTGGTAACGAACTGGATTCGGCGCGGTACCATCCCGGCCGACTGCGTCCTGGACCTACCCGAACTGAATGACCTTAGACTGGTGAAAAACCAGGCCTACAAGTAAACTGTGTCAAACACAGTTCTTCTGATAGTTTGAAAACGCTCCTGCCGCTGGTGGGGGCGTTTTTTGTACAAAAAAAGTGTGAATTATACCCCAGCCTTTGGGGTAGCTGTTTGCTGATCATCAGTGGGTTCGTTTCGTTTTGTACAGAGAAAATGGACATTATACCCCCCGTCTAGACACAAAACAGCCTGCCAACAAGCGTCGACAGGCTGTCCGAACGAAACAACAAATAGTTAATTGAGGTGGAGCACGCGCTTACACAGCGCCAGTTTCTCCAGCGTTTCCGTGAACCCGATCTTACCCCCGTTGACGCGGCGGCGGATCAGTAAACACACGTCGTCATCGTCTTCGACCACCCCGACCTTGTCGGTTTCGGCGATCGCCGTCAGGCCCCGGCTGTTCCAGTACCACACCGCGACGCGTGGCCAGATGTCGGGTTGGGCCGCCAGATCGGGTTGCCCCACCAGGTTAAGACCAAGGGCCTTGCCCGCTGCGGCGTAATTGTCTTTCAGCGTGAGCTGAATCCCACCCCGGCCCCGGTAGCGCCAGCCGTCGCCGCTGGCTACGTTGCCGTTACCACTCATGCCCGCGTAGACCAGGTTAGCGATCGCTTCTTGATTGGCCTTGTGGGCGGCGGTGCGGCAGTACAATTGCGCCTGTGCCGGCGTGATCCGAATTCGATTCTGATTAAACGTGGCCAGTGCCGCTTCGGGTTTGTAATTCAGGTTTTCGTACGTCCGCGTCAAATCCCAGCTTTCGTGCAGGACCTGCGCCATAAAATGGGCCGTGGCGGTAGGAGAGAGGATCTTGCCCTCGGCCAGCGCCGCATTGATCGGATCGGCGTAGAGCGCGGCCCGGGAGGCCGAGCCGCACATCTGAGCGAGTTGAGTCTGTGACAGAACCATAACGATAACGGCTTAACGGTAGCGGTATTCGTTCGTATCAAAAGCCCCCTCGGCGACGTACAGACCGAAGCGGTTCATGATCAGTTCTTCCAGACCCATGTGCAGGCCCCCTTTCGATTCCGGCTGCATCAGGAGCCGGAAGAAGTCGAACTCCCGGATGCGATCGGCTTCCGGCGTGGTGTCGGTCACAGCCCGCCCCGTCGTTACGTCCATAAACCGATCGTTACGGACCTCCAGCCGGTAACGGATAATGCCGTTCGAGCCGAAGGCGAACCCCTTTTCGTAGGGGCGTTTGACGACAAGTGTGTCGTAGGTCAGCGCGTTACCCAGCGAGTCCGTCGTGGCCACGCGCGCTTCTTTCTCCAGCGTGTAGTGCAGCACGTCGACCAGCAGCACGGCCCACTTATTGCGGAAGTCGAGCCGCTCGATGTTCATGTCCGAGATCAGCAGGGAACGGCGTACCGTATCCCCATTGATCAGCTGGGGCGGCATCTCGATGTTGTCCAGCGAGGTCGATTGAGCCTGTAGGCTCGGAGCAGTCAGGAGCGCGAAGGCGAAAAGAATCAGATAACGTAGCATAGTGATTGGGGGATGAAAACGGGTTACTGTTTGGTATAAAAAGCGTCGGCATTCGTCGTCGAGTACGGCATGAAACTGAACGTGTTGGCGTTGCCAGCCGTCGTATGCCAGTCCACGTCGGCCCCGCCGGGGAAGCGGAGCGTCGTTGGGAAGGTGATTGTATAGCCGCCGGTACCGCCCTGCTCGGCCCGCAGGTAGACCGACTGCCCCATCGTCATGTTGATGATCGAGAAGCTGGTGACGTTGCCCGTCAGCGTAATGAAGACGTCGCGGTAAAGCGAAGCGTCGATGGTCAGACTACCCGATACGTTGGTGTTATAGTACACCTGCCGGGCCGTGGCTTTCTCGGCCAGCAGATCGCGTACCGTCGTCCCGTCGTTGTAGAAAAAACCGGCATTGGACGCGCCTGCCACGGTGCCGAATACCGCCGACCCCGAGGGTACGTCTGACACGGTGGGCGTGGCCGGGAAGGCGTAAGGCTGATAGATCGCCGAGCCGTTGATCGCCACTTTGTACTTCGTGCTGCCCGCCATGCCGACGCCCATGTTGTTGGCTGAGTTGAACTGCATCAGCTCGGTAGCCGTCGAGGAGTTCACGTTGCCGCTGATGGTCGAGCCTGAGAGCCGAACGAAACGAAGCGGGTTGGTCCCCGAGACCGCCAGCGCCCCCGCCGGATCGCCGAGCTTTTTAATAAGCCCAAAGTTGTCGTTAAACAGCGTCACGCTGCTATTATCGGCTTGGAGCCGAATCCCCAGGCCCCCATTGATATCGAGGCCACCCGTGGGTAGGGTCAACTTGCCGGTATTGTCGAGCAGCAGCCGCTGCGTGAACGTGTTGCTGGCTCCAACATCGGCTGCCGACGACTGCCCAATAACCAACGAGTTGTTTAGCCCGTAGGTTAGCATACCGTTCGAGCCGATCTTCTTCGTAAAGCCGACATCCCGGTTATTGCCCACGCTTAACGAAACGTTCTCAAAAGGCTGGCTAAAACTGCCATTCACGGACTGATCGCCGGTCCAGGCGTTACCACCGGCCAGATTGGCTTTTTGGGTCAGGGCAGCGTTACTGGCCGATCCACCGACTTTAACCTGGGCGTAGGTCAGGGAAGCCAGAAGCAGGCCGCAGACCGAGAGCACAAAACGAGTCATAATAGTAGTGTAGTGTAGTGATTACTGAATCCGGAAGGTGAGCACGCGTAGCGGGGCCGAGGCCGTTCCCACGACGGTGAGGGCGAGCAGCGGGTTGAGCCGGTTGGTCGACGGGTCAGGCTGGGCGCTGAACTGACGCTGATCCCCTGGCTGAAGCGTGTAGCTCAGCCCGCCGTAGGTCAGCGTGGTCGAGGCCGTGCCCATGTTTTCGATCAGGAACCCGACAGCCCCGGTCGTCGCGATTGAACTCGTCGTGGTATAGTCGACCAGCGTCGGTGCGTTGGTGCCGAAGGCATTGGCCCCCGTGGTCTGCAAATGAGCCTCCCAGGCTGTCCGGGCGGCGGTCAGCGTTGCCCCGTAGGCCGTGCCGGCCTGGTTGAGGAACTGGCTGGGCAACAGCCGGTACTCCAGGTTATCGAGTACCGAGCGAATCACGACCTGGTTCGTCGCACTGGAGAAGTCGACGCCCATACCACCCTCGCGCATCCGGCAGTCATCGGTGGTTGTGGCGCAGACAAAGACATGGGAGTTGATCTGATAGACCCGGCGGGCAGCGGGATCTTGGGCGTAGGCGGTGAAGGCCAGCAGACCGAGAGCGATGGCAAAGAGGAAACGACGCATAGTGTTGGTAGTTGACATGAGAAAGTGAAGAAGCTGGGCTAGCGAGCTATTGGCTGACTTTGCGGAAGTAGGGGGTGGGCACTACAGTTGGGTAGTAATAGAGCCGTCGGACGTGGCCGTTTAGGGCGTTGCTTGCCCCGCCGTCGAGGGTGCCGAGTTGGAGGCGGTTCAAGCCGGTCGGATACGTAGCAGGGGTAGCTGTGGTCGGGACACCCCCCCCAACCGACACGGCCATGTAGTTGGTACTACGATAGCTTGTCGAGACTCGCTGAATGGTACTGGCTAGGCCGGTGCCGTTGCTGATGCTCGTTGTGTTGAGAAAAAACGTAAACGGGTACCGGCAGTCAATACGTGGCGTGGCGGTACCCGTATTGATACTGAAAATGCCCTGATTGCTGGTGGTGTTGGCCGCTATGGGCGTCAGAATTTCGGTAACGATGGTACCCTGCTTCGGGTTGAACCAGTTGAGGGTACTGGTTTGAACAAAATCCGCGTTGCGCTGAACACTCGAGCCCGTCGTGGGGATATACGATGATGGAAACGAACCTACCTCGACCTGAGGCGCTCCAAACCGCAACGCGAACGTGTAGACCGTTGTTGGCTGTGCCCCCGTGAAGTAAATCCAAAACCTACACGATGTCGCATTGGCCGGGGCTGCGCCTGTGGTATAGCTGAGCTTGGTCAACCCCGTTGGTACATCGATTTCCGTTGAATTGTTACTGGATAGTTGCGCGTTACCCGAATCAAAAAATTGGGCCTGCACACCACATTTTGCTCCGATACCCATTGCCCCACCTGCCAGCCTGACATAGACACTAAATGTTAGCCGCTGACCCACTGTGCACGGATAATTTGCGCCGTTGGGATTGACAAGTAGATAATTACCTGTGGTCGTGGTCCCAGAAAGCCCGATATCGACGCAGGTAATTCCTAGTTCAGAAACGACTGCCACCCGGCTCCGTACGGTGCTACTTCCGTAAGCCTGATCTATAGCCCAGTTTGTCGGCAGCGTACCCGGTGTTCCTGTGACCGCCCCGACCATTTCTGAATTGCGAACAAAATTGGTGCGGCTGTCTTCAATGAGCAGCCCCTTCAACGTGGCGAGAGTTGTTGTGGTAACGGGAAGGGTGGTTGTCTTTGTGTAGGGACCGACCACTGTGCCCGTTTCGAGCTGTGCGCCCGTTAACAGGATGCCTGAAACCCCGTCCCCGGTGTAGCTGGTAGCCGTGCTGCTGTTGGCCAGATTCGCCGCCACCGAACTGTGGTTTTGGGCGTTTTTCTTCGTGATTGAGCAGCGATACCATCCGTCGCCCAGATTGACGATCGCCGCTGTTACGTTGCCTTCGACATTTACGGCTGTTCCACTCGCCAGGTCGAACCAGGTTGATCCGCCGGAATACCCACCAAAGTAGAGCCACAGGAAATTCCGGCCCGCCGCTTTCGCATAAATCGAAAAGGTACAAATGGCCGTGCTGACATTAGAGCCGGTCAAAGTATGCCCGCTTGTCGCGGTTGTTTCCGTTAGCAGCGTCACGCTGGCAGCAATTGGCGCCGTAACCGCGGTTTGTGACACCGTTGAACCCGTCCGCGACCAAATGCCACCACTATAGTCTTCGGACGGGGCGATGAGATTCATATTCTGGTACGTAGTCGGGTCGTAGTCGAACCGGGGTGCGTTGGCGGCTACGGTCTCAAGTTGGCCCAGAGCGTTGAACCGGGTAGCTGTGCCAGCCCGGGTGCAGGTAAACGACGAGGGTAGGGTCCCTTTGGTCAGGTCCAGAACGAACGACGGGGTGAACTGGCCCTGCTGCGGGAGCCGGGGTAGCTGAGCCACGGCCAGCAGAGGCAGGAGAAGAAAGAGAAGGAGCTTTTTCATGTTATTGCTTCGTGTACCAGCCATCGGCACCCGCCGACGAATAGCAGTTCAGTGAGAAAGTGTTGACAGTGCCGGGCGTGGTGTTCCAATCGATGGCGGCGGCACCGGGGAAAGTCACCGATCCCGGAAACGCCAGCGTGAACGACCCCACCCCACCCTGCACGACGCGCAGGTAGATGTTTTTGCCCGCAACCATGTTGGTCAGCGACAGCGTTGCATTACCCGTCAGCGTGAGGTAATGGGTCTGGTTATCGCGCAGGCTGCAATCGATCGTGTACGTACCGCTCACGGCCGACGCCGATACGACGTAGTTCTGCGCCTGGGTCGTGGCCACGCCCGCACTGGCGGCGGCATTGGTCGCGGACGTACCCGCACTGGTTGCGCTGGTACCGGCATTCGCGGCGTAGCCCTGCGCCTGTGTAGCGGCCGTCGTTGCGGTCGTTGCCGCGGTCGAGGCCTGCCCCGCCGACACACTGGCGCTGGTCGCGGCCGTCTGGGCGTTACCTGCCGAGGTCTGGGCACTACTAGCCGATGCGGCTGCGGCGGTCTGGGAGTTCTGCGCCGTGGTGGCGGCTCCCTGCGCCGTTGCGCGGGCCTGCTGGGCGTCCGTCGCACTTTGCTGGGCCGACACCGCCGCCCCCTGGGCAATCGACGACGAGCCCTGCACCGCTACCCGAAGGCTGTCGCGGATCTGGTTGATATCAGCCCGGGTAATCGTGGCCACGTTGATCGACAACGGACTGCCAGGCACGAGCGGTACCTGACCGTACCGTAAGCGGATGTACCCCGCCTGAATCGCGGTCCCACCCGCCCGAACAATGAGGTACAGTTGGGGGCGCTCCTGCGCTATTTGTCGGGTCTGCTCTCCCGTCCAGTTGACGTAGAAGCGCCCGCCCTGAAGCAGTACGGCCGGTTGCAGCTCGGCCGACAGAGCATCGCTGCCGGCATCGGTGTAGGCCGTTGCTGACAGCGCCACCGGCTGCCCGGTAAAGGCCACCAGTCCCGACACCGAAGCGGGTGACGACGGGAACAGCTCGATTGGCTTAGCGCTCAGATCATAGGGCAGGGTGCTTTGTCCCAGTACCCAGAGCGGGGCCAGTGCGATCCAGCAGAAAAGAAAGAAACGAGTCATGGTTGGTCGTGAATGGGGATGTGATGATTAGTGCGCCGCCCAGTTGATCAGGGCAATGACGCCCAGCACGGCTAAGCCGGTTTTGGCGTAGCCCAGCTGCCGACCCAGCCAGGTTTTAGGCTGGAGCTTTTGGAGTTCTTTGTCCTTTTCGGCGGCGACCTGCTCGGCGGCATCGGCCCGTTTCGTTTCCGAAGCGAGTTGCCGCTCCGTCGCGGTGCAAACTGTATCGGTGCGGGCCTGCAGGGAGTCTTTCCGGAGCAGCCGCCCGGTATCGATGCCGACCACGCGCTTGAGCGTGGCCGAAATCGCGCGCTCGTTGCGGTACAGCGTTTCGTACTTCTGAAGCGTATCGAGCACCAGGCTGAGCTGCACCGGAGCCGGGCTAATGTAGAACGGTAAGGTCGGCCGCCTCGGCACCTGACTGGAAACCGGGGTCTGCGCGTAGCAGGTAGACGTGAGCAGAATCAGCAGCAGCACGCTTACCGAATATTTTCTGCCAGATCGAGCGGGAGTCTTTAGGCTTTTCATGGGAAGGAACGGGTTGAACTTTCTCCGGGGTGGGCACCGGTTTGGCGGTTTGCAGAGCCCGGCGCGTTAGCACGGTATTCTGTTGCGTCTTGGCTTCGACCCGTTGCTGGGTCTTTAGAATCTGGCCCTGATTCTGCAATAGGGTCTGGCCGACCTGCGCCATGGAATCGACCTGCCGCAGCAGGCTATCCCGGAACGACTGGTCGTGCTGGTCGCGGCGGCGCACCTCGGCGGCGTACTGCTGGCGGGCTCGGGTCGACGCCTCGACGGCGGCCTGGGTGATTTGCTGCTGACGTACCCGCTGATCGGCGTAGGCCTTGACGTAGTTATAGAGCAGCAGGGCCGCAATGGCCATACCCACCCCCCACGTAATACGCATCGAGTAGCGGTCGAAGAAGTCGGGCTCCGTCGTTTCGGCGGGCGTCGTTTTCTGCCGGTGCAGCACCTTATATATAGAGGCGATGAAAACGGCGCTCAGCGACCAGTATTGCGCGATGTCGGTGATGTAGAACCAGTCGGCATTCGTGCTGCGCGCTACCAGATTGGTCACCATCGCGACAGCCGCACCCAGCGTTAGCTGAGGCAGGGGAAACGGCGCGGTGCGCAGAATGAAATAGAGGCGGACCAGGGCCACGGCGCCCACGGCCTGCCCGAAGATGATAAGCGGGTGATCAACGGAATGAATCATGGCGTTTAGTGAAAAATGGTTTTGAAAAGATCCAGTAACGGGGTTTTAATGCGGGTCCAGAACGAGGTGACCTGCTCGATGCGCTTCAGCCCCTCGTCGAAGGCCTCGCCCGGGTGCTGCTCGGTGTATTCCACCGACCGGCGGCCAATGGGCTGTGCCAGCCGAATCACCCAGCCCGCGATCTGAATCAGCACGTCGCCGATTAGCGCGATAATGCCCCAGGTGGCCTCGACGCTGCGGGCAGCTCCGAACAGGTGACTACGGTACGCGTCGTTGCCGAATAGGCAAGCCAGCAGCACCCCCACCAGCCAGCCGCCGACGCTCTGCCGCACCGGCATGCGCGGCCAGGCAAAGCGGATGATCAGCGCGCCGACGCCCGCCGCCAGCAGACTGTACGCATTGGTTTCGACCGTCTGGCTCAGGGACGCGAGCATTCGGTCAAAGACGCCGACCGCTACCATGATGACGAGGTAGCTCTGTCGCGAAAACGTATAATTCATAGGGATCATAGGGGTTCGGCACGTTCGACAATATTCTTTCCGGCCGCATATAGCAGGGCGACACCGATGGCCAGCCAGGATTCATGTTGGCCAATGGTATAGCCCGTCAGCGTCAGCAGCACGGCGTTGACCACTTCGATGGCACCGATCCAGGCGCTGGGCATGCGGAAGCGTTTGGGCGGGGTTTGTTCCATGTCAGATCGTGGTTAGGGCGATGGTGGCCGCTTCGACACCGCACTGGTGGCGGTAGGTCAGCAGCGCCGGTGAGGCGTCGAGCGTGTTGCCCAGGCTATAGCCGGGTTCGATCAGCACGTGCTCGAAGTGCCGGTAGGGCCTTCCGGTGGCGTGACGAAGTGTCACGCCGCCCCGTTCGGCCTGATCAACCAGCCGGTTGATGGTCAGGAACTGGTCGAGGTCGTTACTGAACACCTCGGTCATCAGGATGTCGAGGCTGCGCGTCGCGGTATGCAACAAGGACCACCGGTCGGGCTCTTCCTTACCCAGCTGGTTGTTATCACAGGTTACGACCCAGATGCGCCAGGCCTCCGAGTCGTCCTGCGCATTGATGTAGGCAATGGCATCTGACAGCGGAGTAATGTTGCGCAGGCCCCCGTCGACCAGGTCGTAGAGCTTGCCCGTCGTCGTGTAGGTATCCGTCGAGGGCCAAACTAGGGGCATCGACGCCGAGGCTTTCACGAACCGGGCGAAGTCGAACGCTGAGGCGAAGTCGGCCCGCGACCGGCAGTAGTACGTACCGTCGTGCAGCGACACGGCTCCGCACTGAAACGGAATCGTCAGGGCATGGCGCTGAAGCAGCTCATCGAGCAGCGTTAGCAGCGGCGTGTTGTCGGCCAGCGCTTCGATGTTGTTAGCCCGCGTCTCGATATCGCCCAGCAGCTTCGCCCGACCTTTGGCCGACAGGAGCTGCCAGATCGTTTTCGGCGTCAGGCGCGGGGCCAGCTCCTGCCACAACACGTCGAGCGAGAAACGGGGTACGCCGCCAACGCTCGGCAGCAGATCGGACGTATAGATCACGCCCGGGCCATCGGTGGCCACGCGCTGCCACAACGCCTCCAGTTCGGGTTGGGCGTCCATGGCAACGAGCAGGCCCTGCAGGGCGCCGGTACTGATGCCGGTGACGTAATCCCATTGGATGCCGGCCGTGGCGAGCCGCGCCAACGCGCCGACCTGAAAGGCCCCTTTGAAGCCGCCACCGGATAAAACGAGTGCGTTTTTCATTAGCGGTAGCGGTATTCGTTGGTGTCGAACGCGCCTTCGCTAACGTAGAGCAGTAAACGCGACATAATCAGTTGCTCCAATCCCATACTCAGCCCTCCCTCGGCCTGGGGCTGCATCAGAAGCCGGAAGAAATCGAACTCCTTGATCCGGTCCGCCTCGGCGGTTGAGTCGGTCGCCGCCCGGCCCGTAGCCACGTCCATGTAGCGGTCGTTACGCACCTCCAGCCGGTAGCGAATCCGGCCCCCGGACCCGTAGGCGAAGGCCTTTTCGTAGGTGATTGTCGTGTCGGTGCCGGCGGCGGTCTTCGTCTTCAGGTAGTGATAGACATCGAGGGCCAGTACGGCCCGTTTGCCGGTAAAGTCGATCTGCTCGACGTACATATTTTCGGCTTCGAGGCGACGGTACACCGTATCGGTATCGTAGTACTTGACCGGCATTTCCATATTCGTTAGCCGGGTGGGGATCGTCTGCGCCAGCACGGGCGTAGTCAGCAGCAGGGAAGCGATCAGCAGAAACGTTTTCATAGCGAAGTGATTAAAAAGAGGAAGGAGGTTAGAACGTGGTCAGCGCGGATCGCTTCCAGCCCGCCGACGTCTTGACGTAGATATAGGCCGTGTCCCAGGCGATATCGCCGACGTTGCCGTTGGTATCGCTCGTGCTGGTAGGGGTGTAGCTCTTTTCGAGGCGGAGCTGGTTGTAGCCGGTGGTGTGGTTGAGGTGCAGGCGGGCCGTCGGTACGGAGGTATTGATACCGACAGACCCGTTTAAGTCGATCCGTAGGCGTTCCGGGAACGTACCCCCATTCCAGCCCTCGATGACAAAGGCGTCGGTTTCGGCAGGCTGACCAAAGCGCCAAACCGAAATGCCGGATTGGTGAATTTGTAACTTGGCCCCCAGCCGCCCGGAGGCGTTGAAACTGTTGTTGAATTCGGCCAGCACGCCGCCCGCCGGGTTGGATGCGGCGAGATGAAACGGATAGTTAGGGGCCGTGATGCCGACGCCCAACTTGCCCGTTCCCGTCAGTCGCATCAATTCATTGCTGGCCGTTGTGCCACTCCCCGCAAACCAGACGTGGTTCGAGGAGGTCGCGTCGACCTGGTAGCGCAGCATAGCGGCGTTGACGCCGAAGCCGTAGAACTGGTGGTCGCTGCCGCCGTCGTAGAGTACGACCTTTCGGTTGCCGGTCACCATCTGGGGGAACTGAAGCTCGCCGTTGACCTTCACGTTGCCGGTTGCATACACGTTGCCGACGACGTGCAGCTTGTCGGTCGGGGTGGTCGTGCCGATCCCGACGTTGCCCGCTGTATTGATCGTCATCAGATCCGTGACCGTCGTCGTCGAGATGCCATCGCTCAGCGTCGGTGCGTTGAGCCGGACGAACCGCATATCGGAATCACTACTGACGCCGAAGGCCCCGGCCTGTCCTCCCTTTTTGACCAGCCCGACCTTGTCGTCCTTGAGCGTAATGACCGAGTTGTCGCTGTACTGCCGCAGGTGGTTGTTCAAATCCAGTCGCCCCTGAAACGTGGCGAGGCCTTCCGATCGGAACGTCCCGTTGACGTGCAGCAGGGCCGACGGGTTGCTGGTCCCGACGCCCATAAAATTGGTGCTGGGCTGAATGCGCAGTAGCTCGGTTGCGGTCGCGGTACCAACGTTACCTGAAAAGGTATTGGTCGATAGCCGCACGAACCGTAGCGCCTGATCATTGCTAACGGCCAGCACCGCACTGGGATCGCCCGCCTTTTTGATCAGCCCCATATTGTCGTTCAGCAGCGTAATCGCCGTGTTGTCGGCGGTGACCCCCTTAAGGCTGCCGTTAAAATCGATACCACCGGTGGGTAAGGTCAGCTTGCCATCCGAACCCAGCAGGAGCCGATTCGTAAACGTGTTACTGGCATCGATCGTCGAGCCTGACGACTGCCCAATGATGAGGTTCGTCGTGCTGCCATAGGTCAGCATGCCGCTGATACCGATCTTTTTGGTAAAGCCGATGTCCCGGTTGTTGCCGATGCTGTGAGCTACGTTCTCAAAAGGCTGGCTGATATTGCCGTTCACGGACTGATCGCCCGTCCAGGCGTTACCGCCAGCCAGGTTCGCTTTTTGGGCCAACGTGTTGTTAGTCGCCGATGTGAAGTTGCCGTAGCTGGTCGTCAGCGCGGTCAGGCGCTGGTTGAGCGAGGCCGTAGCTGAACTCGCGTCGGTAATCAGCGTCAGGATGGGTTGCAACGGGGTCGCGTCGCGCCAGACCTTATCTTTGGTCATGACCCGAAGCTGCCCGTTTTCGTACCGGGTCGTCAGGATGTCCTGCACCTGCGCTGTAGCGACAGGACCCAGCAGGCTCAGCGTCAGAAAGGCAATGTAGGCGAGTGCGTTTTTCATATCAGGTACGAGGAACAAGGGCGTTGGCGGGTAGGTAAATGATGCCGGCCGGCGTATTCAGCGCGGGCTGGCCCCCAATGGTGATGTACTGCGTCAGGCCGTATTTAGGCGGCTTGGCCAGCGCGGCGGCTTCCGTGGTAAAGTCGGCCCCACCCTGCGGCATGTAGATGTCCAGGGCTTCGTACTGGGCCGTCTGCGTGTCGTAGTTGAAGATGATCTCGGCCGGCTCCGGCGGCAGTCCCTGTTCGTACTCCGGCGGCGTGGTGATCCACTTGAAGAGGCCCCACAACCGCGGCTCACGTTTTCCCTGCCCGTCGACCTGAAAGAGCATGTAGGCGTAACTGCTGTCACTCAGCGTAGCCCGTAGCTCGCGCGGCTCCCATTCGAGCAGCCCGGCGGCGGCGCCATCGGGTCGCTTGATGTTGGCGTTGGTGGTTTGGGCCAGCCGCGTCGAGCTGATCTGCGCCATCCAGTCGATTTCGTAGAGGTGCCCGGTTAAATTGAGCGGTTGCGAATCGACCAGCTGTCGGAACCGGACCGGCGTCGTGTCGTCGGCCAACAATCGATCGACGTCGGCGCGCGGAATATTGGGGCGTGAAGTCAGGATCATAAATCGTTGGTCAGCACGAGCCGCACCCGCTTGGTGCCGTTCGCCGTTAGTTTGTTGTAGTCATTCTGCAGGGAGCTGTTACCGTTCCACCACTCCCAGCCGTAGTTGCCCAGCAACCCGCTCGTGGTGAGGTTCATCGTATCCTGGTAGTCGAAGCGAGGGCTGCCGGAGATGTAGCCGGTGTCGCGCAGGTTCGCGTAAATCGCCGCGATCCGCTGCAACGTCTGGGCGGCCAGGTTCGCATCTTCGCCACTTCCCGGCTTCTGCGGCCCGGCCAGCACCACCATCGAAGCACCCGCGTCGAGCGCGCCCTTGTAGTGGTTTAAGTTCTGCTCCAGGGTGTAATCCGTGTTCGTACCCTGGTCTTTCCAGCAGAATACCTCGTCTGCTCCCCACTTGCCACCCATCTGGTTGATTGCCTGAATGAGCGCCAGTGGATAAAAGGGCGTCGAGTTCTGCTTCCGGCCGTCGAGGAAATCGGTGAGGGCGGGCAACAACCAGCTCCCACGACCCGAGCAGTTCCGGTCGTACATGCTTCCGTTCTCGCTGAACACCTGAATGTTGGGCGACACGGCGCGAATCGTCGCGGCCATCGTCTGGTTGAAGGCAGCGAGCGATTTGCTCCGGGACACGTAGAAGTCGCGGGTGTAGGTCGAGTTGTGCACCCACTGCCCCCGCGTATCGCCGCCATCGCCACGCGGCACAATCGGCAGCTGCACGGCCCCCCATGATCCGAACGACGTTCCCCAGGCCGCGTTGGCCGCAGCGACGGTGCCATATTTGGCCGTCATGCGGCCGATAAACGCCTGGCGAGCGTATTCCGAATAGTCGAAAAGCTGGTCGGTCACAGCGTCGCCGTCCGCGGGCTGGGCCCCTGACTGGTACTCACCTTCGTAGTAGCCGTTACCGACCACGCTCACGGCCAGGATACGATTCGCCTTACCGCTGTCACGGATGTGAGTCAGCAGGGCCGTAATAAACTGGCCCGCGCGGTTGACCGCACTGGATGAATCGTACGAGAACGCCACCTCGCCGTTCCAGCGGCTCACCAACCCGCGCTCGTCGCGCATCCGGTCGGCAGTGGTGAAGAACTGATCCCAGTTCTTGGCGGGCTCGTTGTTGCGTTCGCCCCGGGTCACCACCAATCGGATCGCCAGCTTGAGGTTTTTGGTCGACGCCAGATTCAGGGCCGCGTCAACCGCACCCCAGTCGTAATTACCCGGCGTCGGTTCGCAGTTGGTCCAGTGAAACGAGGGCGCAAACAGGTTGGCCCCGTTGTCGGCGGCTGTTTCTACGATTTGCCGGTCGATCGACGAAATCGAGTTGCCGTACAGGAAAATCTGTGGCCCGACCCAGCGCGTCGCGCGCAGCGCCTGAGCGTAGCTTACGAAGGGGTCGGTACCCGGCGGTGGCGGCGGCGTCGTCGATTTTGGGTTGCTGTCGGCGAAGCACTGCGCCTGCTGAGTTGTGAACTGCCCCGTGCTGACGAGCCAGGCCCGGTTTTTATACCCGGTACCATCGGCGGCGGCAGCGGCGTACAGCGTACCGTCGTCTGTGCGCCATGCCTTGATGGTTTCGCCGTACCACAGCGCAAGGGTCTGCCCGGATGTGTAGAGCGCGCAGATATCGGTCGGCGGCGTGGTCGTCGTATCTTCGCTGATGTAGGCCGGTGGCGTCGGGTTCGCGCCGGTGAAGGCCACGTTATAGTGCCCCGTCCACGTGATCGTGCGGAAACCGCTCGGACTACCGACCGGCAGGGTCTGAAACTGGAACCGAAAATCTTGGGCCCGCGCCGACTCGAAACCGGCAGGTAACTGCCAGCCTTCGAAGCACACGTTGCGGTCCTTGAATTTAAGTTTGTAGCTGGCTGATTTCGTGCCATTCGGCAACTCGATCCACACCGCCATGTCCCGCTCGTGGGTAGCGTCGTTTACGTTCTGGCAGGGCCACACCCACAGCGCCCAGACTTCCAGCCCGCCCGTTTTCTTGAACATGGTCACGATGGGCTTTTCCCATTCGTACTCCCCGCTGACGCCGTTCTCCTTGACAATCGGCTTCATCGGCAGGATGAAATCGATCTGGCCCGCGTCCCAGTACTGCCGAAACAGGACTTGGCTCCGTACCTGGTAGATGCCGGCCAACGTGGTCTCGATGCCGCCCATTTTGAGGGGCGCTTTTGTGACCTGGGCACCGCCCTCGTTGGCCACGAAGATTCGACTCGGCGTAAACCCGGCGTAGCCTTTGTCGTCCCAGATCACGTTGGCATGGTAGAAAATGCTGCGGATCGCGGCGGCGTACCGGTGTGATCGTGGGTTGACGATCCGCCGATTCGATTCGGGCTCACCGATATTCTCCATCTGGCCAGTGGCGTTGTTATACATCAGCCCCGCCTCGGTATCGGTAGGCCGAAACCAGCTACACCCCCGCATGTAGGCCATCGCCGGGTTGATGTCGCTCGTGCCCTGTGGGTAGGGGCGCTGCGCCGACGGTGTATCCGAGCCGTCGTAGTTTTTCTGCGCGTCAGTTCGATTACAGATAAATGACCAGTCGGCGATCGCCTTATAGGCTTCGACGTACCACTCCCGGATCCAGTTGCGAGGTTCCTCCGTGTAAATCCGAGCCGTTACCCCGTAGTTGGTGACGGTTTCGTTCGGGTAGTTCGCCCGACGCCACAGCGCCCGCCCCGCACCGTCAGCTTTGATCGAGCCATCGGCATTGAGCTGGAATACGGTACCATCGTCATGGGTCGACCGCCAGTACTTGTCACGGCCAACGTAAGAGACATGCCCCGCTGCGCGCATGGCCTGCACCATCTCGTTGGCGTTGGGGTCGAAGAGCCCGTTTGCCCCCTGCCAGTCCGCGCCGGGTCGCCGGAAGGGGTAATCGTTGTTGCCCGATCCGTTCGCTTCGTAGCTGACAAAATCCGAGCAGATCGTGGCGATGCCGTACGTCAGGTGGGGCGTGCTGTGCCCCCGCGCATTACGCTCCAGCAGCCAGCCGGTGGTCCAGCCGCGTTTGATCTCGCTCTGCGCCTGCGCCGATGTGTTGCTGAATACCTCGATATCGGACGCGCCGATGCCGACGCCGCCATTGAAACGGGTGGCATAGCTGTAGCGACCCAACGCTTTCCACAATTCGTAGAAGCCGTCGAGTACCTGCCGGTTATAGTTCTGCCCATACGTGGTCAGCGCATTGTATTCGGCGCTGCCCACGGCGTAGTTATTGCGGAACGCCATCGCGTCCTCGGCGATCTGGGCGTCGGATTGCATGTACCAGCGGCGCTGCACAGGCAGGCTCAGCGCCGCCATCAGGTTGCCTTCGCCGTGGGTGATCCCGGCGTTGGTGAAGTATTTCTGCGCTTCCACACCCGCCGGGAACGGCAGGCCCGTCGAGACCAGCACGGGCCAGGCCGGGTCGCCCTCGGGTCCGATCGGAAACCGACGCAGGTTGACTACGTTGGCGGCTTTCTGCTCAGGAAAGGCGAAGAAATTCCCGAGCGGACGCGGATAGAGTCGTAAGTTGGACATAGCTATGGGTTGACGGGTACGGGGGTGTTTTCAATGGCATTGCCGAGGTAGTCGGCCACTTCGGTCATCGGCGTATCGGGCGTGCCCGGCGTCCACCCTGGGTTGGTGTTCGTCTGGCTCAGCACGGTGATCACGAACTGGTCGGTGATCGAGGCGTTCTGGTTGTCGGTACCGGTGGCGGTGACGATGTAGGTGCCGACCTGCGTGGGCGTGCCGGTGATCGTGCGGCTGCTGGGGCTGTAGCTCAGGCCCGGCGGCAGCGCCGACAGCGTGACCGAGGCGATCGAGCCATCCGGATCGACGAACTGATTCGTCGGCAGCGTCGTCGAGAAGGCGATGCCCAGGTAAGCCGACACGTCCGAAGCCGGGGAAGCCACGGTCGGGGCCTGGTTGCCACTCGTACCGCTATCGGGTAGCGCGATGTTGGGGCCCGTATCGGTAATGATCTGCTCGGTGGCATACTGCACCACGCCACTGGCGTCCAACCACTCGATGCGGTAGGTCTGGCTGGGTACGTTGAGGTGCAGCGAGGCGTAGTGGCAGCGCAGCGTATCGTCGATGAGGTTGGTGCGCGTATAGCCCGCTGCATCGTAGACCAACGGAGCCGTTAGGCCACGCAGCACGTCGGGCAGGGGCTGAGCACCCGCGCCGATGGCGACTAGTCGCGTTTTCCAGCCAGTCAGCCCCGCAGCCGCCTCCCAGTAAAGTGACACCGACCCAAGCACGCCCGGACTGGCCGGGTTGCGGCCCAGAAACCGGGTCGGTTTGGCGGCGGGCGGGGCGACGAGCTTCCAGTACATATTGGCCCGTGCGGCGCGGCGGGGGCTCTCCAGCTTGGAGTCGCGCGCCTGATCGGACGCAAATGCCGCCTCGGCCTGCGCTTGGGTAAGCGCGGCGTCAACGGGATAATCGAACGGTACCCCCTTCGGAAAGCGGGCGTTTTTATCGTTGCGGTTGGCGACCTGGAGTAGGCGAGTAGGCATGTTAGTTGGCGTTTTCGTCGTACACCTTCAGCCAGTTGTTGCTGATAGCGGGGACGGTGATCGTCTGGGTGTGGAAGACGTGGCTTTCGGGGTACTTCGCCCGGTGGCCGCTGTAGAAGGTGAGCTTGAGCGTTTGCCCGGGCGCGTAGGCCACCGGCGTAGCAGCGAGGTCGAAGCTGTACCAGCCGGGCGCGGCACCGCTGACGACGTTGGTCCACATCTTGGTTTCGACCCGTTCGCCGTCGCGCTCGATATCGATCAGCAGCGTGTCGTCATCCATCAGCACACTGGTGCCTTTGAAGCCGAGCGTCGTCGCTGAACCCAGCCCCACGTGCAGGGTCCGAATGCGCGACCGGAGCACGGTCCAGGTAGCCGATGAGGTGGCGGTCTGATTGGCGTTGTCGGTGGCGGTATACCGCACCGTGTAAGTGCCCTCTTTGCCGGCAGCGATGTAGCCGGCCCAGCGCTTGTAGGGGCTGTTCTGGAAGAAGCTGATCCCCTCCGGCAGGCCGAGCAGGGCGTACGCCAATGGGCCACCCTCCGGATCACTACCTTCCGGTAGCTGGAAGCCGTAGCCCAGCACCTGACCGTAGTCGTAGTGGGTGTACAAGACCTGATCCGGAATAGCAGGCAGCGTCGGTGGTCGGTTGCCACTGGCTACGGTCAGCGTCCAGCCGCGACTCGTCGCCCCGCCCCGGCCATCGGAAACCGTGTAGGTCAGCACCGTTGTGGCGACCGCCGTTGGCGTGCCGGAGAGCACCCGGGTAGCCGCGTTGAAGGTTAGCCCGGCGGGGATGGGTGTGAGGCTGTAGCTCAACGGGTCACCGTCGGCATCACTACCCGCGGGCAACGTGACGCTAAACGCCTGGCCACTGGTCGCGCTGCGGTTGTCAACTGCCGGCAGCGTCGGCGCCGTGTTGGCACTGGCAATGACCGCTTCGTTCGACCAGTCGGATGCACCAACGCTGTTCACCGCCCGTACCCGGAACTTAGTGCCAGGGGCCGGGGTCACGGCCAGGTCCATGATCGTCGTGCTGTTGGGGCCCGTCTGCCCCGCCGCGACCCAGTTGGTCGTGCCGGCGGCGGCCGTCTGGATCTCGAACAGGTCTTCGTTGTCCGCCGTATCGCTCCAGTCGAGCCGGGTCTGCGTCGACGTGTTGGCTACGGCGTTGAGGCCGGTCGGTTTCGAGGGAGCCGTACCCGCCGCCAGAAACGTCCAGGTCAGTTCCGTTTCGGCAATAACGAACCCACCCTGCCACAGCCGGAACCGGGCTGTGCAGGCTCCGTACTGGAGCACGGCTCCATCCGGTCGGGGAAACGCATAATACGCATTGCCCTGGGGCTGCCCCTGCGCTTCGCTAAACCCACCCGTCAGCCCCGAAGCGAACCGGATTTCGAATGAGATCGAATCGTAGTCGTCCAGGGTGGGCACGGCGTTATTCGTCGCGCGGACGGTGCAACCGATGTTGGCACCCCCTTTGGGTACGGTCACCCGGGCGTTGGCGGGCAATTCGTTCAGCTTGTCGGGTGCGTTGCCCTGCCCGTAGAGTGCGAAGGCAAACGAAAACTGAGCGATGCGCAGCGTGGCGATCGCCGACCAGTCGGATACCGTCTCAACCCCGTCGATGACGCGTTCAGCCCGGGCGCGGTACTGCTGCCTGATCCCGTACGGAATCGCTGACAGCGTCAGCGTCGTTACGTTGGCTGATACGGTGTTGAGGAATATCCAGGCCGTATCGCCTTCGTTGCGCCGTTCGAGCCGGTACGCCGTTTCGGTCGTGTTCGTATCAGTCCAGGTAAGTGTGCCCGCCTGCGCACCGGAGCGGGTTGCGATCAGCTGCGTCGGCGGGTTCAGCGGTGTATCGGTTGCCAGGGCGGCTTCTTCGTAATAGCCCTGTACGGCCCAGTCAGGCTGCACTGTTTCGATCAGGGCCTCTTCGTAATAGCCCAGAATCTGCCAGTCGGGTGATTGCACGCGGCGGCGTAATTCAAAGCGGCCATCGGGCAGTTGGTCGAGGTAGGCAGGTTCGGCCTCGGCGGTCGCGTCGGGCAGCGCATAGAGTTGTAAGCCGCCCACGGTGATGACATGGCTCGTTTCGGCTCCGTAGGTTGTGGTGTCCTGCAGGTCCTGTTTCGTGGCATCGGTATCGCCGTTGGCCGCCCGATCGCGCTCGAAGGGCGCACCGACATGCACCGCGCCGGTATCGGTGATGACTACCTCGCCGGCGTATTCGATCCCGTAGCCCTCCCGATCGTAGAAAAACCGGAAGGTACCCGGGGCAAAATCGGGTTGCCCGTCCGGATCGACCGACAGCGCGTTGAGGTACCACACGTCCGAGCCATCCCACCGATAGCGATCGCCGGGGAGGGGAGTAGTAACCTGTATGGAGCGTTTGTAGCGCGGCATGATTATCCGGGTATGGCGGTGATTTTTCGGGCAATGGCGGCGACGGTGCTGAGTCGCTGGCTTACGCCGGGAATGCCGGCGTAGACGGCGAAAACGGGCGCGCGGCCCACCTCTGGATTCTCCAGCGGCATGACGTCTTCGAGGAAGCGGGGCTTGGGGACGTAGACCGGGACGGGCTTGACTTCCCGGCTGCGCCAGTCGTCGGCGGGGATGACGACGGCCGGTTTTTTGGGCACGACGGGGGTGTAATCGTCGGTCGTATCGCTGCCACCCGTGGTTTCGGGGGTGAAAACGACTTCCCGACCGTCATCGAGCAGAAAGGCGGCGCTGACGGTACCCAGTTGGGTCCGCAGGATTTCGACCGCCGATAATTCCCACTGCATCTTGGGCAGGTCCCAGCGAAAGCGGGTCATCGCCAGTCGCGCGGCCGTTGTCCAGTCGACGAACCGGAAGACCGATAGCGGCCCCCAGGGTACGTCGCCGAGCAGCTCGCCGTCGAAACGCTGGTTGATTTTGCCCACCTGCGCGCCACGCTCCTCCGCGCACCAGCACGCCAGCGGTGCGCCGGTACCGATGCTGTTTGGCACGTCTGGTTTATCGTAGCCGTAGGCCAGGACCAACTCGTCGTTGATCCCTTTCATGTAAAAGGCGCCCTCGGTCGCGCCGAACGCGGCAAACGACGCATCGGCGTAGGCCAACGTGACCGTGTTGTAGTCGCGCGGCTTGAGGTTCGAATTCGGGATGACCTGGTTGGTGACGGTATACTGCCGACCCTTGTACTGGTTCTCGCCTTCCAGCACCAGCCGCATATCCGCGTACTCGATCCACTGATCGGTCGACGGCGCGCCGGCCAGGGGCGTGGCCTGGGCCAGCTTGATCTCGTAGCGCAGAATGTTTGCGTACGAAACAGGGGCAGGCGGGATACGAAGCGAGTTGAGTGGGATATCGATCTCGGCCCAGTCCGTGCGCGCCTGTTCGAGATCGCCGACCTTGTCCACGTTGACCAGCTCGATGCCGTTTCGCTCTTCACGGGCAGGATCAGGCAGCCACGTCCCGTCTTCGTTGAGCAGGAACCAGGTCGCCGGCGAGCCAAACACAATACCGCCAGGCTTTTTATAGAGCCCGGTAGACAGTGCCGCTACGACCTGGATGTTGGCGCCGCGCGCGTTGTTGAGCCGGAACTTACCCTTAAGCCGGTAAGCCGGCCGCACTTTGGTGCCCGCCGCCCACTCAGCTGAGGTCATCACCGCCAGCACTTCGCCGTAAATAGGAATGGCGACTTTATTGGTCCCGTAGATACGTACCCGGAACGGATCATCGGGACGACCCGTACCCAGTCGCTGGGCGTTCGTGTCCCCGTTGGTCAGCCCCCAATAAGCGGGCATACCTGACGGCCCCGCTACGCCTTCGAGCGCGAAATCGCCATTGTTAAGAATCGATTTGGCCGGGCCCAGCTTCTGATCAACCCTTATTTGTGTCTCTGGACGGCGGGGACTGGTGGTTGCCGATTCTAATACACGAAGAGGGTACCCTGGGCCTAGGGGAGTAGTAAAGGACTGGAGTTGTTTGACCGCCGCTTCGAAGTCGCCCGGGTTGCCGTAGTACCGAACGTAAGCCTGCTCGGCCGTGGCACCATTGGCAGCGTTCGGCGGCAGCCAGCCACCCGGTAACTCGTTGGCCCTGGCCAGCCACCAACGCCCGCCCCATTGAACCAGGTTAGCATTGTAGGTAGTGCACAGGTTGTCGAGCACCTCGAACGCGCTGGGCGGCTCCTGACCTGACGGACGAAACGTTTCCCCGTCGATGTATTGCCGTGTCAGTGGGTCGGCGCCGTTGATCTGGACACGGTCGGAGATCGGCGTCAGATTGACGACCGACGTCAGGTTCAGGCCCAGGCCACTTTGCCCCAGCAGGTCTTCGAGTAGCCGTTTGATCTGCTGGGGCCCCGTTGGATACGCCCCCGATTGGGTGACGACCGGGCGCGTCTTTAGGTTAGTAAGCCCACAACCGGCGATAAATGTGACTGGGCGCATCTCGCCCCCGTAGCCCTCTTGAGCCCCAGCGGGTAACAACCAGCCCCGGAAAATTGGCGTGATATTAGTCGGACTAGTGACCTCATCAAGTTGTACCTGAACGTCTTGGTCAGTTGCCGGATATATCGAGGCTACTGACCAGCCTGGCTCAACAATCAGCGTAAAGCTGAGTTGCAAAGGCGTTACGCCTGAAAAGCGACTATTACGAGTATCATCGTTGCCAAGCAAACATTCAGCCGTTGTCGCTTGGAGAACATTCGGCGCCTTATCAGCCTCTCGAAACAGGCGCAGGCGATACCGGCGTGATGGCGGTGGTGACTGTCCCGGTAGCAGGTCTACATAACCCGAAGGCGGGTTCGACCTGAATGTGGTTTCGAGGAACGGATAAAACATTATGCCGGGAGCTTCCTGCAAAACTCCCGGCATCCATCCGCTAAGAGGCTAAAAACAATTTAGTTTCTGCTATCAAATAGCGTGTAGTAGCGTTTTTGAGATTGACTAATTGTTGATGAGGGATATTATGGGCCATTATTTGATGTGCTTCCAGTTTCTTCCCTGTCTGATGCCCAATAAGGTTGTACGCTTGAGCCCTAATTGTGACGCAATTTTAGTGTCGCCTAGCCCTTGCCGCATCATTGCCTTTATATCAGCTACCTGAGTCTCTGTCAATACGGCTCGTTTGTACTGGCTCCCTCGGGCTACCCCTATCCCCGCGTTAGTCTGCTCATTCCAGCCAGTCACATGCGTCCAGCCTTTTCCTTTTCGGATATAGGATATGTTGGCATTTGTCACTCCGAATCGAGCCGCAATCTCAGTGTTCAGTTGCCCTGCTTCTATTAACGTTTTGATCTCGCGAACATCGGCTTCGGTTAGCTTGGCACTTCCGGCATGTTCGCCTTTTGCAGAACCACGGGCTGCATTGGCCTTCTGACTGTAACCAGTTATGTGTCGCCACGTCGCTCCGATTGCGATATCTTTAATAGCTGTTTCCTTAACGCCGAACGCCTCGGCAATCACTTTATAGGGCTCCCTGGACTCGATTTGAGATTTTATCAACAACACCTGATCATTTGTCAACTTGGAGTGTTTGCGCGCTTCCCCCAGCGGCCGTTCCGGTAGCATGTAGGGTACCAGAATCTTTTCGGCGCTTCGCTTTTTTCGATTCAGATAGATCGTCGCGTCTTTATAGAGCCAGGCCAATACCCGGCAGACCTGTAGCCTACCACTCACATCATACCGAATAATACCGGGTGACTTTGGGTGGTCCACAAAACTACCCCCAACCTCGCAATTGACTCGAATCACGTCAGCGAATCGAGTTATGAACGCTGTACTACCCAGGGCTTGAATAACACAAATCCGGCTATTCCTATCGGCTCCAAACTTGCTCTGAATACATCCATCCCCGTCGATGTAACCCCGAATGAAATGCGGGAGTAATACATCGGGCATCCAGTCGGGGAAAGTTGTGGTAAACGTTTTGGCCTGATGGCAACCTAATTCGGCTAGTCGCTTTGACAAATGCTTATTACTAAAGGAAAGAGAAAACTGACTTTGACCCCTGGAGACCTTACGAAAGTATAGAGGGCGATCCGTATCCAGTTCTCTGGCAAATCGCTCTAAAATAGGCCGATCCCGCGCTTGTAGGCTCAACACCACTTTATTGGCGTATTCACCGTTGTACCCATCGGCATACATGAAACCGAGCCAGTAGGCTTTAACTTCAGTATCAATCACGTCCAAAAAGCTTTCGTCGAGGGTATACCGTTTCTGTGAAGGACGACCAGCGGTACGAATGCTCTGGGCCTGAGAAATCGTTCGTAAGACAACCCCACGCTCGATAAGGAGGCGTTTGAGACTCTCTATGTAGACCTTATACTTTTTACTCAAGCTGGTTAACGTTACCCCCTCCTCGTACTCAGCCACGGCCTGAGCTATATCGGCTTCAGTGATCGAGTACCGTCTGCTTTTCTCAGATTGGCTACGTAGCGTTACACCCAGATCAATCAAGGTTTGCTTGACGCGTTGCTGAGATATCTGGTATTCCTTCGCAATGACGACATAGCCTTTTCCTGCCTTGTAGTCAGCCACGATCTTATTAGTATCGACGCGGGTACGCATCAGGTTCGATTCAGAACTTGTGCGGATAATGATACCCTGTTCTACTAGTAAATGCCTTATGCGTTTGGAGGTTGTACGGTTCTGCCGGGCCAGCAGCACGAGTTGAGCTCCGGCCAGATAGTCGTTGACGAGTTGCTTGATGTCAACGGGATTGCTTTTTCGCATAGTGAAAGAAAGAAATGTTGCCCCTACTGTATAAAGCAGGGGCAACGGTCAGTTAGTTATTCCTGATACGCTAATTCGGCCTGCACCAGCGCGTAGAGTCGGTCTAACTGGCCGTACGTTTCCAGCGCATCGAGTACACTTTCCCCCGGCTTGCGGGTCAGGCTCCAGACATTGACACCGTAGACCTGCTGCATCCGATTATACAGGTAGCGGTACGTTTCAAGCTGAGTGGCATTGAAGCGACCACAATAGTCATTGACGGCGTTACTAATTGCCTTGCGCAAATCAGCCTGCACCGCCATTGGAAGAACTGGCTCGCCGTAAAGCGACACGGCGGCAGGTGGGCCTGGGTTCACGACTGGCTTACGAGCCCTTCGCATTCCGGCCATGATCGCGGCAACATCCGTTTGTAACCGGGCGAGCTGTAGTTGCTGACTCTGTTGAATCGCAGCCTGCTGCTGGCTCAGTTCGGTTTGTTGCCGTAACAGTCCGATTAACAACTGTTCTGTCTGCGAGGATAGGGAGGGTTGGGGCACTACGGTGCGCAACTGCTTCTCGGCTTCGATGAAGTAGAGTCGAGCCCGCTTGCCCTGCTCGTTGTTCTGCACCATCGCCAACTCCTTGGCACAGTCCAGCGTCAACGCGTAATCAACTGTCTCCTGCTCCCCACCAAGGGTTGCCCTTTTTTGGGCAACCCTTATGTAATCCTGCCCCTCGACAAAACCGTACTTTTCGACACGACGCGTAAACCATTTGAAGAAATCAGACTTCACCTCTAGGAATGCGTGCAGCTCACGGGCTGACACCACCGATGCGCCTTGCGCATCGGTGGTGATTTGAATCAACGCCTCCATCTTACCCAACTTTGTTGTAAGCGTTGAGCAGCGCGATAAACTGGGGATGGCCCAGGATCGAGGCCATTTGAGCCGACGAGGTGTAGAACCGCTCGCAGAGGTAGAGCAGCTCGTCCCAGTAGTCCTCCCACCACTGCGACTGGTGCTCGCCCATATACGTTACGAACGCGCGATGGAGGTGAATTGCCAAGGCCACGTCCGAATGCTGGATGATCTCGCCCTGCTCGTCGTAAATCAGGTTCGCGTCGTCTTCCAGGGCGGGGTAGACTTCTTCGCGCAAATACCAGCGCAGCCGCCCCAGTTGCAACTCGACGCCTGTTCCGGCTAGCGGCGTCGGTTCGTGATCGTGCAGCAATGTCTCCCGCAGGGGCCCACCGATGCCCCGCAGCAGGTAATCGGCGTTGACACAGGGGTAGGTGTTCAGTAGCCACTCGACCAGGGAAATAGACGGCTTCTGTTTGCCCGAAGCGATGTAGCTCAGGGTGGGCTGGGCGATGCCTGCGCCTTTAGCCACGGCGTAACCCGACAGACCCAGGGCCTGCATGATGGCTAAGAAGCGGTGGTTGAGATCGCCTCGTTGGGCGGGTTGGGGAGCCGTTGGCTCATGGAGGATTGGCACAATGGGCCAGGCATCGTAAATTTGTCCAGCAAGCATAGCTGTAACCGGTTATGGTTTGTGACTGACCCCCATTCGCTAAGCCGTGAGAAAGTTGAGCGTTGGGGGTTTCTTCATTTGAAGATATGCAAATATAACTCAATGCCATATATATATGGCATTGAGTTATAAAAGAATATTTATGCTGGTTTGATTATGAATGTGATACCCAGCAGGATAGCTAATCGCTGCATTGTATCAATGGTTAAATTCTGTTTGCCGCTTTCGTAGCCTTGAATGGCGGTTCGGGTTACACTTAGCTTTTCGGCTAGTTCCACCTGCGTCAATCCTCTTGCTTTACGTGCTTCACGGATCATTGCGCCAATCTGTTGCTTAATGTCGTCTTGGTGGGGTGTCATCATATTTCACGGTAATGGTTTTACCGGTTTGCCAGCTTATCTACTGTGCCATTAAATCATCCTCAAAGGTAGCAAGCTACAGAAAGATATTATGGTAAAAATCTGCTAGTTTAGAGGGTAGATTATTTGTCATGAACCCGCCTAAGAACCAACATTACCTGCCCCAAGTCTATTTGAAGCAATTCGTCAACAGCCAGCACAAACTTTACACACTTGTTATCAAGGCCCACGCGCGAGCCCCTCAGGCTAAGGAGGCTTCGCCTAAAAGCACTGGTTGTGCCCCAGACTATTTTACCCTAACTAGCGAACAGAGCCAACGACGATTAGGAATCACGGATCCTTACATTGTCGAAAAGCGCTACAACGCCGTTGCTGAAAATAAGTATGGTAGGCTAATACCTCGACTGCTAAAAAAACCAGAGTCAATAACAGGAGAAGAGGCCTACAATCTTTTATTTAGTTTGTTGTCATTTAAGCACCGCAACCCTGTCCATAGATATGCTGTAAGTGATCCCCAGCGTATGCGAGCTGCTTTTATACACAGTCTTGACGAAGTAAATCATCAACGATCGAGTATTGAGCCGTTACTCAAGGAGGAGGGTTCTAATTGGGCGGAGTTCTTGAAGGATGGGGCCAAGCGTTTTGAGACTTGGATCACTGACCCAGCTACTCCATTAGAGATTCAGGTCAGTAACTTTATCCGAGCTTATGAACAGGATGGAACAGCTATTCATCAGGTGACTAAAAGCCTATTGACCCGTCGCTGGTTTCTGCTGCACACTGCGGCTTCACTACCATTCATTAGTAGCGACAATCCTGGTTTTTGCGTGGATTGGGAGGACCAGGTCCGCAACTTAGGCTTTAACCAAAGCAAAGTCTTTTTCTTCCCGCTGACGCCGAGATTTGTGTTATGTATACGAATCGACCAAACTGAACCTTTTATATCGAATTGT
Source organism: Fibrella aestuarina BUZ 2 (assembly GCF_000331105.1). Classification (NCBI taxonomy): domain Bacteria; kingdom Pseudomonadati; phylum Bacteroidota; class Cytophagia; order Cytophagales; family Spirosomataceae; genus Fibrella; species Fibrella aestuarina. Next base: position 4,962,581 of record NC_020054.1, on the reverse strand, counting down.
AAACGTGTTTGGTCACAATTCGCCTCGCCAGTGCAAGTAGCGGCTATAAATCGTTGCAGCTTCGTTAACAGCTATCAGCGGGTGATAGGCCAAGATAGGCTTGCATTAGTGAGTGTCTGGCATGACATGTGCCAACACTGGCCTCATTTACTTGAGGGAATTAGAAGCTCCCACTAGTCAGTCAGAATTAACTATTCCGAACACAATTAACCATTAGTACGAACAGCATGAGTCAGCTTAGTGAAGATCATAGTAGTGTCTTTTCAAAAGGAGGAGGAGGTACCATTTTTGAACTGAGTGTTCAGGCTGCTTTTATAATAACCTTAATCGTAAAAGGTAAACTACCTGGTTTACCCACTGGAGAACTCATTGAGATAGCATTCCAAACGACACGACTTGGTTTCCATACGGATGATGTAATGCTCCATGTGCGCTCACATCAGGGAGCGCACAAATTACTGGCTCAGATTAAGCACAACCTTCCGATCAGTGCAAAGAATCCACTTTTTGAAGAAGTAATGACGGCTTTCTGGATGGATTTTAATAATAAAGCTGCTTTTAACCCTACACATGATCGGTTACTAATTATAAAAAGTGCCTTAACTCAAGCTGATCGACAAGATACCTTAATCTTACTGAATTGGGCTAAGGCGAAAGCCACGGCAAATGATTTTTATCAAGAAGTAAACCGAATAGATAGCAAAAAAAAGATGTTGGCTATTTTTTTCGATGTATTACAAAAAGCAAACGGGGGTATAGCAATAAATGCTGAATTGCTGTGGGAATTTCTCCGATGCTTAGTGGTGCTGGAATATGATTTTGGACAAGAAAGTAGTCAGAGCAAAGCAAATTATCTTTCTCTCATAGAATTGTCTAGAAATAAAGCAAAGTCAACATTAGCGATTGAAATATGGGATAGTGTCTTTGCGTATGTAGCTGAGCTAAATAAAAATGGAGGCGCTGTAACACCGGACAGCATTAATGGCCAGCATTTTATGAGCTATTTTGACCTGTCACGTATAGGACATTGTTACGAGGCTATTGAGAAATTACAAGACGATGGACAAGCTGTCTTAGGACCATTAACAGATACGATCGTTGGCTTACATCTGCCTCGGCCAGAGGTACGCGACCGTCTTACTGCATCGATAATTCATCAGCCTTTAACAATCGTAACTGGTGAGCCGGGAGCAGGTAAATCGGCTTTGATAAAAGCGGTTATCTTTGAGATGATACCGAATACAACCGTGCTTACTTTCAAGGCTGATCAATTCAATCAATCACAACTAGCGCAGGTCTTTGCTGGATTAGGTGTAGTTAATAATCTAAGAAATCTGTCAGCTTGTTTAGCTGCAATACCCAAAAAAGTTGTTTTCATTGATAGTTTGGAAAAACTTTTGGAAGGGGAGCCTAATAATGCCTTTAGGCAACTGATGCACTTTTTAGATGGAGTAAAAGACGTCAGTATCGTCGCCTCTTCCCGAACCTACGCAGTTGAGTTAATTTGTCAAAAATATGCATTACCAACTGTTTCGGTTATAGAAGTTCCTCTGTTGAATGAGGGGAAGGAAAGTGAGCTTGAAAAAGTTCTGGAAGCATTTCCAAAACTTGAAGCTCTTGCTGTAAATCAGCAAATACGTAAAGTTATACGCAGCCCTAAATATCTAGATTTTGCCGTGCGTTGGCTTGATACGTCACCGGTTAGTGTCGGGGAGTTAACTATAACAAAGTTTAAGGATCAACTTTGGGGGCATATTGTTGAAAATCAGACTGTAATTCGAAATGGAATGCCAACTAAACGTAGCCGAGCATTTATGGAGATTGCTTTACTGAGAGCTCAGCGCATGACTTTGTATGCAGAACCAGACCAGGCCGATGTAATTGCTATCGACGAGCTAGTTCATGATAACGTTTTAACAAAAGAGAAAAGTGAGCGTAAGTACGCTCCATCTCATGACATTTTAGAGGACTGGGCGTTGATAAAACATATCCGCCAGTTAAGAGATGACTCTTCTGAGCCAGTAGCCTTTTTTCAAAATGTTGGTAATAAGCCCGCGTTTCGACGAGCGTTTCGGTTATGGGTTGAAGATTCGCTTCTTAGTCGTGCCGAAATCATTTTTCACTTAATACGTGAAACAAGAACCCAAACTAGCATTGAACCCTATTGGGCAGATGAGATATTAGTGGCCTTGTTACGTTCAGATCAAAGCCATCTCTTTTTCAAAGAGTTTGAAAAAGAACTGTTAGAAAATAAAGCTCAGTTATTTCAACGCACAATTCATCTGCTTCGTACGGCATGCCGAGAGAACCAGCGTGTCATGGGATTTGCGACCCTTTCCCCAGTGGGGTCAGGCTGGACGTCAGTCCTGGACTTCATTCAACATCACTTAAATCAACTTAATAGCCTTCGCATCTTAATCACTGGTTTACTGTCCGATTGGAGTTATTGCCTGTATGGAGATCACAATCATGTTCCTATTAATGCAGTAGAATATGCTAAAGTAATTCTATTTAATTACTTCAACGAAATTGAGACTAATACTGAAAAGGTTTGGCATGAGGCACCCTTGAAAGATAAAATCAAAGGGTTAATAATTATTGCGTTCAGGTTGACAGGATATGCACAAACCGAAATCAAAGCCCTTTTAGAACGTACGATTTCTCAAGCAGTAGATTATTATTATTATCATGACAGGTCATTTTATGGTTATGTCTGTAAAATGGCACTATCAGGCGTTTATTGCAGACCATTAACAGCTTTGTTGCCAGAACAAGTTATTGCGATAGCAAAGGCGGTTTGGATAAAACAACCTCGGCCTACACGAAATAGTCGACCAAGTGATTCAGATTTTTTTGGTCAATTCTTTGTTGAAGATGAGGATGATGACTATCTAAATAGAAATGAAAAGTTTGGCTTTAGGAATGACATTCATGACTCACCTTCAGGAATTTATAAAACGCCTATTTATAATTTGTTGCAGGATAATACATATAGCGGATTCTATTTTGTATTAGAACTAATTAATAATGCTACAAATAGGTTTGTTACTTCGACCAACTCTTCAAAGAGCGACCTGAAAGAAGTTGAACTTAAGCTGTTAGATGGGCAACTTGTCAAACAGTGGGGTAGCAGTGTTCTCTGGCAGGCCTACCGTGGGACAGTAGTTTCATCAGATATTTTGGAATCATTGCTAATGAGCCTTGAAGCTTATTTACTTAAAATCGCTGAATTAAAAACGGCTGATAGTCGAAAAAGAATTAAAATATATTTTGATTTATTGATTCGTAATTCAAATTCAGCTGCTATTAGCAGTGTATTGGTCAGCATAGCCATTGCTTACCCACACGAAGTCGGCGTATCGATGTTGCCGTTATTAGGTGTTCGTGCATTTTACGAGTGGGATACACAACGTGCTTTTGCTGAAATGCAAGCTTTGGCACCTTGGGATCATGAAATTTACTTTGCACAAAAGACAAGACATGATTCAAATGAATTACCGCATAGAAAAAAATATTCGAACGGTCTGAAAAGCTTTGTTTTAGAAATTCAACTATTACATAGTGATTTAACTGAAGCTGTACATGAAGTAATTGATCAGTTATGGATTCAGTTCGATGATAATGACATCTATTGGCAAAAGACATTGCATGAAATTGATTCACGTAAATGGAAGATTACTGATGAAAACTTGGAATTAAACCGTTTTACTATTCAACCAGAGTACACTCCAGAGGTTCAGAATTTAGTAGATAAGTTTCGACCCGAAAGGGAGTATAATGAACAGGCAGCATCAATATCTCTTAGGATTGATAAGGTCCTAAAGTATGAACTATCAATTGACTATAGCGAATGGCAAGCGGTACATGAACGATATAAAGTCATAAAAAACTTTCATTACATTCACGACAGACCTATTTCATTAGCAGTCATTGGCTTACGTGACCTTAACCATTTACTTACATCAAAGCAGCGTACTTGGTGCGATCGGACAGTTTCCAAAGCTATACGTAACTTAATTCAAGATGCTAACGATGGGAGTATGTCTTTGAAAACCCACTTTTCGTTATCTCATTTTGATCGAGACGCTGCTTTGACTGCGTTACCATTGTTGATAAAAACAACTAATAATTTTAAAAGTAGAAATAAAATAATTGAGCTTCTTTATATAGCAACTGTTTCTAATTTTAATAAACTTGAAGTTGAGCCTTTGTTTGATTCGCTAAGGGAGGAGCTATGGGCAGTAGATGCTTCAATAGCTAATCAAGTTTGGTGGGGGATAGTCCGATTTGCACAAATTAAAAAGACCAAAAATAAAATCAAAGTTCAAGATAATAATAGAAGTGTTGGGCAAGTTGAAACACATGTTTTAGCTTCGACCTTGTGGAGTTTGCATATACAACCTATTGATATTCACTTAATAAAATTAAATACATTTCATAGCCGCTTGCTAACGAGAGCCTTACTACTGATACCCTTCAATACCCATGATGAAGATCATCTAGTTTACATTAAACATATGATCTTTCTAATTTTTGAGGAATTAAGTCAAGGTATCAAATCTAAAAACCGAAATGTTGATCATTTATCTTTCTTAGATGAGGATCGTCGTGAAATAGAAAAGTATATTTCTAAATTCTTTATTTATTGCGATGACAATTATGCTGCAGATATTGTCGAATTCTTATTGATTTCCAAAGTCAATATTCTGTCTAAATTTCCTACATATAAAGATAATAAATTCGAGTTTTTAAATTGGATTTTACGCACCACGATTTTGGAATTAGATCAAATTGTTTATGGTCAATTTGAGCATATAGGCACAAGAGCTATCGTCAATTTTTGGCGAGTTTGGGAGCGATTTTGCCAAGTTCTAAATAAACTAAAATGCCCTATTTCTTCGAGTTATTTGTTTCTTGAGTTTGAATGGAAAGAAGAAGCAGTTCATTGGAAGCCACTTGAGGGTCATAAATTATTCATTAAGCAAGTTGTGGATTTATTTGGTAAGTATAATATTAGTCCGTTCCTAAAATTACTGTCGTCAGTTGGTGATCAGACCTTGTTACCCGAAGGAACACAATGGCTGGTAAGCTGTTTGAAAACTGATGAAAGTAATTTAATTTACTTAGCAAGCGATGAAGCTGAAGCGCTGATTAAGCGTCTGTATCATCGCCATATCGCTATTATCAAATCGGATGTATTTCTTTTGAATGATTTTATTTGGTTACTTGATCAGATGATTGATCTTGGATCATCCCACGCATATATTACTCGTGAAAACTTAATTACATACAAAACATATTGAGTTGACAAACATGCTTTTGTTGTTTTCACGAAGATGTTGATTAGAATGAATTATATTATCGTAATTCATTCCATTTAACAAAATATCATCATTAATGAGTGGAAAAAAGTAGTGAGAACTGCAAGTGAGCCGTCGTAGACCGCCAGCTGGGCAGCAACGTCGTCGAAATGCTCCCCCTAGCCGTTGGTCTCCTGGCCCACGATCAGCAGCGGGCGGGGCTGGCTCGCGTAGGCTTCGTGGGGCGCGAGCAGGAAGGGGCCGCCCCGCTTGCCCTGGCCTAGCTTCTGCCGCACGGCGCGGAACGATGGTAGTTGGGCGGTGTAAAGGTCTAGTAATTGAGTCCGCATCGGGTTTAGGAATGAATCGCGTTTAGGATCGAAGTGCATAAGACCAACCCGTATTAACTCAAGTAGTTACTTCTTGAACAAATTAATCCCTACACTGCCTAATAGCAACTTACTTCTACCTGATCGTACGTTGATAAGCTTGGCTGAGAGCGCGGATACTGGTGCGCTTTAGCGTAGCCATAACACTCTCGTTAACCTTTCTAAAGAACGTGTATTTCGCCCCGTCCCAGCGCCAAATCGGGTGTTCGAAATCAGGACCCCCAATTAGCAGGTCGGCATACCCCCCGTTCCCCGTCGACAAAGCTTCCGGCACCAAACCTGAAAAGTTTAGATTTTTTTCGTAGTGCCCGGCGCTGTTTTTAATGAACAGTACAATCTCTGAACCGGTATTGCCGGACGTGAATGTGTTGCCAAACGCAACAAACAGTTCGTCTACACCGTCTCCATTCATATCCGTTGGTAAGACGAGAGCTGTGAACGGATAGTTTTCACCCTCCTCTATCGTAAACTGCTGTTTATCGTTAGCTAGTTTGAATTGCAAGTTGTTATATATCTCATTTTTTTCTGCAACGGAGGCCTTAGTCCTCGTAGTAGAGAAAAGCCGTCTGGCACCTTCCGAAAGCGCCGACTTGGCGTTGTTCGTTGGGCTTGCTGGCGTATTCGCGTCCGCCAGCGACTGACGGGCTTCTTGATCCCGTACCGAGTTGAGTCGTTTTAGGGTACTTAGAAAGGGTTTCGGAAGTCTGTACCATTGTCGGCTCATCGCCGCCCCTGCTGCCACCCCTCCCGTATTTGGTTGACCACCGGTAGGTATTTCGGGCAATTTCACCTCAGGGGTAATCAACTCCAGCATGGCCTTGACGAAATCCACACAATTGACATTCGCGAAAATACCGTATTGTCTAGCTACCCACTTTAATTTCAAGTTCTTGGCATACTCGTAGGTGGCCTTATCGACTTCAATCATAAAGTCTGCCGACCCTAAGTCGCCGATGCAGGTCGCTTCGGAATGACCAGGGGTCGCTACCAGCGCCATCATCCCTCGTTTATTAGGCACAAACCCCCAGGTTGAATCGACGATGGTTTGTTGAAGCGTTTCGTCACGCCGGACGAGCGAAACAAAGGCATGTCCGGTAACGCTTCGTTGTGGTTTACCTTCACAATCCCGAAACGTTTCGCCTATCCCTCTCGCTTTGAAGACGAAATAATGTTGAGCGTTAGCGGACAGGGTACTAATTAATAAGCAGAGACTCCATAGACAGCGCATGATGAAATCGATTAGATGTGGATGCGGATCTCGCTAAATATAAATTTCTTCGTGTCAATACCTCAGCGGATTAATAAAACTTGTCCAACTCGACGGTATACTTTCTGAGAAAGAGTGGAGGTTTGACCTGGCGTACTTACCAGCCACGTGTAGTAGCCGCTTTGACAGGCTTCACCTCGGTAAGTGTCATCCCATATAGGCCTATCTGTTCGGAGCATCAATTCGCTTCATCGATTATAAATTGATAACACGAAGCCCGTTGTCTGTCTGCCCTGTATACGGGGCTTTTATTGACAACTAATAAACCTGCAAAGGCTTTGAAGACTAGGTGACCCTTACTGGGCTAAAGCGATTTCTATAGAACGATTAGGACAATAAGGGTACCGACTACTTTACGGGACATCGGATTGGTATCAGTACTGCGTAGGTAACAAATAGACCGATTGGATCACCGTCTGGTCCGTACCCGCCTCCACGACGCGTTGCACCGCCTCTGGTAGATTCGCCAGCAGATCATACCCCGTCCGTCGCTCGATCTCGTCGACGCTGACCCGGTAGCTGCTCCACTTCCCATCCCCGACGGCGTTCGTGTTCGGCATCCAGACGGCGATGACGCGCGTTTGCGCGTCGATGCGCCGGATATCGTCGCTTCCGACGGGCAGCACGACGATCACCTTCCAGAGCGCAGCCGGTACGGTCAGCTTGCCATCAGCCAGCATCTGTACCGTTCCGTTGTTGCCCGTACCGCCCATACCCGTTGCCCCCGCGATGATGTAGCACTCGTTACCCCCGTCGAGCAATGACCGCGTGTAGTCCTCCAGTAGCCGCCAGGCCTGTTGGTTATGGCGGGGCGCCTGGGGCACGATGTTGGACAGCACGAAGGTGGTCCGGTTTTCCTCGGCCGTCGAGTCGCGGTCGTCCGAGGGGCACAGATGGCCGCGGTCGAAGCCGGAGTTCGTGTAGTCGGCGTGACGGACCCCATACGCCCCGGCGGGCAGATTCGTTTCCGGGATGAAGTTGCCGCTGTAGCGGGCAGCCGAGCCTTTCCAGGCTGTCGACAAGTGCCAGCTCACCCAGTTAGGCCCACCCCGGCCCGCGTTGTAGCTCAGCACGAAGGTTCCTTTGTCGAGGAGGTAGTTGTTGGCGTCGCTGCTGCCAGCCCCCGACGGATTACCCAGCGCCAGGTTGTCATCGCGGGTGGGCGCCGACGCGTTGGGTACAGGCGAAACGGGTGCTGACTTGCACTGAACAAGAAGCAGTAGGGTCAGCAATAAAAATGACGAATAGCTCAACCGCATAGGCAAAGGTCGTTGCGTTTTTGTCCCGGTAGCATACCGCTGTTCAAATCGAATCCGACTCGGTAGGGTTGCTGCTTGTTTCCAGTACCTCAAGGGCCTTGTCCCTGCTGGCGGCCAGGAAGCGTTTTAGGTCAGCCAGCGACTCGGGCGGCAACCTATCCAGTTCCTCGATGACCCGAAGAACGTTGTCCACCCGCTGCCGGCTGTCTTTATAGTCTGCCTCCGCTACCTGCCGGGGGAGCTGCCAGCCCTTGTTCTCGTAATAATCGACGTAGAAGCCTTTATTCTTTAGCCCGTTGGCGTTGTTCCACCACTTCCGGTCGAGCTGCTCCTGATCGGGGTCACGACGGGCCTCTCTAGCAAGCAGCAACCGACTCAGTTCGACGCCGATGTGGGCCATCAGGTCGTGACCTAGTTGGGCCTCGTCCAGCTCGGCGTCGGTGGGCAGCCCCTGGGCTAGCTGCTGGGCCGCAAAGGTGAGGCTTGCCTGACGAACCGCTGTTTGATACTCAGCCTGACTCGCTAGTAGATCGCAAAAGAAGCCGTATAAGTCGCGGGCGGCGGCGTGGCGGGGCTCGTGCTGGGCAAAGTACACGTCAACCTTGTGAGGCAGGGGTAAGTCAAACAGCTTAGCGAAAAAAACAAAGGCTTTGATGGCCTCCTCGGCGGCCAGGACCAGATGGGAAGCGGCCACGCCGTAGTGGCCCAGGGTCGCGATGTGATCAGCGCACTCGGAATGCGTCCTGGCATTGGCGGCGCAGAGTCTTGTTCCTGCCAGCAGGTCGGCTTCGGTAAAGGCGGTAAAGGTGCGTTCGGTCATTAAGGGCAAGATAAGAAAGTCGCTGTAATCTATTCAGGTAAGTTGCGGCACGTGGGACGAGCTGAAGGCACCCTCCGCCCCAACACGGCAATGGATGCTGGATCTAGACCTCATCTTTGGAGCCGCTTATGATCGCATTCTGAATCGGTTAAATAGTGAAGTACGCACCAGCCTTCGATTAGCATGTTCGTCTGGGCGATGGGATATTTTAAAAGACCAAGAATGACAAATTAAACATAATTACTATTGATAGCAATTTATTGCTTAGGCTCTAGAAAAGGGCCTTATCTTGTTTAAAAGGCAAGTAATGACTGATATATAAATAAATTATTTGTTGATAACTTGTTGATATTCAAAGGTTATGTGCTCGTATTTCATTAACTAGTAAATAAATATACAGTAGAATTGGGTGACTTCTTCTATTCATACTACAGAAGCATATAGCTTACTCTTGTCATTAGCCAATCGCGCCCTGATAACCCCAAGTTTGCAAGTACAAGAATTTATTTAACCTGGTGATCGACGATATGTATTACCCAACGCTCGTTAAACGGTCACGATTTGACAATACCAACTTAAAGAAGTATTCACAAAAACTTTAAAGATGACTCAACATTTATGAAGCTCACTACTCTCAAAAGGTCACTAATTTTAAATGCTCTGTTAATAGGTATTGTACTTGTTTCATGTAAAGAAACAGATATTGACGGTCTGGCTCCGGCTGGAAATCAGTTGACCGTGTCCTTAGCCAAGGAACTTTACACGAATAAATATAAGGGTGGTCGGTCTGGTTATGATGAATCAATATTCGGTAATCCTGATTGGGCGAAATCCATAGAGCTCAAGGATAAAAATGGAAATACGTTTATTCAGACGCCGCTAAATCATCAAAATACCGTGATCACTGTATCATCAAGTGATGCGTCTGCCACGGCCAGCCACTCTTCTCAACTTGTCAATCCTATTCCTAGTAGGCAGTTGGTGCTTTACAAAAACGAAAAAGGTGACCCCATTTTTAGAGTTATGGAAACAGTTCCGGATGCAAATGTTGATTTGAAACGAGGTGATTTGCTGAGTGGGGAAGTTAGTTATTACGACTTAACGACCCGGCGCTTACTTGATGGTTTCAAGTACGTTGATGGGAAGCCGACCAAGTTTTTTCGTACAGCTGTGGGACGCGATTTATTAGCTAACAATAAGGCTAGAGGGGGGTATCAATGGGTTGAACGGCTGAAGTGTTATTACAATATTAACTGGGGCGAGACTCAGCCTGATGGTGCAACAGCTTACGCTCACTATGAATATGCAAACCCTTATGAAGGTTGCACACCACAAGTTTATATAGGCAGTCACTGGTATATAAATTGGTCCTCTGAGATAGTTTATGAAGCTGTCTGGAACGACAACTATTACGGCACTGATATACCACCAGGTAGCGGTAATCCCCCAACAGGGGGGGGGCCAAGTCCGGGTTCCGGTGATATACTCGATAAGATTGTAAGAACCAATTCGCTCGACAATGCAGCCCAGCAAAAATTAAGAGATGTTCTCAAGGAATACGTTAAGAACTGCTATAACAAAGCGGTGTATGATTATTTCAGTAATCGCAACCTAAAGTTCGACTTCTCGATTAACCCTAACAGCCAAACGCCCGCTTATTTTTCGTACAGTAACGGATCTATTGCTTTCCAAAGTTCGAACACAATTGAATTAGGGACACTCACTGAAGAATTATTCCATGCTTACCAAGACCATTATTACGGAGGACTTGCACAGTACAGCAACACAGGTCGCTCGAATATCGAATTTGAGGCCAAGTTGGGTGCCGACATTGTACGCGTACTCAATAATGAGGGGTGCTGCATGACCGTTAATCCAAGTGACGCAATAAATACGGAATACTATCAATGGATAATAAGCATAACCGATGGCGGCACAAAGTTTCCATCCAATTACGCGCAGATTCAGGATCGGTATTTCTATTTTCTTCAGCAGTTTAAGAATACCTTTCCTGCCTACAATTTTCCGACCAATGCTAATCTGCTACCCAATGCTATGTTAAGCAATGTCAACCAATCAAACTGTGGTAAACGATGAAAGCGCTATTTCTCATGGTTGTCATTCTAGTTGGCTCACAATACGTGATGGCTCAGAAAGTTAACGTAGTAACTCAAACGGTAGATGGCAGACTATATACCGCTACTCCCATAGCAAATAGTAGTACAATTGAGTTTGCTAACAGTAACAACAAACTGAAGAACGTAAAATCGACCATGCCTCAAGAAATGAAGGAGACATACCTGAACTACCTAAACTTTGGGGATACTGAAAAGAGCCATATACAAAAGGTAGTGCAGGAGGCCGTGAGTGGAAATAAAAAACTACCAAAAGGGGAAAGGCTTGATATAAAATATTACATTTCACCATCGGGCACTATACGAGAGTTGTCCTTTTTAATAAAAAATAATAGTGCATTTAGCCCCGCGGACTTAAAAAAGATAGAAGACAAACTAAAATCAGATTACCATTTTAGAATGAGCCGTGCCTTGCCGGCTGATATAAATTATATTTCATTCATAATGCCCACGAGTATTGCTGAATAGAATGGAGTTGGTCACGCAACTTTCAAGTTGCTACGTTTTTGGCTTCAAGTTTTCGCCTTTCCTGATCCTGCGGTACCATGAATCCCTTTCTTCAAATCGACGATGGTATACAGCACTGTACGTCGCGGGTTGAACGGCTTCGTGCAAATCAGGAAGCGATCAGCGCAGTCAGAATGCGTTCTGGCATTGGCGGCACAGAATCTTGTTCCTGCTAGCAGGTCGGCTTCGGTAAAGGCGGCAAAGGTGCGTTCGGTCATTGAGGACTAGGGTTGAAGCTAATGCGTAATGCGGTTACAGAATCGACCCTAATCCAGGCCAGCACTTGATCCAGTCACGACTGCAGGAGTGTTCCTTTGGCACAAGTGCTTTTCACTAAGAAAGTAGACGCCTGCAATCTACTACGGGAAAGCTCGTGAATGGATCAACCCTTCAATTCAGAGGAAGGTTTGCCCGTTGTACTGCAACTGACTTCCCTAAGTAGGGTCTCATAGAAACACGCTCAAACTCAGACTAACCGTCCGGTTTCGTAAGCTGTAGCGTAGGGGGTCACTGGTAACATTCATCAGGCCGTAATCGTAGGCGATGCCTAGTTGAAAGCGATCCATTAGTTCGACGCCCGTAGCCCCCGTCAAGCCAGCATCCGATCTGGCATAAAATGAATTACGGGACGGGGATAGCGGGCCTTTTGAATAGACGCTTTTATAGTCATACAGTACTGTGCCCCCGATCAACGTACCTACGTAAGGACCCAGACCCATGTACAGTTTCACTTCTTGGGTCAGCGGTGCTTTGACTAGTATTAACACCGGAATTTTGAGGTAGTAGGGCTTGACTGTTTCAATTCGTAACGCGGCCGTACCGTATGGCTGGTCCAGTGGGTTGACGTTATCCTCGAAGAACGAGCTCCGCTCAAACCCTTTGGAGGCAAACAGTAAGACCGGCTGAATGCTGAGTATTTCAGAGAGAGGAATGTCAACGACAACACCTGCCTGCAGGCCTGGAAGCGGCGTATAGGTTGAAACCGGGACAAGCTCAGTCGCTGCGGTGGATGAACTTACACCGGCGCGTAGTCCCCAACGAATCTGGGCGAACGAGGTGGACAGACTAGCTAACAGGAGGGCTGATAAACAGTATCGAAACGAGGTCATGACGTCGTGATCAAGGGCGCGGTTTCTCGCCCGCGCCCTGTTCGTTTTAAACTAAGTGGGGATTACGTTCGCTACAGTTGTGCGGGGCGTGCTTGGGCTACTGAGGCCTTTACTCAATGATGCGCTCCTTGCGCAGTTGATCTTTAAGGCGTATGTGCATGTAGTACGTGCCTTTGGTCAGGCCACTTGCATTCATAGTAAAGGCTTTGGTAAGTTTTGAGCATGAGTTTATGCTTTGGGTAAATGGCTGACTTCTGATTCGCAAAGCTCAACTATTATACCAGTGGCATTAACATTTGCTGTATTGCTTTGAGATGTGTTTTGTATTATGACCCTGTACGAATCCGGACACGATCACGTCCGAATTTGAGTGCTGGGAGTTACCTCACTAAACACCCGAATTAATAAAGCAGATACATGAATACGTCGTCTCAAGCGGGAGGGTTTTGCGAGACACTGTCTTTTGATTTCTAATAGATTCAACCAGTCGAACAAATTTCAGTGCTTAGCGGCTTTACTCACTTTTTAGCGCTTTCAGTTTGTCTTTGCTATAGGCATCAGAAGAGTCTAGTTTGAGTGCCTCGCGAAAGGAGTCTATTGCCCGGCTTGTTTCTCCACGTAGCATGTAAAGATCGCCAAGGCGAGTATAGACGATCCCTTCTTTGGGAAATTGCTGGCGGGCCAAGGCCAGTATCGCTTCAGCCGCTGGCAAATTCGCTGGCCGGCTGGTGGTAAGATCATACGCCATATACGTCAGTTGATAGACGTTGAGCTTCATCGTCCGGTAACCTTCCACCGCTTCTGGTAAACGGCCCATGCGCATCAGTTCATTCGGTAGATAAACGCCCTCCGCCAGTCGAGGCCAGGGCATTTTGTCCCATTCTAAACGCAGTGAGTCAATCCTGCCCAACCGAGTCCCTTCAGTCATTGTCCGACCAAGCGCAGCCCGACTAAAATAGGCCTTGGCGGTGTAATCAGTCAACGCGATGGTGTCGCGACCAATGGGCACACAGATGATGCTATTGCCGTTGTTGATGGTTTCGGTCAGCAGCTTACCCGACCGCCGAATCGTGACGACCTCATCGGGTCCACGTTGATACCGCCCCACATACGCATTTAGCAGTGAGTCAGGCAGGGATATGGGCACCAGCGGTTCGGGTAGGAAGCCCGGCCAAGCATATACCTGCGCCACCGCTCTACGTATTTCTTTGCCGAGTTCGTTGGCACCCGCGTTGTCGTTCATCATCACTACCACTCCATTCCCTCCGACCACACTACCAAGCGCGTAAGCCAGGTAGCCCGCGTTGACGCCAGTATGTTCGAAATAACGGCCTTGTTGGGAGGTATTGCCTTTTTGTTGCAGAAGGAAGGCTCCCAGGCCAATCTGTTCATCGAAAAAGCCGTCTGAAACCGGTGCGAGTGGTGTTACCATTGCTTTCATTGAACCCTGACTTAAAAGCTTACCCGTTCCGCGATAGCTATTTTGAAGATCAATGATCAGTTTGGCCAAGTCGGTGGGAGTGCAGTGCAGGCCAGCGGCTGCCTGTTGGGGATACAAATAAGGCATGCCCTTAAACCAGCCGTTAGGCGAGTAGGCCCAAGCCAAACGGCTAGCCAATGAAGACGGTAATGGTTGAGCGAACGAGGCACCTTTCATGCCCAGGGGGCGGAAAATAAGTTCGTCGGCCAGGGTGGCAAAGTCTTTTCCCGTAATATCCATCATGGCCATCTGGGCGACCAAGTACCCACCGCCAGAGTAATTAAAGCCTGCCCCTGGCACCCCATTGACTACGACAGGCCGACTGTCCGTGTCGGGCTTGCCGGCGAGCATATCCGGCACCGAAGGTAGTGGGTTTTTGTCAGGTGTAAACCCAAAATAAGCTGATTGACTGGTGCCCCCCCGGTGGCTTAACAGCATGCGAAGGGTAACCGGCGTTTGACGGGTTTTGTCGTTCTCTCCGAGTTGCCACGATTTCAGGTAGGTATTGATGGGCGCGTCGAGCGTGAGCTTACCCTGTTCAACGAGTTTGAGCGCTGCTACGGCCGCTACGAGCTTGGAGATTGATCCGGCCGAAAAGAGTGTCTCGGTTGTTACTGGCTTACGGGCCGTCGTATCAGCCAGTCCGTAGGCCTTTACCCAATCTAGTTTATAATTGTGAATCACCGCAACACTTACCCCCGGGACTTTGTACAGCTTCATGCGCTCCTCAATGGTCCAGCCCTTCAGACCCGCCACCGGCACATAAGGAATTAGGCTACGCTCTACGGCGGCTATTCGATCCGCAAGCCGCTTTGGTGGCTGCGCGATTGAATGATACACGGGGAGCAATCCAAAAAAAGCGAGCGAGATGCGGCAAAGCCGATAGACGGTAGTTGACATGACAGAGCTGATTTATGGCCCAATAGTCGCGGTTTTAGCTTGCTGAGTCGTCCCGAAGTGTGATTTGGGACATCTTTACGTATTCTTTTGGGGTGTGTCCGGTCATCTCCTTAAATACCCGGTTGAACGTTGTCTTGGAGGGGAAGCCCGCGTCGAGGGCGATGCTCAGAATAGTCACTCGGTCCGTATCTCCGGCAGCCATGCGCCGTTTCACTT
Organism: Fibrella aestuarina BUZ 2; assembly: GCF_000331105.1. Taxonomy (NCBI): domain Bacteria; kingdom Pseudomonadati; phylum Bacteroidota; class Cytophagia; order Cytophagales; family Spirosomataceae; genus Fibrella; species Fibrella aestuarina. Next base: position 4,947,199 of record NC_020054.1, on the reverse strand, counting down.
CTGCCACACGATAGGTATTGATAAACTCATTAAATGACTGGTCGAACCCGTTGTTGATGATGCGCGAGATCACATTAGGTGATTCGCCGAGGTTTTTGGCCAAAACGGCCAGCGAGAGATCGGGGTTTTTGTAGAGTTGCTGCTGTTGAATGGCTAACAACATTCGTTCTCGTTGGTCCGCCGTCACCGGCTGCGGTGGCACTACGGGTACAGATGGTCGCTCAGGTTTGGTAAGTCGATTATAGAACAGCCCAATTAACGCCAGTGCGTACACGAACAGGGGCAAGATTTGATAGGTTAGGTAAAACTTAGGCCAATTGTCGGGCAGATAGGCATCGTTGAATAGCGGTTCAAAAGCAGCAACCACATAAAAAACACCCAAGCTATTTAGCAGCAGTCGCAGCCAACGATCGGTGGCAAACGGGCGACTTCTGTAGATCGCGTACAGAATCATGGCGGAGGCACCATAGTAGTCGACATAGCGCGTAAACGGCTTGTGCACATTGATCCAGAACCAGGCTTTATTCTCGAAGGGTTGAAGAGTTAGTATGACGTAGAATAAGCCCTGAATGACTACAGGAATAAACCACCATCCCGGCAAGGAAACGTTTTGCCCCGCCCGCGTCCGTACATAGGCATATAGCAGCGGCCCGAAACTCCAAGAGTAAAACAAGGGCATAAAATAGAGCCACTTGTGGTTCCAATACACGCCTGAGCGCGTTAGGAAATAATCGATAACCTGCAGCGTGAGACCGACCACAAGCCAGGCCAACCATTTATTGGTGGGCGAATCCATTCTATAAAATAGCAGGCCTGCCGTTGTGATCCCCTGCACGATGCAGAAGATGTTGAACAGGTTGCTCAGGTCCAGGTAAACAGTCACTGGGCTGAATCAATTTCGGAGTAGTTAACAAAACTATTGATTTTGCGGACTTAACCAATCGCGCGAGGTTGAAGCGGGATGGTTTACCCGAGCAGGGTATTCCTTACATCGAATGCTATAAGAGGGTCAACTGCGTTGTCTAAACCAAAGAGATAGCCACAAATTTATGTGTTTCCTTCAATGCCCGTTTTCTGAGTGACGACGACAACTGGGGCGTCAACCTTACAAAACTAAGACTGGCTTATTCTCAATTTGCCGTCACGATAATCAGCGTTTCACCTCGTAGGACAGCTTGAGTTTGCGATACACGAGCAGGGGCTGACCGTTGAAGCTCTCCTGGCGGCCTGTCACCAAGCAAAACCAAGGGTTGTCACGGCCGGGCCCTGCGCCAATGCCTTATCCGGTCCATCGGACTCGTGAAAGTCAGCTGGCGTCCCCCAATTATTCGATCAGCCCCGTACCCGCCAGCACCCGCTGCATCGTCGCCCGCAGTTCGGCGTAGCGTGCTTCGCTCACGCTAACGTGAAGCATGATGAGGTCGCACCCCAGCCGGTCGCTCCCTTTGGGCGTGAGCCAAACAAGTAGTTGGGTACGGGTGAGGTGCAGTTGGGCGATACCGCCGTAGCACCCCTGGTCCTGGTCGCTCCGCTCGCAGTAGTACGACGCGCCGGGGTCGGTTGTGTCGCGTTGCAAACTGAAGCGTTCGGCGTCGGGGTGGTCGCTTGCCGCCCAGGTAACGTGCTGGACCCCGTCTTCTAACCAGGTTTCGACCCGTCGGGCCTCGAATTGAATCACCTCCATATCAACTGCGGACTGACGACCACATTTACCAAATAGCACCGGTTACCGGCCTCCGCGTATGTACAAATTACAAAGTGCGAGTCGTGCATTACCCGGATCACATTCTGGCTTGATGGGGAGGCGGAAACGGGGTCAAGTTACGCAGTAGTCCCGATGGTGGCAGCAAGGACACTATACAGCAAAGCCCCTTGCAGTGCTACGAGGGGCTTTGCTGGGATATCAAAAACGGAGTGCCTAACGACCTATGCAAGGACTTATCGCAGTTATATCAATAGTTATAATTCATCGAATTAGTGTCCATTTGAATCCGTGCACCTCAACTTAAGGTTAGATCAAAAGTACTTCGGCGTTTTAATGCCCTTCGATTTTTTCACCCGCTCTTGTGGCTCCAAGCGCTGCTTAGGTGGGGCGTCGAACAGCGCAATACCTTTGCGAAAGGCTTTTGCCTTATCAGTTAACCAGTAGTAGCTCACCGGCTCAGGGTCAGACTCGTTGGCGGTGACTTGAGTCACCCGGAAGGCTTTCACCCCTGAAGCGCCCATCAGCCGCATCGCTGCTTGATCAACGTGGGCTTGCACGACCAGTGGACCACCGATGGTATGGAATCGCTTCTTGAGCGGTAGGGCAAGGGGCGTTTCGTTTGCCTCTCTATAAAGGCTAAGTCCGGGAAGTATCAGGAGACTAGCCGTATCGGGTACGTCGTATTTGATCTGAGGTGACCAGCGAATAAACGTCAGCAAGGTATCTCCTTCGCTGGCCGATAGAATAACATCGTAGGCGGGTAGTCGATTTAGTTGGGCTAGTCGGTAGCTGACCGGGTCGTTTGAATAAGCAATCGCATCAGCGATCAACTCGGTCTGCTTATAGCCAATCGTCATCGTCCTGGTCGCTACGCCGGTGAACGGATCAATAATCGTTTTAATATAGGGACGATAGCCGCAACCATTCATGCCAAATGCCAGCAGGTACATAACAAGGAAAGGAGGCTTCTTCCAGTCTGAGCGATAAACAGGGAAATTGTGCCAGACGAGGTGGCGGAAGGATAGAATTCGTGGCATAGATAGGTTGACTAATTAAGTTTCCAAATATCGGATATGGTTAACTTTAAAAGCAGGCTGCCTTATCATCTGCTTTATCAAAAAATGGTAAAGCAGATGATAAGGCAGCCGGATTGGTTTATCAAAAAATGGTAAAGCAGATGATAAAGCAGTTCTGTTGGTTTATCAATTTTTGATAGAGCAACTGATAAAGCAAGGCGGTTTGCTTTGTCAAAAATTGATAAGGCGCGGCGAGTTGTCTTATTATATATAAAACATTTAAGACATTACACACACACTATTATGTCTTGGAGAAGGGGTATATGTGTTGAGCGTCGGATAGAAAAAGCAACTACGCGTAACTAAAATGCGTTACGTTTCTACTGCGTGACGTCCAATACATCACAGCAGAGCAAGTGCTCTGCTGTGATGTATTGGACGTGAGCTAACCTGCGGTTTATTAGACGGTTAGTGTCACAAACCGGGAAAAGTTGCTACTTTACGCAACAACAGCCACGCCAGTGCCTTAGGAAGCGTAATGAATCGAAACATCCGGCTTATTCAATGGTTCTTTTTCACAGTTGTATTTGGGGCGTTGCCGTTATTGATTCGGATGCTTTTGTATAAAAGCTCGACGAGGCTGGAAGGTGACTACGTGCTCAACCTGGTAGACATTGTCACATTTGGGCTCGTGCTGAACGTGACCAACATCAATGAACTGGAGACGCGCCGCCTGATGCCTGACGGGCTGAAGGCGGCTTACAAAGGGTACAGCATAGTGGCGGTCGTTTTTTTGGCCGCTTTTCTTGGCATAGCCTATGTTGCAGATTTAGATAAGTCCAACGTTCTGGGTTTCAGCGCGCATAACATGGTCAATTACGCGTTAGTCCTGAGCGTGGTATCCTGCATTCTTAGTTTTTCTGTGGTTTGGCGTACGTAGCCAATAAATCCAGTACGGTATGCTTCAAATCGGTTTTGACATAGTATTCACAAGCCTGTGTGGGCTCATGCTCCTGGCGGCTTATCGAAATATATTCCATCAGAACGGCAGTGATTTCGCGCCTGCTGCTGTAGATCCTGTACCTAGTCAAAAAGAGACGCCAGCCGATCCAAGTTGGTCGGCTTATGGTGTCGATCTGAATAAGTTTTACACTCAGTATTTATGTGGACAGTGGGATGAGCATTATTCAACAACTCAGAAAGGCTCACTGGTTGTTGCCGGGAAGGTGGGGAATACTGTCATCTGGGACATGTCTGATCAAGGCCTTGACATGTTAATGCACGATCACGCCGAAGTCCTGCGCCGTGGGTCAGGCGACGAAGCGACAACCAGCCTGATGAAGCTATACCTGATCCATAAGGCAACAGGTGAACGGTTGAATACAGTAAATTCAACCATTGCTGATTCCATGCTTTCGGTGAAGCATCCGGCAGCCCCAGATTGGTGGACTCTTGTCGACCGGCATATTGCTCATTTGAGGTCGGGCTATTTTGCGCCGATTCCCAGCCAATTTCTGGCGTCATTAAATACGAAAGCGGCGTATCGGCTGACCGACTTAAGTGCTCGGATTCTTCTGGCTAACGATAATCTGGTACTACGGTCTGACTTGATCGACGAATACCACGACCTGTTGAAAGCCGTATTTGCCGAGCAACCCCGTACTACCCCATATTCGAGGCCAGGAGAAGTAGTCGCGCAAAGACCTAGTCCAGTGGTGCATCAATAGGCCTGAGCAATTTGTTCGCCGACAGACCGAACCGCCGGGTCCACATTAGGGGCATTACTTAACACGACCATATAGATTACCCCATTAATCACGTGTTCAGCGCCCGTTTCATCGAGACCGACTTTGGTAACCCGATAACCAATAGCGGGAGTAAGCCCGGTCACCTCATTCCCATCAATCAGAGTCAGCTCAGCCCGGATACCATCAGGGGCAAGTCGTAAGGTTGCAACCCCTATTTGGAGGGCATCCACCATAACGGGTACGGATTTGGGAAAGCTCAAGTGCGTGTCCTGTGCTTCGACTAACAGGTCAAGTGTTTGCATCATTATAGGTCCCTTCCGAAGGATTTACGATCAAGTTCATCGCTTTGAATCGAATAGTATAGATCGCCGCTACGAATACGGGTGGTTGACTTGAATTTAAACGTGTCATTGCCGGTGCTGTTCCCGCCCGGCATAGCAGCTTTGAGGTGATTCGTGTTTAGGGCCGATCCCATACTATTTCGCACGTCGTATTGTATCTGGGATGCATTTAGACGGCTTGATGTGGGTAAGCGTTTGCCCTGATTGAGGCTGTTAAGAAATGGCACACCTACTTTACGAACGGCATCTGCTTTGACGACAAACTCGCCATTAGAGAGCCAGGCCGGAATACTATCGGATGTTTCCGAGCCTTCGCCCAACACGTGACCACCAGTCGCGTAGCCTTTGCTTTTCCGACTGGGGCCCGCCGCTTTTAATGCGATACCGCCGGCTAACATGGCGCCACCGACAGCCATCTTCTGTCCCCCGGTGAGTGCAAGAGCCTGCAGACCGGGAACTGCCGCTCCGAGCAGTTCGAGGCCACCCGTGATGGTTAACGAAGTACCCAGTTGTATCAGGTACTCACTGAGCATGTCCTTGATGCCCTGAAGCGCTTTCTTTAACGGCTCATCATTGCCCTGGTTGATCGAGTCAGCCAGGCCTGAGAAGAACTGGTTACCCACCTGGGGAAGGGCGCTCTGAGCGAAGTCGGTCCCCAACTGCGCCATTCCTTCCAGTAAGTTACTGAAATCGTTGGCCTTCTGACGCAGGACATCGTTGGCCGCGTCGGTACCTGCGGTAACTTCCTGATCCAACGCCCTGGCTCCGACCGATACCGATTTGAAAATATCCTGCAGAAAGCCGGGTAACTTCTTAAATCGGGTACGGCTTTCTTCATACCGCCGAAGGACCTCATTGGTTTGCTCCGCCTTCAGTTCGTAAGCCTCGGTGTTGACACCACGTTTGCCGTTTTCAAGTGTACCCAGCGGGGTGGCGAGCCTTGGCGTATTGGGGTCCTTCTCACGATCGCCCCGAGTTAGCCCACCCGATCCGGTGATGTTGAGACCGGTTAGTTTATCGAGGAAATCAAGCTCTTTACGAAGTTCTTTAACCTCCTCTTTGGCCTCTTTAAGCGATTTGCGGAGCGCTTCTGTGCGCTGGCGTTGAGTAGTGCCCTGCCAATCTTGGCCCGCAAGGGGCTTATCGGCCGTGCCATTCTGAATCGCGGTAAAGAGTTTATCTTCCTCCCGCTTCAGCATCGCCTCCATTGCAGCAACAGAGCCAAGCCGGCTAATCGACTCCGATTTTACCTTCGTTTCCTTGTCGCCGTATTTCTTCTTGTCGCCGAGTGCGAGTTGCTGTTTCAGGACAGACAGGCGGGCCTGCTCCTCTTTTGTTAACTCTTTGCTGACCGAACGAAGCCCTTTCTGCTTATCGAGCAGCGCATCGTATTCTTTCTCTTTGGTTTTGAAGTCTTCGGCATAGCCTACAACGGGCTTTGGCAAATTGGCAGCCGCCCGCCGATTTTGTACTTCGACCTTTTGGGTATCTACCGCCAGTTTGTAGATAGTGCCTAGATAGTCGGAGACCTCTTTCAGTGAGGCTATATCTTGGCTCAATTGAGCCGATGGGAATAACGAGCCGCCTAGGTTTGCAGCCTGCTGACGGGCTACGCTCGCTTCAAGCTGCTTTTTCTGTTGGCTAGCACGGGTAATCTCATTGAGTTGAGCCGTTGGTGACAACCCTCCGAAGGCGTCAATCTTGGCGGCCTTCTGCTGGGCTTTATTTAGTCCTGGGTTACCAATCAGCATGAACGGATTTGAGGCGATCCTGAACAGTTCACCCCATGAACGATCAGCAACCAGTTGCCGAACGCCCCTGAGCATATCAGCTAACCCGCCCGTCATTTTGCCAAAAAACGAGTCAATACCAGCGGTCTTACTGAACTCGCCGATCAGCAAGAATATCTGATTTTGTAATCGGTTAAAGCCGCCCGCCATTGAGTTAGCGTTCTTCTCGGCACCTTCGGCCGTTTTCGCTAACTCAGCAGCAAACTTGGGTAATACGGTGGTTGCCGCCAATTCACCTTTCTGCATCATTTCCCCCAGTTTGGCGGTGGTGACGCCCAGTGCCCTGGCGAGGATTTGAGTAGCGCCGGGAACTGCTTCCGCGAGCTGATTCGTCATCTCCTCGGCGGTGATTCGGCCCTTACTTAACATCTGGGTAAGTGCCAGCAAAGCTTTTTCAGTGCGCTGGGTAGACAGCCCCATTTTAGCTGATCGGGCTGTGACGGCCTCGAAAATGGCGTCAGTCTGCCTGCCAGCAAGGGTTGTGCCCTCAGATGCTGCTTTAAGGCCCGCATACGAATCGGCCAACTTCTGTATATTTAGTCCATAGCGGTCGGCAATACGGTCAGTGAATGCCATAGAATTGGCATAGTCAGCCTGCGAGGTTGCCACACCCTGCAACTTCCGGTCCATCTGGTCAAATTCGACCATAGCCGTAAAGCCTTTGCGAGCAATGGCAATAGCCGTACCGATACCGACCATCCCACTCGCGTAGGAGGTGAGCGAGGATATAGCCCCTGTCGAGGGTTGGGGCAATTCCATCCCCAATCCTTTAAGCTGGTTGATCTTAGTCCGGGTTTGATCGATTTCCCGGTTCAGCTTGACAATCGTACTACTGTCGATTGATAGGTCGCGCTTGAGCGTGAGTTGATCAAGTTTCAACTTGAGCCCTTCGATACTCTGCGTAACTCGACCTGCTGTTCGGGCTGCTGCATTACCGAACCCCGAATCGAACCGACTTCCCGCCCGGTCACCCAAGCCCACGAATTGGTTCAATAGGCTTACGGCCCTGTTTATAACACGCTCAAAACCGGACAGATTACCATCTATGCCGACTGACAATTGTGCAGCTTCGTTCATAATCAGGTGCGCGGGGTGAAGGCACGGGAGGTGGGGGTGCCTGAGTTTTCCAACCGGGTGATTTCCCGATCCAGGGCGTCAAAAAATGCGTCGTTACTGGCCGCTTGGCGAGAAAGTGGTATACCGGTTTTGTCAGACGGCAAGGGCCATAGTTCCTCCTCATCCAGGCGCCGACCTGTCGAGTTAGCCAGATAGATCATGTAAACGACCTTCCGAAAATGTCGTGCACTAGCTTCTACTTCGCTCTGACGACTACGTGAATACCCGTTCAGCGCATCCACGTAATCACACCAGGCGAAATCACTATAGAATTGATCCGGTGTAAGCCCTAGGGTTCCGAACGCCGTTTGTTTGACTTCGCGCCATTGCTCGATGGCGCTTCGGCGTTTGGGTCAGATTCGGCTTCGGTTATCTCCTCTACTTCGGTTTGCTTATCCAGTTCGGCCTGGATTTTGGCCGCCCAGTCATTAAAGTCTTCGCCAACAAGCGATGAGAAAAAGCAGATAGTCAAGCTTTCAAGATCATCCGAACTCATGTTCTCGATTAGCTCACTTGCTTGACTATCTGTCAATTGCTTGTCGTTAGCCTGAGCGTACCCAGCTTTGACCATTTCCAGGGATGCTTTTAGCTGGGTGCTCCCTTGAAAGGCAGCAACGACAGACTGAACGTCAGGCGATGAGCCTGTTGCAATATTGAATTGACTAAGAGCGAGAACTCCGAACGCGAACTTGTTTTTATCAAGCTCTTTTACATATTTTTTAATAGCCATTAGAAGAGGTGCTCTCGCAGTCTAATTAGACCACGAGAGCGTTGAGTAGTGAGAAAGGTTAAGCGACAACGGTAGTTGTTGGCTGGCCGGTGACACGAAGCGTGATCGAATACATCGCCCCGTTTTCCTGTTGCAGTTTGAGGTCGAACTTGGTCATGACGGCAAAGAATTCGCGAGACCGCGTACCGCTCAGTGCCGACTCAATAGCCCATTTGTAGGCGTTGGGTGAGTCGTAGATGTCATCCATAACCGCTTCTGAGACTTCACCGACGACAGGGTTTGTTTCCACGAACGCATCAAAGGTCACTTCCGCATTTTTGCGGCCGGAAAGGAACTCAGCCCACTGGCCGCTCTGCTTACTCGAAACCTCGATCTCGGCTTTACCCCGGTTGAAGGATAAATCAGTTTGCCGAGCAACAACTTTTTTTACTGGAGTAGGGGTGCCTGTGTAGACGGAAACCCGAACGTCTGAGGCATTAATAGCGGACATAAGAATGGTAGGTTAGTGAGTGAATGGGTTCTGGCTAATTGCCGGGGGTGAGCTGGTGAGAAAGGCGGATGATCCGGCGAACCAGCGTGTCGGTACCGGTCGTCTGATTGGGTAGGGGACGGACCCCTTCGAGGCGCGAGCGCCAGATCGTGTAGCCGGGCACCACGAGGGCGCACTGGCCGAAAGCGGGGAACAGCAGGTTTTGGATAGCCGCCACCAGCGCGTCGCAGGGGATGTCGGAAATCACCCCGGACCGAAGCCGGGTCACGCAGTCGAGCGTGATCGGTACGAAGTCGTTAGGGGCGGTTTTGTCGGCCCGGTTGAGCGTTTCGCCCCGTTGCAGAATCACGTAGTTGCCCGTCTGCCCATTTGGGGCCTGACCAGACCAGACCGGCACCGCCACACTATCCAGGGTCAGATTGGCCAGCAGGTTGATGTATGCGGTTTGTAGGAGTGGGCCCGGATCAGTCATCGCAGGATTCTGGGAAGGAGGCGTTTGATTTCGTCGAGGTAGCGCTGGCGGTGGACCAGGTAGGCCGGAATCAGGAAGGGGCGGGCGGGCAGGTTGACGGTTTTGAGGCCTTTGCCTTTGAAGCGGGCTGCCAGATCACCGAAGCCAGCCGGGATGTCGACCGAACCGCCGGTACCGAATTCGATGTAGGGCCAGTGGTCAGCGTCGGCGATCAGAAAGAAGCCCAGCCCGCCATTGGTTAGCTCGAAGCGGATCGATGACCGGAGTTCGCCGGTTTCAACCGGTGCCCGGTCGCGGGCGTCGTCGCGCATGGCCACGGCGGTGTCGGCGGTCGTCTGCCGTAGCTCGGCTTTGATCTTCGGAGCCAGTGAGAGCAGGTACCGACTCAGCGTGGGGACACCGTTGACCTTGATCATACCTCGGTGGCGATGAGCCGGATTTTCGTCCGGCTGTTGTCGAGGTACGTCCACTCGTTGATCGTCAGCTCGCCGCCCAGCCAGTCGATGGTATGGCCGGCAACGGGTAGGTAGGCGGGATCGTGCCAGCACTCGATAACGTACTGTCGCTTGAGTGTCAACCGGGCTCCGGTTTCGTCACGGCCGCCCCGGTAGGGTTCGATCGACGCCACACGCTCGGCCAGGGTCGTCACGGTACCGATCTGCCCACCATGCCCATCCGGTTGCGGATTGGCTACGCCTTTGAAGGCGATGGGCTGGTTATAGCTGGTGAGTGGTTTCGCCTTTGCCATCAGTCCGCCCAGGTTTTGCGCCCAAGCGCGCCGATCGTGCTCATCCAGTCACGCGTGCCGCCATCGAACCGATTCGCTGCCCGCTCCAGCACGGCACTGATCAGGGGGAAGGGCGTCGAGCCGAAGCTTGTCCAGCCAGCCTGGTAGCTGACCGTACCCGGACCGATACCGGTCAGAAGCGGAAACGACTCGGCCGTCGCGGTCCAGCCCTGGGGCAGTGCCGGCGCGGTCGAAGCCGTAACGGGTCCCTGGTTCAGGCGGTAGTCGACCAGACCCGCTTCAAACGTCAGCGTGATCGTCGCCGGACCGAGAAAATGGCCCGAGAACTGCTCGACTTCCGCAATCGCCGTTTTCAGATGACGCGTCAGCTCAACGTCGTGTACGCCGATACTCCCCAGCTTCAGCAAGGCTCGAAGCTCACTCAGGTAATCGACCGTAGGGACGTTGCCCGTGCGGTCGATGCGAATAGCGGGAGTATCGGCGTAATCGAACATTACTTCGTTTGTACAGCGGCTTTGTCTTCCTTCGTCTGGCGTTTGGCACCAGCCGTTTCGGTTTTCTGCTTAGCCTGTTCTACTTTGGCTTCTTTCGTATCCATGTCGGCGTTGTCATCCGTGGCTTCTACGTTCTCTTGCTCACCGTCGAGCTGATGCTCGGTTTTGGCCTCGGCGACCTCGGACGGGGTCGGGGCTACGGGCTCGATGGCGCCGTCAGGACCCGTGCTGTTGCGGATCTCCGCTTCGGTGGCGTCTTTGTGCACCGGCTGATCACCCATGCCCGATTCGTTGCGAACGATTTCCTGCTCAGGGGTCGCGGTCGGGTTCGTTAGCTTGCTAGGAGCCAGCTTGAAGCAGCCGCCCTTTAGCAGCTCTGCCCCGTATTCGTCAGATACCGTTACGGTATCCCCTTCGTTGGCGACTCCGTACGAGCCGGTTTGTCGCTCTAATGCAATCAGATTCATAGCGTTAGCTGTTTGGTGAACTGGTACCCTTTCGCCCGAAAAGCCCGCCTGCAACGTGCGCAGGCGGGCTCTCGGCTGGGGGGTCCGATGGTCGCTTACGGCGCGGTAATCGCGGTGATGACGGCAGCGAACGTGCCTTTCACGAAGGCCTTCAAATCCGGCGTTTTCACGCGGAAAATGGCCCGGGTCGAACCGGCGATCGTGTAGAGGTCTTTCAGACCGTCGTCTTCGTTTTGGTCGAAGAACTTCAGGTTCAGCTGGCGACGGATGAAGAGTTTGGCCTTCTTCATGTCGCCGATCAGGAAGTTGTCTTCCGCGATCCGGTTCGATACGACCAGGCGCACGCCGTTGATCACGACGCCGTTCTGAGTCATGAAGGGCACGAGCACGTACTGACCTGTCGAGTCTTTCGTGGTCAACAGGTTGGCCATCGTGCTCGGGTTGATCAGGATGTGGCTCGGCGTGAAGTTGGCTTTCTGCAACACCAGGATGACGGCCACGATGGCGTCGTAGATGCTGGGAGCCGCCTGCTTTTTGAAGCCGGTCGGGAAGGCGAAGGCAGTGGCCTGCGTGAACAGCCCTTTGTGGTTCTGGCCCACGCCATCACCCGTCAGCAGCTGGTTTTCCAGCGCGACACCGATCGAGTTAGAGCCCGTCTGGATCTCTTCGATGATTTCGGACTGAACGAATTCAACGTCTTCCAGCATCTCTTCCGAGATTTTAGCATAAGCCGCTGTTTTCTTCGACGTTGCCGACACCGTGTCGTACTTCGTCGAGATTTGCGGGAACATGGCCCCTTCCGCCGTTTGGCCCGCCCCGCCTTCCAACAGGATACGTTCCGCCCACTGAATCGTGTGCGAATCGGTGAAGCCAACCTCGATGAGGTCCGTCAGGAACAAGGGGGTCGTGGGGTCTTTGGCCACGCCGGGTTCCATCTCGATACCACGGAGCATGGTGATGGCGTTGGCGTTAGCCAGGGCGTAGCTCGACAGCATCGTCGATACGGCCTTGAGGTCGATGTCGACTTCGGCACCGTCCCGTTTGGGCAGGTTCTTCAGCTTGCCATCTTTGGCAACTTCCGATTTCAGCCGTTTCATCCCCTCTTCAATCTGCTGGGGGATCGATTTGCGGGCAGCGGGTTTTTCCTCCTGGTGGCGCTTCGACTGAATCAAGACTTCGTCGATCGAGTCCTGCATTTTCTTCAGGTCGTCGTCGATACCCTGTTTGATCGCGTCGATATCTTCCTTCGAGGCTTTCTTGTCAGTAGCGTTCTGAATTTCTTCGAGTTGCTTCTTGACGCTCTCCTTCAGGCCTGTGACGCCCTTCTCGACTTCTTTTTTGAATTGGTCGAGTACTTCGGATTCTTTCTCGAAGAGCAGTGCTGCCTTCTCGAAAAGCCATTGACCAGGTCGCTGGGGCAGGTGCCCTGCCAGCGAAAACGATAGGCCGGATGTCCCATCGAACGGCCGGCCGAAGCCAACCAGAAACAGCAGCGATGCGAAGAGCAACGCGAACAGTTCGTAGTGCATGATAAAGTAGTGAATGGTTAGAGAATCGGGTACGCGTACTAGGTCAAGTAGTCCTATGGAGCTAGTTCCACTTGAATAAATCCCCCACGAAGTCGTTGTCGGTCAGGCTCTTGATGAGCGAGTCGGTGTTGTCGCCGTCCGGCTGAGTGGTCGATTCCGGCTCAGTGGTTTCGGTCTCCGATTTCTCGTCTCGGGCTTTCAGAATGACGTCAATGGCGTCACGCTGTTCCTTGAGTTTCAGGAAGGTTTCGTCTGTGAACGTGCCGTTTTTGAGGGCGATGTCCAGTAAATGCTGTGAGTGTTGTAAGTCGGCCAGCGACTTCATGCCGGTCAGCGGCGTGTATTGGTTCGCGCCCCAGCCGCGCAGGGATGACCCTTCGTACAGCTTGAGTTCGAGCAATTCGTAGGCGTTGGCTGCTTTGTCCCAGTTGCCCTTCATCACCGAGTAGCCGATGCTGTGTTCGGTGATCAGGCCTGACTCGACCATTTTGAGAAAGTCGATGCCCAAATCGTGTGAACCGATCTTCGATTCGTAATACAGCCCCTGGGTGTCTTCCTTGAGTTCGATCAGTTTGCCCAGCGCCAGCGACAGCGTGTGGTCAAGCAGGTGTTTGATGCGGGGCTGGGATGAGGCGGGGCCTTGCTCTGCAATCGTCTTGGCAAAAGCTCCTTGACGAATGATGTCGCGGTCGGAGTCCAGCGTATTGAACGAGGCGAAGTAGCCCGTGACGATGCCCAGCTTCGTGTCGGCGTCCTTGACGGAGCCAACGAAGTACCCTTTTTTGGTTTTGTGCTGCAGGACCACGGCAAATTGGATTAGATGCCGCAAAACTGCCTAGGCGATAGGGGGGAGAGGCTAAACTATATTTAGTTTTTAAGAGCAATAAATTGTTCTCGATAGCAATTCATTGATTATACTTGCAACCAGATAGCGGGGTGGAGCAGTTGGTAGCTTGCTGGGCTCATAACCCAGAGGTCACGGGTTCAAGTCCCGTCCCCGCCACCAAGGTTGAGTTAAGTGCCGGCCCGGCGTTTTTAAGGGTTTTACGCCGGGCCATTTTTTCTACTCCTATGGCTTTCGTCTTCGGATTTGTTCTCGGTGTTGTCGCAGGGGTCGTCGGAATCCTGATCTGGCTCGGCAAGGGGACGTTCAATAAGTAACAAGCTTCTGTAGCTCAACTGGTAGAGCAGCCGCTTTGTAAGCGGCCGGTTGTGGGTTCAAGTCCTATCTGAAGCTCCATCGTAGATGCTGTGGTGAAATTGGTAGACACGAATCCCGGTCTGATCAGCTGGGAGGTTACCACGGGTCGAAGGCTAGAGTGGGCGCTCGGGTGGTTGGTTGGAAGCCGAACAACCATCAGAATCCGGAACGGGTAGCGCCACCCCCCTTGGGTGCAGGTTCGAGCCCTGCCAGTATCGCGGTGAGTATTTAGTATAGTAAGCGGGTGTAGCTCATGTGGTAGAGCGACTGCCTTCCAAGCAGTAGGCGGACAGTTCGAGCCTGTTCATCCGCTCCAGGTTAGTGCCGTAGTGTTGGGTTACTTCGCTCATAACGAAATCTGCACCACAATCGCGGATTCAACCACCTAATACGCTTGTCGCCTAGCCACGACAACCCATGCCGGGGAGGGGTACGAACCGGGGGCCAGCACGAGGCTCGTCAATGCCGTACGGAGTAGTGTATGTGTTCGTGAGGCGGAGGCGATCCCGAAGAGGGAGGCCCGACCGCCAACCACCGGTTCGGCTATCGGCTAGGCCATCATCCTTTCACGGTGAGGAGACGGGTTCGATTCCCGTACCGGTGACAAGAGTAAAGAATGGGCTCGTAGTTCAGTTGGCTAGAACGCTTGCCTTGCAAGCAGGTTTTGCTAGATAAGTGGCTGAATTTCAGGGAGTAATTAGTAAGTGTCTCGCAGTTATTTTGTATATTGCGAGACTATGGAAAGGATTTGTAGCAAGTGCAAAGAGCCCAAAGCTGAAGCGCAGTTTTCCTTGCGCAATAAGGTTACGGGCAAGCGTCATAGCGTTTGTAAACAGTGCCAATCGGTTCATTCGAGAAAGTATTACGAGAATAACACCGAGAAGCACAAGGCAAACGCTTACAGGCTGAACAAGCAATGTCGAGACAGGAACAGTCAATATGTCATTGACTACCTATCAACACATTCTTGTGTAGACTGTGGTGAAAGTGACCCTGTCGTCTTGGAATTCGATCACCTTGATCAGACCACCAAACGAGAAGCCATCAGTAACCTGGTACGGAGTGGGGTGTCACTGCAAACCCTGCAAACCGAGATCGATAAGTGCGAAATCCGATGCGCTAACTGTCATCGCAGGAAGACAGCTAAACAACTCGGATGGAAAATATGGGCGAGTAGCTTAGATGGCTAAAGCACCCGCCTTGCAAGCGGAAGACCCCCGGTTCAAGTCCGGGCTTGTCCACCAGTAGTACCGAGTGACTATATAAGAGTGCGTGGTAATAGCTCAGTTGGTTAGAGCACCAGCCTGATAAGTTGGAGGCCCGAGGTTCAAATCCTTGTTATCACACCATACCAGTGCCGTAGAAGCGGGTTACTTCGATTGGTAATCGAGAGGTCGCGGGTTCGAATCCCGTTGGGGGCGTAGCCTTCATAGCTCAGTGGGTTAGAGCGCTAAATTCTCCCGCTTCGCCTGTTGCCTGGTGTTTTGTATCGGTAGCTCAGTTGGTAGAGCGGTCAGGCTCATGCGGTTAGGGTACACGGATTCACCTGACAGGTCGCTGGTTCGAGTCCAGCCCGGTTCTCCACAGGAAATCGGCCGGTTTCCTGGCGTTAGTGTCGTAGAAGTGGGATACTTCGCAGCCATCCTTTGCGCCTGGGCCTGACGGGCCCTGCCTCCCCGCTTCGTCTGTTACCTGACGCATTTTTTAGTGTCGCCCCGTTACCGCCGATGCGGGGCAGTATAAAACCAATCGGATGCGTTTCAACACTACCCCGACCGGGACGGCCCCGGACACGCTCAACCACGAAGGCGCATCGGCGTATTCGGTGCCCGCTGAGCTGGAGTTATACTCCGCCGTCGTGACCACGCTGCTGGCCGACGTTACTTACGAGAAAGCGGATGAGCGGCTAACCCGGATCGTCAATCTCGCCAACCAAGTTTCCCCGTTGTTTCTGGCCAAACTGGCTGTTTACGCCCGCGAACAAATGTACCTGCGCACGGCTCCGATCGTGTTATTGGGTACGTTGGCGATGCGCCACAACGGTGATGACCTGGTCAGCCGCACCATCGCCCGGGTGATTCAACGCCCTGACGAGATTACTGAACTGCTGGCTTACTATCAGGCGGCCAATGGGCGGTCTGGTACCAAGAAGCTGAATAAGCTCTCGAAGCAGTTGCAGAAAGGGCTGGCAGCAGCGTTTAACCGGTTCGACGAGTACCAGCTGGCGAAGTACAACCGGAAAGCGGACATCACCCTGCGGGACGCTCTGTTTCTGGTGCACCCCAGAGCCAAGGACGCGGCCCAGCAGCGGGTATTCGACAAACTGGTGAAGGGTACGTTGCAAACGCCCTACACGTGGGAAACCGAGCTAAGCGCGTTGGGCCAACAAGCGCATGACAGCCCTGAAGCGAAACAGGAAGCCACCCGCGAAAAGTGGCATGAGTTGATCGACAGCCGTAAAACGGGCTACATGGCCCTGCTGCGGAACCTGCGCAATATGCTCGAAGCCGGCATCGATGCGGCTCACCTCAAAACGGTCTCCGTCACGCTCGCCAACGAGCAGGCCGTCCGAAAGGCGCGGCAGCTACCGTTCCGCTACCTGGCGGCGTACCGCGAGTTGAAAAAGCTCCAGTCGCCGTACCTCAGCTACCTCGGCGAAACGCTGGAAACCGCCCTGCAGGCCAGCGTAAACAACCTACGCGGCTTCGAGATCGATACGCGGGTGGTGATCGCCTGTGACGTATCGGGTTCGATGCGCAAAGCGATATCAGAGAACAGCACAATCCAGAATTACGACATCGGTCTACTGTTAGGTATGCTGCTGCATGGTAAATGCGCTAACGTGCTGGCAGGCGTGTTTGGCGATCGCTGGGCGACGATCTCGCTGATGAGCAAGGGCGTGCTGACCAACATCGAGCTGCTTGACCGGCTACAGAACCAAGTGGGTTATTCGACCAACGGGTATCTGGTTTTGAAAGACCTGATCGAGCGCCGGCACCAGGCTGACAAAGTCATGATCTTTACTGACTGTCAGCTTTGGGATTCGTCTGGCTATAACCAATCAATGGCCACCTACTGGGTGCGGTATAAGCAGCTGTTCCCAAAAGCCAAACTGTACCTGTTCGATCTGGCCGGCTACGGTACCAGTCCGGTACAAGTCATGGCGGCGGACGTCTACCTCATCGCGGGCTGGTCCGACAAGATTTTCGACGTGCTGGGCGACATCGAGCAGGGTGGTACCGTGCTGGATACGATTCACGAAATAAGCCTGTAAGGGCAAACGACATACAGACCGGTGCCGTAGGAACGGGCTACTTCGCAAGTTCGATTCTTGTCCCCCGCCCAGCTTTTACCCCTGGGGGCCGCCCATTGGGGGCACATCCTGAACCGCTTGTTGCCCGGTCTGTTTTGAGCGGCTAGTTCAATTGGATAGAACGTCTGATTACGGATCAGTTGGCTGGGGGTTCGAGTCCCTCGCTGCTCACAATTTTTTCAATGATGGACGCGCCGTGGACCGTTACCAGCTGCCCTGAGAATAGACGTACCCCTGCCATGTGGTCCGATGGCAGGGCTTTTTAGTGCCCAATTTTCACATTCAACAAATAGTGTCATGTACAAATTAGAGAAAGGAGAAAACATCGCGCTCCTTAAAGAAGGTGATGCCGGTGCCGAAAAGATCAAAATAGGTCTGGGCTGGAAAGAAGGTGCCTTCGACATCGACGTGTATGGCTTGGTCGTCAATGCGTCAGACAGTAAGGGCCTAACCCTTGAAAACACGTACTACTTCGGAAACGTCGACG
This sequence comes from Fibrella aestuarina BUZ 2, assembly GCF_000331105.1. NCBI lineage: Bacteria > Pseudomonadati > Bacteroidota > Cytophagia > Cytophagales > Spirosomataceae > Fibrella > Fibrella aestuarina. The sequence goes on along the minus strand of NC_020054.1, from coordinate 4,929,552 downwards.
GTAAAGGCACCTCATCGAATACGGCCTACGGTGGCATCCTGGTGAACCAGCAGGCCGTAAACGACCGAATTCTGCAAACCCAGCCGATCGCTATTACTAAAGACAACCTGACGGGTAAGGGTGCTGGCGATGACGAGGTGCTGTACATCAACGCCAACAACCTGCCTAAAGACAAGAAGATCATTGTCGCACTCATCATCTACAAAGCGGCCGAGCGCCGGCAGAACTTTGGTCAGGTTGAGGACGCGTATTGCCGTTTCCCGGGGGATGGCGAAGATATTCAGTATGACCTCGCTGAAGAGTTCTCGAAGCAGACCGGCGTAGTCATGTGCGAATTCTACTGGAAAGGCGACCAGCTGAAGGGTAAAGCCATCGGGCGGGGCTTCATCGGCGACCTCAACACGATTGCGGCCGACTACCGATGAGTACGATCTCATACGGGTTGCAACTGGTGCTAACTGGTTGCAACCCGTTGATTTTTTCACCCAACTAGTCTTAACACTATGGAAGTATTACTTCAAATTATCACCGCCCTGGCGACCGTTGTCTTTCTGGAAGGCCTGCTTTCCGTCGACAACGCGTTGGTGATAAGCATGATCGCTCAGAAGGCTCGCCCAGCCGATCGGAATAAAGTCGTGAATTTTGGCATGATCGGAGCTATAGGCTTGCGGGTCATTATGCTCCTGTTTGTCTCGGTGATCATGAACAATCCGCATATCGGTGGTATTGCGGTACTGCTTGGCGGTGTGTACTTGATACCGGTAGGCTATAAGCTGATTACGAAGCAGCCAGATTCGACCGAAGAAGGGGAGATACCTGGTTGGGTCGCGTGGCTGATTCGCGTGCTCAGGCTGACGGTGCTGACGGCGACGATCACCGAGGTTATGTTTACCGATCTGGTGTTCTCGATCGATAACCTGTTTGCGGCCGTGGCCATGACGCAAAGTATTAAGGGTACGTTACTGGGTATGCCGTTGTCGATGATCTGCTGTATTCTCGGCGTTGTGCTGGGCATTCTGACCATGAGCCGGATTATCAAGTACGTCATGCAACTCATCCAGCGGTACCCCGCCCTGAATCAATCTGCCGGTGTTGTGATCGTGTTGTTGGGGTTGAAGCTGCTGGTGTCGGCCGCGCTGAAACTGACCGATCCGGAAGCGATCGCTCACCTGGGAGCACTCGGTACGTGGCTGGCTACACTCGCTCCACGGGTCCAACCTTATGCACCGTACCTAGAGTCACATGCCACTGACTTCATATTTAGTGGCGTAACGCTGATCATTTTTCTATGGCCAATAGTCTATCAGCGGTACCAGCGCCACACCGTTGACGGCGAAAATGCCGCCATAATTCAGCAACTCAGGGATGGCCACCTGCCCGCACTGACCGGACAGTCTTTTTCACGGAAAGAGGCGGAACAGATTCTTGACATCCTCAGCAAGCGCGGCCCGGTTGAGCAACAATACTACAAGAATGTGGTAGCGCCACGAGTCAAAGCAGAGCGCACGGTCAAAGCCTAGACCTCGCTATGAAACGGATACGGACACAATCAGAGGTGCAGGCTAATATCGTTCTGTCTTTGACCGAAGCAGAGGCACGGGCCTTGCACACGTTCACATCGTACGGCACAGATGCTTTCCTCAAGTTCTTTTACGAGAATCTAGGAAAACACTACCTACAGCCCCACGAATCCGGTGTACGCTCTCTTTTCGAGACGATCAAAGGGGAGTTACCGGCTCACCTGAACCGGATCGACAAGGCGCGAGAGGCTTTTAAAGAAGCCACCCCCGCATCCAGAAATGGCTTGTAAGCTAATTAAGAGTCCTGGTATAGTCCGGGGTTTTTGTTATAGATGTAGAACGAGCTGAAAGTAACAGCCATTTAGATTGATATAGATTGATCCGTTGTCTTAAAGATGCTAACTGTAACTTTTATAGTAGAAACGAAGGTCTATTGATGCTAAAATGTTGCTTTAATGTTGCAGAAATGATGCAAAAAAGATTGTACTAAAGTTGTACAAACGTTTGTGTGTAATATATTTGTTACAGAAATTCAAAAAGAAGGACCGCCATCCGAAAGGATGACGGCCCATTTTGAACCAACCGTCTAACGACGGGACCGTTTGGGGTACGGAAATCTTTGGCGAGACTGACGTACTATCCCTTCACGGGTAATTACAGACCTTGACACTTTCCGGGGTAATCCCCAGTGGGTTGCAAGGATTTTGAGGCCCATAGCCATAGTCCTATATGGTTTATGAGTTCGACAAAACCGGTTTGGCTTTACTTGAGCCGGACCACTCAAGACTTCCCCGCTAAATCATCCTTGCCCGATGACTTAACGGGGTTGTTTCTTTATAGGCATTCGTAACCGTTGAATGCGCTTAGTGATCGATTTCCCCTATGTCTGTACCGTAAAAGTATACGTAAAATTTCGACAAAAAAACGAGTATTAGGAAAAAATAGGTTATACCTAAGAAAATGTGAGTTATTCTTTGATAAATAGGTCCTAAATCAAGAGGTTATGGAGGAGGAGCTACGAATAATTGACGAAATATTGCCCTTCGTCAGGAGGGGTGAAATCATTACTTTAATGGATTTGGAGGACGTGGAGCTTTATCCGCTTGCAATAGCTAGGGCCAGAGCGTTTGACGTAATCGGCGTGAATCCAGATAAAACACTGTTCCTGACTCGGCGGGGACATGAAGCCTTAGATGCTGGGGGCTTTAAGAAATGGCTGGACGAAAAGCGTCAAAGGGAGGACGCGGTACACCTAGCTACCGTCGATTCATCTACCTCAGCTAAACGATCCGCGTATGCAGCATATGTTTCGGCGGCCATAGCGGGCGTAGCTCTTGTCATTGCCGGGTTGACGTATTGGCAAGGCACTAAGCCTGATCCTGAGATTGAGCGCCTTCAGGATCAGATCGACTCGTTAAGAACGCGCCTTCAAGTGAATGCCCATCGAGAAGTCAAGCCGGCACGGATCAAACCGGGTAGCTTGGGACAATAGTTGGGCTTGCCGTTCGTTAGCTTCGCGTTCCAGCACTACCTGCTCGTCAATACCGGCAAGTAGCTGATTGATCTCATCAACCAGGTGCGGTGGTTGCCCAGGAGCAGAGGATCTAAACTGCTCAGCGGCTGGTAAGAGATATTGCCAAACCGCCGCCCAAGAGGTGAACTCAGGCGGCGGCGCGATACGACGGGATTGGCCAAGCTGATCGACTATGTCATGGGTGTATTGCATGGAATTAGCTCGTTACGCTCTACGGAAGCGATAACCTGTTTGCCCGTTGTGCTTCCTGGAAGATTGTAGGCCGTCAGGATATTGAGCAACCGTTTAACGGTACTCCAGTCCTCACCAGTCATGACGACAAGATTGGTTTCAAACTGCACCTCAATGTTATCACGACCGGGATAAGGCCGAACGGTGGTCTTGTCAATGACTACCTGATTCCGCATATGGGTAGCCAGGTCTCTGACAAAACAATGCTTTGCCCGCTGTTACGCCACACCGTCTGGCATGTTCTCTAGTTCAAACAGCGTAAATCGGCTGTACAACATAGGCGAGATGGGTTAGATGGCCGCTGAAGCAGAAGCGCTTTCGTCGTCTTTTGCGCTTTTTGCAATTTTTGCACTGGGCAAATTGCCCCGTTGTGACTCCCGTGCCTTGGCCGCGACGAGTCGCCGTTTCCGTAGGATCTGGTAGTACCGTTGCTCGAAGACCTCGAAATCGGAGAAACGCCGTCCCCCGCAGATTTTGTCGTGTTCATGAATCCGTTCAGCCCGTTCGTAGGCTGTAGGCAGCGGGTCGCCCATGCTCCGATTGGCCTCGACGATGGCGATGAACTGCTGAATGTCCATCGATGATTTAAAAGCTCCCATAAGTTGATGGAGTAGTTGGAAAGAGGTGTAAAAAGAGGAGGGCTTGAGCACTGAATTAAGAAGGGAGGTATAGATTGTGCCATCGCCCGGGCGGTTGTCCGTTCTGGGCGAGGCGGTACCGCACCAGTGGTCGTTTCAGGCAGTACCGCACGCCCCGGTACGAGTCGATCCTGCCGAAGAAAGTCAGGAGGTAGTACCAGATCGTGCACTGAAACGGTCCGCCGCGCGGCTGCATTTGAATTTTGAGCGGGGTAGATTCCATGGCGTTATTGATAGTGGACGACGCAGCGGCAATTCGGATCGCGATAGCAAACGATTTCACAGATGAAATACTATTGAACAATTTTTCATATGAGTTCAAAATTATGATATATGAAACTTATAATTGCTATTGATGTATACTTTGGACTCAGAATTGTTTTTATTAATACGTATTCATTTATCGCGAAAGAAGCCCGGTAGTCAACCGGGCTTCTTTCGCGATAACTAGTAAGTAGTAACCATAGGCTTACGCTACCACCGCTTTGGGTTTAGGACCGCGTTTCTTACCCGTATACACCGGCTTATCGGCGGGTTCGTCAAACCGTAACTCGTAGCCAGTTACATCCTCTTCGAAGCTAAACGGCACAATGCTGAAGCCGTACTTTTTAGTAGCATAATCAAGGCCGTTCTTTTTCAGGAGTATACCCAGCGATAGTGTGTAACTCTTCGCCGCTTGGGCAAAGGTGAATGTGCCGGACTGCTCTTGGCTAGGGATCATATACAGAACTTTGATCTTACGTTTGCCTTGTTCAGCGCCAATTTTGAAGCGAATTGATAATGGGTCAAAACCGAGTTGTATGACTGATTTCTGAGGAAGCACCAGCTTACCATCCGTTGAGATGTGGCCGGGAGCCTTTACGAGTTTAGGCGCTTTTGATTCGCGTATGGGTTTCGGTTTGGCGTTGTCTTCAGGCGCGAAAAAGCGCAGGTCGATAGATGGCATAATAAACAAAGCGATTAATTTTAATGCAAAAGTACAAATTGGCTGAGTTTGTCATTGATCAGCCACTAATCTTGTAAATACGGAGCAGGGATTCAAACTACAAAGTCGCTGTTTGTAATTAATTCGAACATGCTCCCTTGGATAAGGCTAGAGTTGAAAGACGAGTTTTTCCAAAGGTCTCATGAGTAATTTCTTATTATTGCCAAACTTTCACGTAAAAAACAAAAGACATGCTACACTCTGTAGAAGAAGTTTTGCAGCTTAACAGTGAAACGATTTATGAACAAATCGGTGAGCTAGCCATTCAACATCAGGGCTTGCGAGGTATAGAAATGCCAGAGGAAAAGCGTGAAGTTGGCAAGTCTCTATTTGATGCCTATCAAAGCCAACTTAGAAGTAAAATTTGTAATAATAAAAAACTCATCAAGGTAATGCAGTCTGAAGAGTTGAATACGTCAGTGAACATTGCTAGCCTAATCGTTTCCATCATTAACCCAATTGTAATTCCTGGCTCTGCTGTTCTTATAAGCGTGTTACTTGTGAAATACGGAATTCTGAAATACTGTGAAGTTATCTAGAATTTTCTAGAGTATTGATACGGTTTTAATTCCTTGAGAAGTCGTAGACGGGTTTCCTCTACTCTGATCAACTCCTGAGAAGCTAGGGAGTTACTCGAGAAAATGTTGGGCTTGATATGAGGTGTTATTCCTGATACCTCACAGGTAGCTAGATAATTTTCAATAGCAACTGCGAACTGTTTTTGTACTAAATCAGGATTTCCATTTTTATTCTTTGAAAGAACGTAGAATATACGGAAAACAGAAAGTATTCGGCATTCAGGGCTAGGGTGACAGTTACTACTTGCTAATCCACGGTATTCCCTACAGTCCTGAACAAGGTGGAAGAGCCAAACCAGGGAGTAAAAAATTGTAAAAATAAGATTATCCGTTGATGTTAAAAATGTATCGAATAATTTCATTAGTGTGCCTTTATATTGTAGGTCCCAATAAGAATCAAATAAGAATTCGGCAGCGCCAAGGTCAGCTTCCTGTTCCAATCCTATAATATCGTTATGTAATTGATTACTTGCTGTATTAGTATCATCTAAACTGTACAATGTTTCAAATCCAGAAACTGTATTTTTTAAATAATCTATATGTCCATGATCAATATGAGTCATTTCATGGAAAAATAAAAATTCAACTGCTATGCTAGTCAAAAGCAAAGCATAATCATTTCGGGAGCCTTTCGTGAAAATGTCATCTTTTACGGAGTTTGATAAAATATAAGGTACTGATAATCTTGATAAATCAATTTTCTTATTAATGACGAGATACTTTGATAGCTTTTCAATATCATCAGTTACGTCTACTTTAGGATTTGCAAAGATGATTGGAAAGAATTTATTAGAACTCATCAACCACATGAATAAATTATGACAATAATCATATAAACCTGCATAACATACTATTAAGTATCTGGATTTGTACATTCTCAGTTTTGTAACATAGGCATTCATTTCATTCTTATTTGAAAAAGCTAAGTGAATAGTTATACTGTCGCCATTTCTGGCTAGAATATTTGAAGCATATTTGACATTGGCTTTTAATCCATTGTACTGCTTTTTAAGATATTTGTTTTTTGTGAGCTTAAACGCGGCCTTACTAAGCACATTGCCTGCTCTATTTTCAGCCATATTGATAGCAATGGCTAAATCTAAACCTGTACTTATCATATCATTTACAGTAAGAGATAAGTTTTAGTATGCTCACTGTCGGCTACCCTCCGTACTAATCGGAAGCAATCAAAAGAACTTATCATATGTAAAATTATAGCTTCACAGTGCTATCAACCTTAAAGTTCTTTGAGCCTTTTGGTGAAGCTCTATCAAATGTCTTTGGCTTATTTTCTGGATACGATGTTAGTAAGAAGAAAATACCCGCAGCTGTTACGAATAGATGTATCAATGACCAAAAGTAATGATGTTTTAGCTTAGAAATAGGAAAGAAAAATTTTCCCGTTTCATCATCTGCTTCATCTCTCAAGAGTAAAATCTGGGGATTATCACCACAAGCTTTTTCATAATATTGATACCACTTATCCAGTCTTCTCTGATCTCTTTGATGTATATGGTATAGTTTCAATACCATTAACGAACCGAAGATGCCTAGTACAATTACGAAACCCATAAGTGGTTTAGTCTCAATCGCAAATTTTTGCTGCATAATAAAGCCGATAATTGCAGTTGAAACAGTGACTACTATGACGGTTACCTTCTCCCTTAAATTCTCAACATGTCTCATTTCTTCCCATGTTTGTTCCATGTAGAATTTGAGAAAGTCTTTTTCATTGTTATTCATTGTTATTATTGTTCTGCTAAACTTATGTAAGCATCGATTGCAACACTTTTGCCAATAGATCTATAGTGGTAACTAAATCGGAGGAGTAAACAGAATAACGGATAGAAAGCAAGATTGGCTGAAAATATGAGTATTACGCTATGGCCAGTGTTTATAAATAACCACAAACACATCATTGCTAGAAGCTCAAGTAAGAAAAAGATAATTCTGAGCGTATTTCTATGGCTTAATTTTTGAACTTTAGGGTCTTTTTTATTGTATTCAGGTTCTTTGTCCATAAAAATTCTGCTGAAATAGATGTGCAAACTTGTTAATATTAGTTGCAAAATATAATAAAAGGTTACTGTGTTAGCGTTAAGGTCAAAGATCACCTTTAGTGTAATAGGTAAATAGATTAAAAGCGATAGTAGTAAAAAGGTGGCAAGATTGATTGATAACTTATAGTTCATGTATAAGTACCAGTAATAATTGTTGAATGATAAATATCTCTCCATGAGTTTGAATCTCATCAAATAACTTATCTCGTTTGCAGTTACATCTGATTCTGAGTTATAACGTTCCTTAATCTTTTTCTGTATTGATGATTTGAATTTTTTATAAAAGCCATCTTCTTCTATCTTTTCTTCTACTATGTCGTCAAAATTCAAGAAATATTCAGAAAATGATTCGACGATAAGATTCATTATTAAGCATACTCCTAGAATAATGATAGTCTTATTGAAGAATGACCATTTTTGTATTGTTTCATAGAAATATTGTATGTTAACGCTTTGGTAATAGCCCTTGTTATATATATAGCTATGAATTGCATATGAGCCAACGAGAAAAACACAAGGAAAAAGAAATACAAAAAATACTCTATACAAGAACCAAAGTAGCCTGTCAAAGTAGCTTGGTACGTTTTCCATTATTTTTTATTTTAAGTTATGACGATACTAGATAAGTCATTAATTGTTTACTAGAATAACTGATAAATATTAGGTGGACTGATCAATGTGGAGAACTGCGTAAACAGGGAAGAAACTATCTGGTAAGCCGAATTTGTGGAAAGTCAATGTTCGGTGCTATGTTACCACCCATAGACACTAAATACACAGTAGACAACCCAAAAATAGGCATAGCTCCGAAAAGGTATCTACACACAAACACTCATCGTCATGAACTTGCCTTATGCCTGGCAAAGCTCACGAAAAGGGAAAATATAAGGGTTAACCGCCAAGCTGATCTTAGTAGCATGGTCATGTCCAATTCTGGCCAAAATAGGGTAATTAAAAACAAGTCACAAGTTGCCCCACTACCAATTAGCTCAATTTTCTGGAGATTATTTTCCCACTGAAACTAAATTCTATTTAGTCTTTACCCGAATGGCTTTGTGGAGCTTCGGCCCATGATGACGCTCGAACAATGTACCTACCATGCCAACGGCCATAAGCTGGTCTTCGGCATCTTTGCCTTGAAGCAATTCAATCTCGCTACACAGACCTACCCGACCATTTTCTCCGTCGTTGCTTATTTCAACGGGCACACCCAGTTGAACGGGCTGATCGAAATGGTCCGGGCGGGCTATGAGCAAGGTAATCGCAAAGTCATTACTCCCTACGAGGCGGCGGACATTGTCCAGACGTTCACGGCTGAGCAACAGGACGAAATGAGTATGTTGTTTTACTCCTCTATCGTCGGCGAAGACTTTATCACCTGGGCTGAACGCCAGAAGCAAGCCCTCGAACAAGCAGAAGCGGACGCCGTAGGTCCTCAACCCGAAACGACTGACAGCATCCCAAAGTCCTAGACGTTGGTGAAACGTGGGCAGAAATCGGTCGCGTCGCCCTCGGAGAGTTGGGAATGGATGTGTACCGGTTCTACTTCGGCTATACCTGGGGCATTTACCAGCTCAAACTCGAAGGCTACGCCCGCAAGGCGAACCGAGCGAGTGAACAAAGCTGGTTGCAAACGCGGGAGTTGATATTTCTGCTCTATAACACCAACGTCGAGGCGAAGAACCAGAAGAGTCGAAACGAACTGTTGCCACTACCCTCTGACGAACAGCATTACAAGCCGAGTCAAAGCAGGTCGCAGCAGAACGATCGCTTCTTTGCCGCCCTTGATCGGGAAATGGAGCGCCAAGGGTATGATGTTCCACAGGATGACAGCGGCTTTTTTGAGGCGATACGCGAACATACAGCGCGTATAAACACGGGCGAGTAACAAGATTGATCCCCCCTAACTCAGAGTAGATTGATTTATTCAAGTCAGAAGAATGGCCAACAAACCTGATTATATCAACCTGCCAATGGCAGAAGTGCTGGAGTTGCTTTATCGCCAGCAGATTCGGACAATGGCCTATAATGCGGTGATTATTCAGAATCAGGCCGTCATTGTGCAGAAACTGGAATCAATCCAACGGCACCTCAACATTGCAGTCGAGAAAACGATTGATCTAAGCGAATCAAGTTTTTATCAAAGTAGCCTGGATTGCGTCGATGAAGTTACCGATGAATTTCTGGAGGCCATGCTAGATCGCTTGATTAAGCAAAAGGCTAAAACGACGGTATAATCGAAGCTGTATGGCCGGACTAATCTCGGCCAAAGTAACGGTTTTTTCTGGCTTGCCGGTCTTGAATCAATTGTAAGTCAGTGCCCCTTACCTGACTACTTAACTTAAGGTCCAGTTTTTGTGACCGGCTGTTGCTCGATTCGCCTTTGGCCATTTGGTAATTAGCCCGCTCATACGCGTCACTGCCCCGAACTCCGAATTGGGGCGTGTTCACGGCCCCAACCAGGCCGCCCGTTGCTAAGCCGGGAAGCCGCCCCTGGTTGAGGTGATTCAGAAAGCCTACGCCTAACCGGTTTACCGCCGAGGCTTTCAGCACATATTCCCCATTTGACAGCCAAGCCGGAATGCTGTCGGACGTACCCGTACCCTGTCCAATGACGTGACCACCCTCGGCAAACTTCGCAGTTTTCAGCGCGGCCCCGCCTGCGATCAGCGCCAGACCCGCCCCAATCTTGGCCGGCCCCGTCAGTAAAAAACCTTGCAGGCCAGGGAAGGCTCCAGCCAGCAATTCCAGACTACCCGTTTTCAATACCGTCTGTCCTAACTGCATAATGAAGTCGCCCAGTATGCCGGATATAAGGGATAATGCGTTTTGTAACGGCGCTTTGCCTTCGTTCAAATCCCGCATGATCGATTCGCTTAGGGCGGTAATTGCGCCGGTCCCCATGTCGGTAAACATCGCCTTGCTGGCTTGGATGGCGTCCCTGCTTTGTTTCAGCTTCGCGGTGTACTGCGCCACGTAGTCGTCCATGTGACTCGTGACCGTGCTGATATGGGCACCATATTTACCAAAGTCACCGCTTGCCGAAACGGTAGGGACGCCCAGTAATTCGGCCCGATTTGCCGAATCATCGGCACTTTCACGCCCCCCGCTGGCTCGTTTAGGCGCACCTGCCCCACCACGAATTTTAAGTTGGCTCAGTGACTCTATCTTGGTGACTAGCCGTTTGGTCGCTTCTTCCAGTTTTTTGGTTTCCTCCTCGGCGACAGCTACCTTTTTGACCACCGCTTCGTAGTTATCGAGCAGTTGAGTTGGTAATTGGTCAAAAGGAACCCCGTCGGCTAGCAGCGATTCGATTTCCTTCTTCAGGTTGCCCTGAATCCGTTTGAGAATGTCGATGGTCGTGTCCTGCCGAATCGACTGGGCAATAGGCTTAGGGCCGTACTTCTTGGGGTTAGCCCGCTCCATCTTCGTCTGCAACGCTGCCAATTCATGGCTATCCGCTGCGTTAAGCGACTGGTTATAGGCTCGCAGGGCTTCCCGCTTCTGAATCAACGCGTCATAACGATCCTTGTCTTTTTTATAGATATCAACGTAATCCGTGACTGGCTTCGGCAGGTTGGCGACCGGGGCGTTGGCGGTGCGGCTGGATAGTACCTGATTAAATGGCTTTTTGAAGTCGCTCAATAGGGCCGCTAATGAGGCCTCTTCGGTCGCTAAGGTCTTCTTTAAGTCGTAGTAGAATTTAGGCTTGATGACCGAATCTTTCAGTTTACCCCTGTCAAGGTCCGTGATCTGACTACGACGCTGCTCGATCGAATCTTTTAACCCCTGAAGGCGGGCCTGTTGCGCGGTCCGGTCCATGCCCGCAAACTGCTGGCGATCTTTGGCGACCAGCGACGCCTGGGTCAGAACATTGTTGCCCACGAATAGGGAAACCGGATTGTCTTTGAGCCGCAGTAATTGATTAGCCAGCACCGCCCACGACTTATCCTCGACCAGTTGACGGATACCCCGCAGGCTATCGGCGGCCCCGTTGACAATAGAAGCAAAGAACGTGGAGGCCCCGCTCGCGTTGTCGAAAGACTGAATCAGTTCCCGACTCTGGTTGGTCAACCGGGTGGTAGCGCCTGTCAGGTTGTTGACGTTGTCCGTCGCGTTTTTGCCGTAGGTCTTCTCAAGCTGGGTCGCCAGTTTGGGCAGCATGTCGGAAGCCAGCACCTCGCCCCGCTCAAGCAGTTTGCTCAGCTCAGACGTGGTAACGCCCATCGCCTTGGCGGCCAGGCCAAACGCGTTGGGTAGGTGGGAAGCTAACTCGCTCTTTAACTCATCGGACTGCACCGTACCGGTGCTCATCATCTGGGTCAGAGCACGCAGTGACCCTTTCACCTCTTCGTTCGAGAGCTTGAGGGCGGCGCCCGCGTTGACGACCGACCTGAATATCCGTTCGGTTTCGGCACCTTGCAGGTTCGTGCCGTTGGTCGACGCCTTTAGCCCCTTGTAGCCGTCGGCCAGGGCGCTGTAGCTGATGCCCAACTGATCCGAAAGCCCCCGCAGGAAGCTTTGCATCCGGGCGAAGTCCGCACTGGAGGTGGATACCGCTTTGAGTCCGGCATCGAGCCGGTTCATTTCGTCGGCAATGTTAAGGGCCCCTTTCAGGGCGGTGACAGCGGTAGTCGCTGCCGTGATGGCTGCCGTCGGGCCGATGAAGCCAGACAAGTCAAAACCTGTTGAGCTTGACGTAGACAGGCCGGTGTTCTGCAACTGATTGATGCGCCGCTGCAACCCGTCGATTTCCCGATTGGTGCGGGCGATAACGCCCGTATCCAATGAGAGATTCCGCCGCTGGGTCAGCAGGGCGAGCCGGTTGTTGAGCTGTTCAATGCTCAGGCCGACGCGCTGGGTCGTTCGGGTTATCGAAGCACCGAACCCATTATCAAAACCTCGCCCCGCCCGTGAACCGGCCGCTTCGACCCGCGCCAGCAGACCCACTGCTCGGCCAATAGACCGCTCAAAGCCGGAGAGGTTGCCGTCTATGCTGACGGAGAGCCGTTCGGTCGTATCCATGGGCGTAAAGCTCCCTGGACGCCCCGACGTACTGACTAAAGATAATTTAGTTTGTTGTGGCCTGTAGCCAAAAAGACTTGGCCAAATCTGATGAGCAATCAGCCCACCGGGGGCTAGTTGACGTAACGGTGATTAGAACTCACTCTTACCGGGCTGCTTCATAGCCGCTTCAATGCTTGTCAGAAAGGCTTTGAACTGAGCATCCATCGCTTGCAAGTGGGCGAACTGCCAACCAGCAACACGTCCTTTCTGTCTGATTTGTTCGATGATTCGCAAATTAAAGTCTCGGAAAGGAGTAATGACAGGCGTGGCTAACGTAGTGGTGGTGAACTCGTAGGGATGGACTTCGCAACGGTACTTACCGTCTTTACACCGAATATCAATCACGACCCGCTGCGCCGTCGAACCGTTGCGACTTTTGGTGTATACCAGTGGCTTAGCCGCAATCACGCCGCTCGCCTTATCTTCGTAATCGATCACTGATTTGGACGACCTAAAGGTATCCATGCACCACGACCTCGCCCGATCAAATAAAACACTGGCCGGGGTATTAGGGACGTCAATGACTTGTATATAGGTTAGTTCGCCAGTAGTCGTATCAAGGGCCGCCGGGAGCTGATGCAGAGCTAGGTCAACCCGCTGAGTAAATCCCTCAAAACTTAACAGACTGACAAGCACCACCTTAAGAAGTGTAGATAAGGCGTAGGTCAAGTAGCGCGGACGATTCATTGCGTAATCTAGTAAATGAGTAATATATCTGATTGCAAACCTTGCTGTATTTCCGAGTTTGTGATGTTGCAGGAGAGGTTAAAGTCAGATGGCCGACGCTTCAACGTTGCTTTGTCCCTCGAATAGCTGCTTGATAGTCCCGGAACGCGTTGCCAAACGCTTCAGTAAACTCATAATTGCTAAGCTGGTATTGCTCGTTGAGACCAGTGGTTGTGTTCAGAATCAGTTCTCCATACCGCACCACCGGGATCTGATGGTTGCCCTTGAACCGCTTATCGGGCGACCCATTCTTGTTGACTTTCGCCCATGTTTTGTCAATAATTTTTGTGTCGCGAGGAATCGCATCCCTTTCGACGAAACGCACATAACTTTGAGAAAGGCTTAGCTCATCCAGGCCAATCACGGCGAAGTTTGTTTTCGACGAATACATAATCACAAAACTGGGATAGATATACAAGTCCGCCCCGTTGGCATTTTGAAAGCACAGCGCATCGAACCCCAACTTGACTTCGGGAAGCGATTTGAGGCTAAATCGGACCTCACGCTTTTCCACTAGTCTGCTCGCGGATGAACGGGTGGTTTTTCGATCCTGGTGGTGCGCGCCGGTGACATCCCAGATTTTTGCGCATCCTGTTAGCTGAATGAAGCTGTCAACCAGTTTTTGGTACCGTTCCTTCAACTCTTGGTCAAAGTCAATCTCAAAGGCCACGTAGCTGTCCTCTACTGCTTGCTGAAGCTGGGCGATCGCTTCTTTTTGAGACTCGATATCGCTTTTGATCTGCTCGGGAATAGATCGTTTGATCAAGCCATAAATTAACAGGTAACTGATTACCAGTTTAACCTTCGATCCGCCAAGAGAGGCTTTCGTCTTTAGAAGGTCGCTGTTCAGTTCTTTTCGCTGCTGATGGGCTAGCAACAGGACTTCCTTCACGCCCTGCATATTTTGACTAGTGATCTCCTGAACGTCCGAACTGAAAATATTACCCCTGGATTGATTCAGTGGTAGTATGCGATCTGATGGAGATGAAGTGGGGTCTGAAGGAGGCTCCGGCCCTGATAGCCTTTGTCGATTGTGAAGCCCCAGGACGGGTAGGCTAGTGTTGAGGAAAGTTCCGGATTTGCCAACGGTGATGCTCGCTCCTCGGACGCCGATCGAGGTACTGATGCCACTTTTGCTGAGATTGAGATGGACACCTGGGATAAGTTTGATTCGTTTGCGGTAAGACCAAGCCATAGTTGTTTATGAGCGTAAACCAGAACACAGGTCTGGAATTCTGTTCGTGTTCTTGTAGTAAGCGTTTGTATTGGAATAGAGCTAAACTACCTAGATGAAGCAAATCGCATATAATAATTCAGCCTTCTTTAGTTCATGCGCTCGATACGCTCGATATAAACATACCGTATTGGCCCCCTTATGGGAGTTGGTAGATTTGACGTATAGATACGCCCCCAAACCCGGTAATCTGGCTTGAAGGTGGTATCCCTATCAATGACACTTGATGATATAGGTAAATCTTTTACCTTGTCATTGCATAACTCGCAGATAACTGCATTTCTATTTGGTACTGGCGTATCGCTAACTCTGGGCACCTGCCTGCCGAAGCCAAGCCCCCAACTGCCGTAGGGTGGACCACTAAGTACCACTGGCTCACCTACGAAAGTCTCATCATAGCCGAAAGCGATTTTATCCGACTTCTCACAACAAGTCCCATTTCGACACCCCTTTTGATTAGGCTCGATTAGAAGGGTTGATTCTTCAGGGGTCTGAACAACTTCGTTCTTACAACCTAGTCCGACTAATATTATAATTGCTAGTAACCCAGTAAGCCGCTGTAAGCGTTGATTGATGTGGATGTGCATATCAATGAAGCATTGTTGGTCAAGTCAACTAGCTACTACCTGTCTCGAATTGAGAGGATTTTAATACGAGTATCTTTACAGATTGGGGTATTCGTGGTTTCAGCTACTTCATAACGCATCCAAACCTTGCGAGGCAACTTATTAAAATCACCAAACTGGGTAAACGACTCTGAAAGATCGAATGTGGTAAAAGCACCTTGAGGAGTTGTCATAAGCCACCCGTCGTTACAGCCTGTGAACGAAACCGCAAAAGCCACAATAGTTGCTTCTTGCTCTGGCTCAACCTTGTCTTTGCAACTGAATGATCCAACCAGTAGGCCAATGATGTATAAAAATCGTTTCATACCTTTTTTTCAACCAGACCCAGCGCTTAAGCTTTAAGTTGTAACTGGACGACTGGTTATTTTTTAATTCATGCGCTCAATGCGCTCGATGTAGACAAACCGCTCTGGACCCCTTCCCGTGACCGTGATATTGGTTCCGGTGTAGACCCGCCCCCAAACGCGATAGGTTGGCTTGAAGCTGGTATCTCTGGCAGCAACAACTGGTGAGACCGGCAGGCCCGTCACCTTGTCGTAACTTAATTCACAAACGACGGCTGCTCGCGTCGGTATCGGTGTGTCTCTTACTTTAGGAATCTGCCGACCAAAGGCCACTCCCCAAGAGCTGTTGTAAGGCGGGCCACCCAGTACGACAGGTTCAGCGACCAGCGTTTCATTATAAGCAAATATGATCTTGGGCGACAATCCGCAGCAAGTCCCGTCACCGCAACCTGTTTTATTCGGCTCGACCGTAACAGGTGGCACTTCTGGGGTATTAACCGACTCGTTTTTACAACCTAGACCGGCCAGTATTGCGAGTGATAGGAGCCCGGCAAGCTGTCGTAAGCGTTGGCTTATGATCATAAAAGTGACGCATTTCGGTCAATGTAAGTGACTTATTTGCTGGCACTGTAGAGCTGATCCGTGTATTTATTGAGCGGTAACCTTAAGGCGCTTTGGTGACAATGCCTATTACTTCAACAGCTTGGAGACTGAGGGTTGATCTTGAATAAAGCGTCGCCAGTAGCATGGCGGCGTATATTGCCCCCGTTATCAGCCAAACACACACGCTGTTCTTTTAGCGGGCATTCGGTATGGAGGTGATTCAATTCGAGGCCCGGTGGGTCGATACCTGGCTGGAGGACGGGGCCCAGCACGTCATCTGGGCGGCAAGCGACGAGCCCGACGCCGAGCGCTTCAGTTTACAACGCGACATCTCCGACCCCGACGGCTCGTATTACTGCGAGCGTAATGACCAGGACCAGGGTTGCTACGGGGGCATTGCCCAGCTACACCTCAACCGCACCCAACTGCTCGTCTGGCTCACGCCCAAAGGGAGCGACCGGCTGGGGTGCGAGCTCATCCTGCTTCACTTTAGTACGAGCGAGGCGCGCTACGCCGAGCTGCGGGCGACGATGCAGCGGGTCCTGGCGGGTACGGGCCTGATCGAATAGGTGGGGGGGCGCCAGCTGACTTTCACGAGTACGATGGACCGGATAAAGCATTGGCGCAGGTCCCGGCCGTGACAACTCTTGGTTTTGCTTGGTGCCAGGCCGCCATGAGAGCTTCAACGGTCAGCCCCTACTCATGTATCGCAAACTCAGGCTTTTCTGCGAGGTGAGACGCTGATTCTTGAGACGGCAAATTGAGACTAAGCCAATCTTGCTTTGATGCTCTCAATGCACCAGCTATAGCATGTCAAAAAAAGGGGGTTATAAGAAACAGTAGTCCTACTAAATATTGTACTTTTTTCATGCGCGATTCGGTTTCTCTCTTTACTACCATTACATAAATCGGTCCAAAAGGAGAAACGGCTTTTAATGAAGTACAGATGTAAGCTCACACCTGTCTCAGGAGATACTAATCACGGCCTTATTGTACTCGAACTAACTGAACGCCCAGCACCGGACAGCCATCTATTGTAATGCCTTGCATGGCCACGCGTAACCTTTGCACTACATCCGACAGGGAAAATGTAGTGGAATGTGCCTTTCACTATCCGTTTGCATGAGCGGTTTCCAGTAGAGACCGTCCCCTTGATCAATGGGGTCAGAGATATTGCTGGTGGTTGCCTCCGCATCATAGCATAGCACATAAAATTCTCACTGAACCGACTGGTAGCCAACAAATTGAATCGACTTCATAGCCCCTCAATTTTCGTATTGCCCTGCATAGACCGTCTAGCTAAAGCCGATAAAGGATTCTCCTGGAACTAGGCCATGCCGCATGTGGGGAATGGAGATTTGTCGTGCCACATAGTGGGTCGCTGATTGCCTGAAACAAATAGGGGCAGCATGATAAAAAAAATCGCTCTAAACAATAATTTTAAACTAGTGTTACCCCAATAGAACGAATAACGGTTTCTATATACGTGTCCTTCGCCTGGTTGCCCAGTTGGGATTATGTCCTTCAGATGGACTGCTTCTGCCGGACGTAGAGGTCTTGCCTGCTCAACCAGTATATCTGCTGCCCATTCAGGGTCAGCTCCGCTAGGCCAACTCGCTTTCTTTCTGGTTGCCCGGTGCCAAGCGTTGCTGACCAACTGGTGACCCCTTGTAAGACCGATCCAGGCCTGGGAAGCGGCAACGGCTTAAGCCGTGACGAGTTTACTAACAAAGTCCCATTCTGGATTTGTTATCTTATTATTGGACAATACGTTATGCGTGTTCACTACACTGTCCAGCAAAAGTAAGCAAGTTTATTCCCGCTGTTAACGAAAAAGCGAACACGTTGATAGTTTATAGCAACCTCGCCAAGTAGCTTCTTTCCCCATGGCTCGACGAACAAACGCCAACGACCAGGACGATAAAGCCGCATCCGGATTTGTCCGCGTGCGGGGGGCTCGTGAGCACAACCTCAAAAATATCGACGTCTTAATACCACGCAATCAGCTGGTGGTTTTCAGCGGTGTTTCCGGCTCGGGCAAATCGTCCCTGGCCTTCGGTACCCTCTATGCCGAAGCACAGCGACGGTATTTTGAATCGGTTTCCCCCTATGCCAGACGGCTCATCGATCAGGTCGGCGTGCCGGATGTCGACGCCATTGACGGCCTGCCCCCCGCTGTCGCCCTTCAGCAGCAACGCGGCACGCCCAATGCCCGCTCGACGGTCGGTAGTCTGACGACCCTGTCGAGCCTGGTGCGCATGCTCTACTCGCGCGTGGGTACCTACCCCGCCCGCCAGACGATGCTGTATGCGGAGGATTTTTCCTTCAATACCCCCCAGGGGGCTTGTCCCCGCTGCCAGGGCATGGGCCGCGTACATACCATGACCGAAGAGTCGATGGTTCCGGATCCGTCGCTGACCATCCGCCAGCGGGCCATTGCCGCTTGGCCCACGGCCTGGGGCGGTCAGAACCTGCGCGACATTTTAGTCTCCCTGGGCTACGACATCGACATACCCTGGAAAGACCTGCCCAAGAAGGACCGACAGTGGATTCTCTTTACGGACGAGCAGCCTACAGTTCCCGTCTATGCGGGCCTCACCCCAACCGAAACGCGTCAGGCTCAGCGACTGAAGATGGAACCCAGCTATCAGGGAACCTTCAGCAGCGCCCGACGAAACCTGGAGCACACGCTGGCCCATACCGACAGTGCCGCCATGCGCAAACGCGTGTTGCAGTTTATGATCAGTAGTCCCTGCCCGGTATGCCAGGGCAAGCGCTTAAAGCCAGAGGCCCTTTCCGTTACCTTCGCCGGCTATGACATCGCCGATCTCTCGCATCTCTCCATAGCCCAACTGGCAGACGTTATCACCCCGGCCGCGAATGGCGAGTTTGCCGCCGACAGGAATTCGGCAACGTCGTTGGTGAGTCGCCAGGCGGCAAAAGCCGCGCTGGATCGGCGCCTGCGGGCAGGTGGCTCAGCGCACAAGGGCGCCCCGGATGTGCGCCGTACGGATGATCTCTCGCCGGAAAAGCGCATCGCTGCCGAGCGCCTGTGCGGTGATCTGCTGGATCGCCTGACAACGCTCATTGAGCTGGGCCTGGGTTACCTGTCGCTTGACCGTAGCACGCCTACCTGCTCATCCGGTGAGTTGCAGCGACTGCGGCTGGCCACTCAACTCTCCTCCCAGCTCTTTGGGGTCATCTATGTGCTGGATGAGCCGACAGCCGGGCTGCACCCGGCCGATGGCCATGCGCTCTTCGACGCCCTGGACAGGCTCAAAGCGTCGGGTAACTCGCTTTTCGTGGTCGAACATGACGTTGAGCTGATGCGCCGTGCCGATTGGCTGGTTGATGTTGGCCCTGAAGCGGGCAGCGCGGGCGGGCGCATTCTCTACAGTGGCGAACCACAAGGCCTCAGGCAGGTCAGCGAGTCCCGCACCCGGCCCTACTTGTTTGAGGAAACAGCCCGACCCTCGTCTCCCAACCGTTCCCCTCAAGGCTGGCTACGTCTGGAAGGAGTCCGACGAAATAATCTCCAGGGGGTGACTGTTTCGTTTCCGCTGGGTTGCTTTACCGCCGTAACCGGTGTCTCGGGGTCGGGTAAATCCAGCCTGGTGAGCCAGTCTCTGCTGGATCTGGTAGCAGCGCATCTGGGTATGAGACGGGAAGAAGCCGAGGAAGATACGCTGGAAAATACCCCCGCCGAAAAAACCATCGGTCGATTGGGGGGCGCTATCGAGGCCATACAGCGACTGATTGAGGTGGATCAAAAACCAATCGGACGAACCCCGCGCTCCAACCTGGCCACCTATACCGGGCTTTTTGATCAGGTCCGCAAACTCTTTGCCGCCACGCCGGAGGCCCGTAGGCGGCACTTCGATGCCGGGCGTTTTTCCTTCAACGTCGCCAAAGGGCGGTGCCCTACCTGTGAGGGAGCAGGCCAGGTCAGCATCGAGCTGCTGTTCATGCCGAGCGTGTATGCCCCCTGTCCGACCTGTCATGGCAAACGCTACAACGAGAAGACGCTGGCCATTAACTGGAACGGCAAATCCATTGCGGATGTGCTGAACATGACGGTTGACGAAGCCTGCCTGTTCTTTGCCCAGGAAGCGTTGGTGTTGCGGTCCCTAGACACGCTACGGGATATTGGCCTGGGTTATCTCAAACTGGGGCAAAGTGCGACCGAGCTTTCCGGCGGGGAGGCCCAGCGCATCAAGCTCTCCACCGAACTGCAACGAACCCAACGGGG
This sequence comes from Fibrella aestuarina BUZ 2, assembly GCF_000331105.1. NCBI lineage: Bacteria > Pseudomonadati > Bacteroidota > Cytophagia > Cytophagales > Spirosomataceae > Fibrella > Fibrella aestuarina. The sequence continues at coordinate 4,909,217 of NC_020054.1, read as the reverse complement.
CACCACCCTCTACGTGTTGGACGAGCCGACCACCGGCCTGCATCCGCGGGATGTCGACCGTCTTTTGGTTCAGCTGAACCGCCTGGTTGATGCGGGCAATACCGTTATCGTCGTCGAACATGATATGCGTACGGTCGCCCAGTGTGATTGGGTGATCGATGTGGGTCCCGGAGCGGGGAATCACGGCGGCACGATCGTTGCGGCAGGCACTCCCGCCGAGCTCGCCACGTGTCAGGCAAGTCGCACGGCTCCTTTTTTGGCGAATAGTCTGAAACCATCACGAAGTCCCCTCTAATCAATGCAAAAACAAGTCTATTTACCCTATCACGTATCTTGAATGCATTAGAAAACGTAGGACTAAAGTCGTACGTTTTCTAATGATCATACGGATTACAATCCTTTAAACTCATAGTATCATGGAAAAACTGTCATTACTGGCTCGTGTTCAAGCAAAGCCTGGCCAAGAAGCTACTGTCGAGAACTTTCTGAAAGAAGCGCTGGCACTGGCTCAACAAGAAGAGGGCACCATTCGTTGGTATGCTTTTAAGATCAATGAGAATACGTTTGGTATTTTCGACACGTTTGCCACCGAAGACGGCCGGCAAGCCCACCTGAACGGTGAAATTGCGAAGGGGTTGATGGCCAATGCGGATACGCTGCTGAGTGTGCCCCCCGTGATCGAACAGCTTGAATTACTCGCCGTTAAGTAACAGTTATAACAGGGTAGTGATGTTCATACTTTGGTAAGTAAAGTATGAACATCACTACCCTGTTACTAATCAGGCGACAGCTATTGTATCCTCAAAATACACTAGTTTTAATAGTCAGTAAAGAAAACGGTCCTTTACTTTACTGTTGGATTAACACGCTGAATACAGCTTATTTTGTTCTATTTCAAGGCACATAACTTGGTCAAACAATTAAAATAAGCTAAGCTGTGTCGAATATTGAGTTTTCTAACTCCATATTTTCATATTGGTCCGTTTTGCAGTACAGACCTACGTATAAACATGGACGAGTTGCAAAATCGTCCGCCCATCAAACCTGACCCGGAATCACTTTTAAAACCAACGCGTCCTGATCGGAGTTGAGTCAGCGGGTCTGTCACCTGACAAAACGATCCATTAAACCGAAACGACCCATGACAATGCACTACGTCCGGCGAGGCACCGGCACACCCTTACTCTTAGTTCACGGGATTGGTAGCAGCCACCGGTCGTGGGATCTGATCATCGACGGCCTGGCCACCAAACGCGACGTTATCGCGGTAGATTTACCCGGCTTCGGAGCCACACCGCCCCTGACGGGCGAGACCTCCATTCGTACCCTTGCCGACGCCGTGACCGATTTTCTGGCCAATAATAATCTGACGGGCATCGACGCCGTCGGCAGTTCGATGGGCGCGCGGTTAGTGATCGAACTAGCCCGGCGGGGCGGGGTGCTGGGGGCCGTCGTGTCGCTCGACCCGGGTGGTTTCTGGCAGGGCTGGGAAATTCCGTTCTTTTACCACTCCGTGCGGTTATCAGCCCAGCTCGTCGGCACATTACAACCCGCACTGCCTTTGCTGACCGGCAACCCCGTTGGCCGGACCTTGCTGTTCGCTCAGTTTTCGGCGGCTCCCTGGAAAATCCCTGCTCCGGTAGCGCTACAGGAACTGCGAACGTTTGTGCCCACGCCCGCATTCAACGAACTATTGGACAATCTGGCCCATGGCGAAAAACAGCAGGGTGCCCCGGCGGGTCTCATTCAACAGCCGTTAGTTATTGGTTGGGGACGCCGGGACCTGGTTTGTCTGCCCGGTCAGTCGAAGCTCGCACTAAGTTTGTTCCCCGATGCGCAACTGCATTGGTTCGCCAACTCGGGTCACTTTCCCCAACTCGACGTTCCTGAAGAAGCAATACAACTGATTCTGGACGTGACCGACGGAACGTATCAGGCTCAACCGGAGCGGACTGAGGCCCCAGTGGAGGTGAAGCACCCAAACAACGTACTGATTGGTGTAGGTGTCGCCGTTGTGGTGGCGGGCCTGTTTCTGGCACTTCGCAGCGCCAGGTGGTAATCTCGGACGACGAGAGAGAAATCCGAGGCTACAAAAAAGACTGACCCGGCCTTCTCAGGCGCAAAGTCAGTCTTTTTTGTAAACTAGTCCTGGCCAGATCAACCCCGTATGCTACTGACTAGAGTTGACGGTTATTAAAAAATATTCGTCTCGTAAAATGCTCCTATCTGAGACGAAGTAGCGATTGCATCTATACGCTTATCAAACTGGGCATTTCATAAGGCCGACAGATCCCTTAAAACAGGTTCAATCTGTTGTTGCAACAAGCCAAGTTTGCACAAGTTCCGTTAAGGTATTTTGAGCTGTGGTTATGGAAGACAGGCTTACAAAGCTGGCAATAGCTCGATCATTGCCTCGCCATACTAAAATGCCAGCCTCATCCTTTATTAGCTGTTGCTTCGGTTGTTCTTTCACTTTCACCCCTCGATGAAAGATCAACTGAATTTGTTGAGGGGGCTGAATCTTCATGGTCAGGCGATCTGCATTGCCAATTGAGTAGTTGGGGCCGTTCCACTTAATACTTTCTGCCAATCGATTGTCAGCCTGCAAAATTATTCCCCGTAATATTTCGATCTGCTGGCGGAGGGGGTGATCAAGCTGATCTAAAAATTGAGTTACTTCTTTATTTACTAGCATTGCAGGGTTCTTTTTAGTTTACTCAAAGCTATGGCCATCAGTCGTAGTAGGAGCCTGTTGATCCCGCCAAATATGGGTGGTGATTGCGACAAGTGTAGCTTCGCAAGCAATACCTACGATACCAACCATCTCGCTAAACGCACACTTTTCGATACGAATGGCAATCAGCCCATCGTAAGGTCAATGCAATCGGGCTAGCGCCAACCAATATTGGGATCCAGATTGACGAATAGCTATACTTATCCATGCATACCGATACCAAGCAGATTCACACCTAAACCCGATGCGGACTCAATTAGAAGCCCTCTACAACGCCCAACTACCAACGTTCCGCGCCGTGCGGCAGGCACTGGGCGAGGGCAAGCGCGGCGGCCCCTTCCTGCTCGCGCCCCATGAAGCCTACGCGAGCCAGCACCGCCCCCTGCTGATCGTGGGCCAGGAGACCAACGGCTGGGGGGAGCATTTCGACGACATCGCCGCCCAGCTGGCCGTTTACGACGGCTTTACGGTCGGGCAACGCTACAACGCTAAACCGTTCTGGAACCTGACCCGGCAGGTCGAGCCGCTACTGGGCAACGCGCAGCCGCCTCAACTAGCGAGGGTACGCATCGTCTCCGCTAGCTTGGTGTACAGAAACCGCTTGCTTTTGCGGGCGGAGGGGTGAAACGAGGTGATCAGCTGGCACCCCTGCCAACTCCCCGTACTATATCCATCAGACAAGGCAGGGGTCATGGCCACTCCGAATAAGCGTTCCATATAGACGTCGTGTCGGAACCCGCCGATGATCAGGTCGGGAGCGATCTGCTGGATCTGCTCCAGAAGCAGCGCCCGACTCACGTCGATGTAGTCCAAAATAGTCTGGGGGTTCGACGCGTGGCCTCCACCCGTCTTTTTGACGTTCATAAAGGCAATGGAGCGTAGGGCCAACTGCTTCTGCTCATGAGTGACCTCCTCGAATGGTGTTGTAAAGCCGTTCAACACCCCGAAGCACCACTCGCTGATGCGGTGAGCGAAGCGGTGTTCCACTTGCATTTTCCACCACGCCCGGTAATCGCCTTCATAGCCGTTCGGTTGCTTGTTGCGGTGTAGAAAGTTATGCTCCTTGGCAATGACCAGAATACGCCGGGGCTGGCAAGGGTACAGCGCCGGGTCGATGATCCCGTCTTTGATCAGGAACTGGTCACAGTCTATCAGGCTGTTTTCCTTGTAGAGTTGCCCGAACCGGCTAAAAATCGAGTCGTCGTTCATCTCGGAGGTCGGAGGAGTCGCTTACGCTGAATGGAAGCAAACTGCTTGATATATCGAATCGGAACACCCTCAGTGCCCCTTACACTTTAAAGGCACTCGCCTGAAAGTCGCTTCCATCCAGCGCGATAAGGTTTGCTTCGCTATAGTACTTATCGTCGTCGATCACGTACACGTCACGAAGATTTGTCTTTCCGTCAAGCCAGTTCAAGTAGGGTTTCAGATGGCGCGCGATGGTTTCGGATTTGGTATTTTTCGTTGGGGACAGCACGAAGATCAGTTTGCCCGATCGGTCGTTCTGTAAAAAGTGAGCCGCCTTAACCATTCCTCCAACGTATACTTTTCGATTGGTTGCCCCTTCTGACTCTAAAATGATGTAGTCACTGTCCTTGACCAGAACGCAGTCAGGCTTGTAACCCGCTTCGAGTTCTTGACCCGTGTATAGTATCTTGTAGCCTGAGTGGCTATGCAACAATGTTTTAAAGACTTTGTCCCGTATCATATATTCATGGTATTCTAAAGCTTACCATTAGAGGTCAGTGCTTAATACGAAGTATGCATAGGCACATTATTAAATTGTTTAGCTATCAAGAGATTAGGCTTTATGGATTAGTGCAACAATTACATTGTCTCACCTGAAGCACACGCGTCCTGCCATTGCCGGTAATAAAATTGTAAGTTAGTGTTTACTGCTTTAAATTGTTTTCCTGTGTTGAGCGCATGGACGAGTTGCTCAACATCCTTAGCATGCTCCGTGGACCAGCCCAATTCCCTGACCAAATAACTGCTTACGGTCGCTGCCTCTAACGCTGACCCGTACTGGTGTAAGGCTAGAATGAACGTTTTAGCTAGTCGCTCGTCGGCGAAGTGTGTGATTCCTGTACTTCGATTAATTGATTGGGTTAACTCCTGCATCGCCACCTTGACAATACAGGATGGCTCTCGCAGGGAAACGTGTGAAGTTGTATTACTACGTAAGTCAATTGGATTCCATCGTTCCAACCAACCTCGTACCGTTTCTGGGGTCCAAGGGACAGCAATGATAACTTTAACCGACCTCGCGTCGTCGGCTAGCGCTAGCTCGTCATCGTATAACCCGCAGGCGATAATGATCTCAAATCCAGGCGGGCGGCTTCTCGGGTAAGTTTTGACGGTTTCGAATTTATACAAGGCCTCAGAGTCCTCTTTCAGCCGAAATCCAGAAAAAAGCTGTTTGACAATTCGTGGCCCAAGCAATCTGTCGAACCAGCCAACCTGATCTTTGTTACTAATTAAGAGCGTAACTTGCCTAATGTCAGGCATCTGATTGTATAATGAGGCTGCGAAGTCAATGGCTTCTTGATACGCCTCGTCGTCAGTTCCTCTTGTGGCAATATAGTATCGTTCCTTGTTCATGCCGATGAGAGTTTACCTTTATTGATCCGTGAGTAGGCCTGTAAAGCCAGGCAAGGTGACTAATGCTATTGCAGGGCCCGTAGGCTAGGTACAAGTAAATTGGCTTTACAGGCTATTTTACGGGTCAATTGTACATTAATTTAACCTAAAATAATAAATCAACCTAATAGTGACTGTTCATCTCAATCCTACTTCTCCAATACGTCGAGGTTACTCTTTCCAAGATTTGTGGGCGCTAAAAAAGAGTATTGAGTGGCTCAAGAGCCCCAACAAATTTCAGTCAATTACAATTGAAACATATCCAGACGAAATATCCGATAATCACTTTTTTATCGAAGATATAGTCGTAAAAACAGTAACAAATTCATATCAGATTTTTCAACTAAAACATCGCCAGCAACCCGATACCGAATTTTGGGAATGGGACGACTTTCTCGATCAACGGAAAGGTCGTAACGACAAATTACTATCCTCATTGTTTCAAAAATGGTCAACTTCACTTCTAAAACTTACACAAAGTGCTAACGTAGAAGAAGCAGCTTTTATAACAAACGGTAAACCCGGTGCCACATTAGAGCAGTATTTGGCTAACGGCAAAATAGATATAGATAGTATACAAGCATTAGATGAACCATTATATAAACGAATTATTGATCAATTAGGAGATCAAAGTGCCCGAGCCTTTTTTAGTGAATTTTATTTCTATTTTAATCTACCAAGTGAAGATCAATTTGATGAAGAACTCCGATTAGAATTTTGCAGGGATTTAAAGGGTACACGGTCCGGCTACCTCAGTGTTAAAGATTATATCTATAAAGAAGCTAATAAGCAAAGTCCCCAACCATTAACACTGGCGACATTACGGGAAGTTGGTGAGTGGGATCAACCTCAACCCCTGAATGAAGAATTTCATGTACCGGATGATTTTGTTCTCTTCGATGCCAGTCTGCACGAGGACTTAGTTCAACGTATCAAATCAGAGCCGGGAGGGATTGGGGTTTTCGTTGGTAAACCGGGCACTGGTAAAAGTACATATTTATCAAGTCTAGCCCATCAGTTAGCTGAACAAAACATAATTGTGGTTAAGCATCATTACCACATCAGCACAAACGATCCTTATGGACTGGACCGGTTAAATAATGAGCGGATTACGCAAGCACTCAAATATCAATTTAAACAACACGAAGAAGAGCTTGAAGAACAAGCTTACCAAAATTCATCGGGCATCACACTTCGTGAATTTATTAACCAGCTGGCTATCAATCAACACCAACTCGGGAAAAGTTTCGTACTTATAATTGACGGTCTGGACCATGTATTACGTTATTGGAAAGAAACTGAGTTAAGAGATTTTTTGCTGGAAGTCTCCCAACCTCAAAACGGCTTATGGCTATTGTTTGGCACCCAGGAAGCCGCAAAGAAATATTTGCCCCAAGTAATTTTTGACAAATGTCCTGAGACGGATTGGTTCAATATTCCAGGTCTTGACTACTCATCGACATCCGCAGTTATTCTATCTAACTCAGTGGGTTTAAATCTTCCTCTTGATAATATTGAAGCAACCGTTGAGAAAATCTTCAGCCTAACTGAGGGGAATCCGCTTCATCTTCGGTACACTTTACAAACGTTAAAAAACCAACTGGGCAATACCATTGCCTATCATTTTAACCTTCCTTCTGTACCACCTTATCAGGGTGATATCTCCAGTTATTATAATGTTTTATGGTCAAGCCTACCTGACTCTAGCAGAACGGCAGCCTTAGTGGCTTCATCTATGGATATTGGCCTGACTAAAAAACAATTAATCGAAATAATAAGCTCTATCGAACCCAATCCATCTACAGTCGGTAGCAGTGTATCTTCTATCTATCATTTGCTTAAAGAACAGTTTTTCGGTGCTCTGACCATATATCACAATAGTTTTCGCATTTTCATTGAGAGTCAGTCTGATTTTGCTGAACAAAAACTTAGACTTTACGAAGTTATCCAAAAATGGTTACGTCTTTCCTCTTACGAATATTTAAAGTGGGCTGAATCTCAGAAGATTGATTTACAATTGGGCAACCCCAACTCTATCATTCAATTAGATCGAGACTGGACTATTGAAGCAATCCTACGAAATCGTCGCGAAGAAGACGTTGAGCGACTGCTAAAACTGGCTAAGAATACGGCATTCACTGAGCAAGATTTCCCAACCAGTATTCAACAAAATATTCTCTTCTCAGTAGTAAGCAATGCGTTCGAGCACAATGACACTGAGTACCCTGCTTTGTGGAAAGTGCTTTTTAAGAATAAGGTAGAATTAGAGATTCCTAGTGACTTAGAACTGGAAATGTTACCCTCTTATCAAGTTTACTATTATGTAAATCAGCTACACAGACAAGGACATACTGGGATTCGAAAATTAGCCATTGATACCTTCAGGCATCGTCTTCATAATCAACGATATCGAGAGAAATCAGAGTACAATGAAGTAATACCTTCAACGCCCAAGTATGTTTTGAAAGTTATGTGTTTGGACAAAATGTATCCGGTTGAACGAGCATTCGCTTTCTGTAGTCAATTCCGTTCGGATAATTGGTCGGCTGATCTATTAATGGTCTATCTCAAAGAATTGGTAATATCAAAGCAGTACACTAATGTTAGTTTACTCTTCCAACAGTCTTTAAGCAATTTCGAACGTCAATATCTGCTTGACTTCCTTATTCAAGAAGATTGTTTTAATCAAATAGAAAAACATACTGCGCTTTTGAAAGCTAATCAAGATGAGCTTTCTGCTTGGGGCAGTCTGTGGTGGCAAGTCAAAACAGGATATTTTGTTATAGAAAAGTGGGTGCTTCCAGATCATGATTCACTCCCATACACCATTGAAAACTATGAGTCAAAGAAGAAAGTAGAACTGACCCAAACCTTTCATAGGCTTTGGTTGAGCGCAGTAGCACTCGCTTTAGCGGGCAACAGATCAGTATTAGATAAATGGCTCTTAGGTGTTACTAAACGTAATTCCCTACAAGCGGGATCGGCCATTGTAAAATCAGCTTTATATGTTGCTGAACAAGTTCGACAGAATAATACTATTAATCTTACAGATGTAATAAATGAATTAAATGAGTTTTCACTCCCCCGTTGGGAAAACGACCCCAAACAGTATCCAATTGGCCAAAGCTTCACAAAAGCAGCCGCTGAAATAATATGGAACTGTTTATGTATTAATTGCCTAACGACAGGAAATCGCATTATTGCGAATACTGATTTACATGTATTGTTAAATTCACTATTTATTTCTGAAGAGTCGCTGCTACATTTCTTGCTTAAGCAACGTATTACTATACTTGACCAAGCTGCTTACGAAGGATTTGTCGGTAGAGAGTTAGATGCTTGGCGTCATGAGATAGCTACTTTCTCTGATCGGTCGAAACGGTATGTAGCATTGGCTGAACTTGCTTTGCTTCATAATGACGGTGAACGAGTAATTTCTTTTGCCCGTCTTGCTGCTAATAACCTGCTAGGATATGGTTACCACAAAGATTTGACGATTTACAATGTATTGCGTAGCGTTGGTGTCTGTTTTAGGGCTGGTTCGCACCGCGCCATTGAGTGGATGCACAGGCTGGCTCCACTAGCTACATGGGTAGGCGACTTTACAGATGGAGATGAAACACGAACTCTAATTCATGACTATCATGAACTACTAGGAGAAATAGACGTAGCTGCTCTACGGCGATTCTATTACCAAATGCTTGTTGACGAAAAATTTGACCTAGCAGAAAGTAGTTGGAATAGTTTAGTAGAATGGTCTCAGCTTGATAGTCCACAAGCACTTTGGCTTGTTGCTACAGCAGTAGATAATACCTCTTATTACACCCTCAGTAAGCGGGCTGCAACAGACCATTGTGCTAGTCAAGCTTTGAATTATTTACAACAAGCGTTAGGGCCTCGACAAGAAGTCGAAAAAATCCCCTCTTCATATACTTCTGAGGAAAAAACGTTTGATTATGATTCGGTTCCGCCCAAAAGTATTCAAAGTTATTTGCAGGAATGGGAAGGGCAATCAGTTTATCGATCACGGTCAGTAATTAGCGAATGGGCTAAGCATTGGATTGCTAAGCCAGATCAAAATCGTAGAGAGTTGTATGTCATACTGGCTGATTTAGTAATAAGTCGGGGCTGGGATGAACAGGATCGTAAATTTTACGATGCGATTTACGAGTTAGCCTATGAGTTTGACGAAGAATTTGCTTTTCAATGCTTAGTATACGCCCAGCACGAATACACAGAGTGGGACCCTTACAATTCATCTGATCGAACCGCAATCCATCAGCGTTGGCAACGAGTGAAAGAGGATTTCCCGAGTCGTTATTTGGAATTTTTTCGAAGAAGTGTTCAAGACAATGGCTATCGTAAAAAGGGACTGAACGATTATTTTGTCCCATTTCCAAAAGGCATCGAATTCTTCATATTCATGGGTGATCTTCAAATGGCTGAGGATATAACCGAAGCAAGTTTGCAGGCCACTGAGGAGTTAATGGCAGATTTGGAATTACCAACGAGTACTTGGATTGACGCACCAGAGCGGGATGAGATTGACCTGTTACTTGCTCGGCAATTGTGGGTAAGCACTATCACCCGTGAACGGGTAGCATCGTCTTTAGCCATGCTTATTCGGGAGACTTTACCAACTCTAACTGTTTACGAAAGGTGGCTCTCATGGCTCTCAGCACAGACGCTCGAGACAGTAATTGCTAATGGCTTGCTTCCAATCCTAAAATATGCACAAGTTCAGGGGGCTGATTTCAGCTTCATTAGTGTAAAAGCAATAAATGATGCAATGCAGTACACTACCATTGCATCAGAAGAATTATTAAGGGAACTCGCTCGACTTGTAGGCGATTCATCATTTCGCGTTAATATTAAACGCCGCCCTCCGTTCATTGTCCCACCCGATTACGAAATGGGTGCTAACTTCAAAAAGCTCTCTGGTAGGTTTTTGCCCCCAGTGTACAGTAATGGCGCAGACATAGCTGAGAAAAAATTCAACGGAATTTTCTGGCGTTTCTGGTCATATATTGTTGATGGACTTCTTGCTACGTATAATATAAATGCAGACATACAGGCGTTTGTCGATTTTCTTGGCCACAGAAGCGATAATATGATACTGACCGGCATGGCCTCACTTGCTACAGAAGTGTATAGATCGGCCTTTTTATTACGTACCCAAGAATTATACAAATTGAAATTATTAGCAAATTGGCGATATTTCGATTTTTCTTATCAGACGATTCCTATTGATTTGTCTCTATGGAAATTGCAACAACAACGTTGCCCTGATTGGTGGCCTATAGGTCAACAAAAGTTAGCTAAAAATAGCTCTCATCCTAAGCCATTGGACACATCCAAATCAGGCATACTTGAGCAAATAAAAATAATTATTAATTCAGTAAACGAGAATCGAGTTATTGCACTAGATGGGCCACTTAAACCAGCTTCTGGATGGATTGAGCCGTTGGAAACGCGTGTGACTTTAGTGCCTTTTGCTTACCGTGTATATGGTCCCGATTTGCCATCAGCCGAGGAAATTGACAATATATGTCATTTTGTTTATGGGCCCAATATCTTTTCATCCGTAACAGAAGCACGACCCCTCAGTTATCTTGAATCAAATCATGAAGATTCACTCAATGACGATAAACTTACAGAAATAAAGGATATGGTCGTAGCCCCCTTGGTTGGTCGATTTCGACATCATGTCATCAACATGTTTCAGCCCTATCGTCACAACCCATTCCCATTCGGCCTGTTCTTTAATTTAAAAGGAGACACTAATCTTACCATTGCGGATGATTCCATTCATTATTCGTTAGACAACCAAGTCGTTGCTCGGTCGTATGATTGGACTGAAGGCATTTCAGAACGCAGAAATTTTTATCTTCCTGAGCCACATGGCCAGATACTTGAAATAGATAGTCAGTTTTTAGATGATCACTTGACTTCTTGTAGTTTGAAATTGGGCTTCATTTTACGTGTTGAGCATACACTTACAGAGTCTTATAAAGACAAAGAGGATGTAATACAGTTTTATGAACTCCTAAACGTTTCAAGAATTATTGAGCCATGATTCTTGATAAAATCGCATGATCTTCTAAATAATTTAAATTTTTATAATAATTCTGTGAAAACTCATACTGCATTATAATGAATCTGCTCCCCTAGGTAATCGATTAATTTCAATAAACGTCAGTTTTCAGCCGCTATTATGTACTTGCAAGACCTAGTCGGTGGTGATGGCGAATCGCTGACAGGCACAACCTTCTGAACTTATCAGTCACCTTTTACAGTGTGAATTGGATAGTTGCGGCCATATAACAGAATACTGGTAACCTGCGCAACAATAAACCATAAAAGTTGTAGAAGATTAGGTGGTATTGGTAGCACACTTATGAAAAATAAAAAGCCGCGCTCAGCCTCCTTTAGGGCGGCATTTAGAGGAAACGTATCGAACTAAGCACCTTACTTTGTTAGGCATTTTTATCTTTGCCTGAAACCCATCGCACGTGCATTCGCACCTCGGGACCATATACAAATGACACCCCACTCAGACGACATTAAGCAGCAAGTTGGCTCACTGATTCGTGAGGCACGGAGAACAAAAGGGCTCACTCAGAAAGAACTAGCAGATATTCTCGAGATGGACGAGAAAAGGCTAGCCAGACTTGAAAGTGGCCGAATGAATCCTACAATTAGTACGTTACAGCGAATTTTGAATGCGGCCGGTTGCTCAGTTGAGATGACACTAAAGCTGTAGCAAAAAAATTTGCCACGAAGGTTGAACATATATTATCAACCTTCGTTATATTTGTACTGTCATATGACAATAAAAAACCCCAACGCTTCATTCTTGGCGGAACCAGCGGAGGGGGGATGTACTACACAAAACCTCTCAGAATTATGAGTACGGTGCAAATTTACGATGCCTGGCCCATTGTGCCAAGCCTCCATGAGCCAACGGCTCCCCAACCCGCCCAACGGGGCGACCTCAACCACCGCTTCTTAGCCGTCATGCAGACCTTAGGCCTGACGGGCTACGCTGTGGCTAAAGGCGCGGGCATTGCCGAGCCCACCCTGAGTTATATACGCTCCGGTAAGCAGAAACCCGCCATTACGTTAGTGGAGTGGCTACTAAACGCCTACCCGCAGGTGGATGCCGACTACCTGCTGCGGGGCATCGGTGGGCCCCTGCGAGATAGCGTACTACACGACCACGAACCGACGCCACTTACGGGAACAGGCTTCGAGCTGCAACTGGGGCGGCTGCGCTGGTATTTGCGCGAAGAAGTCTACCCCGCCCTGGAAGACGACGCCAACCTCATCTACGACGAGCAGGGCGAGCTGATTCAGCACCCGGACGTGGCGTTAGCGATCCACCTCCACCGCGAATTTGTATCCTATCTGGGCGAGAACCAGTCGCAGTGGTGGGACGACTACTGGGACGAGCTGCTTTATCTCTGCGAGCGGTTCTACACCTCGTCGGCTCAACTGGCCTCGATTCTGGGGCATCCTCAGTTCATTGCGCTGTTGCACGCTTACAATCAGACGGTGTAAGGCCAAGTCAGGACATGGTGTACGTCGTACAGCAGGCTCCCGACATGCCAGGCGTGTTGTTAGCGAGTAAGCAGTTTAAAGATTTTGACATCAAACCGTTAGAGTTCACTCCTCCCGAGGTCAACATCGACGACTTCGATGCGGATTTAGACGACTGGGGCGTCGATATTGACGAGGAGCCCCCAAAACCCCCAAACAAAGAACATGACATCGAAGATCGTCAACAGTTGATAGACTCCCTGTCAGCGTATCTGTTTTAAACAAATCCTTCCGTCTACTCGCTAGGGGTGGACGGAAGGATGCTATTGAGTCACTGGTAGTAGACCATGCAACGACAGTTACGGGCTACATACGTGTTAATATCATAAAGGCCATCTTCTGTTTCTAACGTGTAGACATGACCCGAATAATCTGGACGCCAACGCAAATTGACGATATGATCGCTCTGTATCGGGCCAACGTTACCATATCTAAGATCGCCGACAAGTACGGGGTCGGCGGTATGACTATCTGGCGAACCTTGCGGCAACATGGAATCGATACCCGTACTAACCGGGGCAAGGCCCCTCGAATCATTCTTCCCGATTCTCAGATAGTGGCGCATTATCGAGCGGGTACGAGCGAGTTGGCGCTGGCTAGCCAATACGGCGTCGATCGAAATGTCATTGCCCGCATTTTGAGATACAACGGGGTCCAGCGCCGCAACGCCAGCGAGGCGAATGTGACTCGATTTCAAAAGGCGACTGACGAAGAGTTGCTTCAGGTCGTTGCCAAAGCGAACGAAGGCATGCGCCGATTGGCGCCAGCGCGAAAACGAGCTATTGCGGCTAATCGGGCTATGGCTCGACAGGGCGGATACTATTTCATCGGCGCTTTTGAGGATCAGGTTACCGACTACCTGAACGAACGAGGGTTGCCAACGACGCCCCAGCAAGCCGCTGGTGTCTATAACATCGACATCGCCTGTGGGCATGTCGCCATAGAAATTCATATGCAGACCACCAACCCCCACTCGTACCCCTGTTATAAGCGCCGACTCAAATATCTCTTGGAACGTGGCTGGCTGGTGCTTTACGTCAAGATCACCCGTGGTAACCCGTTGACCGAAGCCGCTCTTGACCAGCTTGTGCGCCTTTGTCAACTCGCCCGCCTTAACCCAACCGTCCGTGGTCAATATGGGATGATTCGGGGTACAGGTGAACTGGCGTTTGCCGGAGGTATAAATGGTGACGATATCGCCCTCGTACCAGCTCCGGAAGACTTTTTTGATACGCTTTTTGTCAACAAAGGTGCGCTCGTGCGGTAAAAAACAATTAATGACGTTCTTGGCGCCGCCCGCCGGATCACCGGGGTAGCGCATCACCATGCCGCCAACGACGAACAGATCACGGATCTTGATCGGGGGCTGTGAGGCCATAAGCGCGTGGGCATCGCGGGTGCGGCCGTCGAGTACCGGAAGCCAGCGCTTGGTCGTTTTGCCCCGCGTTTCAGCCAGCCACTCACTGCCGGCATTCCAGCCCCGAAGCGTTTCGGTCTGGGCAATGCGGCTGACGCGGTTCGGCTCCAGTAGCACACCCCGCAGCCGACGAATGATTGAGCGGGTCGTTGACCCCAGATCGGCGGCCACCGCCAGGGCGTTGGCTACCAGATTACGGGTGCGGTTCGTGAGCTTGACAACCCGACCGGCCCCCGTCAGATCACGGACCAGGCTCAACAGGCGCAGGCGCAGGCTGGCGGGCGGTTGGGGTTCCTTCGCTCGTTTCATGCCGGGTATCGCGGCGGCCTTGGCACCGCAGCGGCGGACCGCCTCGATGGTTGGTTCGGGTTGCAGGCTCGCCGCGATCCCGCCTCGTAGATAAAGCGTATTGAGTAAGGTCTGATGCGCTTCGTCGGTAATCAGGCCCGGTAACAGCAGCAGTACGTCGTCGATCGATTTGCCACTCTCCAGTACGGTGATCAGCCGGTCGAGCATAGCCGTCATGGCCTGCTGCACAAGGCGGCGGGCGACACGGCACTGTTGGTCGAAGGGCGCTACCAGCTGGGCGTAGAGCTGTTGCTGCTGCACAGGCGTCATAACGTAACGACGGAATAAATAATGATCGTAGTAAATGATAGCAATTTATGATAATAATTGCTATTGAGGCATATTTGTTATCGTTATTATATGAACATATTGTAAGCAATGCCATGATTTGCTTGTATGGTCACGCATGATACCCAACATTGTAAATTGAGTGAAATGACTAACCCATAGGCAATTCATTATTGACCCGTGAATTTATTCGTGAAGCCCTTTTTCTTGTCATAGTCAGACTTTAAAGTCTTATCTACAATCAATAGCTCATAACATGTATGCCGCAGGTTATGAGGAAGGGATTGCATATGTCAGAGGTATTTATGGCCGAATGATTATATTGCCACCTAACATGGTTGAGATCAGCAAATATGCTAGTGCAGATAAAATCGTTATATCAAATACTGCCAAAAGGGACAGTGGGGGGGAAGGAATTCGCTCAAATTATAGATTTGCTACTGTATCAAGAAGCTAAGCGAAATAATCGGCACATTACGCTTTTCAGTGATGCTGCTGGGGATTACAGGGGATTAGATAGTTATGAAGAGGATCACAAAGATTCAAATAAAATTATTGGTTACCAATATAAATTCTATCCTTCTCCACTTTCAAATGAACACCGGGCCGATATTAAACATTCTCTAATTTCTGCTATTGAAAAAAACGGAAAAGAACTAGCGAAATGGATCATTATAACACCGGAAGATTTTATAGAGTCTTCAACTAGAAAGAGTGGAGGCGATGTGACATGGTTTAACACCTTATCCAATGCTGCAAATAAAGTTAAAATAGAACATTGGGGACATAAACAGATATTGTCTTTGTTTCTTCAATCTTCATCACTTTGCATGTTTTATTATCCGGATTTAGTCCCAGACAAAATCACGTTAAAGAAAACTATACAAGAAGTTAAAGCCCGTTATGATAGGGCTCTTGTAGTGATGCATTCTCTCATAGAGTTTGTTGGAATGTCCGTTTATAAGCATGAAGCTACCAGGGGTGTTCCTATGCAACATATTTATATTCCCTTGGAGCTATCATATGAGGAAAATAACCAGTCTGATGATTTGAATCTGACAATTAATCCGATCGAGCTAATTGAACCTGGTAAAATAAGTGTGATATTAGGAAGTCCCGGATCTGGAAAGTCAACATTGCAAAAATTTTTAGCACTTTCCGGTTCATACAAACCACTTCAAAATAGATATGGAACTAAGCCGCACAAGAGAATATCGATTCTTATTACTTTAAGGCGTTATGCAAATGAATTAAAAACACGACAAAACCTTCCTATCATTGAATATATTATCGAAATTATCAAAGGTGAGCTTTCATTAGTAGATGTTGATTTAAATTTTATTGAATATTACTTAGAAACAGGTCAAGCAATTTTACTGTTTGATGGAGTTGATGAGTTACCTGATTCAAATTATAAATATATAATACGAGACAGAATAAAAACGCTTATAACTGTTTACCCAAGAAATACTGTAGTGATAACTTCTAGGTTTATAGGGTATGAGTCAATTTTTAAGTCAACATCAGTAGAAATCAATCATTATAAATTGGTAGATTTGAGACTGCCAGATATAGAGAGATTTATTAATGATTGGTATACTTGTAGAATTGATAATGTACTGTACAGGCAGCAGAATATTAATGATTTGATAAGAATTGTGAGAGAGGATAATAGCGGCGCGATACGGAATTTAGCTAAAAATCCATTAATGCTGACAATTATTGCGTTAGTACACCGTATAGATGCTGTTTTGCCGGATGAGCGAGTAGTACTGTATCAAAAATGTACAGAGACGCTCTTGAATACTTGGCATGTTTGGAAATTTCGAGATAGTGTTGGTATAAAGCGAGGAAAAGTAGATCGAAATAACAAGCGTCGCCTAGAATCTTTAGCTTATTGGATGCAAATTCGTTTTATTAAAATGGAGACAGCTTCCCGTACAGTGGTAAACTATGACGATCTGGTTTCATTCTTGACCGATTATATTAAATCAAACGAAAAAACTGAAGATGCTGACTTGATAGCTGAAGACTTCGTAGAATTTATAAAAAGTAGAGCTGGTATTTTAATTGAAGTTGGAGATGGATTGTACAGCTTTATACACCTAACATTTCAAGAATATCTGGCCTCTTCGCATTTAAGAACGATTAATGAGAGTGCTGGGGTTTCTGGTATTTGGGATAGTATTAAGGATAATATATCAAAACCCTATTGGCACGAGGTTATAAGGCTTCTAGTTGCACAATTGAAATCAGATGAGACTAAGAATATAATTATAGGTAATATTATTTCAACTCTTACCGAAGTGAAGTATGGAATAGATGTTATACTGCTACTGGCTGGATTATTAGTCGATAAAATTGAAATAAATGATAATATTATTCCTGTAATCACTAAATTAATAGTTCAGTCGTTTCTTGTAGATGTAGATGCTAATTCTTTTAATGTTTTACTCGATAGCGTAGATAAATGGATTAATAATAATGAAAATTCTATTCAAATTTTGACGCAAGTATTGAATGATATTGAGAATGCAAGCTTAACCGAGAAGGAAAGGATAAGATTAGCATTGTTAAGAATGAGGTTGTCACGGTATCATAAGATATCATTAAGCTCATTGCCTGTTTATGTTAGCGATTTTAGGAGTAGGTATATATATAATTTGTTTTTCCAAAATGATAAATTTGATCATTTTGAAAAGATACAAGGTAGTCTCAATGAGATATTTAATGTCCAAAAACTTTTGATGCATTCTTTTCCGCAACGCAACATGTCTAACGTTGTGCTTGAATTATTTGCCCATTCTTTACCTACAGAACTTTCTGCTGCTAAGCTCTTTGAGTTTCAACTCTGTGCTTTTGCAAATCCAGATGATAGTTTTATCGATTACAATGCAAATATCTTTTATTATAATTCAACCGGTGATAAAGATATTCAAGCTTGGCTAGATAATAAATATACTATTGAAGAAGGATATGACATCAGTGTAGTTAATTTGCAGAATTTAAATGTATGCAGGAGAATCAAAAGATCGATATTCAGGGGGCAAAATGTTGTAAAGACTCTTGCCCGACAATTAATCGTATCTGGTAGTTCCGAAATTGTTAGACGTACCGTTTTTCTAAACCCATCTTTTGATCTAGAGGTGAGAAGAGATATTGATAAACATGTATTAGTTATAGGAAACGGATTTTTGGCTGAAGCAATATGTGATATATTTAAATTACATCCAAGATACTTTTGGTACGAAGCTTTGTTGTCTGCTATAGGTAGAAATATTATAAAAAAATATGAATATTGGCAACCTAGTTTTTGGGAATATATAGGAAATGAAATTGAATTGGAAAATTGTTCTGACGCCGTGTATTATTTTGCAGCAATTCTGCTATTAATAGACACATGGTTGTATATGACAGGATTTTACGATTTTTGTAATCAAAGTAAGTTTGATAAAATAGTGTTACTTACAAAAGACGCTGAATTTCCTGCTTTGAAAATTGCACATTGTATAAGGAATGTTATGCGCCAAGATGTAGGAGTAAGTAAACTTAAGGATCTAGTTTACGACGGCACAGCAGAGTGTAGAATGATTTTCGAGCGAGCCGGTTGGATAATTAACAAAAATAGTCGTAGCTCAGAATTTGACTTACCTATTTATTTTTAAACTTTTACTTGACAATTTTTATTAGACACTGTCAAGCCCTGTTCCATTTGAGTTGACATGTTGGTTATCATTAAAAAATTTCTTTAATGCACATCTCTCAATCAAGCGATATTAAGGTTAAAGTTGGAGCACTTATTCGCTCAGCACGTGAAAAGAGGCAACTAACCCTGAAAGAGTTAGCTGATTTGGTTAACTCATCGGAGTCAGTTATGAGTCGATACGAAAATGGTAAGGTAAATGCCTCTTTAAATATGTTGCAGAAGATCGCAGAAGTATTGGGTGCTGATCTAGATGTACATATAGATTTAAAGGAAATAATCTAAATATGAACTTGCATATCAGGTAAAGTTATGTATGTTTGTATTGCCAAACGGCAAACAGAAAACCCCCAACGCTGACAGTTTGGCGACCAAAGCGAAGGGGGCTTGTGCAACTCAAAACCTTACAGCAATGAGTACGGTGCAAAGGTACCAATCAGACCCGGTTGATCCAACCGACGTAGAGCCAGTGGCTCTAGCCTTTATCCCCACGTTTTACAGCGAGTCGCTGAGGGCGAGTCTGTCGCGGCTGCGGGACTACCTCCATACCCAGTTATACGACGCGCTGCTCACCGACTTCGTGGGCGATCCCGACGATTGTGAGTTGCGGCTCGACACGCATGAGATGTTGCTCAAGCTGCATGAGGCGTTTGTGAGCTACTGTGGTCCTGTTCAACTGAGTTGGTATCTGGAGTTCGTCAAAGAGGCGCAATACCTCTACGAGCTACAGGGACTGGCGTTCCCGACCCTTGTTCACGATCTGCAACTGCCAGCTGTGCAGGCTCAGTTGAGCCAGTTCGTGTAGGTCATGGTCTATTTCGTGCAGCAGGACAGCAACCTACCAGGTGTGTGGCTGGCCAGTCAGGACCCTAATCATTTCAAGCCCTTCGAGGTCAAACCACTTGAGTACGAACCGGAGGAAATCAATCTGGATCGTTTCGAGGTGAATTTGGATGATTGGGGCGGGGAGTTCGCTCAAAGTCTCGATACCGTAGAAGACGGTGACGAATCGATCGACGAAACGACGGATCGGTACGTACTGATTCAGTCTTTATCCGATTACAATTTCTAATCTCTATAGCTCGCCGTAACAAGTGTACGGCGGGCATAATTTAACGATGACACAGGTCAAGACGTACCAGTATAAGCTCGAACCCACCTATGCCCGAGAACGGCTAATTGAGCAGGGGTGGGGGCGTGCCAGTATATATATAACCTGACAATTGAATATGAAGAAGCACTCTGGCGGCAGCACAAAATAAGCATTGATAAAAACGAGGTTCAAGCAGACTAAGCTAGGCTCGTAATAGGATAGGAGTCGGTCGACGTGGCTACATGTTCACGTAGAAGGATACCCGTCAAGGCAGCCAGATTGGCCCGCATAGGGTAGGATAATTTTGCCAAGACAAACAGTATTGTTCGTTTGCCTATCGTCAGAATGTCAAAGCTGTTGAACAGGCATCATGAAAAAGGAGCGGCAAATCCCGCGTCTCTAGACTGGGGGAAGCAACACGCGAATGCGTAAGTGTGCTCACACACAAGAGCTTGTATTTGTGAGAGGTTATTTCTATCTTATACCATGAAAGTCCGGTACACGTTTCGCTGTTATCCCACCGACGCTCAAGCTCAGGAGTTGAGCCGGGTCTTTGGGCATAGCCGGTTCGTGTATAACTGGTGTCTCCGGCTTCGTACCGACGCATGGGCCAATGGAGAGCGTATCAACTACAACCAGAGTAGTGCGGCTCTGACTGCTCTCAAAAGGACCCCTGAACACCAGTGGCTTAATGAGGTGAGTTGCGTTCCGTTGCAACAGTCGCTCAGGAACCTGCAAACCGCATTTGGAAATTTCTTCTCTGGTCGTGCTAAATACCCACGCTTTAAGGGCAAGCGAGATAAACAGAGTGCTGAATACACTACATCGGCTTTTAAGTATAGCGACCGTGTTTTGAGCCTTGCCAAAATCGGCAGATTGAAAGTACGTTGGTCGCGCCCGTTTCTATCCAGTCCTACTACTGTCACCATCAGTAAGACTTGTACGGGCCGGTATTACGTCTCGCTGGTATTGGATGAACAGCCTCACCGGTTTGAGAAAACCGGCGAATCGGTTGGTGTTGATTTGGGCATAAACCGACTGGCTACGCTCAGTAATGGCGAACGCATTCCTAATCTTAAATTTACGCGTACCTACGAGAAGAAGTTGGCGAAAGCCCAAAAGTCCCTAAGCCGGAAAACCAAAGGATCGGGACGCTGGAATCGTCAGCGTATCAGGGTTGCCAGATTACACGAAAAATTGACCAACGCCCGTATCGACCATCTCAACAAAGTCACGACGGATCTAGTCCGGCGGTTTGATGTGGTTGCGGTTGAGGATTTGAACGTGCGCGGTATGGTCAGAAATCGCAAGCTGGCCAAGCACCTTTCGGATGCGTCGTTTGGTCGGTTCGTCTCAATGCTTGAATACAAGTGTGCCTGGCGAGGCAAAGAACTGGTTAAGATTGATCGTTTCTTTCCTAGTTCCAAGCGGTGTTCGTGCTGTGGGTACGTGGCACAGACAATGCCCCTGAACGTTCGCAACTGGTACTGTCAGGAATGCCACACTGAACATGACCGCGACGAGAACGCGGCTCAAAATATACTGAATTTTGCCCTTGGACAGAGGGTCAACGCGCATGGAGCGACGGTAAGCCTCTGAATAGCTTAGTGCTATTGGAGCGCGTTGCGTTGAAGTGTGAACCAGCTCGAATCAGTTTAATTGCTGGTTTGGG
The DNA here is from genome assembly GCF_000331105.1 of Fibrella aestuarina BUZ 2. NCBI lineage: Bacteria > Pseudomonadati > Bacteroidota > Cytophagia > Cytophagales > Spirosomataceae > Fibrella > Fibrella aestuarina. The sequence continues at coordinate 4,887,723 of NC_020054.1, read as the reverse complement.
GGTCCTCCAGCCTCTAGGTGGGGGAGGATGTCAAAACGTAACGGTTCGACTAAGCTGCCGCCACTGCTCGGCCAGTTTCAGATACTGGCTGGCCTGTTCTTCCAGTGCATCGGCGCGCTGATTCATGTCCGAGCGGAGGTGGTGACCAATGGCCCGGAACAGCTTCAGTTGGGCGTTCGGATCGCTGGGGAACTCGCCGACGATCTGGCGAGCCAGCGTCAGGGCTAACACTTCGGGCGAAGGGGCCTCCGGCAGATATGCGTTTGCCGCGGCTTCAATCAACGCGTCCAGTTTATCCCACATGGCTGACTCCTCGTCAGGAATGGGATCAGTGACCGCTTCATCGTTATTGGCTATCGGTTGATCAACCGGCTCGATCTCAACCGGATCGGGCTCAGCCGGATCGGGCTCAACCGGAGCAGGTTCAGCCGCTTCTACTGGCTTCGCTGGTGGTGGGTAAGTTTCCGTTTGAGTCGCTACCCATTGCGACCTGGTGTTGTTAAAATGCGCCGTGATCGAGGCTACGTCGTTATCGATCAGATTCACCTTCCGCCCACTGGCCCGCATTTGATTGCTCACCTCCTCCGGCGTAATCTTTAGGATTTTATCCGTCCGCCGGTAGCGGTTACCCGGCGTGGTACCAGGAACCAAGACGAGGCAATCGAGGTCGCGCAGGGCAAGAAAAAACGAAGGCTTTAGGTCGTGTTTTTTGCAGAATTGGGCATCGTCGACCTGGATGCTACCCGTTGCCGGCACGAGGCCAGCGAGTTCTTTTAGTGCTTTTTTATACTGTTTCGTCGTTTCGGGAGCCATTTACTTCTGAATTGGATAAAGGAGTTACGGAGTCAAGCTCAATGGATTCATCTGGCCTTTTTGAAACCTGAAGAAGATCAGATTCCCGAAAAACGCCGACTCGGTTGCAGGTATGGAGAATCGGACGACGGAGCACAATGCCCTTGGCCATCATCGCTTCCTGATGACAACCTTTACAATGATCTTCACACATAGTATTTTACCGCAGCAGCGGACCGTGTGGTTTGTTGATGACACCGCCCCGGGCGAACCCCTGATTAGACGGGTACTGACGGAGAATAGCCTTCGCCTGGCTGCTGCGCCGCAACGACGCTAACAGGGGAGGTTCGACGCTGCGCCAGTCCTCAGCCCGGCGCTGCTGCTGGGCATACCAGGTGTTCAGCGCCAAACGCGCCGCCAACCGGTATATCTGAAGCAGCAGCAGCGCCGCGATCAATACGAGGGTGTGCAACATGACTACCGACGTCGAGAGCTAGTGTACGAGGTACGGCTAGCCGACTTCGACGATGAATAGGATTTCGAGAAGCCCGATGATGGTCGACTCCAGCACGAATAAGGCCGTGACGTCGTGCGCGTGGTGGTTCGGCTCGACGAATAGCTGCTGGTCGTTGTGGGTCGCGACGAGATCCGATTCCACAGGCTCGGCCGTCGGGTTGTTGTCGATGGCCGGTTATTGACAATCGTCCGGTTGTTGATGACAGTCGTGCGGTTGATTACAGCCGTGCGCGTCCGGGGGCCGTACGACCAACTCGGGTGGGTACGTCGGTAGCCGGTGTAGCCTCTCGACTGATTCACGTACACAGTCTGGTAATGCGTTGCCCGGGGGCCTGACAGCAGGTAGTGGTAGAGCATGAAGTCACTCAGGCTGGGCGATGCCGGATTGAACGACGCCGAGGGCGGATACTGTCGGACGTACTGCTCCATATCCGAGGGGGCCATTGGCCGCATGGCGCCATTGAGGCCGATAACCGAAAGTTGGGTGCAATCGTCGCAGTCGCCCCAGGGTTCATACATACCTGGTCCGGTTTCCCGGATGGTGCAGTCGGGACGAGAGTTGCAGCTGCTGAGTAGGCCTGCCGCCGCGAGTATCAGGCCGGCCAGGAGTTGAAGGAGGAACAGTTTGGCGTTCGTTTTCATGGTAATTATTGGGAAAAAGAGGAAGTGGTAAGCGGTAAAGAATTAGCGGTACAGCCTGTTGGGATCCGTCAGTTCAAGATCACGCTGGACGTATACGTTGCTGAGGTCAAGCTGCTCTTTGATTTCAGCAAACAGGCGCGCGGCTTCAGCGGGGCGGGGTCGAACGTACAGATCGGAGAAGTCGTACTGACTCAGATCGTCGAAGGCGTAGCTGTATGGCTGATAGTTGGGGTCCTCGGCCCCCTCGATGACCAGCCACATTGCCCGGTCAAAGCCACCCACGCTCAACGTATGGAGTTGATCAGCGGCGAGCTGAACGCCGTTTCGACAAGGTTCGTAGCCCAAGGTGATATGGCGCTTTTCGACCAATCGCAGGTAGGCTTCGCCGGTAGCGGTAAACTTGCCTACGCCCTGGGTGATGGCTGACTGGTAAGCAAACTCGCCCAGACGAATCCCGACTCCGAATCCGTCGGTTCTTTCAAAGACGTAGTGTTTCATCTCACCCGCCACCATCTCAATCGATAAGTTGCAGTGGTGGGGGTGGATTGCCAGATCGAGAAGGCCTTTGTGCAAATCGACTTCCATTCGGCACGCGGCCGTTTTGTAAAAAAGCCGGATACGTTGGCCGGGCTGATCAACCAGCACGATCGAGTGCAGGCCTGGCAGGTGACAGTTGAGCAACGTGCGCCGGGCAATGGCCTCGGTGTTGTCGTTGAGCAGTTGATGGACTAAATAGCGCATAGCAGTGATCGTGTATTGGGTAGAGGCAGCCTTTCGCTTGTAGATTGAGAGATAGAGATCCGGATAAATAATCATTTATGATAGCAATTTACGGGTATAATTGCTATTGAGGTATATTTAATTGTTAATGAATCGGTTCACTTACTGCCTAGTCATAGGATTGGCTCACTGGCTGAATACGTGAAGGGACGTGAGCAGAGTCAAAGGTTAGCGTCTAGCTATTGCTTAATTCTGACTTATACGGATAATGAATTTGCCTGTCGGAACGGAGTAGGAGAGGCCATATCTGAAGCAGTCTCATGCTCTACGTTTAAATAAGGTGAAAAAGCAGAAGATAGCTCAAATACAGATGGTAAGCAGTTGATGGATGAGTTGACACTCCCTGTTACAGCAACAAAGGGATTCTTGCTTCAACGTCCAACTAGTGTTGGACTCCACAAGCGGAGACGGTATGCCCTACCGCCTTGTTTTTTATATTCTTGGCTGCGTTTAAGTCCCGATCATGGGCCGTGCCACAAGCAGGGCACGTCCACGACCGCACCGCCAAGGTTAATTCTGTGTTGCGGTAGCCACAGGTTGAACAGTCTTGAGACGTATGCCGGGCGTTGACTTTATCAAATGTTCGACCGTACCACTTGGCCTTGTACTCCAGCATCTGGATTAAACGATGCCACCCCGCATCGCTGATTGACTTAGCTAAGTAGTGGTTGGCTAGCATATTCTTGATTCGAAGCTGTTCTACGCTGATTGATTGGTTCTCTCGAATCAGCCGCGTCGTTAGCTTGTGGTGAAAGTCCTTTCTTGTATTGGCTACACGCTGATGCTGCCGGGCCAATTTCTGTACCGCCTTTCTACGGTTAGCACTCCCTTTCTTTTTACGGCTTACCTGCCGTTGGAGTTGCTTTAGTTTTTTCTCCGCTTTGTAGAGGTGCTTGGGATTCTCAATGGTTTCGCCCTCCGAGGTAACCAGCAGGGACTTGATTCCTACGTCGATGCCGATATGATGCTGAGTAGTAGGCAGCGGCTGTATATCTGCTTCTACGCACACACAGACATACCACCCATCGGCATATTCCCGAACGACGGCCCGTTTGATCGTCCCAGCACAAGGTTGCGAGTTGCGGTAACGCACCTTGCCCAGCTTAGGCAAACGAATATGTGTGGCATCAATACTAACTCGCTGTTTAAAGGCAAACGACTGGTATTGCCCCTTGCGAGCAAATTTGGGAAAGCCCTTTCCCTGCTTGAAGAAGCCCTCGTAGGCATTGAAGACTCGCTCTACAACTTCCTGCCGGGTCTGAGCATTGACCGCCTCGATCCAGGGGTAGTCCTTGGCCAAAATGGCCAACTCTTTTTGAATCTCGTGTTTGCCAATACTGACCTTGTTCTGCTCCCAGAGCGTTCTTTTGTAATCCAGCGTCAGGTTATAGATATACCGGCACGCGCCCAACCACTGCCCCAGTTCTCGCTGCTGGGCGGGGGTCGGTTTGAGCTTATAGCGGTATGTCTTGACCTGTAGCATGGGTTGTAGTTGAAGAATGGTGATTGAAGGCGGGGCTGATTAAGCCCCGCCTTCAATCACTAAAAATCCAGCCTCGCCAGTGTGGCGTAGGCAATCGAGTAAAGCTTTTCCAAGAGTCCGTACTGCTCGATGGCCTCCAGATAGCTTTGCCCAGCTTGTTTGTGGAGGTGATACACGTCGATGCCGTACGTTGGCATCATCTGCCGGTAGAGGTAGCGATACGTCTCGGAGGTATCACAGTTAACCCGAACGCTGTACTGCTCAACAATCTGCGTAATGGCTCCCCGTAGCTGGCGGGGGTGATTGTAGGGCGGTTGTCTAGGGGTACCGAACAGAGCGGGCACCGATGGGGGCGGATAGCCCGAACTACGCCGACGGTGTTTAGACTGTCCATTCATCAACGCGGCTACGTCGGCTCGTAGCTGAGTCAACTGCTCCTGCTGGTGTTGGGAGATAGCGGCCTGTTGCTGGCTGACTTGAGTCTGCTGTTGTACCAGTTGGATTAATAGTTGTTCAGTGGCGCTCGGTAGGCTTGGCGTAGTGGCAACCTGTCGTAACTGCTTCTCGGCTTCGATGAAGTAGAGCCGTGCCCGTTTACCCTGCTGATTGTTTTGTACCATCGCTAACTCTTTGGCGCAATCCAGTGTCAGGGCGTAGTCCACGCTCTCCTGCGCCCCGCCAAGGGTATCTAAGATTTTAGATACCCTTACGTAGTCCTGCCCCTCAACCAGTTCGTACTTATCGACTCGATTCTTGAACCAGTCAGCAAACTTGGACTTCACACTTAAAAACGCGTGCAGCTCGCGGGCTGACACCACCGATGCGCCTTGCGCATTAGTGGTGATTTGAATCAACGCCTCCATCTTACCCGACTTTGTTGAAAGCGTGTAGCAACGCGATGAACTGAGGATGGCCCAGGATCGAGGCCAACTGGGCCGACGAGGTGTAGAAGCGCTCGCAGAGGTAAAGCAGTTCGTCCCAGTAGTAGTCCCACCACTGCGACTGGTGCTCGCCCAGGTACGTTACGAATTCGCGGTGGAGGTGAATTGCCAGTGCCACGTCCGCGTGCTGGATGATCTCGCCCTGCTCGTCGTAGATCAGGTTCGCGTCGTCTTCGAGTTGTGGGTAGACTTCGTCGCGCAAATACCAGCGCAGCCGCCCCAGCTGCAACTCGAAGCCCGTTCCGGCTAGTGGCGTCGGTTCGTGATGGTGCAGCAGCGTGTCCCGCAGGGGCCCACCGATACCCCGCAGTAAATAGTCAGCGTCGACCTGCGGGTAGGTGTTCAGGAGCCACTCGATCAGGGAAATGGACGGCTTCTGTTTGCCCGAGGCGATGTAGCTCAGGGTGGGCTGGGCGATGCCCGCGCCCTTGGCCACGGCGTAGCCCGACAGGCCCAGCGCCTGCATGACGGCTAAGAAGCGGTGGTTGAGATCGCCGCGTTGGGCGGGAGTGGGAGCCGTTGGCTCATGGAGGCTTGGCACAATGGGCCAGGCATCGTAGATTTGCACCGTACTCATGATTCTGAGAGGTTTTTTGTGGTACATGCCCCCTTCGCTGTTCCGTCCAAAGAATGAAGCGTTGGGGGTTTTTATTTGCCGATTGACACTACAAATATAAACAACTGACTATATGTAACAAGTGTTCTTGTAAAAAATATGAATGCTAAACGAATCTCGCTTCAAATTTGAAGCCTAAAGCAGTGGCCAGCTTTTGTAACGTTTCGATGGTAAGGTTTTGTTTTCCCTGTTCATAGCGAGCCGCTACGGACTCGGAGACACCTAGCTGTAAGCCAAGTTCCTTAAGGGTTAATCCTTTCCTTATTCTTGCTTCTCGAATCATTGCGCCGACTTGCTGCTTTATGTCGTCTGGGTGGGTTGCCATGGCGTAAGGTTTGGGTCAAATGCATGTGCACTTAGTTGCGGGCAAAGATAAAACGACTTGTCAGACCAGACGTTTGAATCGATAAGTTCACTCTGTAAGCTACCCTAGTAGAGACCGAGCGTAGCTTTGTAGTGTGCTGCCAACACCACCTAATTTTCTAAAACTATTTTGGTACAATAAAACGTAATATGACTGATTGTCTGGGGTATAGCGAAATATATGACACAAGGGACGGCTCGTTATTATGCTACTTATTGAATAAATTGGTGGTTAAATGTTATCGATTCCCTTGCGTAGCTACCTATGGCAACCCCTGTTACCCGTAAACGTACTCAGAGCCGACAGTCAAAAGCAGATTCTACTTTACTAGAGCAAGCTTCAAGCGTTCATTACTCAAACGCAGGTCACGATTACCATAAGTTATGGGCGGTTAGGCGACTTATTTCGATGCTAGCTCCCGGCAGTCCATTGACCTGTGTGAAAATTGAGGGAGTCAATGCAAAAGATTCCGTTAAAACAGGATCAAGAAATAGCTACTTGGCCGCCGATATCACTGAGTATTTTGGAGGAGCCAGTTTTGATGATTCAACAAAAGTCATTATATCTCAACTTAAATACAGTACAACAGACGAACATGGAACCTGGACCCTTGGCAAGTTTAACCAGCGTTCATCTAAAAACAAAAATGACTCTGTTGTTGAGCGCCTTGCCGCTAGCTATCAGGATTTGATCGCAAACGGGTTTGCGCCTGAAGATATAACCGCTAAGCTGACGATTCGCCTTGTTAGTAATCAGGCGTTAGATAATCGACTTGAGCAAACGCTGTCCCAATGTAGACTTGCTCTAGCTCAACATCCAAGACCAAATACTTTCGCTGATTTTATTGCCTCGCTTCCGAACGATCAGACGACGAAACGGTGGATTCGAACTCTGTTTGAACGGATCAGATTGCCTATCGAGCACTTCATCAATTTTTTGACAATTCTTGACTTAAGCGGCTGTGATGCTGGTTCCAGACGGTGGCAGCACCTGGCGGCTTTCGATGAATTAAATGACTCTGTTGGGCCATTCGAGAAAAAACAGGTTGTTCAGGCGCTTAGAGAACTGGTTAATAGCCATATGCTACCTGAACAGGCAGCATCGAATGGTATCTTCCGAGAAGATGTATTGGCGGAACTGCACATACGTGAGGATGAGGATTTGTTTCCCGAACCCTCATTCTTGGCACTGCCCGAAGACGTAATCCAAACGCAGGAAGCCTCGCTGCTTGCTCAATGCATTGTCGCGAATCAACGTGTACTGGCACATGGAGTAGCCGGGGTAGGAAAGAGTACAACGCTCCAACAAGTAAAAGACTACTTGCCAAGCGGCTCAGCGATGATTGTGTACGATTGTTTTGGAGCGGGTAACTACCGGAATTTAAGCTCTGGCCGTCATACGTTGCTGCGGGCGATCATGCAGCTGAGTAATGAACTATCAACGCAGACAGGGATTCCTTTTTTGACGACCCCACCACAGGATAAATACCAGCTAATAGACATGTTTCAACGTCGTCTGAATAAAGCGGCAACTATGCTTCCTGAAGAGAATAGTTTGTTGGTCATTGCTATTGACGCGGCTGATAACGCGGTTAGTCAAGCGTCGCTGGAAGGTGACCCTAGGTCATTTGTCCCCTTTCTTTGGGAACTGGCCTTACCAACAAACTGTCGACTGCTGATGAGTGCGCGGACGGGCGACAGAGCTGATTCGTTACAGGCCCCAAAAGGGGCGTATCAGTTTGATTTAAAAGGGTTTAGTCTGGATGCATCGATTACACACCTTCGGCGAACCTTTCCTACTGCCAAATCAAGGTCATGTTTTGCCTTTCATGCAAAGACTCGGCATAATCCACGTATTCAGCAATACTTACTTGAGCAGGGAAATTTCCTTGGGGGCGGGTTCAAGGCATTTCTGCATGTATTCCGCCACGCCAACCTCGTGCCAGAGGTTATCTTCGAGGAGTTGATTGAACAGGCTGTACATTCAGCCACTGATCCACTTAAGGCAAAGTCTTTCTTAGCCATCCTAACGTGCCTCCATCGTCCGATTCCATTGCCTGTTTTTGCTGACGCTTGTGGGATACCTATTAGCAAGGCCCAACTTTTCTGTCAATCCCTTAGTCCCGGACTGCTTTTTGACCAAGAGCATATTGTTATTCGGGATGAAGATTTTGATACGCACCTAAGGGACCGGCCTGAAACGAAGGGCATCCTAAAACAAACGCACGAGCAACTTGCCAGCCACTTCAAGGCTATAGCAGCAACCGATGTTTACGCTGCCCGCGTTGTCGTCGAACATTATTGGGAAGCAGGACTGTATAGTGAATTGATTGACCTTGCCTTAAGCGGACCATCGCTTGAGATTATCACGGACAGCTTAATTCGGGTAGCCACCCAAGAACAACGCATTCAACTGGCTCTCAAAGCAGCAGCACATTTGAAGCTCGATGGGGCGGGTGCCAAGCTGCTATTGCTAGCCTGCGAGTATAAAAACTCGAATGACGCTGTTCGCAAGCTGGTTCAGGCCAACGTGTCGTTTGCCAATCTATTCGGCCAAACAGAGGATTTAGTGCCTTACTTCGATGAAGCCAATACAGGTCGCTGGATGGGAGCAATGCATTTCAAGCTGGCAGCAGCCTATGCAAAAAACCAATCTCAACAGGAGCTTGCATCTAGCCATCTAAAGCAGGGGTGGGCTTGGATTAGGCGATATGCACGTACTCCCGAACACCAAACGCGTCAATGGGAAATTCAAGCCAAGGATCGTGCCAATGAAATGGAGGCTGTCTTCTGGCTTTATGGCCCCAGCGAACTCAAACGAAGGCTAGCTAAAACGAAGCCGTATAAAGCAATTGAGAATAGATTGGAGCTATTTACTGCCCAAGTGGAGCCCTGGCTGGATGATGATCAAATCGAGGCATACCTACAAGAAGTTCGGTTGCCGGTCCGCTTTGAAGGTATCATTCTAGCAAAATTAGGAGAACTAGGTCGCAAAATTCGTCCCGAGCGGGTACGTGATGTTGCTGCGGCCTTAAACGAGGCCATTCAGACCAAAGCGATTCGGCGTAAAAAAGCAATACGACGCTCAACACGATCTCAGGGTTTACAGTGGGCCACACCCCTAGCTGAACTTTTTGCTAGACAAGGCATCGAGCCGAGCATAGTAATCGGCGTCATAGAAGAGTTGGCTCCGCTTATCCCTGATTTTTTTTCACCTGATTATGGCGAGTTGCAGGAAATCACATTTCCCTTGCGAAGCATCGTATTGAAGGCTGTTCTACAAGGAAAACAGCTTACCATTAATGATATCCTACCCACTTATTTACAACCCACCCCGGCTAGGGTAGACCCGCTTTCTCAAGGCGATGCCAACGAACCTCAACGAAGAGTATACAAGGAATTATTTGGTCCATTACTCTCGCAACAGATTATGTTGGTCAAAGGTCAATTGGGTCAACTCTACCCCTCTACTTACGCAGCGGAACTAACAGAGAGCGTAGCTAACCTATTCACCATACGAACTAATGCCCACTACCGGTACATTAATGAGCAACGGGCACGGTTGGTGATCATTGGTAAAACGCTGGCGTGTTTATCTGGTCAGCAGGATGCGCTTAATGCGTTAGCGGACCAAGCCGTTCGTGTAACGGGTAGTCAGGTCGCCAGACAATGCTGGCTTGAACTGGGCCGGTATCTGCTGCCAATACGTGAATACACTCAGTTTGGATTGACACTGATAGAACGAGCTGCGGACGATGGCGTGACTGATGCCATACACGTAGATGACCGTTGGCAAATACTGCTTGAATCAGCTGAAATTGTTTTCCGTTTTGATGAAGACTTAAGCCGAGACCTGTATACAAGGGCTGTCAACGCGGCTAATGAAGGTGTAAGCGATGAGGTAATTTACCGACTGAGAGTCGGTGCCAACCGGCTTAAAGCGCTGGCCGATTTACCATCGTTCACCCAAAAAGCTCGCTTTAGCTTGCGACTTGCGGCCTTGACGGAAGCTTATAAGCCGTATTTGACAGGCGAAATAGCGGCACCGTTGGAACAGACGTTGGAAGCCACCACAAAGCTAGACCTAGGCACTGGTCTACGCGTCTTAAGTCGGTGGGACTACATGAATTTTCTGCCAATCGAAGAGGGTATTGAACCGGTTCTTCGTGGGGCAACCAACAGTAACAATTGGCCTAGCTGTGTCAGCATACCACTGCTACGCATCCGAGGGGAAACCGAAGATCGAGTTGAACCAAGCCTCGCATTGCTCGACAAATCGGCCGCCCTCAACCCAGCCGGGCGAAAAAGCCATCAGCTAAAGGAAGAACTGTTTGACAAATTGGCCGTGTGGGCATTGCGTAATGCTAGGCTAAGTCAGCGCGTAGAAGCCATTCGGCGTTTAACAGACTGGGGGTCGCAAAATGGCTTGACTCAGCATCCTCAAGCGGTCATCATGAACCAGACGCTGGCTTTCGTCGACAGTTTACATGAGTGGCAACCTACTTTGCCGCGCGACACATCAGCGAAAGTCGATTTTTGGCACGATAGAGCGCGACAGGGTGATTTAGCGGCCTTTCAAGCGGATAATGATGTGCGCTTTCAACTGCGTGTGCCCGAATTGGTAGACTGCCTCACACAACTTGGTGACGCGGTATCCTTCGGACAAAGGACAGCCTTTCTAGAGTATATCTGTAACCTTACTTTCTATCAGGAACATTATTATCAGTTACGGTATGGGCATTTGCTCATACACATTCTTACTATTTTCCTGAATAGGTGGCAAACCAATCAAACTGTTAAAAATTGGGTGACTCATGAAAAAGGACTAATTAGATTCTACTACAAGCATCTCCCAGTTATTATTAATGAGGGCAATAACCCTTGCCACGTAGAGTCGTTTCTAAAGTTACCTCTAATCGGATCCTCGCGAGCGGAGATTCTACTGCCCGGCTTAGCAGATTGGTTGCCCAGTTTGACGGAAGAGACACTTTCTCGAACGGCGGATGCCTTATGCCAACAGCTTTCGCCAGAGGAGCAGGAAGCAGTAACAGACTGGTTACTGAACCGATTAGAAGAGCGTTTAGCGCAAGATGGCAAAACGCTCCCCAATCTACTCTCGGTAGCGGAAAATTCTGTAGAGTGCTATGATGAGGTAAGCCATTTAGCGAGTTTGTGTTGGCATCTATTTGGTCACCCAGACATACGAATACGCTGGCATACCGCTCATGCCGTCCGGGAAATCCTTACGCTTAACGCGAATGCTTCACTGCGAGACAGGCTGCTAACGCATTTATTGACACTCTCTAATGGCAAAGACAGCGAGTTAATACCGGACGGATACGACTTTTTTTGGATGTCGGCCCGTGTATGGCTTCTATTACTTCTGGAAAGATTAGCAGATGAAGCCCCTGTTCTATTACTTCCTCATTGTCGAAGCATAGCGACTCATGCGCTTAATGCCGATTTGCCGCATGTTCAAATACGTGGGTTCGCCAAAAAAATACTGCTTCGACTACGAGATCAAATTGGAACCGAATTATCCGACGATGAGTGGCAGCAAATCGAGCAGATAAACACCCCCAAAGCTTGCTTGTTGGAACGCAGTGGCTATATGGCTGAGGGGGATGAGCTACATCTGAGTAGAGATCACGCTGATCGCATAAAATTTGACCGTTATGACATTCAAGATCATTGGTTTAAAGGAGTTGGTGATGTTTTTGGTCAATCAAGTAACACAATTGCTGTCTTGACAGAAGAATGGATATGTGATCGTTGGCAATATGATCAGAAGGACTACAGCCAGTACTGGGAGTTTTTTAGCCGATACGATTCTTCGTTGACATATTACTACAAGCATTCTGAACCTACCGTCGAATCTATCGGCGTTAATTTAACCATCAACGCGCTCATGTGCGTAGCAGGCCGCCTGATCGATCAGTGTGCCGTGGTAGTAGATGACTACACCGATGCGGACCCTGATGGCCGTTGGCAAAGCTGGGTTAAAGATCGTTTTTCCAATACTGGTTTTAAGGGCTGGTTAGCCGATTTAAAGACCCCGATTCCGTTACTGGCGGAATGTTGGGGTAAACTGCCGGACCCTTGGGAGCAACGCTTAGCTGATGATTACCTAGAAGCACTAGGGCTGTCTGAGCCAGGCAAGGATGGCTGGCTCGTAATATATGGGGAGCGTGATTTTGGCTTTTCACCTAGCTATAATGACGATCAAAAAAGGGATGGCGAAACGAATGTTAGTAGTGTTTTCGCCAACTCTGACATGGCAACCTCGCTAGCCAGAGCCTTTCAGGTAGCCGAACCGGGCCGCGTCGACTTTCCCATGTTTGGCTTTGAAGAAGATGATGAATGGCAAACAGAAAGTACTCGTGGATTTGCCGTTCATGCCTCGCTGGCCCAGGTAGATTATGTTGACGAAGGTTTAGAGGAGAATGACCCGGCCCGGCTAAAAAAACGTGGTTTTAGGGTACGACCCCATCCGACCTTTATTGAGGAATTATCACTTACTGCCGTACAAGCTGATCGGCTTTACGTAAATCGAGCGGGCGAACCTATGGTCCGTTGTGAACGCTGGAGTGATGATCCTCGTGAAGAGAGACACTACAAGGAGCAAACGTATTCAAGCGGTACCAGAATATGGATAAAATGGTCAGCCTTACAGGCTTACATGCAGCAAACGAATCAAGTGCTTCTGCTTAACATATTACTCAGACGGAGTCATGCCAAACGAGAACGAGATACAAAATACGACCGGGGAAAACATACCGTATTCATCCTCAACCCCAACGGAATCCTCAGCACAATGGATTGCCACTACCCGCTTGGGCCAGACTATTGCCCATGAATTGAAGGTAGTCGAAGGTTCGAACATCTTGGGGCGATGGATGGCACATCGGGTGGCTGAACTGATGGATAGAGCTGAAGCGGCAGCTTCTGATGTTGAGCGAGAAGCAGCCAAAAAGGAATGCTCGGACTTAATCTTGAATCTTTGGCAGAAACGCAATTGCTGGCCAAACGGCGGCCCATTCACAACACTCTATCCAACGTTCAAGCGCCTGTTCCAGCCGCCGTCTGAATATTATCATTTTTTCGAAGAGCCAGATGCAGAAGAGACCGGGCTGGTGAGCAGATTGATTGACATTCACCAGCGTGAAATGAAGCTATTCGTTACTTTGCCAAATGTAGCTGCTAGTCCTGCAATTGTTCAAGCGAGTAGAGAGACTCTGACTCGTTACAATGATATGCTGTCGGACAAGGAAAAAGAGCTTTTGTTATTTATGGCTCGGCAAGAGCCAGATGATAATGGTACAGTAGTGTCCCCTGTTTTAGCGGAGGAACTTGATTCTATTATTCCTGAAGCTTATGGTTCTCTTAAACAGATTGAGCAAGAACGACTAACTCTAATCAAAGAGGCAACAATCAGTTCGCTAAAGTAAATGGAGGATAATCTTCTACCGCTAAAATACAATTGACAAATTAATCATATAACTATATTTATCATGCTACAAATTCCTAGCTAGCAAGTTGAAACTCAAGCAGATTTGGAATCTGCTTATTACTTCTAAAAGATCATGTTAAGATTTCATAGACCGAGTAATAAAAACTAACACTACAATATATTAATTAATGCTGGCTCCCTTCTCTAAGTCATACCAATGCAGAAATTGTCTAAGCATGTTCATTTCCGTGTTCACATTTCCGTATCTGTTGTCCCAATACGGCTGTTCTTTATTCAATTCGTCGATTGAGTATTCAGAAGCAATCTTCTCGAACAGAATTTTCCGGTCAATAAATTGAACAATGTTATCATATCTCTCTTTAGACAGGTCGCCTTTAAAGGGTTCCGGCCTAGACGTGCTTCTAACAGTTGGCGTAAATGCTTTCAGAAATGAGGCGACATTTTTGGGTTCTCTCGCTAAATAATCCATTATATAATTTCTGTAGGCTACCGGATCTCTCTGGTACCAAGCAGGTCCAAGAAAATGAACGTATTCTTCAAAGCGTACAAAGATGGAATCTTGTCCAGCTTCGTCCACCGCCCTTTGAGTAAGGACTTCTGCAAGCCTGATAAATTCATCATTGCTGAAAAGTTTGTCTTTTGTGGCATCTTCTGCCCTTAACCAATAATTTATTTCATATGAAAAATCAAAACTAACAGGCTGGCTCATCAGCTCTTCAACGAAAGTATACAAATCTCCTTCAGCTTTATTATTCTCTAATATTTTATGTATGAATATAGCAGCTTGACTAAAAGGGGAACCAAACCCAAAGCCCAAAAAACTTTTCTCGTTTGGTAACAATGTTGAAATAACACACAAGCCTCTGACTAAACCTTTCGCCGATGACCACTTCAACTTATTTTCGTAACTTCTTATCTTATAAATTAAGTTATCAGCAGTGGACGTCTCAAGAAACTTCCTGAGTACTTGAGCGACCTCTTCGCCATTCTTTATGGTTTCAAGATTCGACAGGAATAAATCGAACTCTACGTCAGATACATCGCCATTCACGACCGTATAGCTAAAGTACCTATCGAAATACTTTGGCGAAGCGATACGTTTTTGCAAATACCAATCATCAGTTGAACCACTATAGAAATTTCCAGCACTAAAAATAGCATTAAGGTTTGGAAATAAATCCCCCAAAAGATTGGAGACATCACTATTCCCAATCTTTTTGCTTTTTTTATTTAATTCATCTAGTTGAGCTTTAGCATCGGCTTTTAAACTCTCGTTATTATATCTATTGTATGGAGAATTGTAAGACTTTAAGAATACGGAAGAGTTTTCTTTAACAAAAAAATAGTGTTCAGGGTAGAAGATACGAAGTGCTTCAACAAGCAATAGATCGACCATATTCACTTCACCTTTCAATAGCGGCACGTAGAAAGACAATGAATTGCCGTATCTGACGGCTAGCCTTGGTGTTGATAATTGGGGTAATATATTTGATGTAAATTGAAGGACAAACCGCTGAACGTCATTTTCTGAAAGGGAAATATCAGCTGATTCCAAAACTTTGTCAACTAATTCAAAGCAAAACTTTTTTAATGCATCTGGCTGCGCTTTAGGGATATTTAGAGGCACTTGTATGATTTTCTCAATAAAATTTTCACCTGCCCGCTTATCTCCCGAACCGAATCGTTCCCCTATAGCAGATGCAACCATATCTTGGTCAAAAGACAAAACATACGTTGTATATAAGAAATTGCCTGTTAGTTTAACGAGTCTAAAAATGGAGTGAATCTCAGACTTTTCTAGCCTATCAATATCATCTATGTAAATAATGATACGCTTTTTATTTTCAGCAAGTAACTTTTCAATTCGTTCTTTCAATACATCTAAATCAGTGTTAGCGATTGCTTTTCCTATAGTTTCAGCCGCGTCACCTACTCCGAAAATAGAAACCGTCTTACCATATTTTTGAATGAGTTCTCCAATATTCTCAGATGCTGTTTTTAAAGGTTGATCTTCTGGCTTAGTTATCTTTTCATAAGTTCTCTTCACCCAGCTCTTTTGTGATATGGCGATAGCTGTTTCATATGAAATATGTTTTTTTAATTCTGAGGCAAGTTTGTTGAAAAATGAGATAAGTAAGGCCGCTTCATCGGTAAATCGCCATGGATTAAACGTAATTTGTATACAATCCCCATCTGCATTTGATATTTCATTGTATATAAAATTTATAACCGATGTTTTACCTTCCCCCCAAGCGCCGAATATACCAAACACAATTGAATTTGCATCCTTTCTAGTTACGATTGTCTCAGCAATGCGTTTAGCAAATCCGTACCTTTGAAAGGCATCTTCGCTAGAACTGTCGACTGGCTTATCAGCTGTATAATTTTCTTTGTTTTCCACAGATAAATAATTATTAGACTTGTCAAAGACTTACAATTAATCTTAGTCAGCATCTTCTAAATGCTCTTCGATCCATGTAGATAGCAACAGCATTCCCTTATACGTAATTTGAGCATGGTCATTTGATAGCCATAGCTTGCCGTCGATCAGGCCTACTCGGCCAATCTCCATCCGCTCGGTAACCCCTTCCAATTCCTCAAATTCGACTAGGTACTCGAAGTCGCTACCATCAACTGAAGGGACTTTGGTGAGATAGACAATATCCGTTCTAGTCCCATTGGGGGCGGTCTCGAATAGTTCCAGCGTAGTAGGCTTGCTCATGGCTAAATAGGTTTTAAATTGGGTGAGGCTGTCAAGATCAAATCTCGCCATTTGTTCGAGTACAGTCAGCACGCGATCCACTCGCTCCCGACTGTCCTGATACTCGGCTTTGGATATCTGCTGAGGCAGCAACCAGCCTTTATTGTCCTCGTGGTCGACATAAAATCCTCTATTCTTAAGCCCATTCGCGTTGTTCCACCACTTGCGGTCGATTCGCTCTTGGTACAGGTCGTGGCTTGCTTTCTGCTCCAGCAACAGCCGTCCAGTTTCCAGGGCTACTTGGGGAGCCAGTGCTTCAACCAACGTCGTCTGGATGAAGTGTTCGTCAAGGGTGATTCCTTTATCCAGCTGTTCGGTAACGAAGGCAATACCAAGTCGCGGAACCAAGGCTTTTATTTGGTCTTGAATGGCGAGCACATCCCGGAAGAGGCTGTAGAGTTCGCGGGCGGCGTTGTGTCTGGGGCTGTGTTGAGAAAAGTACTTGTCTACTTTGTCGGGCATGTCCAGACCAAAGAGCTTAGCCCAGCAGACAAAACTCTTAACCGCTTCTTCTGCGGCCAGGACCAGATGAGAAGAAGCCATACCGTAGTGGCCCAGCGTCGCAATGTGATCAGCGCACTCGAAATGCACTTCTGCATTGGCGAAACAGAGTCGCCCCCCTTCCAGCAGGTTGGCTTCGGTAAAGGCGGTAAAGGTGCGTTCGGTCATCAAAGCAAGATAAATAAGTCGCAGCAAACCGCCCAGCTAAGTTGCGGCCGGGCGGCGGGGCATGAGGTGACGAACGCTGCCGAAAAGAGCCGGAACGGATTGGGGACTTGTCGAATTAGTGGGATAACTGGATACTATTCCTGGATTGCTTAACTCGCTTTCCGCATCAGCCTGAGCGGTTATTATTTATCAGGTGGTACTACTTGTGTGGGGCACTGTGCGCTTATTTTTAGCGCCATTAGCTATCCACTCACTATGTTCCGACGACTTGCCTTCCTCTGGTTGCTGCTCATCTATGGGCAGCCGTTAATTGCTCAATCGTTCAAAATAGAGCACTATCATCAGCTGACGAACCATACGGGCTTCGAACGCCAGCTGATCAATACGACACCGTTTCTCTTTCGGGTTTGTGCCGATGGTTCCAGAGCCTCCCTGTTTCGCGTCTCGGGGAGCCCGTCCGGAACGCCGATTCCTTATTTGCAAACCCGCCTCCAGGTACTGGATCCCGATACGTTGCGTTATGGCCGCATCCTGACTACGTCCCAATCGGCGGATTATCTCGAAGCCGAGTTTCGCCACCCCACCGTCGTTGACAATAACCCCGTTACCACGTTGCAATTGGTGATTGGTCCTCCCTCCGCTACGACAGCGATTCTTTCCTTCTCCGTGTTGGTAGGCCAGGCCCCGCTGCTGATGGTCCACGGTCTGAATTCAGACAATACCATCTACACGGATATGGAAAATCAGCTGATCACGGACTTGGGTCCCCTGGCCCCCTCCTTTCTGGTACGGGTCGATTACGGGGCCACTAGCCGAGCGCAGTTCGCCGACAATCAGCAGGTGATTCCTCACTACATCGATGCCACGGTCGCCGAGCTCAAAACACGACGCGTTGCCGCTGGTAAAGTGGATATCATTGGTCATAGCATGGGTGGGATCCTCTCCCGGCTCTACTTACAAAGCGCGAACTACCACGATGACATTCACAAGCTGATTACCCTGAATACGCCCCATGGGGGCTCCCAGATGGCTAACTTTTTGTTCCAGCCGTCGGCTAACCTTGCTTTGTTTGTCAAAGCGTTGCTCGTCACTGGTGGTTATCTTTTTTGTAACTGCGGGGCTTTTGCTGATCTGCGGGTCGACAGTCCCGCCATCCGCTCCGATTTAAATGGGATAGGGCTCAACAACCACAAAGTACCCTCACACGCCATCGTGACCACCAAAGGGGCTTTGTTCAATACGCCATTACCACTTAAGCCCTTGCTCACCGCAGCCGAGTATGCGTTGGCCGGCATGCCGCTGGGCGATATCTTCTGCGGGGATGAAAGCGACTGGGTCGTGGCGAAGGCCAGTCAGATTGGCGGCTTGCCACAACTGACGTACAGCATCGTCGATCCTGATCAGCAACATTCCGGCTCTACGAAAAACACGAGCGTGATCGCTAAATTGAAACAGTTGATCATTGCCCCTTCGACCGGCCCTTTGTTTCATAAAGACGGCTTTAGCCCGCCCACGCTGATCTATCGCCAGTGCGAACCCTTGGCAGGGTCGGCCTCAACCGGGAGCCAGACCCAGTCCAGCCTGATTATTACCCAGCCTCGACGAGGCGCTTACGTGAAAGGGGGAAGCTCGTTAACCATTGCCACTACCGGCACTAACGTAAGTGAGATACGAACCATCATCAGCTACAGTGCGGATTCGCTCTACGTAGGGCGGGAGTTGGCCAGCGCTACGTCCCAGACCATCTCGATCGATAAGCGCGCTACCCGGCGCGTAGTAGTTGTCTTGGGCAAGACGCCTGATGGTACGTACGTGAGTGACAGTACTTATTTCTATGTCAGCAACAACTTTTGCGAAAGTTTTCAATCGGGGGCGTGGACGGATGCGGCTACCTGGTCCTGTGGCCACGAGCCCGGCCCGACTGACATTGCCGTCCTCAACCAAGGGCATGTGGTTCAGATTACGACCAACACGGCTCAGGCCAACGCCGTCATCAGCCAGGGTGGCAAGCTGGTATATACTAATTCCAGTAACCGCCTGCGCTTACGCGTCGAGCAACCTTGACGACATCGTTGTATAAAAGGCGCCCAATCAAGCCTCTAGTATCGCTTTTATCGCCCGCTGCGTTTCAAATGGTAAGTTAACAAAGTCCGTGCGGCTCATCAAACTTCTTAATTCGGCGGCCTCCACTTCCAAGTCACAGGCTTCACGCGTGAGAAAGAGTTGGTACGCCGGGCTACGGCCCCGGTTGTCGTGGCGCAGGCTTCTCCGCTCGAACCGCACGGCCTCCCCTCGAATCGCGACGGTGACGTAGCGGTCACCCACCCCGCTTATGAGGGCCGTAAACACGTCCCGGCTCCAGGTCGGGATGTTGCCGACGTAGCGGAGATAGACCGTATCGCCCCGTTGTAGACTCATACCGGCTCGGCTTGGGTCAGGCGCGCCAGCGTCGCCAGCACGCCCGCCTCCATCCGGCTCTGGCGCAGGTACCGGGGGTGATACGTGCGGAAACTGAGTAGCGGCAGGGCGGGGTGACTCAACCGGGCAAACTGCCGGGGCGTGTAGCCGTCGACGGGGTAATAAGTTAATCCGGTAAAGACGCTCTGGAGCCGGTGGTCCAGCTCCGGCCCGGTGTAGAACAGACAGACCTTAGGGGTGAGGATACGGACCTCGTCCAGCAGCAGGTGATCCAGCGTGGCGATAACGGCGGCCTGCTCGCCCTGGGCCCGCTTGCCCTCGATGTCGAAGCGACTCAGGTTCGCCCAGGCGCAGGAGTGCGGCGCGTGGCCCAATAGCCGCTCCACTTGCCGGGTCATGTTCCAGAACGGTTTAGCGTTGTAGCGCTGCCCGACGGCAAAGCCGTCGTAAACCGCCATCTGGGCGGCAATGTCGTCGAGGTGTTCCCCCCAGCCGTTGGTTTCCTGGCCCACGATCAGCAGGGGGCGGGGCTGGCTCGCGTAGGCTTCGTGGGGCGCGGGCAGGAAGGGGCCGCCCCGGTTGCCCTGGCCCAGTTTCTGCCGCACGGCGACAAACGCCTTCGCCTGCTTGGTATAGAGGTCTAGTAATTGAGTCCGCATCGGGTTTAGGAATGAATCGCGTTTGGGATCGAAATGCATGGATAAGTATAGCCTTAAGTAAAGATATATCCCAATGCTGGCTAGTGAGCTTGATCAGGTAACTTCAAAGGATGGTAATTGTCGATTTGCTCGTATAATTCGAATTAACGCCTATAGAAAAAAAGGACTCGTAGAGTACATAACTAATTATTAGAGGCTACAATCTAGCCTATCATCTTTATCTTTTATTGTAACCGATCTTATGCATCTTATAACCATTAATCTCATTGTAAATGCACTATAATCTATCTATTTAACACTAATGAAATTTGTTATATTATCTAGTGCTGAAAGGTTATCTATACTAGACAGCTTACCTTTTGTTTCATTGTATACATATAGAAAGGTTTCGTAATGAGAGCTTTCTTTCTCAAATTCAGACAATATACCAGCCATCAAACATGAGGTAAGGAATAGATCGTTTTCTTTGACTAGAGATACAGAAGTTATACTAACATCTTTTATCATGCTAGATATAATTTCTTTCTGGTAGCCAAGTGTGTGATATATGTTTACTAATGTCAAGTTCATTATACATAAGGTAAAGGCATCTAAATACTTTTGATGAACAACTAATTGTTCATTCAATAAATCTGCAAGTCCTATAGTGCTCAAATCTCTTGCCTTTGCTACAAGATTTGAAAATGGCACATCAGCATTATCGATTGATTCAAGCTCGTCTAAATAAAGCTTGCTTATATCATCGCTATCGTTAATTGAAGAATAAAAAATAAAGCAAAAAAGAAGAGCATCACATTTACATATTTGAACCCATCTTTTGAATACGTCTAGAATTAATGATTGATTTATGTTATAAGATTTTAAAGTATTAATTAGTTGAAAATATTTTTGATCTTCTGGAAAGTCGCTTTCGCTAATGTGTATAGGGATATAATAAAGATAAGCAAGAGATTTATCAATTTGATTAAGTCCTATCAAGTTACTCATATACATATACCAATATGGTTTATCTTGATTGCTCTGGTTGATTTTCTTTAACCAGCTTAAGCTGTCATTGTATTTTTTTTTGAATATATATGCGCTAGCAATACGACCAAAATCTACATGATTGCGCTTGAAACTTTTAATATTTTTTATAGCATCTAGTATCGTAGATGCAAAAAGTAATCCAATTAAGTCAATAATAAGATTTAATAATTTTAAATCAGAAAATTGACCTTTCCATAATAATCCTAGGCTTTCTTGCTTGATAAATTCGTTGAATAAAATTGTAATAACGCCTAAATTTATAGTGTTTTTGTTGTAAAATGAAAGAACAATGGCAAAATTAATAAATATGCTCACAATAATGCCTGTGCAAACAATAAGTACACGGCCAATAATACTTCTTGGGCTACTTTTAAAAATGTCTGCAAATTTTTCCGTACTTAATATGAAAATACACAAGTAGCAAGAAATGGCGAGTATAAGGGTAATAGAATAAATAACTATATAAGTACTGTCAATCAATTGATAATGAAATAATAATAATAATAGCAAACTAAATAATAAATAATACAATGTGTAGTATACTTGCAGAGAGTTTAATTTTATAGATGAAATGAAGTTCATCCTATTTTCGTCTACATTAATATCTCTTCTTAAATGTATAAAATAAACTAAATATGGCCAAGATAGCGCGTTGTTGAGAATTGCAATAAACAAGTTGAGTTCTCTAATTATTTTGCCAATGAAGGTTTTGTTGGAGTAAAATGGCAGCGAAATGTGTACAACAACACTTAAATCATGTTTTGATCGCTTATTAAATTTTAATAAATTATTTACTCCAATATACTCAGAGATAAGTTCAATTAGTACAAAGCTGAAAAATACAAAGGTTACTATTGGTAGTCCTATTTCAAAATAATAAATTGCAAATATTAATATAAAAATTACAATAACGAATAGCGAATTTATAATAGTTCTATTTTTCATGTAAGTGTGAAGAAAATTATGATTTGATGGGGAAATAGTAATATAGCGTAAACTCTGATGACCGAAGTTTATAATCAAGTGCCCGCTCTGCACTTAATCGTTGGCAATGCTACTAACTTGCTAGTGTATAAGATGATTGTAACAACGTCGTCTATTCGGTACAAGGACAGCAGTCGCGAATCGACTGGAACGTTACTGATAATCTTTACGCTACTCCACCACAAGGGGTCCTATGCGATAGTATGAAAGATAGTCAGCGGCAAAATTCGACGATTTGGACTTGAGATCAAGATCAGACAGTTACGAATGTCCTATTCTTACACCCTGTCCATACAGTCACGTTGGGTATCAATACCGCTGTAGTCAAACGAGTTGTCTATCATGCCAGGAGAATTAAACGTGCAGGGGGGGGCTTTTTATCAAATCCGCTGAACATAGTTTAGTTATAGTGTTTCATAAGATACATATAATCAAATTGCGCGATGTGTTGAGCGCACTCGAAATGCGTTTTAGCATTAGCGAAACAAAGTCGGCCCCCTTCTAAGAGGGCAGCTTCACTGAACGAAGTTTCGATTCGTTCAGTCATGTATACAACTTCGTTTATTGCCAATATATCGCATTAAAGCATACTAATGGTAATTCGCAGAGGAAATGGCTTAACAGCAGCAGATGAACTAGAAAGTACAAAGCCCCCGATCTATGCAGATCGGGGGCTTTGCTTCGAAATGGGTGGGATGGGGGCTTCGGGCCCCCGTCTCTCACCTTGTCCTGAGCACAGCTCTGGTCCCGTTCGATGAAGTGTTGCCGTGAACAACCACATGAGAGACCCCACCAACAACGCTCGAACTACTTGCTGTTTCATGCTTCTGGCTGATTTAGTGGCTTCATAAGCCATTGTGGCAACCAGACTCGAGCTAACCGATTCAACAAAGCCCGGACTGAACACTGGGCTCAGTAGCAAGAACTAAACTGTCTTCGCTTACTAAGCTACAAGAAAACGACAAGTAATGACCAGGTTCGGTTCCCAATCAGCGCTTAGTTCAATGCTGGTATAACTACTCAGAAAAATAATTTTCAAAAACCTGAAAAAAGTTTTGACTGGCCCCTAACTAGCCGCCTACATAGGGGCTGGTTGCTCAATACTCGTCGTCGGGCAGCGCGTCTTGCTGTTGGGCAGGGTTGACCAGGTCGGTAAGCGGAATCCAGCCGGACGGGACCATGGGGGTATCCATACCCTCAAAGTCTAGGCGGCCCCAGCCGAACATTTCCCGCCGCTCGTTGGGAGTTAGGATCATGCCGTCGGCCTTCTCCTTGATGGATTTGTAATCTGGCTGGAGTTCAGGAAAGACGTCGGTGTTTGGCTGAAGAATGACCTTGCGCTTCTTGAGGTCACGTTTCCCCAAGATGAACTGAGACAGCTTATCATACGTCAGGTACAGGTCGGGCAAAATGCCCTGCCGCAACGACATCTTGGTGGCCTCCTGCAGGTTGCTATACTTCGCATTGTCCATCGGGGAGAACACCGCCAGGGTGTTGAAACCCCAGAGCGCACACAAGTCTTCCTTAGTCAACCCGTGAGTATCGCCGATACCCAGATCAGCGGCCGACATGCCGATTTCGAGCAAGCCGAGTTCGGTGTTGAAATTGGCGAAGTCCCCCGTTTTGGTGTGTTTGAGCTTACGCCGGACCGTTTCCATCGCCAGGGTCATGTTGGCGAATTCTTGAGGGTTGAGACCCACCCCTTTTTCGCTTTTAGGGAAGATGATCGTCTTTTTACCCTGGTTGATCATCAACGCATACTCGGCCTCGAGGGCGGCATTGGACCGGTCGACGAGCTGCTGCGACGACACCAGTTTCGATAAGCCCCACAGCGCGGTATCGTCGTCGTTAAACATCGGGTTGAACCGACGGATGTGGCACACCTCGGCGGCTGGCAGCTTTTGCCCCTGATTATCGATGTAATACTCGTAGCCCGCCAGCGAGGCCGTTACCCCTTGCCAGCGCGCCGTAGGCAACAGCCACAGTTCTTTGGCCTTGTCGGCGTTGAGGCCCTTGCCGGGCGTGATCTTCCGGATGAGCGAGTTACCGAAGTCGTGATAGATCGAGTGGCCATACATCAATTCGGCCCACGTCTGGGTTGGGTTGGGCCGGGTCAGTAGTTGCTCACAACCCGCATCTTCGAAGGCGATTTCTTCCAGCGCTTTGCGGCGGTGCTCCACGTCGTCGAGGCGATCATAGCCTTTGCGCTGGGTCCACAGCCGGTACGCTTTTTCATTTTTGACTTCGTAGAGCAGGGGCGTTGCCTGCGAGAAGCGCGACGCCTTCCAGTTGGCGACGATAAAGATGTACGGGTTGATATACGCCTTTTTGGTTTTGCGTAGATCACTCGCCGCGATGGTGAGCCAGGAGCGGCCCGAAAGTAAGCCGGAATTGGGCAGGGAGGTGGCAAAGCCGGATTGGTCAGAAATGACCTGCGCCTCGATGGCGGTGCTGCCTCGGGTGGGGAAGGCCCGTTTAAGTAGTGAGAGCATGTTGAGTGACGTAGTGGTGGTAGGTAAGCAGGATAAAAATCAGGTTGCCCAGTTCATTCGAGGCAAGGATGATCAGCAGCCAGAAGCGGGTACGATTCTCCCGGGATTCGGGATCGATGGCGATAAACACGGTGGCCACGATGGCGACGACGTCAGCGATGACGAGTAGCAGGATAAAGACGGATAGACTGATTGACATCGAAAGAGGAGGTAGTTGATCGGTTAAGAGGCCCCGAACCAGCGGTCAGGTTTGCGGAAACGAGTAAAGACGGCGTACCGAACGCCATCCAGTAAGTGGTTATTGCTGTCGATGGGTACGTTGGTGGCCTTGCCGTTCATCATGACCCACTGGTAGCGCTTCTGCTCGCGGGCCAGGTTGTGGGAGTTGACGTGGTAATACACCTCGAACTCCTTCAGCTTATTGATGCCGGCCAGCAGGGAGTCGGGGCCTTTCTCGGCGGGGATGACGTTGAAACCGGCTTGAAACGTGCCGTCCTCCTGCCAAAAGCCCTGTTTCAGGTCATCGATGCTTTTGGGTTCGGCGCTGTCGGCATAGACCGGATCGTAGGGGCCGACCCCAACGGCATGCATGTGTTGGACAATCTGGCGGTTGGTCAGCCCCACTTTGTAATAGCATTCCTCCAGGTAGAGCTTGTTGCCGTTCTGGTGGATCTTGACCAGCGTCGTGGGGTCATTGCTGTAGCCGAAGTCTTTTCCATAGTACACCTGCTCGCAGGGGGGAATACGGTCGATCGGCTGCCAGTTCGGGTACACGAGCGCTTCGGTGCTGGGGCGGGGGTCCTGCTGATAAAGCGAGTTGAACGTTAGCTCGTTGTCTTTCTTGACCTTTTCGAGCTTTTCCCGGCTGTGCCGCTCGGGCCAGAGCGCTTCGCCGACCTGACGGGGATCGAGTGGGTTCGGCGCTTCGGTGCGCAGGCCAGGCAGGGAAATCACCGTCCACCCGGTCGGGTTGGTGAGCGCGTCGTAGTAGCCATCGCGGACCAGCAGCCGACCGCCGAGGTCTTCCTCATCCCACCGGGTCTGGATCAGTACCTGCGCTGAACCGTTGTGCAGCCGGGTTTCGAATACGTCCTGGTACCAACTCCAAAGGGCTTCCCGGATAACGGGGCTCTGCGCCTCCTGCCGATCTTTTAACGGGTCATCGATGATCCCCAGATCGGCGGGCTTTCCCGTCAACGACCCGCCGCGACCCACGCTGACCAGCCCACCTTCATGGCCAAGGATTTCGAACTGTTCGGTGTTGGCCACGCCTTCACCACGCCCCGGCAGCACCGTACCTGGAAAGGTTTCCTGATACGCCTTCGTACCCATCACCTTCTGGATATCGCGGTTGAAGCCGGCAGCCAGTGAGGCCGAGTACGTACCCAGCACCATTTTCTGATCAGGATCCTTACCCAGTACCCAGGCGGGAAACTTCCGGGTCGATAGCTCCGATTTACCATGCTGAGGTGGCACGAAAATCATTAGCTTCTGAATCTTGCGTTCCTGAACGGCCTGCAACTGGGCGCAGATCAGCTCATGAAACCACTGCATGGAATAGCCCTCTTTCCAGAGCTTGACGGCCTCGGCGAATGAACGACGGGCCAACTCACACCGGGCTTCCCGGCGCTCGAGTTCGGCTTTGGCCGCGGCGATATGTTCGCCCCGGTTGCTCATGCTTCACCGTTAGCGATGGCCCGTAGTTGTTCAATCGTAAGGCTCGACATATCCCGGATATCGAGTGGAGAGCCATCGCTATTACCCAGATTGAGCTGCTGGGGCACGCGGCCCTCGGTGCGATCGAGAATGATCTTGGCAGCTGTCGTATCCCCGTTGATGGCCTGTTGATACAGTCGGGTTGCGAGCATCTTTTTGATCGTTGCCCCGCCAATGGTTTCGATTCGGTGTGTCGATTCTTTGGTGGTCGGTACGCCGTTCTTGTCAGGCTTCGTAATCTTCAGTGTCATCACCAACTCGGTGGCGTCTCCGATCTCGCGTAAATACTTAGAAATAGGTCCTGTGTTACGCGGTGAATCCTCCGGCTGGTTGTCGGAAGAAAAACGCGTCGCCTCCCCGGCTTTGATGATCTGCTCTGGGTTACCCATCGCCGTAAAACCGCCGTAAAAACGGCGATCCATAGAGTGAAGTGAATGGAATGAAACAAAGATAGACAGTTGCTATCACGAATCAACAACCTGTGACATGATAGCAAAAAAATGTTAACGACAGCAATTAGCGAGAACTACGTAACGCGAGCGGGGAGGGCAAAAAAAACGCGCTGGTCAGTGGCCGGCGCGTTTCTAAACATCAATATGTAGACGATGAAGCGTTGCTTTATCTGAAGTAAAGATAAGGGTAAGCAGTGGCGATACCAAAAAAGTGCTATCGATAGTAATTATAAATTGATTGAACACCCGGTCGTAAACATAGCAATAAGCCTATGTTGAGAGCACTCTTTATAAGAAGACTTCACTTGCTGCGACAATGAATACTTGATCTTGGAACATCTTGGATGTTGCGGGAGAAGTAATACCACAAAGTAATGCTCAATATGGCCGAGCATAAGAACGACTGTTAAAAGTAGGCTAGTCATGCCAACTGCGGAGGCCGAACTTGGTTACGTTAATGGCTGGATTTGATAACTAACACGACCATAATAGCGATGATAAATGCAACGAATAAAAAGCCAACCCGCTCGCCATTCGTGTGGGCTGTCATTTTTTTCTTGATGCTTATGTAAGCGCCCTCTAACCCCAAGTTTACATAAAGCATTGGGTGTTCTTTTTCAAGCAGTTTAGCCGCCTCATGGTGCTGACCACTTTGGTATAAATCTATGAAATGAGTGCGCCACAACTCGCCCTTTTCAATGCGATCAAGTGATTCCGCCTGCGGCCTGCTGACGGCCTTACCATTGCCCAATTCGGTTTTTATAATGGTCGTCTGAGTATCATTAGATTTTGGGCAGTGTATAGATTCGCTCATTTGCTATTGAGTTTGTCTACGGTTATTATATAGAGCAGAATATAAATATGCAACCAAAATAAGTACGATTGCCACATATCAGACTATGTGAATAATATAATTTTATTTGACCTAGTGAGTGCAGTGACAACTAAGACTCTTTGTTTTCGGATGGCTGTTGCCAAACCGAACTGTATGTAAGTAGTTCGGTTTGGTAGCCGATGGAGATGATTGGGAATAAGATCGTTGTTTAAATGACAAGATTACTTTTCTAAATGGGGTGAAGCAGTATTGCTTTCACGAGCCGAGTTGAAATGCCCTATTTACAGGCGTATTTATAGCCGATAGCGATTAAAAGGTGAGCATACCGAACGGGGAGTACCCAAACCTTACCTTTGTCTCCCAGGATTCGCGCCCAATCAGCAGGACGATCAGAGCGGTAGATAAACCGAAGGGCTTCCGTGATAGAACTAAACTCGTTACGCAGTTTGTCATTGGTGACAATCTGTTGAGCAGTCATGTTTATTGATGGAGTTAGTCGAACATGTGGCTTTAAATCAACTAACTTTTAAATAAGTATGCTGGGTTTTTACTGTTGCTAAAAAAGTCAGCAAAGTGAGCGAACGCCATTTATCTGTTTTTGACTAGGGGGCCGCACAAAAGGTTGAGACAGGCGTACCGATAGGGACAAGGCAAACAAAAAAGCTTCAGGTCAATTGCCCCAAAGCTTTACCCATTACACTTTATCCAACTAAAGAACAGCATGGACCTCACATACCAGGCCTGATGTCAGGCTAGTACATTGCTACATGAATGGATCACGGCTGATGATCCTAAAAACGTTTAAATAAAGATGGATCGACCTCTCAAGACAGGAGCACCCACCCAAGCAGACAGCCAGAGATACTTGTCATTATCAGGACACTCATCCAAGTAAGCGCGTTTACCCAATCTATAGGTTGAGAGACGCCCTGCGTAGCTTTCTGACGAGAAGGCATATGTTTAGGATAGAATAAGCAAATGTATCTAAGTATTTTGAATTTGTACGTATAGGTAAGTAAATGAAGGAATTTAATTCAGGTGATTTTTAGATCGTTGTCCTATCGCGTTATGAATGGGTCGTCAATTAGCTCAAGCGCAACTTTAATCGAATCAAGATAAATTGGATTTATACACTGACTGACGATCAGCGTGCAGCTAATGTGCTAACTGGTAAATGATCGTTACTTCATAGTACTCAGGTACATTCAATTGCTTCAGCATTACAGCTGTAGGAGGAATGTCAATAAGGCTTCGGCAGTAGCGATCAATTTCCTCATCTGGAGTGGCTGTCGGTGTCATTTCGTACATATACCGCTTACTGAGGTAACTAAAAACCCATTTTCTTGTAAATGTAAATTTGTATATCATATGATTATGTGTTAGTAATTCAAAGTTATGTATTTTAATCATATTTCAAAGCGATGTTGTAGCAATCAAGGTGTGTCTGTTATTACTTAGCGATTTTACTCGAACTATTGCGAAAATTATGCCAACAATCTTGAAGATACTAAGTGATTCTGGTGCCTAAAAGGAGCTTCCTGTCATTTCTACAGGAAGCTCCTTTTAGGCACCAATCAGCTCGCAGAGAATGATGTGAAGGTTGCCGCCCTTCTGGCCTCAAATGTGCAAGTGTTTCCGGTTAACAACCCCACCACGGCCTTCAGCGTGGCACAATCGCCGCCACTTTTCAAGCCGAAACTACGGCCGGCCACCCCGCCAAACGTTTTTAACAGTTCGCGTTCGGTTAGCACTTTATGGACTGGATCGTCGAGACGCAGTAGGCCAACGTTCCATAGTAGACAATGTGTTACTTACTGGTTAAGGAAGGCATCTTCAGCAGTTTCACCAGTGACGTTACATTTAATGAGTCGCATGTCCGTTGCGCTATAACTTTCGCGGCCGATAATGGGGCCTTTCGACTCCAAAGAGACCGTTTGACGAGCATTCTGAAGATATCGCTAACCGATCGGATAACCACTGTATCCTCACATAGTACGTTCAAATCGTTACGAGTGAGTCGTGTGAAGGCATATCAGCAGCCAAGGGTTTTCATCAGGTTATACATACCGTTGTCTTGGCGGGTCTGTAGCTGCTCCAGTAGTAGCTGGGTCAGCCGGGGCCAGTGCTCGACCAGGTTATTCCAGACCGGCGAAACGCCCCGCATCCGGTCGAGCTTTTCCCTCAGCTGGGGTACGGCTTCAAGCAGGAGGTGACCGCGCCGGAAATCATCAGGATCAAGTGGGTGTTGATGGGATCGTGGCGTTACCGGGTCGCCATCTGCCAAGTAATACAGCATCGTTTTCGAGCTGGAACCATGCTCACCATTGGTCAGCCACCATGTTACGTTCTCGCGCTCGGTCTTACCCTCGGGAGTGTTGACTGGTTCGGTCCATGTCTTTTTGCAATGCTTGTGGCGCTTCTCGAAATCTTTCGAAATCGCCAGCATTTGAGGGACGAGTAAGGGGTACGGCAGGGTTTCGGCCATACCGCAGTGGAAGCAGAACAGGCCGCCGTTCCGCAGGCCGGTGTGAGGGGTTACTTTGGCTTTTCCCATAGCGTAGCCATCAGGCGCATATATTCTTTATAGTGATACGAAGCTTGCTTCACCGGATCGTCGTCCGCGACGACTTGCTGTGGTTGGATCGGCTCATCGCTGCTTGTCTGCTTTAGAATGTGCTGGATTTCTTTGGCCCGGCGGGCGTCCGTTTCGATCAGTGCCAGAACCTGCTCGACAGTGGGCGTGAAGCAGATATCGAAGTAGCCTCCGCTGCCGCATTCGATAGCGTACAGCGTCCGGCCGTGACAATCCTGCCCAACCTGATCGAATACTTCTGAGGTGGGTCCTGTATTGCCAATCGCTTGGCGGATGTCCTCAAGTACGAAGTCGTGCGGACTGACCTTCGGTGCAAAAGGGACCATGACTAGATCGAAGTCCCGGACCACCGAGCCGTGCACCGCCAGAGCATAGCCATGCTGCTGGGCGATGGCCTGTAAAATGCCGAAGTAGGTCACGTACATGATCGGCATCCATCGTTTGCCATGCTGGATTTTGCCAGTGTTCTCGGGAGTGGGCGCAGTCAGCATGACGGTTGTGGTTCGATGTGCGCGTAGGAGCCGTCTGGGTTCTGCGTCCAGTCTCGGGTCTGGTTGATCAGCAGCTTGGCGTGCATCGCGTCGATCAACGCCCGGGGGCCTATACCAGCCTGCCCGGCCGAGTCGAGTAGCATTGAGAGCGCGTCGGCGTATTCAACGGTGGGGTCTTTACCCGCGACGATGTCGGCTTCGATTTCCTCGATTTCGCGTTCAAGGTGACGAAGTGAAGACAGGGGCGTTGTGCCGGGAAAGGTGGCGCGGGCCCAGGCGGACCGTTTGGCTTCGACCTCCTCCAGGGTGATTGGCTGCAATACGGGCAGTGCCGCTTCCAATAAAGTATCGACAATAGCCTCGCGGAACTCGGCACCATCAATGGCACCGTCGCGGTAATCGTTGATCGAACCGTCGACACGGTCCTGAAATTCGAATTGATTCATGGCTGAACGAGTTTGAATAGACCTTTTTCATACTTGATGCCTTCTACGACCCCACTCCCGATATACCGCTGAATGCAGCTTTTGAGCGAAGACGGGGTGTGGTAATGCCGGGCGCAGTACTCGAATAATTGCTTGTGGGTAAGCCCCTCCGGATGGCGCCGTAACTGGGTTTTCATGTCGTCGACGAACCAGCCGAACGACGTCCAGCGGCCGTGCTGCACCCCGGCCTGATTGAGCTTGCAGAACTCGGGCAGAGTCGGAGTAACGATGCGCCGGCGCAGCTTCGGGGCCAGCACTTCCTGGACGCCCCCGTTATCCACGTTGACGGTTAGGATACCGATTCCGAACTCGGTGCAGATGCGGGTGGCGAAGTGATTGACGGGCCCATGCCGTTTCGGCGTTGGTACCGCGACGTAGCTGTAATGGGCGTACATGCGGTTCTTATGGGCCTGTTCGATCACGGCCAACCCGAACGTAGTTTTCAGCTCGATTGCGGTCAGGATTGGTCCGCTTTTGAGCATAATATCGATGATGCCCGAGCAGGGTACCTCACAGAATACTTCCTGACCGGGGGCGGTGAAATACTTCACGACGACGTCGCCGAGTTGGGTTTCCTTCATGACACCTCGACGTGTTCACCCCGCGTACACAGCTCATGGCCGAACAGGCGCATCGCATCGGCGTGATTGGCCTGGTTGATGTCGAAGGCGCAGGTCGTACAGTAATAGTGGCCGGTCGAGTGGTTGTACCACGGTGCCGGGTGGCGATCGCAGGCCGAGCGGTAGCACGTGCCGTTATACTGGCCCTTGTTGAGCGGGGCGTCGCCACCCCGACGCAGCAGCGTGAGGTCGCCCGGTGAAGTCGGCTTTCCGCGTCCCTGCCGATTATAGTCGACAAAGACGGTGACGGCATTGGTCGAGGTAACAAAGCCCACTTCGGCGTCGGGATGGCCAGTGTCGCCGTTGGCATGCCCGGGTGTGTACACCACCTGGTCGCCTGTTTGAAAATCGGATGCGTTCTTTGACATGTGTTTTAGCCGTTCGCCGCTACGGCAGGAGGTTGAGCGATGACGTAGTATAAGCTCTGTGATAGGCTGGTAGACCTGGTCCTAATTGCTCTTGATAGCAACTGTTGCCCCGGACAGGCTCTTGGTCTGGGCTCACGATCACGAGGGTTTTTTCGTTCAGAGCGCCTCCGCCCGGCAACTAGGCTAATGCCTCATGCCGCAGCGGCGAACAGGTTCGTTAAGTGGTAGAAAATTTTACACCGAGACTGTCCAGGTACGCTAGCACGTTCACCGCATTGAAGCCGGCGTGCGTCTGCTCACCGTCCTGACGGGAGGCCATCATGTTTCCGTTGCTGTAGATCAGCAGCGAATGATGTGATCCCTGAATAAGGAGACAATGCACGCGAACCAACCGACCCGGCGGGGTGCCGTTAACCTGAAAGCAGTCCGCCGGGTCCGGTTCGTAGCCAAATGCTGCCTGAAACAGCCCGATGGCTTCTGGTAGATCGAGCGATGAAACGAACCGTTGTTCACTCGCTATAGGGCCGATTCGTTCTAGGGTTTCCTGCATGCGGATATGATTAAGCGGCTTACTTTACTACTATAATTTACCGCTAAATTGTGAGGTAAACTACTGTTTATCAGTCTTTTTATGGTCTATGCTTCGGCTTTGGGCGGCGTAAATGGGCCTGAGCCTGGCCGGTTTTGAGCGTTGACAAGATCCACGCCTTTGATCGAAATACTGCTGATTACATTGGCGGTCAGCCCCGCAATTCGCCCGCGTTCATAGCCTCCGTTAAAGCCCATCAGCGAGGCGTAATAAAACGTGATCGCGTTGGTAACGGACAGCAGCTGGGGGAACGTAAAGGGGCCGTACTGCTGCTCCAGATGGTCCCGGATGGGGACCATCATTAGCGTCAGGTCTTGGTCGGTGAGCGGCACATCGACGGCTTTCGCCTGAATAGCCGCTCCGGCCAGTTCGCCGATCGTCTTATTGATGGTATCGACCCAGGCCTGCGGCACATCAAAAAAATTCTGGGTGCCGGTGCGGTCGAAATGCAGGTGATCGGCCAGTTTGTAAGTTGGTTGGTCCATGGTTGCGTTTATGATAAAAGTTCTGGATTGATTGAGTATCGCCGCTGGCACAGATTGCGTTTGGCGATCAGGTTAAAGGGGTAGTTCCAAGTCGTTTGTTTTAAGCAGATTCTCCAGTTCGGTCAGGGTCGCCTTTCCTGCGTTGTTGCACCGCATAAATTGCGTTTTCGTTAAGCCGTTGGCTAGGCAGTCGACCAGCGTAAAGCCCCTTTTATCACGGCTGAAACGGCCACACAGGATATTGAAAAGCCGAGTCGAGCAGGTCATCTCACAAACCGGAACAGCGGCTCTGACCGGCGGCGGGGGTGGAATCGTCTGGGCGCGCCGAACGCACTCGGCAGCGGCATCAATGAACGTAAGGGAGTACAGCCCATGCTCGGCCAGTACATCCCGGCAGAACGCCTTCAGCGGGTCTTGAATTACCGTTGGCGCGGTGGTGAGGTCCCGAAACCAGCGCGGGCACAGGACCTGACGAGTACCTGACTGAGCGTAGCCCAGGGCAATCCATTCCGCCCCGGTTTTCCGGGTACCTGCCCGCATGTATTTGTTAGGCAACGCGATATCACGTAATAACTCGTAGGTCCGTTTCTCAAGGGACAGATCCATATGCGTAATTTTGGGGCTGTGACAGATGACGAATTGTTTGCAGCGGTAGACCAGCTCGACCTAGGCGAGGCAGGGTACGTTCAGTATTTCTCCTTCGAGTCTACCAACAACATGCCTGAGATGATCGAGTTGGCCAAAGCCCGGATTCGGGCTAATCTGCCGGGCGCTGACACGCAGCGGGAAGTACTACTGCGCGTACTGGCCTACTCCCAGCGGCCGGCCTAAACCGGCGTTGCTTCGGGTTGTGCAGGCTTCGGCTGCGGCAGGTCGATGGCTGCGTACGGTACCACGTCCAGGATCGGGGTCGTATTGACGTCGGTGATCACGACCGGGACCAGCATGGTGCTCAGCTTTTCGGTCAGTCGCTCGACCGCCTGCTGCACGTTATGCGCGTTGATCAGCATGGCGCTGGCGACCTTCTTCGACCGGCCCTTGTCGTCTTCGGTCATGTAATAGGTCTTGCAGCGGTACCAGGTCTCCCCATCGATGCCTTCGCCAACTTCCTTATCGATCTGGAAGACGTCGCTGAGTCGCATCGGCCGCAGGGCCGTGATCTCGAAATCGGGGGTGTTATCGGCAATCCAGGCGTAAAGCCGGGCCTCCGCATCGGTATACGAAACCGCATCGAACAGATACGCTTCGGTGACCTTTTTCATCTTCGGCGCTTCGGGCGAGCCGTCTTTTTGAGTGTCGACGGCTACGGAGTCGTCGGTTTGTTGGAAGGCGATGGCGCCATAAAACCAGGTTGGCATATTAAAACGGATTAGAGATAAATGGGGAAGGGGACGTTGTGAAGGCCTTGAGCCAGTGGGTAAGCCGCTGCCAGTACTGGCGTCGCTTCCGAATAGCGAGTTGACGAGCGCGTCGCCGGGTGAGCCGACTTTCCGATTGCAGCTCCTGATCGAGCATAAACTGGCCGACGCTGGCCAGGGTACGCGTCAGCTCGACGCCGTCGGCGGGCAGCGCTTCCTGTTCCCGGATCATGGCCCAGTAATAGAGTCGAAGCCGACCGATCCGGATCGTCGATCGGTATTCGAGTTGAAAAACCGGGGCGGCTTCGACGCTGACGCTCACCCGGATGTTGTAGCTAAGGTGGTGGGTCATGACTTAGGAGCTTTGGCGATGAGGCGCACGTTGTCGGATGACACATTCTTAATGCGTTGCTTACTGCCGGCATGGTCGCTCTGGACCTTCAGTGTACCCGCCGGGTTCCAGCGGATGACCGTACCGGAAAAGCCGTTCGTTTTGCCGAACCGGTCTGTGAGCGTGACTTGAACCCGGTCGTTGGGCTCAATTTTCTGATCGTTGATTGCCATTGTTCGGGGGCGATTTGATACTGATGATGAGGTGTGATCAGCGGTGCGTCGAGCTGCGCAGGGTCCGCTCGTAGTCCTCGAAACGGACCTTGACGATCTTGGATCGGGTAGCGTCGGTCAGGATGACCCCCTCGGCTTTGCCCAACGCGTCGCCACCGATGATGCAGCGCGACAGCGGCAGTGTCGCCCGTAGCCGCTCCAGTACATCAGCATGGCTCATCGGTTGGGCGTCGGTGCCGATCCAGTGGCACGCCCGGTTCGTCTTGAGAATTGGTATGCCTTTGAAAACGGTCGGACCCAGCAAGTCTCTTACCTGTTGGTGGGTCAGAAAGGGCTGGCCGTACACAATGCCTTCGT
The DNA here is from genome assembly GCF_000331105.1 of Fibrella aestuarina BUZ 2. Classification (NCBI taxonomy): domain Bacteria; kingdom Pseudomonadati; phylum Bacteroidota; class Cytophagia; order Cytophagales; family Spirosomataceae; genus Fibrella; species Fibrella aestuarina. The sequence goes on along the minus strand of NC_020054.1, from coordinate 4,852,194 downwards.
ACGTTTCCCGTTCCCGCCACTGTGACAGCTCGGCGGGGGTGTAGGCTAATAGCTCCTTAAGCTGGTCTGGGCGATAGTCCGTCACGTCGAAGATCCGAAAGTCAGCGTGCTGCTTCCCGTACTGCTTCGCGCTGGCGCCGACGTTGCCCCCATACAGTTCACCGTAGACAACGCGCAGGGCGACGTCATGCGTGACTGGTTTCAACTGGGCCAGCAACGGCAGGATCCGTAATTCCTGAAGCCAGTCAACGATACCCACCGACGGGTCGTACATCGTTTCGCCGGCCCGGTGCAGCAGCGACTCCCGGGAGCCAACGATATAATCGACCGTGTAGGCAGTAGGGCTCGTGATCAGGATACGGACGTTGGTACCATCGACTTTTTCCCGAACCAGCAACGGCTCGTCCGGATCGAACGTCGTTGTCAATTGGTCTGTTAGTCGCCCCCGGTCGCCTATGCCATGGAGCGTCAGAATGGATGGAAACTTAGTGAGCGAGTTGAGCCGGTCCTTGCCGTACTCAGCAATGAGGTCTACCAGATTCATGGACAGCATGCGTTAGGATTGGCTAGAAGTTACGGGTTGTGAAGGGCCAAGCCAGCGGCCACTGGCGTCGATCAGGCCGTGCTCGAGGTATTGCTGCCAGGCTTCGGGATGCAGATCAAGGACGCCCTCGTTGAGCAGGTTCGTGGCGTCGTAATTGTTGCCGGTTGTCGGCAGGATGACGCCGATACTTTTGTTCGGGTAAAAGTTGAGCGCGTCGTTTTGCAACACGACGTGATCGGCTCCGGCCGGCCGGGCGACCCAGATACCTTCGCCCGGCCCTTCGCCACAGGTCAGGCGAATTTTGCCCAGGGGCTGGTCCTCCAACGGGTACGTGGCATACGTCGCCTGGCGGTACCGCAACGGCTCGGTATGAGCGGCGATGATTTCCGAAATAACCGTATCCAGTACTTCCTTTTTCGACTCATCGACCGGAGGTGCTGCACCGTTATTGAGGCGGTGTTCGATCTCATCCGCCCGCCCGAATAAGTCAGCGATGGGCGTGCACGGGTTATGCGGCGTATCGTCCAGACCAAGCGCCTGTGCGATCCGCTTCGAGTACTTCGCCGAACTCGTCGTGAAAGACAACCCTACGCCGGGATAGACCATGATCAGCAGGAAATCACGCTGGCCATCGGTTCGGGGCAACCAGCCAAAAAACTCGTACCCGCCCTCACCGTCATCGACGTAGCGGTCCCAGGTTAGTTCACGGATGGACATGCTGACGGTGGCCAGGAGCCGGGCAAGGTAAAGCACCGTTTCGTCGGAACCGACCGCTGCCCCTGCGGCCGCCAGGGCGTCGTCAGCGGTACCGTCTGGCTGAATCGTTACCCGAACCGGAAGGATCTGCGCCCCATCCTCGAAGGTTTCGGCGACTGGCTTACCGATGCCGTGTTGGTCGTAGAGGGAAAGCAGGGCCATTGTGGACTGGTAGTCGGTGGTGAGCGTCGAGGGCTCAGCCGTTCCGTCAGGATTGACGACCAGATACATACGTTCGTTATCAATCGGAGTGAGCGCTACTGACATGGCGTGTCGGGGGATTGGGTTTGAACTGAGAGGGGTATTGTAACCTGTGTATCTGGCCCGGTTGCCAGATCAAGGAACACCTGGGCGTAACCAAGGTCATTCAGCACGTCGGCAAAGGCCATTTCGTAAGGACGCTTCGCCTGAATGGCCATTCGATGGATCGACGGCGGGCGGCCCGTTTCATCCGTGCAGATCACGATGGTTTCGGGCTGACTGGTGATGCGGTTGAACGGGTGCGAACTGACCGCCAGATAATGAGTCAATACCGGCTGTTTCGTGCCCTGGGGAACGATGTGACCGGGTCCGCGGGCAGGCTTGGCCTCGAACGGCGGAGGGGTGTACGAATGCGGCTCACTGAGCTTATACAGATGAACCGTCGCATCAGACCGCCAGCCATCACCGACTGAGAGCGTGCGTACAAATTGGGCGGTTTTCATAGATACAGGCGTTTCAGTTTTGCGATCAGGTGATTGCGCGGCACCATGGCGGGGCGCATCCATTGCAGGAAGTCGGGCCGTCGTTGCCAGCCCTGTCCGTCAGCGACGAGCCGGCCATCGACGTAGTGCCAGCGCTCGACGGCAGACGGTTGAAAATTGATGTACACCGCCCCGCCATCGAGGATGAAGCCGTAATTGAAAAGCCGTACCAGATAGAATTCGCCGGGTTTTTGCAGGGCCTGGCCTTCGATCTGCTGGGTGGCTACCTCGTTGCTGGTTCGGCGATCGGCGCGTTCATACACCAGGTGCGGGCAGGTGGTGAGCGAGAACCGGGCGCAGGCCTCGTGCATCGGCATGTCGGTATGTATCCGGTTCTTCAAGCCCTCCGGGCCCGCGATCAGGTATCGATCCTTGGCCAGCGGTTTGCCGCAGACAAAGCATTTGTCGCCGCGAATGCTGTTGACCAGTTTGAGCGGGTCCGCATAGCGGAAATCAGCCGCCGGCTGGCCCTGCTCGTCTTTCGTCGGATAAGCGACGAAGTACGGAACGGGGTAGCCTTTCTGAACTGTCAGATGCTTCAGCGAATCAGGGACGGTGAGTGGATGAGCCATTGGGTTGAGTGATGGGTTTACGAACGAGTGTAGTCGGATTGGGCCGGGAACGATGGCTGAGCGGCAGATAAGGTGCCACCAGCTCACGGCTCGACTGGTCGTACCGGGCGCAGGCCTGGGCCAGCACCTCGAAGGGGCAATGGCGAACCAGGTGCACGACCGTATCCACGTTGCGGTCGCAGAGCGTCGACCACAGGACGTACAGATCGGGGCCTTTCACGGTCGGCATTTGCGTCAGTGCGGCCAGGATAATGGCCCGATCAGCGTTGTAGCGGCTGTGGTTCAGCTCCAGCAAAAAGGCCATCGCCCCCATGTTGTCAGCGGCTAGTGCGCTGATTTGATCGTCGTTAAGCGGCATGTTGCAAGGGTTGATAGGGGAGAACGGGGAACTCGTGGATCAGCAGGTCGTCGGGAATCGGAAGCACTTTGTCGACCTGCTTGAAAAAGAAAGGAACGCCCTGCTCGCGGCAGATATCGCGCAGGCGGCGGGCCCAGTCCGTGTTGAACGGGCGACGTAGCGGGCCAGACTCACCGCCGTTGATCACCCAGTCGATACCGGTCAGATCGATCGCGTCGATCAGCTCCAGCTGGGGTTCGATGCTGAGAAACCGCCGACCCTTCACGCGCCGAAGCTGATCAACCAGCGTTAACGTTTTAGGGCTGACCACCGAAGCCCCGAACATGACGTTGACGGGCGGCTTGGTGAGCCAGGTCTGTGGAACGACTTTGTTGTAGTTGCTCGGGCGTTTCGATAAGAGCAGATGTTCCAGATTGGGCGTTGCCGGCACGACCTGCTCGAAATAGCGAACCCGCAGATCCGCCGTCATCATCGGAATCTCGAAGCCTCCCGGCAACACGATTTTTGCGCCCTCTCGGTCGACCAGCATCTGTGATTTCTCGGCGATATCCATCATACTGCCGGTAAAGACCCGGTGAATCTCGCCGAGCGCGGCGGCGTGCCGTTGCCAGCTTCTAAGCTGATCCCAGACGCCTTTGATCATCATGCGGCGCGGGGTTTCCTTGTCCCACAGGCCTACGGGTTCGTAGCGTTTCGACCAGCGTTCGGCGTAACAGTTGTCGCAACCGGCGTGGACATGCTCACAGCCCCACCACAAATTGGCGGTGTGGCCGGGCATAGCCGTGCCATCGGCCCGACGAGGTCGGAGCCATTCGATTTTGGACAATTCACCCATGTTGAGGTTAGAAGCGGCGACGTTTTCGCTGAGAACGCGCCAGTGATAAGAGGGCTCCGGCGCTTCGGCCGGGTGGTTGCGGGTAGACGATCTGGTCCAACGGCGCATTGTTGATGTAAGCCGTGACCAGCGCAATGAAGGCATCGAGGTCATCCCAGATCACGCGGACCAGATGGCCCTGGGCCTGGAGTAGCTCGATCTGGGTAAACTGCTCCGGATCGAGGTCGTTGCCCTTTGCCTTTAGCTCGATGTAGAGAGAGTGATACCCGCAGCGGGCCAGGGCAAGGTGCAGATCGGGAGTGCCAGGCTGAACGCCCATCGCCTTGAAAATACCCGCTTCCGCTTTGGTTCGCTTCCCACCGTTGGGAACGTGGTACAGCAGACGGGCGAAAGGGCGATAGGCGAGTTCGCGGAACCAGCGTACGCAAACGATTTGAAACTGGGTTTCCCGATCGGTCATGCCACTAACTGTAGGCGCAGGAGTGAAGCCCGCAGGCAGCAATGACTAGTGCGATACCGCCGTAAAGCAGAAACAGCAGGTTTCTGTTCATATCGGACATCGGCTTCTGGGGCGTGTCCGGCTTGTAAACGAGGGGCTTGCGGGTACTCATATTGATGTTGTTTCTTGTTCAAAAGTACTAATTAATTGCTCTCAATAGCAACAATAATGAAAATAATTTTAGCTATTGAGAGTCAAATTAGCATCATTGTTGCCTTCATTGCTCTCAGGCGTTGCATTGGTTGGCGATGGCACACCAGTCTGAACCGGGCGTTTGGTGGCCCCGGTTAGTTCGACGAACGTCACCAGCTCCTCGAAGCGATCAGCGATGCGGGTGCCGTAGTGTAGCTCGATATCGTCTTTGCCTTTGTTGGACGTAAACAGCGTAAACAGCCCTTTTTCGACGAACACCTTAGCCCGCTCGGTCAGCAGCCAGTCCAGCACGTCCATGCGTTCGGCGTAAGCAGCCGACTCGCCGTCTTTCTCGTCCATCAGGTCGTCGAGCAGCCAGCAACCCGATTTATAGCGGGTCAGCGATCCGAATTCCTTCGTGATGCTGATGTCGCCCAGCAGCCCTTTCGTCGAAGCCATGTTGAATAGTCGGTCGGGGAGCGGTACGTTGGCCGCCAGAATTTTCAGCGCCCGAAAAATCAGCGACTTACCCAAACCGGGTTGACCATGCAGGAAGATCCCCCGGTGTAGATCGTAAGGCGAGGTGCGATCACGTAACAGCCAGAGCAACAAGCCTTTGATGACGACACTGTCGGCGGCTGTGTAATACGGCGTCCGGCCGATACGGGCGAGCTCTCCACGCATGATCGTCTTGAACAGCTTACTGGCCTCCTCGTACGTGATCGGGCTGACGTAGACCTCGTCGACCGGGTAGCGACGCTCCAGCGCGGCCATCGCTTTCTCGAACGGCGTCTGGGTTAGCGGCTGGTTAAGATTGCGGCGGTACTCTTTCTGAAACTCGGTGAGCGTCGGGGCTTCGGCCGCTGCACCTGAGTTAGCTACCGGTTTAGGCGTGCCCTGGGCTTTCATACGCGCCTTCTGGTGAATTTCCTGCGATTCAGCAGCGAGCTTGGGGTCCATTGCCTGCGGCAGTAATCGACCGTCTTCGGTGCGGTTCGACCAGTTAGAAGTCGCCGTCGATGCTGATGTCGTCTCGCTGAGTGGTTGATCGGTTGAGTTTGGCTCGGCTGCCTGTTCCGGGGTTAGACTTGGGGTTTTCTTTTGCATTGCGGTACACGATTTCGTCGTTGAATTTCTTCTCAATCAGGTAGTTGACGGGGTAGCCTCGGAATTGCTTTTGCGGTTTTGACCGGACATACTCCGGGGTATGTTGCATCGCCAACTCCCGCTCGTCATCGGTCAGTGCGATCCAGGCCTGCATGGCCTGATTCATGGTTGCGTTGTAGTCGTAAGCCTTGAACCAGCGCGAAAACGGGACGTTACACGCCTCGGCTCGCTCCTTGATGCCCCGGTACGGATCAATCCGGGGGGGGGCGCCGGAACCGGGGGGGGCTTTTGGGGGCTGGCCATCACCGGGCTTGGGCTCAGCCGGATCGGTCAGAAACGCCGGGTCAATTCCATCGACCGGCTCACGCCCATCCGCACGCTCACCCGCGGGAGATTGTGTGTGTTCAGGGTTTACATGTTTTAACTCTATAGGTACACCCCCCGCCGCTTTATCAAAATTTGACAAAGCAAACCCGTCTGCTTTATCATCTGCTTTATCATTTTCTGGCAAAGCATTTTCAGTCGGTCTATCATCTGCTTTATCATTTTCTGGTAAGGCAGTTGGCAAACCAGCAGGCTCATCGTCCGGCTTCGGATCGGCTTCGGTATCCGTTGCCTCGCCAGCCGCTTTGTCAGCTGCTTTATCAAAATTTGATAAGGCACGATCAAACACAGCATGGATTGCTTCGTCACTTGCTTTATCATTTTTTGACAAAGCGATCAGTTGCGGCACGTGCTGGTTGAGGCCTCTCCGTTTTACCGTAATGAAGCCCCAGGCCGAGAGTTGGTCCAGCAGCTTGTCGTAGGTCGTCCGACTCTGCACCCCGATGGCATCCATCGCCGTTTTCGGGGCCATCTCGAACTGGGCGGGCCACCGCTCCTGATTGGCCGATTCGACCAGCCAGTAGTAGAGCAGCCCCATCGATGGATTCCGCTTCCCGGGGTAGCGCGAATAAAAATTCCACCAGCGCCGGTTCAGTTTAAAAATATCATAATCACTCATTAGGGCTAAAATTGCTATCAAGAGCAATATACGCTACCGGATCGGCTCGCCGTACCTGACCGCTGCGACACGACGGCCACAGCGGTCAGGATGGCCTGAGCGTCAGGTAGCCGCATCTGCGTCGTCAGGAAACGGGAGGTAAAAAAACTTCTTCTTTTTCGCGTAGCGATCGTAGCCGATATACTGCGTTGCTGCGTGCTGAAGCAACAGCTCCATCGCCTCGGCGGCCTGCAGGCTATGACCGTTCTGTACGAAGACCATCAGCGCGGCGCGGTGGCGATCCCAGGCGTCCAGATCATCTGGATCGAGCTTCCCGATATCGGCCACCCAGTAATCGAGCCGTTCGTAGGCAAGCGTCGTGCCGATCGGCGTCGTTGTCACGTTGGCCAGCGGCGGGTACTGGGGCACCACCGGCGTCGTTTTCAACGTTTTCAGCAGTTGCCCCAGACTCTGGATTGGCCGGGTATGACTCACGCGCTCGGTGGCCTCCAGCGGTACGTATGGCGGCAATTCGGACCTGAAATCGGTTATCCAGACCTGCAACTCATCTAAGAGTTCATGCATGCGATTCGTGTCCATTGCAGGGGGCTGGTTGTGACTGGATCGTGAATAGCGCCGGGCTTCGGGGGGCGATGATGATAGAACGAGGCTAAGGCTTCCATCAGCAGTTCGAGCCGTACGCGTACCACCGCCGCCCAGGCGTCGGCCTGGGTTGTGTAGTACCGGTTTAACTCGACTTCACGCTGCCGATAAGGGCGACGATCGACGATGTCGGCGAAGATGAAAACGGGCTGTTCGTTGGCGGCGCGGGCGGCGAGTTCCCGGACGAAAATGCGTTCATTGACCCCGAACTGGGTCGCCTCGAAGTAAACGAGGTCGGCCATCATTTCATCTTTCTTCACCATACGAGCCGGACCGGGTTGCAGGTGAAAAATCGGGACGTCGTCGAGGCGGCGGCGACAGAGTAGGTGTTGGGATGTGCGACGTGTTCATAGACTGCATATTGATTTTATTGGTACGCGTAATCGGATTAATTGCTCTTAATAGCAATTCACTGCGCCGAAAAAACGGCATGCGGTTGCGGCCGGCGAAGCGACGCACGTTGGCTCTCTTTGTTGCCAGCCAGTAAGGCGTGGTCCAGTCGCCGGGCCATATCGACCTGGCTAATGGGTTTCTTTTGCTGCAACCAAGCCATGCAGGATTGCAGCGTATAACGGGGGCGTCCGGGCGAACCGGCCTTCGTCAGCTGCTCCTTGATCAGATTGAATTTCGCATGCTTGAGGCCTAAGAACTCCATAGCCTGATAGCGCGACAACGTACCATCGGCTCCGCCAACGGTCAGCACCTTCATGTCAAGCAATTCCTGCTGCACAGCGACCACAATGCCGCTCAGCTCCTGAAAATAAGCTATTACCTCCGGAGCCAGAAACCCCATCTGGGCTGGTATAGGAGGGAGTTGCTTTAGGGCGTTACCTCGCCCAACAAGGCTTTCTTCCATTGCCGTAATACAGGTTTGTGCGCGTTGATCTCCTTTATCTCGTCCAGCAACTCCTGAATTCGCTCGTCCATCATCGTCTCGACATTGTCGAGGATCTCGACGTTATGCGTGGACAAACGCACCTTCGTGCCGCCCGCTGGTGGCCCGCCCTTGAGCAGTCTACTCACGGTATGGTAATTGACCCCGGACTTGTCAGCGATTCGCCGTAAGCCCAGCCGATAACCCAGTCGCCCAAAAAATCTGTCCATTTGTCGAAAAATGTCTGGTTTGATAAGACAAAACGCCTTTCTTTCCGCTGTCTGTTAATTATTACTTTCAAAAGTAAAAAATGCAACGCAGAGTTGCTATCAAGTGAGCGATTTTTTTACGCCTTTTTTTCAGGAGCCACCTCATGCCTGCTAACTCAACAACCCCATCCAGTAACGACGATCAGAACCGCGTATCGGCCGACATAGTCGCCGCCAAGATGCACCTGCTCCTGGACCTGCTCGATATGCGACCAGGCCACTTCGCCGATCAGGTCGGTATCAGCCCAGCCACGATGTCGCGCCTCCAGCGACCCAAGCCCAAGACGACCGTAACCCGCAAAACGCTCACCCAGATCGCCGATGCGGTGAACATCCCCGTCGACTGGCTGACCACGGAAGGTACCGAACTGCCGTTGAGCCTGAGCATAGGCCGGTCAGAGGATAAACGGGAATGGGACGGCACTCGCCTGCGCCGCTTCCGTGAGCGTAATAACCTCAAGTCGGCGCAGGTAGCCGACCTGATGGAGAAAGGGAGGTCGAGCTATAATCGGTACGAGCGGGCGACGCGCCAGATCGGGAAAAAGATCAGGAAAGAACTCGTGCAGGCATTCTCCAAGCTGCTCAATCGAACCGTTACCGAGGTCGATATCTTCGGCGTCGACGACGTCGTACTGCCCCTGCCTGGTAGCGATACCGGCTCGTTCCCCATCCCCCGCGTATCGGTGTCGCTGCGGGCCGAGCTCACGCCCGAACGCATGGACGAGTTAAAAGCCCCGTTTCACCCCGCCACCGGCAGCCGGGAACCCGATCGCGCGATTCAATACGTCGATAGCCGCTTGATGAAGCGCGTCGTCGGTGGGAAACTGGCCGGTAAGATCACGGATTTTTACGCGCTCGAAATCGGGGCCTACGATCGCATGGAGCCCAAGCTGGTGGCCGGCGACTGGGTGCTGGCTCAGCTCCTGCAGGAAAGCGTTTACCACCTGCTCGACGAGGGGTTGGTTGCCCTGCTGACCAAGCATGGTCGGTTCCTGGTCCGGCGCATTGAGCGCAACACGCTGGCCACCGCAGAACCCAGTATCCTGCTGGCACCTTATCAGGAAGGGGCTGGCGCCTATATCTCCGTGCCTAAAGACGACATCAGCCTGTTTTTTCACCTGCCTCACCGTCTCGACGGGCCACTGTAAGCGTAGATCATGGCGATTACACACGCGTTTTTCCTCAATACCACCGTGCGACAGTCCGATGGCCAGCAACTGGTGATGATGCGTATCACCAGCCAGCGGAAATCGAAATACGTCGATACCACCGTTTACGTTCAGGAAAAATATTTCAATGCCGAGGGCAACGCCCAGAAGAGGAACTGGATACGGCGTTCCCATCCGAATCAGGCGCTGCTGAACACGACGCTGAAAGCCTGGGATGATCGAATCGAGACCTTGAAAAAAAGGTTAGTTCAGGCCAACCCGCACGCCGTGTACACCGCCCAGCAGGTGAAAGACAAATTGCTGGGCCAGCAGGAAACCACGTTCAGCGATTTTGTCGAGGCCCAAATTGACCGTTGGCGCCGCAACAAGAACCGCGGCCTGGTGAGCTGTCATCAGGCCATGCTCAACAGCCTACGCAAGTTTCTCTTCGATTATGATACGCCCAAGAAGAAACCACGTAAGCCCCTGCCCGGCGAACTCGACCCGGCCTTTGATCCTGATCGACCCGCGATTCACTTCAGTCAGCTCACGGAAGATGTCGTGCTGGAATGGGAAAGCTGGTTACTCAACAAACCCGCAGTAAACTCGCGCTACACCCCGGCCCGCCGCCGGAACTCAGTCTCCGATCGGCTTCACCGATTCCGCCAGCACGTGACGGCGTATATTGTCAAATACAAATTACCCAGCGAGAGCGATCCCACGCGAGGCCTACGCCTCCCCCGTACGGATACCGAGGTTGAGCGCTTGACCGATGCCGAACTGATGCGCTGGGAGAATACGCCGGTGCCTCAACTGAAACGGGCGGATCGTACCCGGGAAGCGGTACGGATCGCCTATCTGGCATCCTACTACCTGCATGGCATCCGAATCGGTGACCTGATCTCGCTGCGGGCGGAACAGTTTGAAAAAGTGTGGGCCATTGTCAATGGGGAATCCGCTCAGGTGACGCGGCTGCACTACATCAGTGATAAACGGGATAAGATGAAAAGCGTGCTGGTCGAGCCGTATCTGCTCGATAAACTAGCCCCGTATCTGGCGGACAAAGCACCGGACGAATTCGTATTTCCGTTTCTGCCCCAGCGCCTGCGCTTCCTGAGCGAAGAGGATCTGGGGCCGGAGATTTCGAAGCGGATCTCCTACATCGGTATCTTGCTGAAGCAGATCGCCAAAGAGTTTGGCGTCAACCCCCGCATCACCATGCACACGGCCAGGCACAAATTTGCCGACGACCTCTACGAGGCCAGTGGGGATATCCGAAAGGTACAGATGACGTTGCAGCATAGCCGCCTCGACTATACCCAACGGTACGTTTCCCGGTTTAAGCAGACCGTGGTCGATTCCGCCAATGATGACGTCTACATGCGGCGGCGGACAAAATCAGAAGCCGGTCAACAGGGTGATCCCACTGAAACACCACTGAAACAAACCGAAGAATAACATGGAACTTAACGTTCCACAGTATCACCAAAACACCGCAAAAAAGGCCCTTGCAGAACGCTTAGTTCCATAACGTTCTGTAGTTATAAGTTCGGGCATATTTGCAAGAAAACGCCTTCATGGAGATTCTTGGTATAATTCCGGCGCGCTACGGGTCGACCCGTTTTCCCGGGAAAGCGCTCGTCGATATTCACGGAAAAAGCATGATCCGGCGGGTGGTAGAGCAAGCCCGGCAGGCCACCTCGCTGACCGACGTGGTGGTGGCGACCGACGACGAGCGCATCCGCGAACACGTGGCGGCGTTTGGCGCGACCGTGGTGATGACGAGCCCCCACCACCAAAGCGGCACCGATCGTTGCCAGGAGGTGGTGGCACAGGTGGACGGCGCGTACCAATACGTGGTGAATATCCAGGGCGACGAACCGTTTATTCAGCCTGAGCAGATCGACCGGCTGACGGCGGTCCTCGATGGCACGACCGAACTGGCTACGCTCATCAAGCGTATCACCGACCCCGCCGTGTTGCTCAACCCCAATTCGCCCAAGGTGGTGATCAGCGCCGGTATCGTTGCTGAAGCGCTCTATTTCAGCCGGCAACCCATCCCGTACCAGCGCGATCGCCCGCAGGCCGAGTGGCTTCAGCACCATACCTATTTCAAACACATTGGCCTCTACGCCTACCGCACCGACGTGCTGGCGCAGATCACACAACTACCGCCCTCATCGCTCGAACGGGCCGAAGCGTTGGAACAGCTTCGCTGGCTCGAAAACGGCTTCCGCATCCGCGTCGTCGAAACCGAATTGGAAACCGTGGGTATCGACACGCCGGAGGACCTGGAGAAGATAATGTATAATGCACAATGAAGAATGTACAGTGAAGTTGTTGCCATTGGCCTAGCAAGCATTGTACATTATTCGTCGTGCATCATACATTAAATTATGCTGACTCGTATTGCGCCAACGCCTTCTGGGTATCTGCACATCGGTAACGCCGTCAATTTCGTGCTAACGTGGCTGGCGGCGCGGCAGCGGGGCGGTCGGGTGCTGTTGCGCATCGACGACCTTGATGCCGATCGGAAGCGCCCCGAATACGTGGCCGACATTTTCTACACACTCGATTGGTTGGGGCTGGACTACGACCTTGGCCCCAGCGGCCCCGACGACTTTGAGGCCAACTGGTCGCAACGGCACCGGCTGGCGCGCTACGAGGCGACGCTGGGCCAATTGGCAGCGGCGGAGGCGGTCTATGCCTGTGGCTGGTCGCGGAAGCAGTTGGTCCAGTTCGGTGATACGTACCCAGCCGCGATACGTACCCAGCACCTGCCCCTCGATGCGCTCGATGTAGCCTGGCGGTTTCGGGCCGATGATGGGGGCGATTTTGTGGTGCGCCGCCGCGATGGGCTGCCCGCTTATCAGATTGCCTCACTCACCGACGACATCGACTTTGGCGTCACGCATCTGGTGCGTGGGCAGGACCTGTACAACTCGACCCGGATGCAGCGCGAACTGGCCGAACGGCTGAAGCGGGGTACGTTCTCCCCGGACAAATCCATCGCAGATTCAGGTACGTTCCTGGAGGCGCAGGTCTGGCACCATCCGTTGCTGCTGGATGCGTCGGGGCAGAAACTGGCCAAATCGGCGGGGAGTGGCGCGGCGGGGCCAACGTCAATTCGGGCGATGCGGCTGGCGGGAGAAAGCCCCGCACGAGTGTTTCAGCAGGTAGGTACGTTGCTACGCGAATCGCTGGGTACGTTGCCCGAACTGGGTGATTCATTAGCTGATTTGCTGTCACTCAACGCGATAGCCGACGCGGTTTTCAGGCCTGTCCATACTGTTAAATAGTATTAAAATCGAACGCCACGAACAGAAGGAGGCGTTAGCTGTTTAAACAAGCATGGTTTGCCGCGTTGAATCAGCCGCCTGTCCCGTTCCAGTTGGGGCGACAGATGGGTAGCAACAACCGCCAAACTCCGAACGCCAACTGTTTATTCCTTCCATGCAGAACTACACGATTCTCTGGGCTGACGACGAAATTGATCTGTTAAAGCCCCATATACTTTTCCTGAAAAACAAAGGATACGCCGTTACGCCCGTCAACTCGGGGGCCGATGCGCTCGATCAAGTTGAGCAAGCCCAGTTTGACCTGGTGCTGCTCGACGAGATGATGCCCGGTATGACCGGCCTCGAAACGCTCGCGCAGATCAAGCAGATGCGGCCCAACCTGCCGGTGGTGATGATCACCAAAAGTGAAGAAGAGCACATCATGGAAGAGGCAATCGGGTCGAAAATTGCCGATTACCTCATCAAACCCATCAACCCCAGTCAGTTGCTGCTGTCGCTGAAGAAAAACCTCGACAACAAACGGCTGGTGACGGAGCGCACCAACATTGGCTATCAGCAGGATTTCCGGAACCTGGCCATGCAGTTCAATGACCGGATGGACCACGCGGAATGGACCGATGTGTATAAGAAGCTGATTTACTGGGAACTGGAACTCGACAGCGCGCAGGACAACAGCATGTCGGAGGTGTTGAACATGCAGAAAAGCGAGGCGAATGCTAACTTCTGCAAGTTCATCATGGAGAACTACGAAGACTGGCTCAACGACCCGAAAATCGACAAGCCGCTGATGTCGAACAACCTGATGCGGAAGAAGGTGTTCCCGCTGCTGTCGTCGTCGGAAGCGCCGCTGTTCTTCGTCCTGATCGATAACCTGCGCTACGATCAGTGGAAGGTAATCGAGCCGATCATCGCCGATTTCTACACGGTACAGGAGGAGTCGTCGTATTACTCGATCCTGCCCACGACCACAAGCTTTGCCCGGAACTCGATTTTCTCGGGACTGATGCCCAGCGAGATGGAGCGGCAGCACCCCGACATCTGGGTGAACGACGACAACGAAGAAGCGGGCCTCAACAACCACGAAGACGAATTCCTGAAGCGGCAACTCGACAAGGCACGGCTGAACGTGAAGATGTCGTACAACAAGATTCTGAACATCAACCAGGGGAAATCGCTGGTCGATAACGTCAATAACCTGATGCAGAATCAGTTGAACGTGGTCGTGTACAACTTCGTGGATATGCTGAGCCACGCCCGTACCGACATGGCCATGATCAAAGAGTTGGCTCCGGATGAGTCGGGCTACCGCAGCCTGACGCGCTCGTGGTTCCTGCACTCGCCCTTGTTTGACCTGCTGAAGAAAATCGCCGACAAAGGTGGTCGCCTGGTGATTACGACCGACCACGGCATGATTCGGGTGCAGAAACCAGCCAAGATTGTGGGGTACCGCGAAACCAACACCAACCTGCGTTACAAGCAAGGTAAAAACCTCGGTTTCGACGACGCTCACCTGTTTGTGGCCCGGAAGCCGGAACGGTTTTTCCTGCCCAAGCCCAACGTCTCGACGGCCTACGTGTTTACGACGGAATATTACTTCTTCGCGTATCCGAACAACTACAACTACTACGTCAACTACTACCGCGATACATTCCAGCACGGTGGTGTGTCACTTGAAGAGATCATCATTCCCTTCGCCTACCTGACACCAAAACGGTAGGAATATAAAGCCAAAACGGTACGCCCGACTTTCGATTTTGATGAAAGTCGGGCGTACCGTTTTTAAAGAGGCCTGATGCGATTACTGATGATCCGGTCTATTGAGCCGGATTTTCGACGTGCATGTCGGTGATGTTCCAGCAGGTGGTCGTGGCGGTGTCTTCGCACTCGAAGAGGGCAAACTCGTTGAGACCGGGTGTCAGGCGCTCAAAATAGAGGATAAACCGGGCCTTGTCGGCAGCCTGAACGTCGAGGTGTTCAGGCGTTTGCGGGATGCCTTCGGCTTTGACGAAGGCAAACGTGGACTTGCCATCCCGGCTTACCAGCTTCGCTTTCGGGTCGATCGAGATCTGGGTTGACCCACCTGCGTTTTGCCCCACGCCGTGATCGAACAGCATGTAGAGGACGGTATACTGGTTGGTGAGCCGGATGTCGGTGACGCGCAGTTGGATGTCGTTACTGTGGCCCAGCCCGCCAATGGGGTCGGGCAGGATGCGCCGGTTCAGTTCTTCCAGCGGCGACGCCTGCACGTAATATTCCGACGGATCAGTGGGCGTGTGGCCCTTCATGGGGCGGTTCGAGACGCAGCCCAGGCAGCCCACCAGCAGACCTATGGATAAAAAGAACCGATTCATGGCACAGCGGAATAATCGAGTTGTTACACTAATATACGCCAAATCGGAAATTTGTTCGTTTTTCGCGTAATCAACCTCAACATACACCTATGCATTTTGCCCGATTGATACTGATAGTCGCCCTGTTTGTGGGTGCCGTTTCCTGCAAGAATGACAACGGAGTCGTTACGCTCGAAGGCCGTACCGAATTGCTGGCGGCTAACAACTGGCGACTCGACCGTATCAACGACACTAGCGGTGGCACCATCGCCCTGAATCGGCTGGGCGTGCAGGCGCTGGCCCTTAACTACGCCGACATTCAGTTCACTAGCAACAACGTGGCGCGGGCTATTGATCGAAGCAGCAAACAGATCATCAACGGCGGCACGTGGTACCTGGTTGAAGACAATGCCTCTCTCGACGTGAACGTGACGGGCTTCAAAGGAATCTTCCCCATTATCGCCCTAAGCCGCACGCGCTTTGCCATCCGGCAGACCACCAAAGTCGATGGCGTCGATACGCCCGTCAACCTGGAGTTTGTTCCGGCCATCTAGACCGTGTATAGTGATCAGTAGGCCGTGCGCACTGCTTGCGCCAACTGCATACTGATCACTGTATACGGCATACTGATTTCTTATGCCTGCTAACATTAAAGACCTGTTTACGGTGATTCCGCAGTCCGGTCGGGTAACCTGGATCGGGATTCGCCCGGCGCGGAACGTACCTGTCACGGCCGTTTCATCGGTACGGGTTGATGCGAATGGCGGTCTGGTGGGCGATCACTACAGCGGGCAAAGCGGCAAGCGCGACGTAACGCTGATTCAGGCCGAGCATCTGCCGGTTATTGCGTCGTTCCTGACGGGCGGGCAGCCCGGTACGTTGCCCATTGACCCGGCGCTGCTACGCCGTAACCTGGTGGTGTCGGGTATCAACCTGCTCGCACTGAAAGGACAACGGTTTAGCCTTGGCGATGACGTCGTGCTGGAATACACAGGCGAATGCTATCCCTGCTCAAAGATGGAGACAGCCCTGGGTGAAGGCGGGTACAACGCCCTGCGCGGCCACGGCGGCATCACCGCCCGCGTAGTGCAGGGCGGCACCGTGCAGGTAGGCGATGCGGTCAACTTGATAAAATAAGTTTGAGGGTTAAAGTTGGCTGCCACATTCTCGCTTGCGCCAATTTTAACCCCAAACTATAAACGCCAAACTATTTCTTTCACCTCGGCTTGGTCAGCCGTTCCCAGGTCATTTCGGTAAAATCGGTGATGACATCGTTGGTCAGTTCGGCGAGCTCGGCCGGGCTGTGGGTTGTGGCGACACCGACGACTTTAGCGCCCGACGCCCGCCCCGCCCGGATGCCCGTCATCGAGTCTTCAAAGACGATGGAGTCTTCGGCCGAAACGCCCAGCATTGCCATGGCCTTCAGGTAAATTTCGGGGTTGGGTTTGGGGCGCGTGACCAGCTTTTCGTGCAACAGTTCGTCGAAGAACGGGCGGAGTTGCAGCGTATCGATTACAAAATCAAGGTTCTCGACGGGTGCCGACGTCGCCACGGCGGTTTTGATGCCGTGCGCTTTCAGCATGGCCAGAAAGTCGGGAATACCCGGCACGGGCTTGATGTCGGGGGCGTAGAGTTCGCGGAACAGGGCTTCCTTTTCGTACCCTAGCCGGTCGACGTCGTCCAGCGGCAGATCCTGCCCTGGAAACAGGTGACTCACGATCTGCCGGTTGTGTTTTCCCGAAATGTACTCGACAAACTCGTCGTTTGAGAGCGTACGGCCATGCAGCTCGTAGTATTTCCGCCAGGCAATTTCGTGGTGGGAATTGGTATCGGCGATGACGCCGTCCATATCGAAGATGACTGCTTTGAGCATGAGAAAAAGTCATTGGTTGTCATTCGCTGCGCTGTCATTCATGGTAAAAGCCATTGACTTACAACGAATGACAGCGCAGCGAATGACAACCGATGACAATTGATGACTAAAACAAATTAACGATTCGGCTCAGGCCGGCCGAGATGAGCAAGGTTGCAGCGACAAAAACCAGCCCCCAGGGAAGCCCGAAGGCGTCGGCCACAAACCCGATAATGGGCGGCCCAGCCAGAAAACCAATGAAACTGAAAGTGGCAAACGTAGCCAGACCAGCGGCAGGCGCAATGCCCGGCACGCGCAGGGCAGCACCGTAGAGGATGGGCGCACCCAGCGAGCAGCCAGCGCCCAGCAGCGCAAAGCCGATCAGCGCCACGGGCGGGTAGGGGAACAGCACCGCCAGCAACAGACCCACTGCCCCGACGATACCGCCGATGAACAGCCAGCGACGCCCGCCGATATGGGGAATGATGACATCGCCAGTGAAACGGCCCAGCGTCATCGTCAGCGAGAAGGCACCGAAGCCCAACGCCGCTACCTGACTGCTCGCGCCAAGGGTTTCGCGCAGGTAAACGGCGCTCCAGTCAAACGCAACGCCTTCGCCCATCGCTAGCGCCAGTCCGATCAGAATCATCAGGAACAGGTCGATGTTGGGGCGCACAAACGAAGAGGCCTTTTCGGGAACGGTCAGCGGGATGCTTTGCAAGGCCGGCCGGATCAGGAAAGTCAGGCCCAACACCAGCAGGGCCATGAGGGCTACGTGCACACCCGGTGGTACATGCTGCGCAATCGCTACCCCGGCCACGGCCGAGCCAACCATACCGCCTACGCTCCACATACCGTGGCACGACGACATGATGGAGATACCATGCGCTTTTTCTACGTCGGTAGCCAGCGTGTTCATACCCACGTTAATGAGGGCGGCGCTCAGGCCGACACCATACAACCCGCCAACCAGCACCCACACGTTGGGGGCATTGACGGGAATGCACATAAACAGACATAGGAAAATAGCGGCCCAGAAACAGGCCTGCACCGGCCCCAGCCGCCCAATGAGCCAGCCCGTGAGCGGGTTCATCGTCAGCAAACCGGCGGGCATTGCAAAGAGCGTCATACCCAGTTGGGCGTCGTCGAGGTGCAGGCTCGCTTTCACATGCGGGATGTGCGATACCCAACTGCCAAACAGCACACTGTCCGACGCAAATACCAGCCCGACAGCCCGCGCCTGTGCGCTGCCGAAGAAAGTGGCTACGTTACGGACGAAGGGGTTTTGGGGTCGTGAAGCGGTCGTATTCATAGTATCAAAGGTAGCGTGCTGTTGGGCATGTTACTGCTACCGGATTTACGCTTTCTGATGCTACATTAATCAAATTGAGGGCCAAAAGGCGCTTTTTGTCCGTTTTGGTGTTAACTAGGCAACAGTAACCATGCCCCCTTTTTCTGCTCACTATGCGCCTGCAATTCGAAAAGATAGATCCCCAGCCCGATAGTTCGTTTAAGATTGTGCACCTGACGCAGCCGCAAACCTGCTGGGTCTACTGGCATTATCATCCAGAATATGAGATCGTCTATATCCCGGAAGGCAACGGGCGGCGGCATGTGGGGCAGCACGTATCGGCCTACGACGACGGGGAACTGGTGTTCATCGGCCCGAACGTACCTCACCTGAACTTCAGCTACGACAAAGAAGGACCGTATGAAGAGGTGGTGGTGCAGCTGCGCGACGATTTTATGGGTCCCGATTTTTTGCTTAAACCCGAGATGGAGGCGGTGCGGCGGTTGTTTGAACGGGCCGGACAAGGCTTAGCCTTTGGGCCTGATACCAAGCGGGCGGTGGGGCCACTGTTACGGCAACTGCCCTACCAGTCGGGTTTCGACCGACTACTAACTCTGCTGACGGTGTTTCAGCGAATGGGGCAGGCGCCCGACATTCAGCCCCTACAGGCCGAGGGCATTCAGTTTGCGGTCGACCCGAAGGAAGAACAGCGCATCAACCGGATCTACAGGTACGTTGCCGAGCATTATACCGAGGCCATTGACCTGCGTACGGTGGCCGATCTGGCCAACCTGACGGTGCCTGCGTTCTGCCGTTATTTCAAGCGAATGACCCACCTGACCTTCACCGACTTTGTCAACGAATACCGCGTCAGTCAGGCCCGGCAGCGGCTGCACACCGATCAGCCCATCGCGACGATCGGCACCGACGTGGGGTATACCAACCTATCGCATTTCAACAAAACCTTCAAAGCCCTAACCGGCCAAACCCCCAGCGCGTACCGGAAAGGACTAATTTGACGTTCAATGTTCAACGTCCAATGTTGGCTGACGCACGATTGTAGACGCGTCAGCCAACATTGGACGTTGAACTTCTTTACCAGCGAATCAGCGCCGAAGCCCAGGTGAAGCCGCTGCCGAACGCGGCGAGACAAATCAGGTTGCCGGGTTGGAGCAGGCCTGCCTCGTAAGCCTCGGTAAGGGCGATGGGGATGGACGCGGCAGTGGTATTGCCGTAGCGATCGATGTTGTTGTAGACTTTGCTTTCGGGCAGATTTAACTGCTGCCGTACGTAGTCAGAGATGCGAATATTGGCCTGATGCGGCACGAGCAGGTCGAGGTCGTCGGCGGTTTTGCCGTTAGCCTCCAGCGCTTCGTTGATTACTTCCATGAAGCGCACCACGGCATGCTTGAAGACCGCGTTGCCGTTCATGGTCACGCCATACTGGTTGTCGGTCAGGGTTTCGGGGGTTACCCAACGCTCGGCGTGACTGCTGCTACCGGGCTCTTTCACCATCAGGTCTTCGGCATAGCGACCGTCGGCGTGCAGATGCGTGCTCAGAATCCGGTGTTCGGGGTCGGTGGTAGCCTGTAGAACGGCAGCGCCAGCCCCGTCTCCGAAAATCACGGCTACGTTGCGGCCCTCGGTGCTCTTGTTCAGGTACGTCGACTGGATTTCGGAGCCCACGACGAGTACGGTTTTGTACATGCCGCCCCGGATAAACTGATCAGCGATCGACAGCGCATACACGAAACCCGAACACTGCTGGCGGATGTCGATCACGGCGGTGCCTTCCAGACCCAGCTCGCGCTGCATCAGAAACGCCGAACCGGGAAAATAGTAATCGGGCGTAATGGTGGCGTAGACGATCAGATCAACGTCAGCGGCTTGCAAACCCGCCCGGTCGAGTGCCATGCGGCTGGCGGCGGTGGCCATGCTGGCGTTGGTGTCTTTGCCGTACGTAAAATACCGACGCTGCCGGATGCCCGTCCGCTCCTGAATCCAGGTGTCGGAGGTTTCCATGTACTGCGTCAGGTCATCGTTGGTGACCACGTTGTCGGGTACGTAAAAGCCCAACCCCGTGATGCGTGCATAAATCGGTGTCATTGTTGATGAGGGTCAAACCTGATAGGTCGTCAAGACCTATCAGGTTTTGGATTACGCCGCCTTCAGCGTAAAACTGTATTCTTCCATGATCAGGTTGGCCAGCAACTGACGACAGGCGGCGTCGATCGTCGTGCGGGCGTCTTCTTCGCTGGCCGCGTCGACTTCCAGCCGGATATGTTTGCCAATCCTGACGTTGTCGATGGTATCCATATTCAGGTTGTGCAAACCCAGCTTAACGGCTTTACCCTGGGGGTCCAGAATTTCTTTCTGGGGCATGATGTCGATTTCAGCGAAGAATTTCATGATATACGTAAAAGAGTGAATTATTGATTGCGTGAAGCAGCGCTTCGTGGAGGCGTTTACGTTGGTTAGTGGCTGGCTGGGGAGCCTTCCCGCTGGTTTGTCAGCACAGACAGCAGGATGTACAGCAGGATAATCAGCGGAATGGCGGCGTAGTGGAGGAGGACGATCAGCAGCACCGAGGCGAAGAGGAAACTGTATTTGATCTGGTTGGCCGCCCAGCCAAACGACTTGAATTTGAATGCCATCAAAGGCAGCTCCGACACCATCAGCAGCGACATGATCACGATGTAGCCGTACAGAAAGATGGGGCTCAGTACGATGGGCGCGTACTGCGGCTGGAAGGCCACGATCATCGGAAACGAGGCCGCCGTGATGGCATTGGCCGGAATGGGTACGCCCAGAAACTGGTCGGTCTGTCGGGTATCGATGTTGAACCGCGCCAGCCGCAGCGCCCCACAAACCGCGATGGCAAATGACAGCAGCGGCCAGCCGAATGTGATGGGCTGGCCCGGTGTGTCGCCGCGCAGCAATTGGAGAAGGATGAACGAAGGCAGCACGCCAAACGTAACCACGTCGGCGAGCGAATCGAGCTCTTTGCCAAACGGCCCCGATGCCCCCACGGCCCGTGCCACGAATCCGTCGCCAAAGTCGAGCACTCCCGCCAGAATGATGAGCCAGGCAGCCGTGACGAGCTCGCCCTGCATGGTGAAGAGAATGCCCAGACACCCGCAAAGCAGGTTGCCGCAGGTCATGGCGTTGGGTACGTGTTTGAGCATAGTTTTAATGTACGATGAACGATGTAGAATGTACAATGGATGGATAAGCACGGATAGGTACGTTGGCAAGAAGTCCCATTGTACATTCTACATTCCTTTGGTAAATGGATTTGACCGCTTTTCCTGGCCGATGGTGGTGGGTTGCATATGGCCTGCATACACCACATAATCGTCGGGGAGCGTGTAGAATTTCGTTTGAATGCTGGTCAGCAGCGTGTCGAAGTCGCCGTAGGGCAGATCAGTGCGGCCTACGCTACCCCGGAACAGCACATCGCCGCCAATCACATACCGTTCGGCGTGGTTGATGAAGGCTACGTGTCCCGGCGCATGCCCCGGCGTTTCGATCACGGCCAGTTCGATGTTGCCAAACCGGATGATATCGCCTTCGGCCAGATTCTGGTCGCGCTCGACCAGTTCGCAGCCGCGCAGGCCGAAGGCCCGGCAGCGGTTGGGTACGTCGGTCAGGATGGGTACGTCGTTTTCGTTGAGGTACAGCTCGACGCCGTATTTGCGCTTGACAAAGGCCGCCCCAAACACATGGTCGAGGTGAGCGTGGGTCAGCAGCAGGTAGCGAACGGTCAGGTTCTGGCTGGCGATAAACTCGGCCAGTTGCTCTTTTTCGGCCTGCTCGTAGCAACCGGGATCAATAATAACCGCCTCGCGGGTCGTTTCGTCGGCGATGACGTACGTGTTTTCCTGAAACGGCGAGAACTCAAACGCGTGTACCATAATACGGGGGCAAAAGTACGAAAACTCAATGAGTGAACAGCGAATGGGTGAAAGAGTAGTAGGCCGACCCACATGCTCTGGCACGCTTTCACTCGTTGGTTAACCCAATACAAAGATCGTTGGTTTTTTGTGGAGGTCTGGGGGGGCGGCTTTCCACTGCTTCAACGTTTTGGTCTGAATGAGGGCGTCGGGGGCCGTCACGTGGCAGGCAATGCACAGGCGGGTGTCGGGCTGGCCAACCGCGAGCAGATCGGCCAGCAGGGCGTTGTTGCGGTAGGGCGTTTCCATAAACAACTGCGTTTGTCCTTTCCGGCGGGCGTCGGTTTCCAGTTGTTTCAGGAGCTGGGTACGTTCGGCCCGATCGATGGGCAGGTAGCCGTGAAACGCAAACGATTGCCCGCTCATGCCCGAGGCCATCAGCGCTAGCAGAATCGACGACGGCCCCACCATGGGCTCGACCCGGAAGCCCAGCTGATGGGCCAGCCGCACGGCCACGGCGCCGGGGTCGGCCACGCCGGGGCAACCCGCCTCGGAGAGTACGCCGGCATCGCGGTCCTTCGCCAGCAGATCGGTCAGTTGCCGTTTGGTATCGGCTTCGGGCGTGTCTTTGTGGAGCTCGTAGAACGTTGTGTCATCGATGACGCGCCCCGTGCTCAGGCTACTAATAAACCGCCGAGCCGTGCGCAGTTCTTCCACAAAAAAGCAGTCGGTATGGGCAATCACGTCGGCGATGGGGGGCGTCAGTACCTGGGCGGCCGTGTCGGGCGCCAGCGGGGTCGGAATCAGATAGAGCGTTGGCATAAGGAGTCACAAAGTTTGTTAAAAATGGAAGGATTAATCGTCATCGGGCATTGGTGTCATTTAGCTTCGCTGTCATTGGTGGTCATTCGTTGTCATTAATCGCAGAAACAATGAATGACCACCAATGACCACCAATGACCACGAAGCTTGACCCTGCTGTGAACCTCGCCATTGACTGGGGCAATACCCGCATCAAAGCCGGTTGGTTTGCTGGCAATCAGTTGCAGAAAACCGCCCGGTATGCCTCGCCCGACGACCTGCGCGACGCCCTTCAGCGCCAGCCGCCGCAGCACGTCATTGTCTCCTCGACCAGCCGCCCGGCCGACGAACTGCGGCTCGCCCTGGACGACTTCGACGGCGGCGCCGACTGGCTGCTGCTGTCGCCCACCCTGCCCGTACCGGTCAAAAATGGCTATGAAACGCCGCAAACGCTGGGTGCTGACCGGCTGGCGGCGGCGGCGGGGGTAGCGGCTGTCTGCCCCGGCGAGCCCTGCCTGGTGCTTGATCTGGGTACGTGTATCACCGCCGATTTCGTGTCGGCGGGCGAGGCCTCAGGTACGTTCGAGGGGGGGCTCATTGCGCCGGGGTTGCAGATGCGCCTGCGGGCCATGCACACCTTCACTGCCCGCCTGCCCCTGCCCGAATTGCCGGCTCTGGGCGAGTGGCCCCCCATCACGGCCCGCAACACCCGCGATGCGCTGCTGAGTGGCGCGATGAACGGCATGGCGCTTGAATTGAACGGCCTGATCGACCGATATACCAACCAATATCCGCATTTACGGGTCATCGTCTGCGGTGGCGATGCTCCGTTGTTCGTAAACCGCCTGAAACCGGGTATATTTGCAGTGCCTGATCTGGTGCTGCTGGGCCTGAATCAGATTCTTTTATACAACCTGTCGCGTCAGAATCACTGACGTGTAACCAGCACGTGATACGCTTCTATTTGTGAAAAAGTCATTCTTATTCGTCGCTGGCCTTAGCCTGCTGATCGCCGGGAACGCATCGGCGCAGGGCCTCGGCAACTCACCTTATTCGGCACTGGGTCTGGGCGAACTGCTGCCCTCCGCCAACGTCACTAACCTGGGCATGGGCGGTATCGGCGTCAGTTATGCGAGCCCGTTCTACCTGAACAGCCAGAACCCGGCCCTGCTGGCCCGGCGGTCGCGGTTTACCATCTTCGAGGTGGGGCTGCTGGGCCAACAGAAGGCGCTCAGCCAGATTCGGTCGGGCGAGCAGCAGACACAGCGCGATTTTGGCGGTAACCTGAGCTATCTGGCACTGGCGTTCCCGCTCTCGTCGCGCTGGAACACGGCCATCAGCCTGCGCCCGTACAGCTACGTCGACTACCAGACCAAAACCTACGGCCGCGTACCCAATTCGATCTACGAAACCGAACTGATCTACAGCGGAAAAGGGGGGCTGAACCGGGCGTCGATCAGCAACGGCGTACGGCTGGGAAAAAACATTTACCTGGGTGCTGAAGCGTCCTTCTTGTTTGGCAACATCACCACCAACTCCACGTCGCGGGTGCTGATCAACTCCAGTGAAGACATCACGGTAGCCCGGGTGAACCGGGTGAATTACTCTGATATTGCCGTGAACTTCGGTGCCGCCTGGCGGCCAAATCTGGGCAAAGACCGCGCGCTGAACATCGGCCTTACGTTTGCGCCCCGCACCAACCTGAGCGCCACCGAAACTGACGTGTTCCAGCAACAACTCAACGGCAGTCTGGTGTCGGGCGACGATACGTTGCGGTCGAACACGGCCGCCCGGTCGATGGTGCCGCAGCAGCTTCAGTTTGGGATTACGTACGAAAAAAACAATCAGTTGGCTATTGGGGCTGAGGTAGGCTTCCAGAGCTGGTCGCAGTTTCGCACGGTGACCGATCAGCCGGGTAACCTGCGCGACGGCCTGCATACGGCGGTTGGCGTTGAATATACGCCCAAACCCGCCTCGACGCGCTACCGCGATCTGATTACGTACCGGGCTGGCTTTCAATACAACCAAATGCCCTATCAGGTCGATGGCACGCAGATTACCGACATCAATGGTAGCCTTGGTTTCTCAATCCCGGTGGGCGCTTATTTCGTAAATCACATCAATCTGGCCCTCGTTGGTGGTCAGCGCGGCTCACTGGCTGGTTCGCAGATTCGGGAGCGGTACTTCAAAGTGGCGCTGGGCTTCTCGCTCAACGACTGGTGGTTCCGCAAAACGGTGATCGACTAGGCTTAATGCATAATGGACGATTCACGATGCACAATGGGTATTGGCATAAGTATGTTCGACTAAGGTCGGCAGGCGTTTTTGTCGGCCGGATGGCATTGTACATTGTACATTGTACATTGTGCATTACACTACTTGCCTGCGAAGAAGAGAAGAAACCGGCGCGGGTTGAGTACAAGGGGCCAATCGAGGAGATTCAGAACGTGAAGCTGCTCTACAGCGAGGCCGCGGCCCTGAAAGTGAAGCTGACGACAGCTAAACAACTCCGTTACACAAACGATGACCGGAAGTACCCCAAAGAGGTATTCGTTGATTTCTACGACCCCACTGGGCAGCAGGTCGTGACGACGCTCCGGTCTGATTCGGGGCGGTACGACAAAATCAAAGATCTGTACACGGTGATGGGCCACGTGGTGGTCATCAACAAGCAGAAGCGGGAGAAGCTACAGACGAACCTGTTGCACTGGAACCCCAACACCAAGAAGGTATTTACCGAAAGCCGGGTTGTCGTGTCGAGTCAGCTAACGGGCGAGCGACTGTATGGACTGGGGCTGGACGCCAATCAGGATTTTTCGCGCTATTCCATCCGCAAACCCACCGGTGTCTTCAACCTGGAAGGAGGATTTTAAGGTAAGTTCAACGTCCAAGGTCCAACGTGGCTGACGCGTTCTCTGATTGCGTCAGCCACGTTGGACCTTGGACGTTGAACTTACTTCTTACAGGTTGCCAGGATGGCTTCGGCTTCTTTGCCGGTTACGAGGCGTTTATCATCGCCCCACTGGCTGTAGATATAGGTCGTAATCTCGGCTACTTCAAGGGCGCTGAACTGCAACTGAGCCGGCATCGGGCGGTTGTAGGTTTTGCCATTCACCACGATAGGCCCTTGCTGCCCGTGCCGGATCGAACAGATCACGGCATTTTTGTTGGCTTTCAGGTAATCGGAGTTAGCAAGCGGCGGATACAGCCCCGCCAAGCCGGCGCCGTCCACCTGATGGCAGTTGGCGCAGTTGTTTCGATACAGCATAATACCCTCCGTAATGTATTTCTGCCGCTTCGTTTCATCGTCCGACTGGCAGGCGGATAGAATGAATAATGTACAATGTACAATGCACAAGGGGGCAGTGACGGCTGACCAGCCAAGTGAGGCAAATAGCCTATGAAGGAGTAAGCGACGCTTCATTATATCCTACTGGCGAACTGATTCAACATTGAACGTCGCACACTGTTCATTGAAAATTGCACATTGTTCATCGTACATTCTCTATTATTCATCCTCCTTTAACAGCTTGTCCATATCGGTCATGAGCTGATCGACACCTTTTTCGGTGGTGCCGTCGTAGATACCGCGGATGCGGCGCTGTGTATCGACCAGAATGAAGGCACCACTGTGGACTACACCGCCGGGGGCCGACGCGTCTTTCTGCGCGGTAACCATGTAGCTCTTTTCGCCAATCTCATAGATCTTATCGCGGTCGCCCGTGACAAAGAGCCAATTCTTTCCTTTTACGCCCAGTTCGCCCGCAAATTCGCGCAGTACCGCCACCGAGTCATGTTCCGGGTCGATGGTATGCGACAGCAAGAGCACGTTGGGGTTGGTCTGGAACCGCTCGTAAACCCGCTTGAGCTGCGTTTTCATCTTCGGGCAGATGGTGGGGCAGGTCGTGAAGAAGAAATCGGCCACGTAGATTTTGTCCTTGACCGCCGCCGCCGTAACCGTGTCGCCATACTGACTGACGAAGCTGAAGTCGGGGATGGTGTGATACACGGTATCAGTCACGGTTTTCCCGTCAACCTGCTTGGTAACCGCTTCCCGCTCGCCCAGAATGGGCAGTTGGTCGCCCGCCTGCGAGCAAGCCAGTAACGTACCTACGAGCAACGTACCCAGCGCAACACGGCCCAGCGGGGCGTTACTGCTTGAGGTACGACTGAGCATCGCCCACACTCTGGTTAATCTTTTTCTTAACATCGTTGATGATTTCTTTCTGACTGTTGAGGTAACGCACGGCGTCGGCTTCCGGGAGGGCTTTGAGCGTGTCGCCATTGTAGCGGTGCATCCAGTCCATCATCAGGCTGTCGGCTTCGGTCAGGTGGCGTACAATCAGCCGCCCCTGTTCTTTCTGCTCGTCGATGCGGACTGCCTCGCTGGGTGAAGCCTGTTTGAGGCTGTCGAGCGTGACCAGTTTGCCGTTCAGGTCTTTTTTCAGTTTCATGATCTCGCTGATGCGGGGCATCACCTCGTCGTGAACGGCGAATACGTCTTTCTCGAGTTGCTCAACAGAAGCAGCCTGCTCGGTGCCTTCTTTCTTGTCTGAATCAGACGGGCCGCAGGCCAGCGTCAACAGGGCCAGCGCGATAGGGTAGTGGGGGATTTTCATTCCAGTAATGGTCAATAATGGTAAGGTTGATGGCCGGCGGCAACGGAGCATCCGGTTACGTTGCCGTTAGGCCACCGCGTTCTGTTCCAGGATCTCGCGGGCCGAACTGACAGCGCTGGGCGACGGAGTTTTGCCACCGATCATCTGCGCAATCTCCTGCACCCGCTCTTCAAACGACAACCGACGTACCCGGCTGACCGTTTTGGCGGCGGAATGGTCTTTGTAGACGAAATAGTGCGCCGTACCCTGAGCAGCAATCTGGGGCAGGTGCGTGATGGCGATCAACTGGTGCGTATGGGCCATATCGCGCATCATGTGGCCCATTTTGATGGCGATTTCGCCCGAAACGCCCGTGTCGATTTCGTCAAAGATGATGGTCGGCAACGAGCGTTTGCTGGCCAGAATGTATTTGATCGCCATCATCAACCGCGAAAATTCACCGCCCGACGCGACGTTCTTCAACTGCTGCGGTTTGACGCCTTTGTTGGCCGAAAACAGGAACGACACCGTATCGATACCCGAAGGAGTCGGGCGACCTTTTTCGGCGCTGATCTGCAATGAGGCATTGGGCATCCCCAGATCGTCGAGCAGGCCTTTGATCTCTTTTTCGATGGGTTTCAGCACCGCCATCCGGGCTTTCGAGAGTGCCTCGGCCGACGTCAGCATCTTCTTCTGGGCCGCTTCGGCTTTTGCCTTGGCCTTGGCCAGTTCATCGTCGAGGTTGAGCACCTGACTCACTTTCTGGCCCAGTTCATCGCGCAGCGCGATCAGCGCGGCAATGTTGCTCGCCTGATGCTTGGTCTGAAGCTGGTAAATGAGGCTGAGCCGTTCACGCACCACTTCGGCGCGGCTGTCATCAATATCAACGCTTTCCTGCTCGGTGCTGATCTCGTCGGCCAGATCACGGAGTTCGATCAGGGCACTTTGGGCGCGCTCCTGCAACGCTTTGTACTGCTCGGCAACCTTCGTGACCTGATTGAGGCAGCCGACCGCGCTTTTCAACTGCGACACGACCGACTGTTCGGGGTTGTCGAGGTATTCGAAGGCCATCAGCAGCCGCTCCTTGATCTCGCCCGCGTTTTCCAGCACGTTCAATTCCTGCTCCAGCAATTCCTGCTCGTCGGCCTGAAGGTTGGCTTTCAGCAGTTCCTGGTACAGAAAATTGTTGTAGTCAAACTCGCGGCGCATGGCCCCGGCCTCGTTCTGGAGGTGATCGTAGGTCATCTGCCGGTCGCGGTAGGTCTGGTAATCGGCCCGGTAGGTACGTAGCCGGTCGTCGTCCTGCGCGTAGGTGTCCACAATCTGCAACTGGTACTCGTTGGATCCCAGCATGACCGAATCGTGCTGCGAGTGGATGTCCATCAACTGACTCGTCACGCGCCGCAGGGTTTCCAGGTTCACCGGCGTGTCGTTGACAAACGCCCGCGATTTTCCGCTGGGGCTGATTTCCCGCCGCACGATGCACAGCTCGGCGTAATCCAGTTCTTCTTCCTCAAAAATGGTTTCGATCACGTACCCAGTCACGTTGAACGATCCCTCGATCACGCACTTTTGGGAAGGGTCATACAGCACCCGCGTGTCGGCCCGGTGACCGAGCAACAACCCAATAGCACCCAGCATTATGGATTTGCCCGCTCCGGTTTCGCCCGTAATGATATTCAGGGCCCCATCAGGCACCATCTCCAACTGCTCAATCAGCGCGTAATTCTTGATCAATAAGTGCGATAGCATACGAAAAAAGAACAAGCATTTTCGGCTCTCTGTTCACCGTTGACCGTCCTCAGTTACGCTACTTTCGCCAAACTTTTACGCTTAAGTGGCCAGCTGAAGATGGGCAACGGTGAACAGAGAACGTGTTAGTTCAGCAGTCGTCGGTAATTCTCGGTTTTACTGGGGTCGAGGAACGAGAGCAGGTCAAACGCCCGCCTGCGTTCGTCGCGCGTGCCCTCGGCCATGATGTTCAGCAACTCATCGGATTTGGCGTCGAAGAAGGAGTTCAACAGCACCGCGCCGGGCTTTTGCAAGGTAATCTGCCGCATGTTGGTCAGCAAATCCATCGTGTATTTTCGAGCCTGAACCGGGTTGCTGGCGAAGGCATCGAGCCCCAGCCGGTGGTAGTTGTAGAACCCGTCGCGGAAGGGAATCACCTGCTGGCTTTGCAGATTCTCGACCAGCCAGAACCGGTTGCGCCGTCCGTTGTCGGTATTTGACCAGTCGCTCTGGTTGGGGCTCGACGCCTGCGCCAGGTTCACGACCTGATAGGCCCGCTGGATGTAGGGATTGCCGCCCTGCCGCGAAAACGAATCGTAATCGACCGCCAGAATGATGTTGGCGTAGAAAGCCAGCATCTGGGTCAGGTCGTCGGAAAACTGGTTTTCGCGGTAAAAAATGGGCTGCGTCGGCAACCACGAAAAGTTGAAGCCCCGATCGACGTAGCTCAGAATAATGGTCTGGTAATTGGTGCCATAAACCGGCCGGCTTACCGTCAGCTGCGCGTTGCCCTGAAAAACGCCCTGCGTCTCGGAGCGCAGCAGGTTGACCGTCAGCGTGCAGTTGATTTTTTCGTTCTGCCCAAACTGATCGTTGGTCCAGCGGCGGTTGTTCATCAGGTCGCTGATGACCGTTTTCAACTGGCTGAAATACGAGAAGTCGGTTTTCTGCACGGCCACCAACTGATCGGAGTTGAGGTTCACCGTGCAGTTCAGTTCCTGCGCCGGGGCAACGTAGGCGAGCAGCAGGCAGGCAAAGAGAAACAGGTAGCGTTTCATCGCTCTTTTCATTCGTTTTTTGGAGGCAGTTTCGTCATCAACTGCTCTGCGATAATCGTCAGCAAATCATCGGCCACTTCGTCTTTGCGTTTGAGGTCAAATTCGTGGACGATCTCCTGCCTGCTAATAACGGTAATCTTGTTGGTGTCGTGTCCAAAGCCCGCGCCCGAATCGCGCAGGGAGTTCAACACAATCCAGTCCAGGTTTTTGCGGTGCAGTTTGCCCAGCGCGTTGGCGCGCTCATTATCGGTTTCAAGCGCAAACCCCATCATCAACTGATCGGGTCGTTTCTGGGCACCCAACGTGGCGGCGATATCGACCGTTTTTGTTAGTTCGATGGCAAACTGCGCGTCGTTTTTCTTGATCTTTTTGTCGGCCGGGTAGGCCGGTGTATAATCAGCCACGGCCGCGTTGAGGATCGTAACGTCGGCGGTAGGGAAGGCATCGGCCGTCGATTGGAACATCTCCTGCGCCGACCGCACGTTGATGCGTCGGATGGCCTCGTCGGGGGTAGCCAGGTACGTTGGACCCGCTACGAGTGTCACGTTGGCACCGGCGCGGGCAAAAGCGTGCGCAATGGCGAAGCCCATTTTGCCGGTCGAGTGGTTACTAACGTACCTGACCGGATCGATGGGCTCCTGCGTGGGGCCTGCCGTAATCAGGATAGATTTGCCGACCAGCTCGGGGCGCCGGCTGAAGTGCCGTTCTAGCGTTTGTACAATCGTTTCGGGCTCAGCCAGGCGACCTTCACCCACCAACCCGCTCGCCAGCTCGCCGTGGGTGGCGTCGATGATGTGGTTGCCAAACGACCGCAGCCGGTTCAGGTTGTCGACCGTGGCCGGGTGGCGATACATGTCGAGGTCCATGGCGGGCGCCAGAAACACGGGGCACTTGGCCGACAGGTACACCGCCGACAGCAGGTCGTCGCAGAGGGCGGTGGCGCAGCGGGCCAGCGTTCGGGCCGAAGCCGGGGCGATCACGAGGGCATCGGCCCAGAGCCCCAACTCGACGTGGTTGTTCCAGGTACCGGTGTCGTCGGCTACAAACCGCGACAGCACGGGCCGTTTCGACAAGGTCGCCAGCGTGAGGGGGGTAATGAAAGCCGTTGCCGACTCGGTCATGACAACCTGCACCTCGGCCCCGGCTTTGACCAGCAACCGCACCAGCAAGGCCGCTTTGTAGGCAGCAATACTGCCCGACACACCAAGCAGAATGCGTTTTTTGTGGAGTGAATTCATCGACAACAAAAAAAGCAAGAAACCCGACGCGGGTAGTACCTGCGGTCTGGTTGCTTGCTTTTGGCTAGGCGGGTGAAACGCTTACTGGGCCGCGGCTTCGCCTTCTTCGGGGTACCGGTGGTACACTTTGCCCTGCAAAAACTCGTCGGTGGCCAGCGTCGTCGGCTTGGGCAGGCGCTCGTAGAATTTCGAAATCTCGATCTGCTCGCGGTTTTCGAACACTTCTTCGAGGTTATCGACCGCCGATACAAACTCCGACAGTTTGTTGCTCAGTTCTTCCTTATTGCGGGTCGAGATCTGACGGGCACGCTTCGAAATAAGCGAGACCGACTCGTACAGATTGCCCGTTACTGCTGCGATCTTGTCGGTGTCGCGCGTGATGATTGACGGATTTGACGTTGCCATAATCGATTACTGCCCTGAAGTCACCTTGGCGGGTGCGTTGGGGGCGGGTTGTTGTTGCTTTTTAAGTTCTTCGCGAGCCTTCTCTTCTTTGGCAATCCGGTCGAGTTCCTTCTGGCTGCCCTCGACCATCTTGTCGGCCTGCTTGAGGTACTTGCTGTTGGGGTACTTCTCCTTGAATGCCTGATAAAACGCCAACGACTCCTGATAACGTTCCTTCTGCTTCGTATCGAGCGAGTTTTTAGCCAGGCTATACTGCGCGTCTACTTTCAGATAGGCCAATTCTTCGTTGAATTCCGAATCGGGAAACTCACGCTGGAAATTGTTGATGGCCACCACCGCCGATTTGTAGTTGGCGATGCTGAAACCACTCACTTTGTAATACTGCTTAGCCCGTTCGTATGCTTTGCGTTCGAGTCGCTTCCGCAGGTTTAGAATCAGGTCGGTGCAATCTTTGACGTGTTCGCTCTCCGGGTACGTGTTCACGAAATCCTGCAGGGCCGACATGGCACCGATGGTACCCGACTGATCGAGGTTGAAGCTCGGCGTGCTTTTGTACAGCGAAACGGCATACATGTACATCGCCTCGGGGGCCTGCTCGCTGCGGGCAAACGTTTCGTAGAACCGCTTAAAGAGCTGAGCGGCTGGCTCATACAGGCCCTGATTGTACTGGGTGTAGGCGTAATTGAACTGCGACAACTCCTGCTCGGCACTGCCCCGCAGTTTCGGGATAATCTCTTCAAACAGAACCCCGGCCCGATACCAGTCCTGCTTGTTGTAGTACTTCAGCGCGGCTTTGTACTTGTCGTCGTCGGTGCCGTTTTTCTGGATCTTCGAGAAGTCAGAACAGGCCGATAGGCTTACGAGCAAAAGGCCCAGACAATAAACAAGGATACGGCGATTTCGCATAAGGGTGCAAATATACAAAAAAGAATGGCTACCGGCTAGTTAACGTGCCGGTAGCCATTCTGGTGCAGGGATTAACGTTCTTTAAGAGTCTGGTCAGTCGTGCTAAACTAAGTACGAAGTCTGGAAAGTCTGTTCTGTATTGCTTACGCCGCTTCCGCTTAAAACGTCTTTCCAGACTTCGTACTTAGTTTAGCACGACTGACCAGACTACCTTATTGATGCTTTACCAGTAGCTTCTTGGTGGCGACTTTGGTGCCTTCTACCGAGAGTTGGTAAAAGTAGTAGCCTGTGGGCAGGTCACGGGTTTGAAGGCGCACCTTGCGTTCATTGCGGTCGAGGGTGTACTCGGCAATGGGCGATCCCAAAATATTCAGCAGGGTGATGCTGGCACTACCTACGCCACTGCTCATCGCGTAATCAATGTCGGCGAAGTCGTTGGCCGGGTTCGGGTAGATATTCGATACCGTGAGGTGGTCGCTGGCGTACATCCGCTCTTCCGAATGCAGCGTATTCTCCGAGAGGTTTCGCTCAACGATCGGCATCGAAGGCGTCTCGGCCGCGGTGGCCCGAGTGCTGCTGGCGGTGCGGGTCGACTGGGCGCTCGGAGCAATCAGAATCGAGCGGTAGTAATCGCGGATGGCCGAGTTCTTGCCCAGCGTCAGCAGGCGGTCCATCGGGGCCATCACATAGGGGCGGGGCACCAACAATCGCTGGGGCTTGCTGACCGACGTGGTGGCGGTTGGTGAGTTGGCAGGTGCCTTGCGGCCCAGGTTAAGCCGACTCCGCCCGGGATCCTGCGCCCGCAACGAAGTGGCCACCAAGAGGCCCAGTAAACACCCATATATCTGTAAAGTTTGTTTCATGCTTGACAATCAATGCGTTACCATTGCTTACTACAAACGTACCTGTGTGAAAGGGGAATGTCAACGCGTTCGTACTTAAAAAATTGTTAATTCTGCCTGCGATTTACTGCTTTTGACCCGATTTGGGGGTGAATGGTTTATTCAGGGCGTCAATTTTAATGCCGTTCCTATTTACCGGCAGGCCAGTTGTATTAACTTCTTTCTGAAGTGAAGCCGCATTGATCGAAGCCGGTATGGCCGTCGAGACAGTAATTGGCCCCGCTGTGGTTTGGGCAGCGGGCTTTGGTTTAGGCTCCGGTTGCCCCAATACCTGCTCTTTTGTGGGTTTTTCTTTCTCGCGCCAACGGAAACCGTCGAGCTTTTTCTTGTCTTCAGTCAACTGTTTGGGCGGAATCAGCGTCCCGTCGGGTTGTCCATAGAATCGGATGGTACCTACGCGATTCTTCTTGAAGTCGATGGTCATCTTGCTGCAATCCACGCGGTTCATACCCGTAAACACGTTCTTATCGTCTATTACGAAATAAATGCTCTGACCGTTGCCTTCAACCACCACGCGATCCAAAACCGTTTTCTCTTCTACCTTGGGTGGGCCCCCTACGGCCGTGGTCGATCGCGGCGCTTTGGGCGCACTCGCGGTGCGGGCGGCCGTTCGGCTTCCCGCCTTCACGGCGCGTTTGGCCACCGGCGGGCGCAGCGTATCGCGCACGTCGCGGAAGGTAGCCGTGATCGACCGGCCTTTAATCTGGTTAAAGTATTTGAGCGTATCCTGCGACACCACAAACGACTTGCCCCGCAGCAGCATGGTATTGATGCGGTTGTTTTTCAGCTTGGCGGTCAGGGTGTCGGCCTCCATCTGATAGCTTTGGCTCCAGACGATGGGCTTCTTGTAGAAATAAAAGGTCGAATCCGAAACGGAGTACACTAGCGAGTCGCAGCGGCTTTGCAGGTCCGATTTGTACACCAGCACGTTTCGCTGCCCAATCAGTTTGCGGGGGCGTTTTTCTTTCGCGCCCGACGGCGTATCGTAGGAGAAAAGCGTATCGGCCCGCATGTAAAGCGTGTCTTTGCTGACGACGGATCGCAATACGGCGTGGCCCGTCACCCGCGATACGCCCGCTTTGCCGTTGTAGCGTCCTTGATCGCCGGTGATAACGGTGTTGTTCTCTTTCCCAACCAGCACCACGTTGCCCCGGGCAATGCCCAGTTCGGTTTGGTTGTCGAAATTCAGCGTGTCGCCGGTGAGCGTGTATTTGTCGGTGTAGGCCGTAGCGCGCTGTCGGAAATTTGAGACGCGTGTGACGGTATTATACGTACCATTGCGCGCCAGCAGGGTGCCGTCTTCGTTGACGATCCGGGTTGGCCCCTGGAAGGTGGCGACCTTTGTAAAGCTGTTGTAAAGCAGTGAATCGGCCGTGAGCAGGCTTTTCGGGCTGACGAGCCGCACGTTGCGGATAAACGTGAACTGCTTCAGCCGGGTGTCGTAGTAACCTTCGTCGCTCGTCAGGATATTTTCCTTATCTACGATGCGGCCCTTTACCGGATAGTGCGCGATACCGTTGGCCAGGTCGTAGTCGAGGCGGGCAGTAGTCAAGGTCATTTTCCGGTCCTTGAGCGACACCCGTCCCAACAGGGTTGATGAGCGCGTGTTGCCATAATAATACATGGTGTCGCCGCGTACGGTAATGGTATCGCCCTGCAAAATCCGGACGTTACCGTACGCCTCGATCACGTTGGACGTGGCGTTCTGAATGGCGAGGTTGCAGTACATCAGCGCCCCTTTGTGCCGTAGCCGCACGTTATTTACCAGACGGCGGGTCACGTTGCCCGGCGTTTGCAATACCTCCAGACTGTCAGCGTTTAGGATTTCGACCTGCTCGGTGCCACCGGCGGCCGGCGGGCGCCCCACCTGCGCCCACAACGGGCTGACGCCGCCCAACAGCAAGGTGAGCAGCGCGATTAAACGGACAGAAAGGCTATATTTTTGCACTTGTGTCATTAGGTAGTGGGTCATTGGTCATGGGCGGACGAAGGGATCAGGCGGTGTTTAGGCAACACATGACGACGAATGACCAACGACAAATGACCGACAAAGTTAGAACGTACCTGGCGGATGGAAGGCTTTTTAGCATTTATTAACGAGCACCGCCTCTTCAACAAAACGGATCGGCTGCTGGTGGCCGTCAGCGGAGGCATCGATTCGATGGTGCTGACCGACCTGCTGCATCAGCATGGCTTTACGTTCGGGATCGCCCACGTGAACTTCGCCCTGCGCGGGGCCGAATCGGAGGCCGACGCCGTTTTTGTCGAAAACAGGGCCAACGACTACGGGGTTCCGTTTCACCAGATACGGTTCGACACCGAAGCCGAAGCGGCCCGGCGGGGCGAGTCGGTGCAGGTAACGGCCCGGCAGTTGCGCTATGGCTGGTTTGCGCAGCTCTGCCCGGCGCACGGGTACGTTGCCGTGGCTACTGCCCACCAGGCCGACGACGTGCTGGAGACCATGCTGTTGAACCTGACGCGAGGCACCGGCCTCACTGGCCTGACGGGTATTCCCATCCGGACGGAGCAGGGCGTGGTGCGGCCGCTGTGGTTTGCGAGCCGTGAGCAGATCGAAGCCTATGCCCAGGAGCGGGGCCTGCCCTGGCGAGAAGACACCTCCAACGCCACCGACAAATACGCCCGAAACCGAATCCGGCATCAGGTAGTGCCGGTGTTGAAAACGATCAATCCGGGGTTGTTGGCTCACCTGCCCCGAACGGTGGGTTACCTGCGTGCTGCCGATGCGATTGTGCAGGAAACGATGACCGCGTCCTGGGCGGCAGTTGCCCAACCGCAACCGACGGGCGTAAAAATGGACGTGGCGGCCGTGAAAGCGTTGTCGGAACCGCTCTTCCGGCTAGGCGAGTGGCTCCGACCCTATGGGTTTTCGGCGCAGGCCTTACAACAATTTTGGCATTCAGTTGACGCCGAGGGGGATACGTTCGTCAAAAATGGGCAGGTAATCCAATCGGCTACGCATCGGCTTGTGCATGAGCGGGGCGCTATCTGGCTCCTTCCCCAGGCTGACCCGCTTCCCCAGCCGATTCGGGTGACCGCGTGGCCGGCGCAGCCCATCGACTTACCGGGCGCTGGGTACGTTACCGCCGAACGATTTGACCGGACGAATTGGGATGGCAACCTAAAAACGCCCTCAACGGTGGCCCTGTTCGATGCGGCACAACTCTTGCTACCCTGGCTACTGCGCCGCTGGCAACCCGGCGACCGGTTCAGGCCACTGGGGCTGGCGGGTACGCAACTGGTGAGCGATTTGCTGACCAACGCCAAAGTGCCCGCGCCGCAACGATCGTCGGTCTGGGTGCTGGAAGCGGGCGGCGAAGTGATGTGGGTGATCGGTGTGCGTACAGCGCATCGAAGCCGGATTACCGAAACGACCGAACAGATTGTTCGGTTGAGTTTGACTCCAACAACCTGAATTTTGGCACTTAATTTGATGGACTACAGCAATAGTCGGAATACCCATAGAAAAAACGCTTACTACATGAACCGATACCTGCGGGTTCTGCTCCTTGTTGGAGGGCTATTGGCCACTTCGCTGACGCTACAGGCGCAAAGCATGCGGCTACGGGCAGCCAATAAGCAGTTTGACAACTACAGCTACCTCACCGCCGTGCGGATGTATGAGGATTTCCTTCGTGGCCGCGTTGAACCGGCAGAATCACGCGAGGCCTTAACCAAATTGGGTATTTGCTATCGGAAGCTTCAGGACTCGCGCAACGCCGAACGGGTCTATGCCGAACTGATCGCCAACTACCCCGACCTGGAAAGCGAAATCTATCTCTACTACGCGCAGGCCCTCGTCAGCAATGGCAAGACGCGCGACGGGCAGAAGATGTATAGCGAATATGGGCGCCGCCAGACGCAGGACCTGCGTGGTAAGAAAAACACGATCGGTCTGATGGATCCCAGCCGGTTCTACCTCGACTCGTCGTCGTTCCGGGTGCAAAACCTGGCGATCAACTCCCGGCAGGCCGATTTCAGCCCGATGTACTATAAGTCGGGTCTGGTGTTTGTGTCGTCGCGCGACGAAGGCGGCGTCATCAAACGGGTGTTCAACTGGAACCAGACGCCCTTCCTCGACCTGTATTTCTTCCCCGATACCAATCAGTTGCGCATCCCCGGCTTCGATCAGATCGTTCGGCCGGCGGGTACGGCGGTGTTGGGCGGTGGCGGCCCGGCGGGCGATCAGTCGGTTGAGATTGAAGCCGAAAGCAAGCCTACGTCGAAAGCCGAAAAATTCAGCCGCACGCTGAATACCAAGTACCACGAAGGCCCGATGACCTTCACCAAAGACCAGACATTCATTGTCTTCACCCGCAACAACGGCAGCAAAGGCAAGTCAGGCAAAAGCACCGATGGGGTCCGTAAGCTGAAGCTGTACTCGGCGGTGATGCGCAACAACAAATGGCACGACGTAACGGAGTTACCATTCAACAGCCCCGAATATTCGGTGGGGCACCCGGCCTTCTCACCCGACGATCAGAAGCTCTACTTCGTGTCGGACATGCCCGGCGGCTATGGCGGCACGGACCTGTATGTGGTGGAGTTTAACAACGGGCAGTGGGGTACGCCGGTAAACATGGGTAAGGAACTGAATACGGAGGGCAACGAGATGTTCCCGTACGTGGATTCGGCGGGTAACCTGTACTTCGCGTCAGACGGGCACGAGGGCATCGGCGGGCTCGACATTTTCTATGCCGAAATGCGCGACGGCATCCCTTTCCGGGGCGTGCAGAACGTAGGGTACCCCATCAATTCGGAAAAAGATGATTTCGGGCTAATCACGGATCGGGGCCGCACCACCGGGTATTTCAGCAGTAACCGCCGTAAGGGCGTCAGCGACGATGATATCTATTCATTCCGCCGCGCCTGTAAGCAGTTGAACATTCTGGTGTTTGATGCCAAAACGGGCCGCCCCATTGAATCGGCCGACGTACGGATTGTACGCAACGGGTCAAACCAGGAACTGAAAATGACGAGCCCCGATGGTAAAACCGACCTGTGCCTCGACATCAATACGGAATACGAATTCAAAGCACTGAAAGAAGGCTATGCTTCCAACAGCGCCCGTTTCTCAACCCTGACCCAGTCGAACAAGCCCGAGATGAACATCTCGATTTATCTGGAGAAGAGCGAGAACACGATTATCCGGGGTGTGGTAAAAACTGAGGTGAACCAGAAGCCGGCCGAAGGCGTGAAGGTGACGCTGCGCGACGACAAGAACAAAAACACGCAGACCGTGGTGACTGGCCCCGATGGCGGCTATGAGTTTAACGTGAAACCCAACGCTGGCTACTCGCTCACGGCCGAGAAAGACCGATACGCGACCAAGAAAGCCAAAATCGGTAAACAGCCCAAGCGGGTGGTGGCCAGCCAGAAAACCGCCCCGGACTCGATCGGGATTTACGGGGAGGGCGACGTCTTTCAGCTGAAAAACATCTATTACGATCTGGGTAAATTCTTTATCCGCCCCGACGCGGCCCGCGAACTTGACCGGGTGGTATCGCTGCTGAAAGAATATCCGACGATGAAAATCGAACTGCGGTCACATACCGACGCGCGCTCGGGGGATGCCTTCAACATGCGGCTGTCGGAGAGCCGGGCGCGGGCGGCCATGGATTACATGGTGTCGCGGGGCATTCAGGCAGGACGGCTATCGGCCAGAGGCTACGGCGAAAACGAGATTGTAAACGGCTGTACAGACGGGGTTGAATGTTCGGAAAACGAACACCAGCAGAACCGACGGACAGAATTCAAGATTCTGGCAGTTCAGTAGAGCAAACGCCAGCAAACGAACGTACCTGAACAGCAAAAAGCCGACGACTACACTCCGGGCTTTTGCTGTTCAGGTACGTTCGTTTGCCTTGATTACCATGAACGGCTTTGCACTGTTACCAGCCTACTATCCAGTCGGGGCATCCCGACTGGCCTTATTTCCACTGCGTCACCTCGATGACGTTGGCGTGTGCACGGGGGAAAAAGTCGTATTCGCTGGGTTGATTGGAGCCAATCAGCAGCAAGACGTCGGGCGGGAGTTGGAGTACGTGTTCTTTGTACCAGGCAGCTCCCTGCCAGTCTAGGTTGGCCGTTGGCTCGTCGAGCATGACCAGCTGGGCATCGGAGAAAAAGGCCAGCCCCAGCTTCACCCGCTGCTTCATTCCCGACGAATAAAACTTAATCTCTTTGTTGCGAGCGTGGCTCAACTGCATGCGGTCGATGAGCTCAGGTACGTTGGCGTTGGCCCGAAAAGGTTTGAAGCGGCCATGAAACGTGAGCAATTCGGTCAGCGTCAATTCCTCGATCAGTTCGAGGTAGGGGGCGGCCAGCACCATGTGGCGGTACCAGTGCTCATCGGCAAGCGGCTGTCCGGCGTGGGTATAAGTCAGCGTACCGGCCGACGAAGGCTGCATACCGGCCAAGACCTGTAGCAGGGTCGATTTGCCACTCCCGTTGGGGCCAACAAACGTGTAGCTGTTTCCGGCCGACAGCGTCAGATCAACGCCGCGGAAGATCCATTCGCGGCGGTACTTTTTGCCAAGCTGTTGAGCCGTGATGATCATTGAAAAAGGAATGGACAATGCACAATGAATAATGGACAACGAACCAGCGCCAACCCAGGATGTGCAACCTCATTGTGCATTGTCCATTATTCATTGTGCATTCAACATTACT
This sequence comes from Fibrella aestuarina BUZ 2, assembly GCF_000331105.1. Lineage (NCBI taxonomy): Bacteria > Pseudomonadati > Bacteroidota > Cytophagia > Cytophagales > Spirosomataceae > Fibrella > Fibrella aestuarina. Next base: position 4,811,718 of record NC_020054.1, on the reverse strand, counting down.
CCCCGCTGCTGCTGCCGGGGCCTTTCATGATGCCCCGCTCCGAGTTGCGGATGAAATTGAGAATTTCGTCGCGTTCGGCCGTGGCGGGAATGTCGAGTTCGATTCGGTTGAGCGCCTCGGCGTTGTTGAGGCCCCGCAGGAACACGTACCGATAGATCTCCTGAATCTCGTTGATTTGCTCGTTGGTGAACCCCCGACGACGCAGCCCCACCGAGTTAATACCGGCATAGGAGAGGGGTTCGCGGGCCGCTTTGGTAAACGGGGGTACGTCTTTCCGTACCAGTGACCCGCCCGAAATCATGGCGTGTGCCCCGATTTTAGTAAACTGAAGCACCGAGCTCGACCCGCCGATGATCGCCCAGTCGCCCATGTACACATGGCCGGCCATCTGCACGTTGTTGGTCAGGATGCAGTGGTTGCCGATGCGGCAATCGTGCGCCACGTGGGCGTAGGCCATGATGAGGCAGTCTGAACCAATCTCGGTTTTCCAGTGCTCTTCGGTGCCGCGGCTGATGGTCGCGTATTCACGAATGGTGGTGTTGTCGCCAATGATGGCCTGGGTAATCTCGCCTTTGAACTTCAGGTCCTGGGGCGTGCCCGCAATGACAGCGCCCGGATAGACCTTGCAGTTACGGCCAATGCGAGCGCCGGAATTGATCACCGCGTGGGAGCCAATCCAGGTACCTTCTTTTATCTCAACGTCCTTGTGGATAATGGCGAAAGGCTCAATGACCACATTCTGAGCAATCTTAGCTTCGGGATGGACGTAGGCTAATGGTTGAATCATCTGTACTGTTAAAAAAGTCCGCTGTTCACTGTCGTCAGTTGCCTGTTGGGAGAGAGCAACAGCCGACAGAGAACGGTGAACAGTGAACTATTTCTTTTTCACCAGACTCGCGATCATGTCGGCTTCGCAGACAAGGTTGTTGTTCACATACCCACGTCCCTGCATTTTAACGATGCCGCGTTTCATGGGCGAGGTGAACTCACACCGAAAGATTACCGTGTCGCCGGGCAATACGTTGCGGCGGAACCGGCAATTTTCGATCCCGATCAGGTACGGCCAGTAGTTTTCGGGGTCGGGCACGGTGCTCAGTACCAGAATGCCACCCGTTTGCGCCATGGCTTCCAGCTGCATCACGCCCGGCATTACGGGGTTGCCGGGGAAGTGGCCGGGGAAGTACGGCTCGTTCATCGTCACGTTTTTGATGCCGATGACACTGCTTTCGTCCAGCGCGATGATCTTGTCGACCATCTGGAACGGGTAGCGGTGGGGCAGCAGCTGTGCGATGCGGTTGATGTCGAAGATCGGCGGCTGTTTCGGGTCGTACTGCGGTACCTGATTCTGCGCATTCTTCTGAATCAGGCTCTTGATTTTCTTGGCAAACGCCACGTTGGCCGCGTGGCCGGGCCGCGCCGCCAGAATCTGCGCCTTGATGGGCCGCCCAATCAGGGCCAGATCGCCCAGCATGTCGAGCAGCTTGTGGCGGGCCATCTCGTTGGGGTAATGCAGCTGCAGGTTGTTCAGAATCCCCGCCTGCTTGTTGACACCCACCTTCGATTTGTTGAGCATCTTGGCCAGATGATCCAGCTCGTCTTCGTCGACGTCGCGGTCGACGATCACGATGGCGTTGCTCAGGTCGCCGCCTTTGATCAGGTTCTGCTTATAGAGCATTTCCAGCTCGTGCAGGAACACGAACGTGCGGCACGAGGCGATTTCGTCGGCAAACAGCGTGAGGTCGTTGAGCGACGCGTGTTGGCTGCTGATTACCTGCGAGTTGTAGTCGACCATTACCGTCAGGCGGTAGTCGTTGAGGGGCAGGGCCGCAATCTCGATGTCTTTTTCGGGGTTGCGGTAATGAACGAATTCGCTAACTTCGAAATACTTACGATCGGCGTTTTGCTCTTCGATACCGGCAAACTGAAGCGCCTCGACGAACTTGATCGATGAGCCATCCATGATGGGCGGTTCGGGGCCGTCGAGCTGAATGAGCGCGTTGTCGATTTGCAGGCCTACCAACGCGGCCAGTGTATGTTCGACGGTGTGCACCCGCGCCCCATTTTGTTCGAGCGTTGTGCCGCGCGACAGATCCACCACGAAGTCGACGTCGGCGTCGACGGTGGGTTGGCCCGGCAGATCAATACGCTGAAATTTGAACCCATGATTGGCCGGGGCGGGCATAAACGTCATCGTTGCCGACACGCCGGTATGCAAGCCTACGCCCGATACTGAGACGGCCTTCTGGATGGTTTGCTGTTTAATATTCATGTTTGTTTAGTACGCAGTCACTGAAGAGAAACGTTGAGCTGCCAGGAGCGACTAGGTGCCTAGGCTTGCCCAGATTCGGTACGTTGCTGACGCTGCACTTCTTTTTCAAGGTCAATAAGTCGCCGTTCCAGATCGGGCAGCCGGCGATGAACGGCCGCCGCGCGCAGGGAGTCTTTCAGATCGAAAGCGGGCGAGCCGTTGAGCGACTGCCCTTCTTCTTTCACTGACTTCGACACGCCGGTTTGGGCGCCAAATCGGGTGTTGTTGGCGATGATCAGGTGCCCGGCAAAGCCGACCTGCCCCGCCACCACGCAGTTCTCCCCAATCTTGGTCGAACCCGACACGCCGGTTTGGGCGGCAATCACGGTATTGCGGCCAATTTCGACGTTGTGGCCAATCTGAATGAGGTTGTCGAGCTTGGCCCCCTGCCGGATGATCGTCGAGCCCATCGTGGCGCAGTCGATCGTGGTATTGGTGCCCACGCTGACGAAGTCTTCGAGGATCACGTTGCCCAACTGCGGGATGGTTTTGTAAGTGCCATCGGGCTGGGGGGCAAAGCCAAAGCCATCGGAGCCAATGACGGCGTTGGGGTGGATGACGCAAAACTTGCCAACCACCGTGTTATCGATGAGTTTGGCCCCCGAGTGGATGACGGTATTATCACCGATTGTGACATTATCGCCAATGTACACGTGGGGGTAAATCTTCACGTTCGACCCGATGCGGCAGTTTTTGCCAACGTAGGCAAATGCGCCAACATACACGTGCTCACCGAGTTGGCTACTCGCGTGCAGGTACGTTGGCTGCTCGATACCCACCCGGGCAAACGTAAGCTGCCGATGGTACTCTTCTAATAATCGGGTGAACGCGGAATAGGAGTTTTCGACCAAAATAAGCGCCGCCGCAACCGGTTCGCGGGGCGTAAAGGAGCGGTCAACAATGACGGCCGATGCGCCAGTGCTGTACAGATAGGGCTCGTATTTTAGGTTGGAAAGGAAAGAAATGCTGCCCGTTGTTGCTTCTTCAATTTTGGCTAAACGGCTGACTGTTAATGTGTCGTCCCCGTTTACTTCCCCATCCAGTAGAGCGGCTATCTGCCTGACTGTAAACTCCATTTGCGATTCATGCCCGAAAAAAACAGTGGTTGTCTGGGCCGACAATAGGGTCGCAAGGTAACCAACAAATTGCACTATTCGTATAAATGGCCAATTAATTCAATTTATTGTTACCCCTGTACAGGGTTTGGCGTTTGGTGTTTACTGTACGGCGTTGGCTAATGCTGGTTTACCAGGGTGTTAACGTCAAACGGTATACACCAAACCTCAAACCTGCTTGGCCTTGGCCTCCCAGGCCAGCTCGCGCGCCCAGCAGATATAGTGACGCCGCACAATGGTCGAGAGAGCACCGATGTTGGCCAGGTCGGAGGCGTCGGCAATGTCGCGCACGTAGCCGTTTTTGGACTTGATCCGGATGGAGTCGATGGCGGGCAGGTAAGCGGCGTTGGAGGCTTGCCCTTCCACCAGGAAGTACGACAGTTCGTCGTCGGAAAGGCCCTTGCTACGAAGCTGCTGCGCCAGTTCGTCGACCAGCGTGGGGGCAAAGGGTTCGGTCGACAGCATGATTTTGAACAGGTGCCGATCAAGCAGCATTCGGCAGAGGGTGGCGAGCACAAGGTCGGAGTGGTTGGCCCAGGCTTTTACGCAGCCCCAGATGTCGTAATCGTCGAGGTGGGTAAAGGCCTGCAGGTACGTGGTGTCCGACATGAAATCGGTCAGGGAAATGGTGCCCCGCAGAAACAGCATGAAGTCGGGCAGAGCGTCGATGGGTTCGTGACCGATGTCGGGGTTGCGCGCTAGAAAACGGGCCCGCCGCAGAATCTGCACCAGCATCGACTCGCAGCAGATCGACGTTTTGTGGAGGTATACCTGCCAGTACATGAGCCGCCGGGCGTTCAGGAAGTTCTCGACGCTCAGGATGCCTTTGTCTTCCACCACCAGCTGATCGTCGGCCAGGTCGAGCATTTTGATGATCCGTTCGGCACCGATGGCGCCCTCGGCCACGCCCGTGTAGAAACAGTCGCGGTTGAGGTAATCCATCCGGTCCATATCGAGCTGACTCGAAATCAGCTGATGGAAAAACGGTCGTGGGTACGTTCCTTCAAACATCTGGATGGCCAGCGACAGCGCCCCCCCAAACTGCCGGTTGAGGTCGTGCATGAGCATGAGCGAGATCTGCTCGTGGTGAACGTCTTCCAGAATGCAGCATTCGAGCACGTGCGAGAAGGGGCCGTGACCAATGTCGTGCAGCAGAATGGCGATCTGCGCGGCTTCACATTCGGCCTCGGAGAGTTGGTGCCCTTTGCTGCATAGCGTGGCGGTGGCCTGCCCCATCAGGTGCATGGCGCCCAGGGCGTGGTGAAAGCGGGTGTGCAACGCGCCGGGGTAGACGTATTCCGACAGCCCCAATTGTTTGATACGCCGTAACCGCTGGAAGTAAGGGTGTTCGATCAGGTCGAACAGCAGCGGCGACGAGATGCTGATAAAGCCGTAGACAGGATCGTTGAGTAACTTCTTGCGGTTGGTCATGGGACGGAGGCCAGTTGGCAGCGCTTGATCGGATGGCTTGGGTACGTTAGACCCTGTTGGCTAACGCATTACCGCTTGCGGCTATCTGGCAAGAGGCTTCATTCGCCCATAAAATTCCATCAAATCGCGCACAATTTAGCGAAATGGCGTATTTTTGTGCCGTCTTACTGCTTTGTCAGATAAGGCAAGGGCTTGTAGCTCAGTTGGTTAGAGCACCTGACTCATAATCAGGTGGTCCCTGGTTCGAGCCCAGGCTGGCCCACAGAAAACGCCCCGCAGCTAGTTGAGTTGCGGGGCGTTTTCGTGCACTACCGCACCGTCGGTGCAAGTAATGCACGTGCCATCAGGGATAACCCCACTTACCGGCCGCCAAGTACTGCATCCTCTAATATCTTCTGTTCTCCTGCTTCACTGGCCTGTTCTGACATTCAACGCGTTAAGGCAGAAGACATCCTTGAGGACTGCCTAGTGTTCAACGCCCATAAGACACGCAACAGCAAACACAAGACGATATCCATTCCTTTATACCCCATTGCCAAGCGGTTTATAACGGCAAATGCTGGTCGGCTTTTTGCCACGTATACCGAGCAATACACCAACCGACAATTACGCAAAATCGCGGATTCGCTTGGCTGGACTATTAAGATGAGCACTCACACTGCCCGACATACATTTGGCACTAACTTCATTGAGCTAGGCGGCGATGTGGTAACACTTCAAGCCTACATGGGCCACAGTTCAATTAAAACAACTATGCTGTATGTTCATTTGAGCGAGCGACGGAAGCGGGAGCAGATCAATGTTTTCGATCACTTTATCAAATGATATAATTTCACACGTCAAAACAAATGTTGACACAATAATGTGTTAGCAGTAAGCGGCATCGAAACAGGATGAGCTTATTGTGGTAGTTTCAAACAAACACTAACTATTATGCGAATTATAGAATATACTTTTCAGATTTTCAAAAACGTTGCGAATTTTTGTTAAGGTTTCTTCAGATAAGTTGACAGATTTTTTATTTACAGATGTTAAGAATTTTTTTGAAGCAAGTACCTTATTGATTTTAGACTTGAACTTACCTGAGCTTTTCATAAAATCAGACACTGTTCCTGATATTTCTTGTTCTTCATCCTCCAATATATAGAGCTTGAACTCTTCTACTGTAAAGATGTCTTCTATAGATCCGTTCAGTATATCTGTTACTGAAAATATTTGACTTCCATCAACAAACCAAGTGTTTTTCAAATTTTTCACTCCATCAGCTTTGCCCTTATCATTATCATAGATGTATCCAACGTTACATCCCCATCCGGTAAGTATGGCGCCAATGTTTCCCATATTACCTGAGCCACCGCCAAATACAAAATTTATGCTCTTATCATTAATTAGAGTTGAAAAGGCATTAAAATAATGCACATCTGACGGGCCTTCAACGACAATGTTGTTTGCTTGATTAATGTTTTGAATACCTTGGTTCAATTCTAAGCCAATAGCAGTCATTATCGGGGTCAATGTCTCTTTATCAGAGACAGCATGTAGTTTTGAAATAATTTGTGTGCCTAATTTGATACTGCTTTTCTGGACTAACCTTATTCTTTGAAGTTCATCATGACGAATAAGGTATGGTGAATGCGTTGTAAATAAAGACTGTATATTTTGATTTTGAGATGTATTTAATAATCTATCATATATGTCTCTCTGAGCTTTAGCGTGTAAAAACAGGCCTGGTTCATCAACTAAGAGAATATTTGTTTTATTGTCAATAGTCCTAGCTGAAGTCTTTAAATAGAATGATAGATGCCATTGTTTCCCCTTGCTTCTCTGAGTTGGGCTATATAATTCCGATTCTTCTTCAACCCAGAAGGTTAAATCATTTGAATCCCAATCAATTTTTAACTCAGTCTTGTCTTGGTTCCAATATGTTGAGTAAGTGGTGTTTATGTTAAAATTTATGTCGCCCTTGTGCTTTATTTTACGGCGAGTATCGCTTGATAATAATAGTTCAACATCAATACTACTAACTGATGCGAGATCTTGGATAAATGGTGACTCTTTGAGTTTTTCAAAAGATATACTGTTTGGTAAAATATCTTCAAATGATTTAAATATTATAAAATTAGGCAAAAAAGATAAGAATTTGTCCCATTGCTCTTTGTTGCTCTGCTCTTGATCTAAAACAATACTGAGCACATTGTAAAAGTTGCTTAATATTTTTATGTAGCTGCTTAGAGTACTTTGTGTTGTATCATCATTATCTTCTTCTTTTAAGCCTACAAGAGCCTCTATTTCAGATTGCAAATTCTCTCTGGAACCTTCAATATCTGAACTGTCAAATACAAAAAGGTCTGTCAGATTGATGGACGTAGCAAATTCCTCATAGATATCTTTGAATTCATTATATGAATCCTGTAATAATTCTTTTTCTTTTTTTAAATATTCGGGCGAATGTATGTCTACTAATTTGAGGAATGATAGCAAATCTTTCTGGATAAAATATCTATCGTAAAAATCTTTGGTTACGGTGATCTCCAGCCATCCATTTTCAAAAGAAACTGCACGTATTCCTAAATAGTCCTTAATTTCATTTTCTGAAGCTAAAAAGGTTATAGATATCGCGAGATCTTCCGGCCTCTTATCAAGAGGTACGGAACTTCTATCAATGCTATTTGATACGTTAAAGTCGTGTAGTGCTTCTAGTATTGAGGATTTTCCACTTTCATTTTTTCCAGCAAGTATAGTCATATCTGCTTCTAAGTAACAATCACCTGAATCAACTATAGACTTGTAATTTTTTACATTAAATTTCTTAATAAACATAGGTTTACAGATTTACTGAATGATGCGACTTTTGATGAATGTACTGACAGTTTGACGGTCAACCCCTAAAATTCGGGCGATCGCAGATTGGGACACAATAGCCTTTAGCAACTCGCGGATAGCGCCCTCCTTACCCGTCAGTTTTACTTGCTTGTTCTGGCTTCCTTGCGGTCGACCAAGTTTAGTCCCCTCAGCTTTCTTACGTTCCAGCGCTTCGCGTGTACGCTGACTAATCAATTGCTGCTCAATCTCAGCGGATAGGCCGAAGGCAAAAGCTAGCATCTTGCTATTGATGTTGTTGCCCAACTCGTACCCCTCCTTGATGGCATAGACGCGGGCGTCTTTCTCCATACACGAATGCAGGATAGCCATGATCTCCATTAGGCTACGGCCAAGGCGTGATAGCTCCGTCACATACAGCACATCCTTAGGCTTCATCGAGGATAATAGTTGGCCCACTGCGCGCTCGTCGGCTGATCGGGTGCCCGATACGGTTTCCTCAACCCAGTGGTCGACGTGAACCCGGTCGGCGGCAGCTTTCTTCAGGATCTCATACCGCTGGTTTTCGGCCGTTTGGCGGTCAGTCGATACGCGGATATAGGCAAAAATCATAGGGGAGGGGTTTAACCCATTCTTACCACTAAATATACGCAGTTATCGACGAATTGTAACCAGTAATAACATACCCTATTTATTAGGAGGTAAAACGACCGTTTGGAGCATTTGTACGCCAGCTTTTTGCTGGCGAATAAGGTCTTGAAGCTTCATAGATACAAAAAACATGCTGGGTGAGGGTAGGCGTCTCCGCATAGCTCGACAACTCAGAAAGTCATACCGATAACGTTCAATCACTGCTTTTGGGCAACAGCTGTAGTCTCCCGACTATTGGTGGGCAGGAACTTCCAGGTTAATGCGTTATTGTTTATTGTTCCTGATACACTTTTCAGGTTCCCGGTCGTGTATGTCTGGTTAAAGGTGATGGCCCCCAAGACACCTGTCAAGCTTACCCCAATGGCCTTGTAACTAGACTCCAGAGACGGGCTTTGGACGAACTCCATATCGGCTAGGTTCTCTCCCTTTGACGTGATCGTTACTTTGGGGGCAGATTCTGCCAAATAGGATTTGGTACCGATTTCCGTAGATGTGTTCGTTACTACGTATGTCCCGGCCGCAGCAGCTGATAGGTCTGGGACAGCTTTTGTTATAGCCGGATCGTTATTCTTTTTACAGCCCGCGAAAGAAGTAACAACAAGCAGCACCCAAAGCGCGTGGGTAAACGTTATTTTCATTGGTTTATGGTTTTTTAGAAGCGCCATAAATCTACCGGTATATTACTATCGATGATATACGATAGCTGAAATAGTAACTACATGGTTGCTAGGCTTCGCTGCCACACAGAAAGAGCGCCCCGCAACTAGTTGCGGGGCGCTCTTTCTGTGGACGCTTTACAGTTGGTCTTCTATGTATTCAGAAGGCAGCGGTCGGCTTATCTCCAAAGGGGGGATGAATGAGTTGATAGCTCTCCTGTCTGTGATACAAGGCACCGCTCAGGGACGTACCCACAAGACCCCATTTTTGGTGACGACTTTATCGAGGTGCCCCCCATCGACCAGGCTTTGCAGATAACCGGCTGCTTCCTGCCGATCATGGCCTGAGAGTTCAGCAAATTCACGGGTTGTGAGGGTGCGGAAGGTGGCAAACAACCGCTTCCAATCGGAATCAATCGGCATTTTGGCTACCGAAGGCAGCTGTTTCTGTAGCGCGTTTTCGTAGGTGGCGTAGGGTTGAGTACCATACACTTTTTCCAGTTGCCCCTGACTGTCGACGAAAAACAGCGTTGGAAAGCCCCGCACGCCCAACTGCCTGCCCAGCGCCAGGTCGTCTTCAAACAGCGCGATGGCCTTTCCGTTGTAGTCGGTCTCAAATTGATCGACATCCAGGCCTGCCTGCTTCGCCGCCGTAGCCAGATGCGCCCACTTAGCAATGTTCTTTTTGTGCAGAAAAACCAGTTCGCGCACTGCCCGCAGGAAACGGATGGCTTTTTGAGAACCCTGCAACTGCGCGGCTTTGAAGGCGATCGAAGCCGGATACGAAGAGTCGAGCGGGTCTTCCAGCCATACGTCGCCATCGATAGGCATGTCGTAATGCCCACTTACCTCATCCCAATGAGAGGCTACGTCGGCGGGTTTGCTGATGCCCCCACTGTTGTAACTCCAGTCGGGCAGGAGCCCGCCCATCCGGTACTCCAGCTCAATGTAAGGGCCATATTCGAGTTTCAATCGGCGCAGTTGCGGCTCGATGCCCCAGCAGGACGAGCAAATCGGATCGGTAAAATAGATGATTCGGACGGGTTGAGTTGGGCTCGATGACACGTGTTGCTGTGTGGCGGAGGGTGAATCCGGCAATTCACACAACCCGGACTCGATGTCACACAAAAGCGGATTGATTCGTTGAGTTTCCATGATCTTCTGTTTACTTGGGCGCCAGCCTGCCCAACGTTGTTGAGAAAACGACGGCTTCCTGACGTGGCTATCCGGCGCCTGCAAAGGTGCGCCGGCGTTGAGGCTACAGTCAATTAGTAAAAAAAAGCTGACTACCAGATTATGCAGAAACCAGAAAACAATTGCCCGGCCGAAGAGGTGCTCAAGTTGCTGTCGGGCAAATGGAAACCCCAGCTATTCCGGTTGGCGTTGAATGGGCCCTTGCGATTCAACGCGCTGCTGCGCACGATCGAAGGGGCCAACAAACAGTCGCTTGCCCTTTCGTTGCGAGAGTTAGTAGAGGAAGGCTACCTGGACAAGATAACGGTGAGACAGAAGCCGTTGCATATCGAATACACCCTGTCGGAAAAGGGGCAGGCCCTGATCCCCGTTTTTGAACAACTGGAACGACTGCCAAGATGAAGACGGCACCAGTTATGAATTGGCCAGTTGGTCCTGTGGTGTAATCCACTGCCCTTGTCCAGTACAATAGGGGCCGGTGTTCGTGGGATTACCACTGAAAATAGACCTTTTTCAATAGACTTTATTGAGTTTTCAGATTACGTGTGAAGGTTGGTCGATTCTTTCCAACCTTTGCGATCAGTTACGAGAATCATGCTACTGCTTACTCCCCCCTGATTGATCAATCACCGCTGACCTCTACAGCTCAGCACATTGCGTAACCGCCCGTTCCGGGCTGGGGAGATTACTATTCGTTTCTAGTTGGTAAGGCTGGTCTGGCTGTCGCTCTGCGGCCTGGAGCCACCATGTCGCTTATGGCCCTGTCTTACTCAGGAACCGCGCTCGTCGCCTATATCCGTCACATTTAGGCTATTGTCGAGCTGCTAACCAGGCCTGCCGGTACGGTTAACCCCTCCTGGTTGCTTTTCTGCCTTTATAAATCCGAATCTATACCGCCGTCTGCCGACCTAGGTGGGTAGACCTATCATCTGTTTTTACACTCGATACGATGCAAGTCACGCTCAATCTGTTCGATTTCAATCAAAAAGTTGATTACAAAAACGAAATTCTGTCCGGGCTTACCGTTGCGCTGGCGCTGATTCCCGAAGCGGTTGCTTTTGCGCTCATCGCGGGTCTGTCACCGCTAACCGGTCTGTACGCCGCCTTTACCATTGGGCTGGTCACGTCTGTGCTAGGTGGTCGGCCGGGTATGATCTCCGGGGCTACCGGGGCCGTCGCGGTGGTCATTGTCACACTGGCCAAGTCGCACGGTGTGGAGTATGTTTTTGCCACGGTTGTGCTGGCTGGCCTGTTGCAGATAGTGGCCGGGCTGCTGCGGCTGGGCAAGTTTATCCGGCTGGTGCCACAACCGGTGATGTTTGGCTTCGTCAACGGGCTGGCTATCGTCATCTTTCTGTCGCAACTGGCACAGTTTAAAGTGGCCAATGCCACCGGGGCGCTGCATTGGATGACTGGGCTGCCGCTGCTGATTATGCTGGGGCTGGTTGCGCTGACCATGCTCATCATATGGGGGCTGCCAAAACTGACCAAAGCCGTGCCAGCTTCACTGGTCGCTATCCTAACCGTTTCCCTGCTGGTGATTGGCCTGGGCATCAACACGCGTACGGTCGGCGATATCGCCTCCATCAAAGGCGGGTTTCCGCCCTTTCACGTACCCAATCTGCCCCTTACGTTCCAGACGCTGTCGGTCATATTCCCGTACGCCGTCATTGTAGCCGGGGTAGGGCTGATCGAAAGCCTGCTGACGCTGAACCTCGTCGATGAACTGACCAACACGCGGGGGCGGAGCAATAAGGAATGCATGGCGCAGGGCCTGGCAAACCTCACGACCGGGTTTTTCTCCGGTATGGGTGGCTGCGCCATGATCGGCCAGAGCCTTATCAATATTTCGTCCGGTGCACGGGCCCGCCTGTCGGGTATCGTAGCTTCGGTGATGCTCCTGGTGTTTATTATGGTCGGCGCACCGATCATCGAGCAATTGCCGATGGCCGCCCTGACGGGGGTGATGATTATGGTGGCCATTGGTACCTTCGAGTGGGCGAGCCTGAAAACGATTGGCCGAATGCCTTGGCACGACGTGCTGGTGATGGTCGTCGTGGCGGCCATTACGGTCTTGTTCCATAATCTGGCGCTGGCTGTGCTGACCGGGGTAATTTTCTCGGCACTGGTGTATGCCTGGGAAAACGCCCAGCGGATCCGGGCCCGTAAGTACGTCGATGAGGCCGGCGTAAAGCATTACGACGTATACGGCCCTTTGTTTTTTGGATCGGTGATGGCGTTTCGGGAGAAGTTCGACGTGACGGGCGACCCCGCCGACGTAATCGTGGACTTTGCGCAGAGTCGGGTGGCGGATATGTCGGGAATCGAAGCCTTACATAAACTGATGGCCAACTACCAGCAGGCGGGAAAAACGGTCCATCTGCGCCATCTCAGCCCGGACTGTCGGCGGCTACTGGCCAATGCCGCCAGCCTTGTGGAGGTCAATATTGTGGAAGATCCTGCGTATACCGTGCTGGCCGATGAGTATGAATGATCGGTAGAGACTAATTGGTGAAGCGTCCGTTTCGCTGGTTTAAGCCAAGCCAACCGGCCAGGATACCTTCCGAAACACCCTGTAGCGAGTTGCGTTGCGGGGCGTTTTTTGTGGGTTGTGCGTAAGTTCGTGGCAAAAAGCCGCTATTCGCTAGCCTTAGCTGGCTGGCGGCTGAACCAATCAACAACTAAACCCAATGACAATCAGAACCCTTGCTACTGGCCCGCTGCTGCTTGATGGTGGCGCTATGTTCGGCGTAGTCCCGAAAACCCTCTGGCAGAAACTCAACCCGCCCGATGCGCTCAACCGTTGCACGTGGGCCATGCGGTGCCTGCTCATTGAAACCGGCAATCGGCTGATCGTGGTCGATACGGGCATGGGCGACAAGCAGGACGATAAGTTCTTTGCGCACTACGTACCCAGCCGACAGCCCGGTAACCCCATTCGGGAGGCTGTCCGGCAGGCGGGCTACGACGTGACCGAGGTGACCGACGTGCTGCTGACGCACCTGCACTTCGACCACGTGGGCGGGGCCGTCGAGCGGGTAGGGGAGCGGCTGTTGCCCACCTTTCCCAACGCCATTTACTGGACGCACCCCGACCACTGGGCGTGGGCCATACAGCCCAATCCGCGCGAAAAGGCGTCGTTTCTGGCCGAAAACATACTGCCCCTACAGGAGAGTGGCCAACTGCGGTATTTCGACGAGGCAACGTACCTGAACGGCCTGCCCAGCCCGGTCGGGGTACCTGGCCTCGAACTGATCTACGTGGATGGGCATACCGAGAAAATGGCGTTACCCAAACTGACCGTCGGCGACCAGACGCTACTCTACTGCGCCGACCTGATTCCGTCGTCGGGCCACGTGCCGTTGCCCTACGTGATGAGTTACGATGTGCGCCCGTTGCTGACGATGCAGGAAAAAGAACGGCTGCTCACGCAGGCCGCCGCCGAAAACTGGCTGCTCCTTTTTGAACACGATCCCACGGTCGAGGCGGCAACGGTGGTGCAAACCGAGCGCGGGATCCGGCTGGGCGATGTACGTCGGCTCAATGAGTAGGCCGAATGCGCCAATATCTGGTGTAATTCGGTGACAGTCTGGGTAATTTGTTTGTTGTTGGATAGTAATCGTACTCATTCACTCGTTACTGTAGTAACATCCAGCTATGAAAATCGGACTCGTACTTTCGGGCGGTGGGGCACGCGGCTTTGCACATTTGGGCGTCATCAAAGCCTTGCTGGAACAGGGCATTCAGATCGACCGGATGGCCGGGACCAGCGCCGGGGCCATTGTGGGCGCGCTCATCGCTACCGGCTACTCACCCGACGAGGCGCTGCGGCTGATCGAATCGTCGGCGTTTATGCGGCACCTGCGGCCTGCCTGGACGCGGATGGGCCTGCTGCGCATCGACACCATCATCGACCTCTACAAAAAATACATTCCCGAAGATCGCTTCGAGGCCTTGTCGATTCCGCTGCACGTAGCGGCGGTGAACCTTACCGACGGCGAACTGGTCATCTTTGATAAGGGCGAGCTGATCCGGCCCGTGCTGGCGTCGTGCTGCCTGCCCGGTATCTTCGAGCCGTTGCTCATCAACAAAAAACAGTATATCGACGGGGGGGCGCTCAACAACCTGCCGGTCGAGCCGGTGGTGGGGCAGGTCGATTACCTCATTGGCTCGCACTGCAACCCGTTTCCGGCGCATAAGCCCATCCGCACGGCGCGCGGCGTGCTCGAACGAAGCCTGGTGCTCTCGGTGCAGAGCAAAACCCGCGAACGAGCGGCGCTGTGTAACTTTTTCATCGAACCTCCCGAACTCACCAATTTTTCGGTTACCGACGCAAAACGGGCGCGCGAAATCTTCCAGGTCGGCTACCGGCATGCCAAAACGCTCAACGTCGCGGCGGCTATCGAGCAGGGGGTCGATTCAGTGTGAGGGGAGTTAATCTGAACGGCCAGGGGCCACGGGTCAAGGTTGGCTGACGCCTCAGAAACTGTGCGTCGATCAACCTTGACCCGTGGCCCCTGGCCGTTAGACTCGTTTTCTACATCAGATATTTGAGCTTCACCACTTCCTTCGGTTCGAGGAAGCGCCACTTGCCACGGGGCAACTCTTTCTTGGTGAGACCCGCAAAGACGGTGCGGTCGAGTTTCGTGACTTCGTAGCCCTGCGACTCGAACATCCGCCGAACGATGCGGTTGCGGCCCGAGTGAATCTCGACGCCAACGACTTGCGCATCGGGCGTAACAATGGCCAGATCGTCGGGTTTGATGAAGCCGTCTTCCAGCTCAAGGCCGTTACGGATGGCTTCAAAATGCTCTTCCGAAATAGGCTTGTCAAGCTCCACCTGATACACCTTTTTCACGTTGTTCGACGGGTGCGTGAGCTTACCCGCCAGTTCGCCGTCGTTGGTCATCAGCAGCAGACCCGTCGTATTGCGGTCGAGGCGGCCAACGGGGTAGAGGCGGAACGGACCCGCGTCGGCAACCAGATCCATCACGGTGTTGCGCTCTTCGGGATCGTCGGTCGTGGTGATCACGTCTTTCGGCTTATTCAGCAGCACGTAGACCATTTTCTCCGGGTTCAGCACTTTGTTGCCGTACTTCACCACGTCGCCGGGCTTCACCCGGTAGCCCATTTCGGTGATGACTTTACCGTTTACCTGCACATCGCCTTTGCCAATCAGTTCGTCGGCTTCGCGGCGTGAGCAAACACCGGCGTTCGCGATGTAGCGGTTCAACCGGATCGAATCGGGGTCGCTCTCCCGCTTCAGATTCTGCGCGACTTTCTTCGTACGCGGCAGATTCTTCTTCATCACGTCGAGGTTGTAATTCGGCGCTTTGTTGTACCGGCCCGTCCGGCGATCAAAATGGGGTTCGCCCGATTCCTCGCTGTTCCGGTCCCGGTCAAAGGAACGCGGCCGCTCAGAACGGTCGTCGCGGTTACGGTCCCGGTCGAACGAACGGGGGCGATCTGAACCGGTATTGCGGTCGCGGTCAAACGAGCGCGGCCGTTCAGAACGGTCACCACCGGCACTACGGTCGCGATCAAAGGAACGGGGCCGATCACCCGACTGACGGTCTGAACGGTCCCGGTCAAACGAGCGTGGCCGATCGTCAGCGGGGCGCTCATCGCGGTTACGATCGAACGAACGGGGACGATCACCGGATGGGCGCTCGTCGCGGTTACGATCCCGGTCGAATGAGCGGGGGCGATCACCGCCGGCATTACGGTCGCGATCGAACGAACGGGGGCGATCACCACCCGACGGGCGCTCGTCGCGGTTGAAGGGTTTACGAGGACGGTCTGAACCACCATCCCGATCGAACGAACGACGGCCTTCTGAGCGGTTGTCGTCGCGATCAAACGAGCGCGGCCGCTCGGGGCGGTCATCCCGGTTGAAACGGGGGCGGTCTGAACCGGCAGTGCGGTCGCGATCGAATGAGCGCGGCCGCTCAGGACGGTCATCACCAGCCGTACGGTCGCGATCAAAGGAACGAGGACGGTCACCACCTGACGAGCGGTCGTCGCGGTCCCGGTCAAACGAGCGGGGGCGCTCAGCGCGATCGTCGCGGTTAAAAGGTTTATAGGGGCGATCACCTGACGGACGGTCTGAACGGTTACGATCGAACGAACGAGGGCGATCACCGGATGGGCGCTCGTCCCGATTGCGGTCCCGGTCGAACGAACGGGGGCGGTCTGAGCCGGCATTGCGGTCGCGATCGAACGAACGGGGCCGATCGCCACCCGACGAACGGTCGTCGCGGTTAAAACGGGGGCGGTCTGAACCACCCTCCCGGCGGCCGGCGTCCCGGCGTTCGCCTGATTGATTATTACGAGCAAACGGACGGGCATCGTCACGACGGCCATCCGAACGACCTTCACCATCCCGGCGCTCAAAGCGGTCGTTGTTATCCTGATTACGTTTCATGGAAAAATGCAGTAAGCATCTACTGCCTGTTTTGCGTAAAATCCGTTGAGCATCAGCTATAATGCATAGATTGACTGGGCAACGGGGGCGCAAAGATACAACCTTTTGTACTATTTAATAGCATCATACCTTTATCCGATAGAACCGAATAGGCCGGGCCATTACATTTGCAGACAGACTACGTACACACCATGATTCGGGTATCTATCTACGACGACAACGACTCGCTGCGACAGACGCTGGTGATGCTGCTCGACACTACGGATGATCTACTGCCGATCGGTGCCTACCCCAACGCGCTGGAGGTCACGCAAACGATCGTTGTTGATCAGCCCGACGTTGTGTTGATGGATATTGATATGCCCGGCCGGTCGGGCATCGAAGCGGTGCGGCTGATTCAGACGCTGCCCGCGCCCCCACCCATATTGATGCTCACCGTCCATGAAGAACCCGAAGCCGTCTTCGAGGCCGTGTCAGCCGGGGCGATGGGTTATCTGCTGAAGAAAACGCCCGGCAGCCGGCTCACCGAGGCGCTGCGCGACGTGGCAGCGGGCGGCGCCGTGATGACGCCGACAATCGCGGCTAAACTGCTGGGTACGTTCCAGCCACCCAAGCGCCCGGCGCCCGCCAGCAGCTTCGACCTGACCGAAAAAGAACAGGAGGTGCTGCGCCGCCTGGTCGAGGGCGACAGCTACAAACTGATTGCAGCCCATTGCCACATCAGCATGGGCACGGTGCGCACCCACATCGTCAACATTTATCAGAAGCTGCACGTCAACTCCAAATCGGAGGCGGTAGCCAAGGCGCTGAAAACGGGCCACTACTGAGCCGCCCGCCCAAGCTGCTGAACGGCAGCGCTTTCCAAAGGTAAGGTGTAGTGCCCCAACGGCCGCCCGGAGCCCCTTGTGGCGTTCCTTTGCGCGGCGGTAATCGGACCAGTACGGTGTGTGGCAGATGGACAGCCGTTGGTGAAGATCATACATTTATCCGATTGATGCACATGGCGTTAGGGCTGTAGTTTTGACCATTCTTCGACGTGGTTCACGCTGCTCCTAATCCGATGCGCCGTCTTCTATCCATCCTGTTTTGCTGTCTGGTCTGGCAGACCGTGACGCCCGCTCATGGGCAAACGGACTCGCTGGCAAAAGCACCTTCCCTGCTGGCCAGGTACGTGAAGGTGTCGGGCGGGCTCAATGCCTACGCTGGCTTCTACACGGCCAACGGCATTGCCGCCCGCAACCAGACGGCCCCACTGGGGCTGAGCGGGCAGGTGACCATCGCCCTGCCGCAGGGCCTCAGCATCCCGATTACGGCGGTGCTGGGCAATCAGGGGGCGAGTTTCAGCGTCCGGCAGCCGTTCAACCAGTTTGGTCTGTCGCCCACCTACAAATGGCTCACCGTGCACGGCGGCTACCGCAACGTTACATTCTCGCCGTTTACGCTGGCGGGGCATACGTTTCTGGGGGGCGGCGTCGAGCTCAACCCCGGCAAGCTGCGGCTTGGGGCCATCTACGGCCGGTTCAATAATGCCATCTCAGGTACGTTGGCTGACGCCAATGTGCTGCCCAGCTACGGCCGAACGGGGTACGCCGTGAAGGTGGGTTACGGCAAACCCAATAACTACGTCGACCTGACCATGCTGCGCGCCAAAGACGACTCGTCGTCGATTCTGTCGGTGCCCCAATCGGCTACGCAGACTGTTACGCCCGCCGAAAACCTGGTGGTTGGCATTACCTCCCGCCTGTTGATTAGGAAGGTTTTTACGGTCGAACTTGACGCCGCCCTGAGTGCCTACACGCGGGATCTGCGGGCGGGTGAAGTGGCCGCCGAAGGCAGTAATCCGGTCGTGCGGCTGTTCGGGCGGTTTTACACGCCGCGCCTCAGCACCCAGCTCACGCAGGCGGTGCAGGCGTCGGTGGGTTACCGCGATAGTTGGGGCGGGCTGAAGCTGCAATACAAGCGCATCGACCCGAACTTCCAGACGATGGGAGCCTACTACTTCCAGTCCGACATCGAGAGCTACGCCATCGCCCCGTCGCTGAACCTGCTGGAGAACAGACTCCGGCTATCGGGAAGCTACGGTATTCAGTTCGACAACCTGGCCAACTCGCGCAACGTCCGCACGGGACGGACGATTGGTTCGCTGCTCGTCAGCTACAACCCGGAAACCCGGTTCGGTGCCGACTTGCAACTGAGCAATTACGGCATCAGTCAGCAGGCGGGTTTGCGGCCGGTGATCGATACGCTGCGGCTGGCGCAGAACAACCTGTCGGCCACCCTCAACCTGCGTTACACACGGCAACGCGAAGAGATCGTCCAAAGCTTTCTGCTCACAACCACCTACCAGCAGTTGAGCGATCTGAACGCCCGCACGGCCGCCCAAACGGAAAACAAGAACCTCAACGCCAACCTGACGTACCTGTACCAGCAAACCGTGACGGGGTGGGGCGCTACCGCCGTGCTGACCTATACCCAAACCAACCTGCCCGTGGCGGCTACGCTCGGCCTGCGCGATAGCACCGGTACGTTGGCGCCCACCAACGACGGCATTGTCCGGTTTTACGGCCCCACCGTGGGGATGAATCAGGCGTTTTTCGATAAAAAACTGACAACGGCTTTCAATGCCAGCTACCTGGTAAACAAGCAGATGGGCGTAACGGGCAAGGTCATTACGGCCTCGCTGACGGGCAACTACCAGTTCGCCAAACGCCAGACACTCAACGTGTCGCTCTATTACCTGAACACCGATACCGGCATCGCCGAGCAAACATTCAACGAACTCAGAGGCAACCTTGGCTATGGCATCTCGTTCTGATTACACCCCACCCCTAGCCCCTCCCCTTGACATAAGGGGAGGGGAACCGCTCTACAGTAGCTCCGCGTCTAAGCCGGGCTTGTTCCCCTCCCCTTGCAATAAGGGGAGGGGCCGGGGGTGGGGTAAGCTCGCACTCCTTTGCGTCTTCGCGTTAACCCTTTTCCCGGCGTTTGCGCAGAACGACGTGCAGATCACCATCAGCGTGTTGCCGCCCTATAGCGCTTATTTGCAGGATTATGCGGGGGCGGGTAAACAGGTGCAGGTCTTTGTGCGCAACACCACGGCCAACCGCCTGCAGGTACGGTTGCAGGGGAACGTGACGGGCGACAACGGCGTGGTGATTCAGACGCTGCCCAACTACCGCCCGCCCGTTCCGCTCGCGCTGGAGCCGTTTCAGAACCGGCTGCTGACCTACGCCGACCTCTCGGGTCTGTTTGATCTGAATCAGATCGATGTGCAGGGTGTCGACCGGAATAGCCTGTATCGGGGGCTGCCGCTACCGGAGGGGACCTATCAACTCTGTATTCGGGCCTACGATAACGCCACCAGCCGTCCCCTCTCACCTGAGAACCCGCTGGGGTGTTCGCCGCCGTTTCCGGTCAAAGCCGTGGAGCCACCTATCCTGATTGCGCCCCTCTGCGATGCCGAGGTGCAGCCCCTGACGCCGCAAACGCTCGTTTTTACCTGGACCCCGCCCGTGGGCGTGTCGCCCGCGATGGTCGACTATACGCTGCGGATTGTGGAATTGCCGCTCGAAACCGCCGACCCTAACGTGTTTATCGATGCCGTGGTGCTGCCCAAATCGGGCATCGAAGTGAAGGGGTTGAAAACCAGTACGTTCCTGTACTCGGTGGTGCATCCACTGCTGATTCCGGGTAAGAAATACGCCTGGCGGGTGCAGGCGCGGGACCTGAGTGGCAGAACCCAGTTTCTCAACGACGGCAAAAGCCCGGTTTGTGCGTTTCAGTACGGTCTGCTGCTGTCGGCGGGCCTGGATTCACTGAAAAGCACACCCATGGTGGTCAGAAGTGGAACAATCAACCGGGCCGTGCTGGTGGCCTGCGACGACCTGAAATCAACCGCTCCGGCCACCCTGACGGCCGGCAACGGCAGTAGCATCGCTCTGTCGTGGAAACCCGATCCTACGTTTCGTAAGCTGCTGGCGCAGAAGATGGGCTACAGCACCGACAGCGCCAGCGTGCGCGGGGCAATTCAGAAAGCAGGCGGCCTGTATAAACTGACCGTCTTCGATCACGAAGGGGGAAAAATTGCCTGGGCACCCACGCCCACCAGCAAGGAGTTTATCGCGGGCAATCCCGATCAGCCTGGTTTTGCGCTGGCTTATGATCAGCAGTACGATTACCAGGTTGAGCTGGTATTACCCGACGCCGTTCGGAAAGCGCTGGGCGACGATGACCTGAAAAAGTGGCCGCTGACCTCGAAAACGTGTTCGTTCCGCCTCAAAAAACAGGTTAGTGCGGGCTTTATCGTACGCGGACAAATTCGCTACAAGTTTACCGGCGACGGGATGACGGGCGATTATCCGGCCAATAACACCGACGTTAAGATCAGTTTCTCGACCCAGTATGCCAAGCAGGGTGTGGCCGATTTGCTGGCCGATAACAGCAAGAATGGCAGCCTCAAGTCGTCCGCTACTACGGGTAAGGCGCTCTCGCCCCAGGAGAAATTAGCGGCGGTGGGCAACTCGAAAGCAAAGACGACTACGGCAGGTGCTGGTTCGGGCGGTAACGTACCCAAGGGAGCGAAAACGACCGCGCCACCCGCCTCGGGTGATCTGCCCTACACCTACTACGGGAAAACCGACGCCAATGGGATTTATGAGATTCCCATCGCCTGGAGCGATCTGCCCGCCTTGCTGCAAATCGGCACGGTGGTAGGGCAAACGACCATCCAGAAAGCGACAATCGGCGAAAACGGTGGTCCGGCCGACAATACGCTGGTGCCCCAAACGGCGCTCAATTATACGCTCAACCTGCCCAGTGGTTATTACCAGAATACCAGCGAGGTACGTTCGCTGACCTATACGCCCGGCAGCACCAGCGTAGCCGTAGGCCTGGCGAAGGTGAACGTCTACGCCTATTCGGCAAAAGTACAGGTGACCAAGGATTTCAACCTGTCGTACACCCTGACCACAGCCGATGGGAAACCGACGACGGCGCAGGTCGGCTACGAAAACGGCAAAACGAAGGTGCAGATGGAACAGTCGATTAATCAGGCGCTCGACGGCATCGTCATCGACGTGTACCGTAAAGGCAAAGACAGTGGCATCCCGGCCATTGAGGGCGACATTGATGGTGGGGCGGTGCAGGCGCAGCAGAAAGAACTCAACAAAGCCAGCAGCGGACTGGTGCTGATTGCAACGGGCAAAACGGTTATCGAGACGGTCAACGGCAAACCTCAGGGCGTGGTGGTGTTCGACCGCCTGCTCTGCAACGCCAACACCGGCGACGACTACTACCTCTCGGCCCGCCCCGATCCGGCCAAAGGAATTGCTACCGCCAAACAGGTCATCGGCAAATACAACAACAAACCGACCGGCGATCTGACCACCGCCGAGGCCAACGCGACGTTTGCTGCGCCCGAAGACACGCTCTTCTTCGAGGTGCCCAAGCCCACCCTGGCCAACGGGTATGGGGTGCAAAACGGCTCGAAAAGCTATTTCAGCCACCAGGCTAGCTACAAACTGCGGTCGTTGCTGCCGCCCACCTCGAAGCTATCGGGCCGGATGCTGTATAGCTGGCCCAACCAACCCGAAAAGTTTGTAATGGGAAATATGCCCTTTGTGGTGAAGGTCGGCTACTCGATCAACAACAACTACCAGCCGTCGGTCACGGGGGGCGGTACGGGGCAGAAGATCAAGCAGACGTTCTACAAGTTTGATAACGTGACATATACCGGTGCAGACGGGCAACAGCATACCTATTCCACCGCCGATCAGGGCGTGGTGATGGGAACGGGCAAGACTGATAAGAACGGCAACTTCAGCGTCGAGGTGGTGAACCTCAACTACAAGGGAATCATCAACGCCACGGGCAAGGTGAGCGCGTCTTCGGTAGAATACGACGATCCCGGCGCCAACGGGTTAGCCAAAAACAAAGGGGTAGACCCCACTGGAAAGCAGGCGAAGAAAGACATGCTGACCGACCCCGATTTCGACGGGACGGGTCTGCTCAACTTCGGCGTACTGGAGCAGATGCAGATGGACAACGGCATCAGCGGGCAACTCAACACTAGCCCGGGTGCCATGCAGGGTGCCTACCAGCAGGCCTCGCTCGATGCCGCTGCTGCCTATGGGGTGCAGAGCGCCGGCAATCAGGCTGGGAGCAAGGCAGTCAAGCAGGTTGGCGCAAAGGCAGGCGGCGGCCCGGCGGAGACCGACGAAACCCTGCGTCAGGTGCTGTTTAGCGAAGACGTGCCCGTGGCTTCGCCTGTTCAACTCACCTACCCCGACGACGTCACCACCATCAGCACGATCACCCGATTCTATTATTTCGAGTTGCAACAGGGAGCGGGCTATTACACGACGGCCCCGGTCTCCAATACCGTACTGGTTCAGGCGTTTGGTAGCCTCGACATGGGTGAGATTGTGCATGCCGTCAACAAATATCCCTACAAGGTGCGGGTGACGAAGGCCGATCCGGTGAAAAAAGGCGAACTGTTGGGTGTGTCGGGAGCACGGGTCATCATCTACCGGGAGAGTAGCAAAGGGATGATTCAGCTACCCGAGAAAGAAGGGAATGGTAAAAACAAGTTCGAAACCCTGCCCACCTCGTCATACAATAAGCTCTGGACACCGTATGGTAAACCCTTTCCTGGCACTGACGCCGTCGAATACTACGCCGAAGGTGAAACTGACAATGAAGGCTACCTGACGAAATGGACACCCGGCAAAGAACCCAACCTGCTTTTCTTCGGCCAGTATTATTTCTATGTGTTGCCCAAGGAAGATGCCATCGACTATTTCGAAGCCAGGGTGGTTACGCGCTCAACTAACTTCGGCACCGATCCGAACGACGTGTACTTCTCCGCGTTGGGCAAATTCGATAGTAAAACCAACCTTCTCTACGACGAAATCACGGTAAAGTCGGGGCCGTCGCGGCTGCTCGTCAAGTTCGTCGATAAGTCGTCGGATAAGAAGTTGAAAGGAACGCTATCGCTGTTTGAACTGGATGCGAAGGGCGTACCCAAACCGATTTATACGGTTGACGCCAAGGGCAATAAAACG
The DNA here is from genome assembly GCF_000331105.1 of Fibrella aestuarina BUZ 2. Taxonomy (NCBI): domain Bacteria; kingdom Pseudomonadati; phylum Bacteroidota; class Cytophagia; order Cytophagales; family Spirosomataceae; genus Fibrella; species Fibrella aestuarina. The sequence goes on along the minus strand of NC_020054.1, from coordinate 4,788,058 downwards.
ACCGTCAATGCGGGGCTGACGAACCTATCTACGCCCGGTTCGGGCTATTTCGAGTTACCGGTAGGGAATTACTTTGCCAAGGGCGAAGGCGCCAAACGCTTCTACCTGATGGCCTACGTACCCGGCTATCGCCTCGACGGACAGCAAGATGACGGCTACGCCGAATTCCAGACACAGCCCGTGAACCCAACGGGTACGTCGTACAATATCGCGCTTCAGTTTGTCCCCGGTGCCATCGTAACGGGTGTCGTGAAAGGACCTGAAGTGGTGGCTGACCCCAAATTCGGTTACCAGAAAACCGGTAAGACGGTGGGCATCCCGGCCTATGTGCGGCGCATGGCCGACAGTTCGGTGGTGGAAACCAAACCCGATGGGTCATTTACCATCGCCGTCGCGTCCAGTGGTAACCAGCAACTGATTGTGGAACCGATCGATCCTGGTTATTGGGCCGACACGTTACAACTGAAAGGCCTGAAGCTGGACGAGAAACGCAACCTGAACACCATTACGGTTGAGCGTGTGCAGCACCGGATGCGGTTTCTGGTAAAGAATGCCGCTACCAACCAGCCTATTCCCGACATCTGGGTGACGGTAAACGGTGATCTCGACAAGAAAGAGAAAACCGGCAAGGAGGGGATCGCCAGCATCGAATTCGAAAACGTGTCGGTTGATAACTACACGGTGAAGATTAACGGCGGAACCAACAGCGATTTTATCCCGCAACTGGTTGAGGTTAAAAATAAAGAGTCGAAAAACTGGACGGTCTACACCGTGCTGATGAAAGCCGGGGGCCGCATCGACGGCCTGGTGACGCTCGACGGGGAGCCGGTAAAAGGGGCGAAGGTGTACCTTGATTACGCGCAAAGCCTGAACGAGACCGAACCGGCATCCGTGTCGGCGGGGAATGTGAGCGGCGACAACAGCGGCGAAGCGCTCATCCGTACCAATTCGGCCAACGGGCAGCTCGGCACCACGCTGGGTACGTTCAGCCTGCGTGGGTTACCCCTCACCGACGGCCCCGTAAAAATCAGGGCTACCCTCGATGGGCAAACCAATACCATCGTGGGGGCCGTAGCGACCGTAACGCTCAAAAACGGGTTGGCTACGGGCGTAATCCTGAAGCTGACGACCTACAAAGGGATGCTCGTGCAGAGTGCCTACGGTTTCCCGCTGACGGTGGAGAAGCTAGAGCCACAGGCCGACGGTACCGTGAAGGTCACCGGGCAGGTGGACCTCCGTAAGAGCCAGACCGCCTTCACCTGGCTGGCGACCGGCGACGTGGCCCGGCTGCGCGAGGTCGTGTTTAAAGCAACCGACGGCGGCGGGGGGCAGAAAGTAGGTACGCCCGCCGCCGATCAGGTGGCCCTCGATGGCGTGGCTGACCTCAAGTTCCAGTACGCCAAGCGGTACAACGTGCTGGTTCGCCACTCCGACTATAAACCCGGCGACGCCCCCAAAGCGTTGACCATCAGTCGGAATACCGATGGTCGGGGGGTGCTGGCAGGTAAGGTGCAAATCGTTGATAACTCGTTTGATTACCCCAGCACGTACCTGAGCTTTGCCAACAAAGGCGATGAGAATTTCTACCTCGCTACCACCACCGGCAAAACGCAGATGCAGCAGCAGGAGGTGGTGATCAACGGCAAGAAAACGACGACCAACGTAGCGGTCACGACCACCGACAGCCGCATTGAGGTGCTCAACGCCCTGTCGGCGGATGGGGCCTTCACGAAGAAAATCGTCACCCCCGCTCCGACGCTGACGAAGTATGCGCTCTCCGACGAGAAGGGCGGTCGCATCCGGTTCAGCTTCCTACAGTTCCCGGCCGATGCTGACCCCGCCGCGTCGTACATCGACCCCACGGATGCCAGGATTCACCTCTCGGTCGATCTGAACTGCCATATCGACAACATGCAACCGGCCGATTTCAAGGTGCACATCGATGATCTGGTGCTCGACGACAAGCTGATTTATCCCAAGAAAGGCAGCAATCCCCTCGAACTGAAGTTTGAGGATTGGACGCTGACCGTGCGCGACTGGAGCATCGACCCGCAGGAAGGGGGCATCGTGAAGCAGGGGCCAATTGTAATCGTCAAACCGGGGGAGGTGGCGGCTTCAACAGCCAATGACCCGATCCTGATGAAGACCGGGGCGGCGGACATTGCCTTCGGGAAATTCGTGCTGCGCCATGATTTGTTTCTGCTCGAAGGCCCCCGACTGGGTAAGCTGCCCATCGGCGACGGCATTGCTGAACTGGCTATCCTGAACCCCGAAGGCGCGTTTTTCAGCTTCGACACAGGCTTCGATGGCAAGGGGCATTGGAAACTCGGTGCCTTTGGTAAAGAGGGTGGCCCGGCGGGGGTGCTGACCCTCACCAATCCCGGCTCGGCGGGGGACCTGCTGGTGTCGACGCAGGCGGGCAAAAAAGACAAAACGACCATCCGGTTCGACTACGTACAGTTGCTCAGTAACAACGTTAACATTCTGACGGTCAGCCAGGATCAGACGTTCCGGGTGCGGGGCAACAGCCTGACGGAGTTTACGCCGGGGGGCTTCACGAGCGGCAAAGGCTTTCTGAGCCTCAAGGGCGGTTTCAACCTGCTTGGTGTTCCCCGCGCGGCCCCGCTGGAGATGAGCGTCAACTACCTGAAAGAAGCGCAGGGCGTAACCGGTACGTATTCCGACATTACGGCGCCCTGGGGCGTTGATCTGCTCGGCAAAACCAGGTTCACGACCACGCTGGGTAAGCCCAACCTCAGCATCACGCCTACCGACGTAGTCATCGACGGCACATCGGTGGAAGAGGGTGCCATGCCGGTGCTGAAAACGCTCCTCTGCGCCCGGTCGGGTAGTGCGTCGCCCATCTGGTTGCAGGTGGTGCCACAAACCGTGTCGATGACCGGCAAGCACAAGCTCGACGTGTTGGGGATCGTGGGCGCGCAGGTTAAAAAAGGGGCCGCCGATTGGGCCGCGCCGCTGACCTTTTACGGGGAGCTTTACGACAACGAGGGCCTGAAAAAATCACCTGATCCGGCCAACGCATGGTTCACGCAGTATACCGTCTACGGCGATATGCACGTGAAAGAACTGGACACGAAAGGGCTGGCCATCGACAGCCTGAGCAGCAAAGGCGGTAACCTGAAAATTGACCCCAAAGGCAATTTTAAGCTGGACAAGCTGTCGCTGCTTGGCTCGGGGAAAGAGGCCAACGGCACGGTGTCCATTACCAATAAGGGCATCCAGATCGATAACCTGACGACGCCCCTGGGCGAAGTGAAGCTGCTGGTGGACTTCGCAAAGCCGGCGATCATCGGCTCGATCGACATCAGCGCGCCGGTAGAAGCGGGCTACGATGACCTGAGCGACCCTGATATTTTCCCCGGTACAAATGGAGGGTTCCGCAAACCCATCGGGATTGGGCCGTTTAAGTGCCGGGGGCAGGGTAGTATGCTCATCGACAAGCATGGCTTTTACCTGGTCGCGTCGGTGCAGGCCAAAGGCGAGCTGCCGCCGCCCATTCAGGGCCTGCAAATGGGCATCGCCATTGGCTACCGGAATACGTATGAATCGGACGCGGTGACCATCCTGCGGGGCTCGTCGAAAGACCCCTTGCTGCCCTGTAAAATCACCGAAGCGACTGGGATTCACGGCTTCTTTATGGGCGGGGGCATCACGGTACTCCACAAAGAGCTCAAGATCGATGTCTTGGTAGCCGAGGCCTGGGCGAAGGCCGACGTGTCGCTGTTTGCGTCGAGCGAACTGAACATCAAAAAAGGCCTCAGCGTCACGTTCGGCTCGGGTGCCGTTGCGTCGGGCGATATCGGCGTCCGCATTCTCTGCGCCAGTGCTTCGGCCGACGTGCTGGTGCTGGGCGACATGGTCGGCACCTTATCGACGACCGACCCGAAAATCTGCATGGGAGCCACCGTGGCGGCGGGTTTCGAGGCCAAAGTGAGTGCCTGCGGCGTGTTTGATGACGTGAGCGTGTCCAAAACGTTGGGCGTCAAGGCGGAGGTGCACTGGCCCGGTTCGCCCGTCTTCTCCTTTGATTTCATCGAAGCCAGTGGCTTCCCCGGTAAAGATTGCAGCATTCCCATCCAATGCAACTGCGGCACGCCGCTTCCCCCCGCTCAATAGCCATGACCCGACTACACACGTACCTGCTCGGCGGTATGGCGCTACTCAGCAGCCTGCTGACCCAATCCGTACTGGCACAGTCGAGCCCGAATGGGCGCCGAATTACCCGGCCGACGGCTCGCCCAGTGCCGTCAACACCACCCCGCCCTGCCACGGTACCAGTCGGAGCGGCCCTGACGGGGCAGTTTACGGCACAGCCTGGTGTGGGCGGCATTTTCCTCTCCTTCGGCCGTGAGTTGCCTAAAACGTTCCGGTACCGCCTGGAGCGCAGCCCGGCGGGTGGCGCGGCCTACGAACCCATCGCCGAGTCGGTGTTTCCAGCCCTACCCGAAGGGTTCGCCGGCCGACTCAACGAAGCCATCGCCCAGATGCCGCCCGTGTACCTGACACTGCCTGACCGGCCCATCGTTGATGCCCGCTACCAGGTACTGCGCCGCCACGCCACCGCCGACTCGCTCGCCAACCTGATGGTGGCGCCGCAGTATCGCATTGCTGCGGGCCTGGGCCACTGGGATGCCACGGCCCAACCGAACCTGGTCTATGACTACCGCTTGAGCCGCCTCAATGCCGATGGCAGCACGACCCCGGTGGGCGAAATTCGGGGCGTATCCACGCCGGGCACGTACCCGGCTACGGTACTCCGCATTGACACGGCTTACGCCAAAGGCCCCACGGCGACCATCGAGTGTGAGGTCGTTAGTGGCCGTGCCCCAGAGGTGCTGTACCTCTACCGCGCCTACTACCTGCGTGGTGAATTTGAGCCGGTGGTCGCCTCGTATTACCCCGTCCGGTCGACAAACGGGCGCATCCGCTACCAGCTCAACGACGCAACAGTAGTGGATAAACTGAGCTACGCCTACTACGTGGTGCCGGGCGATTACATGGGCAACCGGGGCACGGCATCGGCGGTGTACAACGTCTACAATGCCCGCCCCAACGAGATCACGTTCATACCGTACCGGTTTCGGGTGAACAGCATCCGGGCTGAAAAAAGGCTCCGCCTGAGCTGGCGCGTAACCCCGTCGCGGGACATCACGTCGATCGACATTTTCCGGGGCAACGACTTCGATAAAACGTTTGTGCGTATCGGCAGCGTAGGACCTACGGACACGGTTTTTTACGACGCCAACGTCCGGCCCGTGCAAACGTACTTCTACACACTCGTCGTCAATACGGCCTACGGCAAGACCTACCCCTCGGCCCGCGTTCCGGCGCTGCTGGAAGGGGCCGAAACCAATTACGCCCGCCCCGAAAACGTACGGAGTCAACAAAACGGACGTACGGTAACGCTGACGTGGGACCGCCCCGCCGGGCCGGTAACGGGCTACTACCTCTACCGCGCCCGCGACTACGACCAGAAACCCGAGCAGGTGGGTCGGCTCATCGCCAGCGCTGCCGCGACCGTCACGGTAACCGACACCCTGCCTGACCGCGACTCGGAAGTGTGGGTGTATTCGGTGGCTTCGGTCAATACGTCGTACAACATCAGTCCGCTGTCGGCCCCCGTTACGATCGTGGGCAAAACGACCGTGCGGCCCCCGGCTCAACTCACCGCCCGCCTGCGCGACAACACACCCCAGCGCCGGGCCGTGAACCTCTACTGGACCAACCTGGTCGAAGCCCGGCAGCGCGCGGGGGGCTTTCGGGTGTATCGCCGCCTGGTTACTACCGACAATAAGCCCGCGGACTGGCAGCTGCTTACCCTCACTACATTGCGGGCCGAAACGAATTTCTGGGCCGATACGACCATCCGCGAGGGGAATACCTACGCCTATATGGTCAGAACGGTCGGGGCGGGCGATCAACTCAGCACTCCCAGCGTGGAGGCCCGCTGCACCGTAACCGAAACCTTCCCGGCGGGCGTGCGCAACGTGCGCCTGCTCCAAAGCGGGCCGGGCGTGGTGGTGCAGTGGGATGCCCCCCTTGACCCAACCGTCGAACGGTACGTGGTCTACCGCGCCGAGGCTGGTCGGCCGCTGCAAAAACTAACGACGCTCCCCCGGAACACCGCTCAGTTTGTCGACAAGACCCCGCTGCTGAAAAAGACCAATTATTACCAGATTCTGGCCGAAGACAGCCGGGGGCACGCCAGCCGTAACCCGGACACCGTTGGCCTGTACGTGGAATGATCAGCCCGCTAAACGCCACACCCATGACACTCGTTCGCTTTTGTCTACTCCTCGCCGGTCTACTGGTTTTCGGACGCCTACAGGCTCAGTCCAACGCACCGACCAACCTGAACGTCAATGTCAGCTACGGCGGGTCGATCTGCCTCCAATGGACCCCCAACGTAGCCAGCTCAATTCCCTACGACGTCGAACGGTCGGACGACGGGCGTACTGGCTGGAGCAAGGTGGGCGAATCGCAGCCGGTGGCCGCCGGTGCGCTGGCTACCGGCAATTACTGCGACCAGAATCTGGCGTCGTCACGTACCTACTACTACCGGGTACGTGGGTCACTTGGCCGCAATACCTACACCAACTACTCCAATACGACGCCGGGCACAACCAAGGCCGCGCCGCCCACACCGCCCACCCCCACGCTATCGGAAGTAGAGACGAACGCGATCCGGGTAACCTGGACGACGCAACTGTCGACCACTTACGAACTGGAAATGCAACCAGCGGGTGGCGCCTGGCAGGTGATCGACACGCGGGCGTCGGGCCGAAGCAGCAGCCTGACTTACAAGATCACCACCTTGTCGGGCGGCGTCAATTACTGCTTCCGGGTACGGGCTAAAGATGCCGAACAGGGCACGTCGGGTTATTCGCCCAACGCCTGCCAGACCACACCGCTGGCGGCGTCCAACGTCCGTAATTTCAGCGCCACCGCCACGGGTACTACCACGATCAGATTAAGCTGGACGGGCTACGGCAAGGAATCGGGCATTACCATCGAACGCAGCGACGACGGACAACGTACCTGGAATAAGCTTAAAGACTGGCTGGCCGATGGGGGTGAGTATACCGACACGGGCCTGCAACCCGACAAACAATACTGCTACCGCATCCAGGAAAGCGGCCATCAGGTATCGGAGAGTAAATGCGCCAACACGCAGTCTGCCCGGCCCAATGCCCCCGCCCGCCTGTCGCTGACGGTGCGGTCCGATACGCAGATCGACCTGCAATGGGCCGACCTGAGCGACAACGAAACCGGCTTCGAGGTACAGCGCAGCGAAGATGGGGGCGCCACCTGGACCAACCTCCAGAATGCACCGCCCAACAACACTGGCACGGTCACGTATGGCAGCACCAACCTGAAACCGGGCACCCGCTATTGCTACCGCGTTCGGGCCATCAACACGATCGGCAGTAGTGACTGGACGCCCGGTCTGGTCTGCGAAACCACACAGGCCGCGCCATTGGGGGCTCCCGGCACCTTTGCGGCAGCGGGGCAGTCGGATACGCAGATCAAACTCACCTGGACAGGCGTGGCCGGGGCGGCAGGCTACGAACTCGATCGCAGCGCCAATAACGCCGACCCCTGGGAGCGCGTCGCGAACCCCGCCGCCAACGCCACCGAACTCATCGACGGTGGGCGTGTGGCCAACACGCGCTACTACTACCGCCTTCGGGCCGTGGGGCCTACGGGCGCCACCGGGCCGTACAGCACCGCCAATGCCAGTACCAATGCCCCGCCCGTAACGGGCCCGGAGAAGCCGTTCGAGTTGGTAGCCGCGGCCCAATCGAGCACCGATATCAGGCTGACGTGGAAACAGAATGGCAGCAACGTTACCCGGTTTGAGTTGCAACGGTCATCCACCAACAATGGCCCCTGGGAGAACGTCGATACGAACATGCCGGCGGAAAGTCGCGAGAAAACCGATGGCGGTCGAGCCCCCTCGACGCGCTATTTCTACCGAATCAGGGCGGTGCTGGTCACAGCGGCGGGAGCGGTATTGAACAGCGACTGGTCAGATGTGAAGGATGCAACCACACAGGCGCCGCCCCTGATGGCCCCGCGTCCGCCATCGGGCCTGACCGCTACGCCGCAATCACACACGGCGATCCGGCTGACGTGGACCGACAACAGCGACAACGAATCGCGCTTTGAAATCTGGTGGGCCACGAGCCAGACGGCCGTATTTGTCAAGCTTACCGACGTAGAAGTCAATACGCGCGAATACACCCACACGGGGCTGAACCCCAGCAGCCAGTACTGTTACAAGGTGTTGGCCGCCAACGGTGCGGGCGCATCCGCCTTTGCCGGGCCGGAGTGCGCCACCACTAACCCGCCGCCCCTGACCGCGCCGCCCCCGCCAACCGGCTTCGTGGCCAACGGCACCACCGGCCGCATCGACCTGGTCTGGACCGACGTGGCGACTAACGAAACGGGCTACGAGTTGCAATGGAGCCTTAGCAGCGCGGGCCCCTGGCAGTCGTTGTCGCTGCCTAACCAGGGCCTGAACGCGACCGGCTTTGCGCATACGGGCCTCATCGCCAACACCCCCTACTACTACCAGCTCCGGGCGTTCAACAGCGCCGGGTCATCGGTTTGGGTAACGACCAATGGGCTTGTGCCCGCCCTGCCCGTGCCCTCGACAACCACCGACCTGAAAGCCGAACTGGTTGACTACGACCGGGTGAAGCTATCGTGGGGGGGCATCACCAACGGCCCCACGAGCACCACGATCGAGCGCTCGACCAACCCTACGACCGGTTTTCAACAGGTAGGGCAGGTAACGGACGCCATCACCACGTACCTGGACCAGAATCTGGCCGAAAACACCACCTACTATTACCGTATCCGCAGCAGTAACGCCAACGGCTCGTCGGGTAACAGCAACGTGGTGCCAGTCACAACCGGCGAAGCCATCATTGCCGTGCGCCCGCTGCCCCTGCCCGAGGGCATGTACGCCCACGTAGACGAACGTACCCAGACGCTCGTCGTGACGCTCAACTGGACGCAGTTTCAGGAGGCCAACCTGATGCTCGTGAGCCTGAGCGGCCGCACGATGCTCACCGACCACTGCCGTATCAACGGCGGTACGCGCTTTCCCTACGACGTGGCCCAGCTGCCCGCCGGCCTCTACATCCTCAGCATCGACACCGACCAACACCGTTACACGAAAAAGATATGGATACCTTGAAGCAGAATGAACAATGTACAAGGGACAATGTACAATGGCTCCGCCGCGCACGGTGCCAGATTCGCCAGGCAATCCATTGTGCATTCTTCATTGTGCATTGTTCATTAATCCTTTCCTGCCAGCCCAAAGAAGTGGCGCCGCTCAACATCAACCGGGTGTGGCAGGCGCAGACGGTGAAAGAAGGAACGGCGGTGGTCTACACGCAGGGCGGTACGGCCAATGTGAAGCCTGGGTACGTTAATTTCCGGCTCGACCTCACCGACCCCACGGTGGTGAAGCTTATCGACATCGACAACCGCACCCTGACAGGTACCTGGTCGGTGTCGCCCGATAACAAACGGCTGATTCTGGAGAACCTGAAGCCCCAGCCGACCAATACCATCGGCACCATCGAATACTACATTGTGGAGCCGCCCACGGCGCAGAATCTACCCTTGCAGCGAACCGCCGAGAGCCGCAAAACCGGTAACACAGTCAATGAGTATCAGCTGGTTCCGGTTGATTAACTTGGCTGGCTAACCCGCTGATCGTGAATCGGTCACGATACTGAATTGGCCTGGTGGCGTCGCGCCCGACGACGGCCCGGATCCCATCCCTATGAGATAGCGCGTGGCTGGTGAGCCAGCAATTTTGTCAAACCTCGTTAACAAACTCTCCTTTACCATGAAAACGAATCTCCTGCTTGGCTGCCTGCTCGCGTCGCTGCAAGGGCTGGCCCAACCGGCGCCGCTCCCGGCTACTCCCCAACGCCCCGTTACCGATACCTATTTTGGCAAAACCGTCGTCGACAACTACCGCTGGCTCGAAGACATGAACAGCGACGAAACCAAAGCCTGGTTCAAGGCGCAGGGCGACTACACCACCGCCACGCTCGACCGGATTCCGGGCCGCGATAAGCTCATACAAACCTTTGTCGATTACGACAAACGGCTGGCTGTGCGCTACGGGGAAATCAAACGGCGGGGCGATACCTATTTCTACCGCAAGACGCTGCCCAGTGAACAGGCGGGTAAACTCTACATGCGGCAGGGTAAGACCGGCCCCGAAACGCTGCTGTTTGACCCGTCGACCTACGAAAAAGGCAAAACCTACATGATGACAGCCTTTAACCCGTCGTCAGACGGGAAGAAGCTGATCGTCGGGTTGCAGGAAGGTGGCGCCGAACTCTCCACCATCCGCACCATGGACGTACCCACGAAAAGCGGAACGCCGCCCGCCTTCAGGCCGGAGAGCATCACCGCGGTATTTGGTGGGGAAGTGAGCTGGCTGCCCGACAACAGCGGGTTTCTTTATACGCCCAACAACTCGATGGACACCAAAGACCCCCAAGGCAACCTGAACACGAAAGGCCGGCTCCACAAACTGGGCACCGCCCCCGCCACCGACCCCGAGCTGTTTTCCATCGCCAAAAACCCAGACTTCGGTATCCAGCCCGATCAATACCCGGTTATGTTCTATTCCGACGATCAGACGCAGGTCTACGGGTATCTGGGCACAGTCGATCGGCGGGCCACGGCCTGGGTGGCACCGGCCTCGGAAGTGGGCAAGCCAACCATCGCCTGGAAGCGGCTCTGCACCGTCACCGACAGCGTGAACTCCTTTCTGAAGCTCGGCAACCGGCTGTTTGTGCAGAGCGTAAAAGGGGCACCCAACGGGCAGATTCTGGTGACGGACGCCAACAACCCTAACGTTGCGACGGCCACCGTGCTGCTGCCCGAAAGCAAGCTGAACATCACCCGCATGGCGTCGTCGAAAGACTTTCTGTTTGTGATCCTCAGCGATGGCATCAACGAGAAAATCCGGCAGTTTGACAGCCGAACCAACCAGTGGGCCGACGTACCCATGCCCGGCACCGGCACCATGGGCATTGAGTTTTACGAGGCGCCCCGCTCCAACGAGGTGCTGGTTTACTCGACTTCCTGGAACGACCCCGGTACGTTGTATGACTACAACCCGGAGACTCGTAAGCTGACCACGAGCACCTTCCACGTACCCATCAACTACCCCGGTGTGGCCGATCTGGTGGTTGAGGAAGTGGAACTGCCCAGCCACGACGGTACGATGGTCCCGCTGTCGATTGTCTATAAAAAAGGCCTCAAACGCGACGGCAGCGCTGCCTGCCTGATGAGCGGCTACGGTGCCTACGGGATCTCGGGGACGCCCTACTTCAGCCGCCGCAACCTGGCCCTGCTCAACATGGGGGTGGTGCTGGCCGAAACGCACCCGCGTGGCGGCTCCGAGAAAGGGCAGGCGTGGTACAAAGCGGGCTATAAAACCACCAAGCCCAACACCTGGAAAGACTTCATCGCCAGCGGCGAATACCTGATCAAAAACGGCTACACCAGCGCCGGCAAGCTCATCGGCATGGGTACGTCGGCGGGCGGCGTGCTCATTGGCCGGGCCATCACCGAGCGCCCCGACCTGTTTGCGGCGGCCATTAGTAACGTAAGCTGTTCCAACGCGTTGCGCATGGAAAATTCACCCAACGGCCCCATCAACGCCGCTGAGTTTGGCACCGTGAAGGACTCTACCGAGTGCATGGCGCTCTACGAAATGGACGCGTTTCAGCACGTGAAAGAAGGCACCAACTACCCCGCCGTGCTCTGCGTGGGTGGCATGAACGACCCCCGCGTGATTGCCTGGCAACCGGGCAAACTGGCCGCCGCCCTCCAGGCCGCCAGCACAAGCGGCCGGCCGGTGCTGATGCAGGTCAACTACGACAACGGCCACTTCACCGAAGACAAGCAGGTGACGTTCCGCAACTTCGCCAACATGTTTGCCTTTGGCCTCTGGCAGGCGGGTCATCCCGATTTTCAGCCGGTTGGCGTAGCGAAGAAATAGCGGCACACACGGGTTCCGGATCAGCGGCTACACCGTGTTGATCCGTGACGACCAAAGCAACGCTTACAAACAGGTTTATGAAACGACGACTTTCGCTGCTAGCCAGCCAACTGCTGCTGATCGGGGGAGTACTGGCCCAGCCGCCAACCGCCCAGCAGGTGCGGCAATCAATTGCCCAGGATATCGACCAGTTAAAAACGCCTTCTAGTCCGGTTGGCTCCGTGCGGGATGCCGTTGTCCGAACCAGGACCGATTCGATTCCCATTCGCATTTACCGACCGGCCGACGCGCCCGCGAACCGGCCGACGCCAATCATCTACCACATACACGGTGGCGCATGGGTGGCGGGTGATCTGGAGACGCACGACAAAATCTGCCGACGCCTCTGCCATGATGCGCAGGCCGTCGTGGTGGCTGTGCAGTACCGTCGGCCGCCCGAATACCCGTACCCCGCCGGTAATGACGACATTCTGGCCGTACTGAACTGGATTCAGGCCAAACGCAGCACACTCAGTCAGAAAGGCCCCCTGATTTTGCTGGGCGACAGCGCCGGGGGCGATTTAGCGGCTGCTACCTGCCTGCGAAACGCGACGGCCGCCCGGCCGGTGCCCATTGCGGCCCAGCTACTCATCAATCCGGCGCTCGACGTGCGGCCCGGTTCGCCGACGTTCAAAGCCTACGAGCTGGTGATCCGGTGGGGCCTGCCCGACCTGGCTAAAGCCTCGGATCCGTTTGTATCGCCACTGGCGGCTACCGACCAGCAATTAAAGGCCCTGCCGCCCACCAGTATCGTGGTCAGCGAACAGGATGAGATCCGGGAAGATGGCGTGCAGCTGCACCGGCGGCTACAAGCGGTGGGCGTGAAAACGGCCCTGTTTGAGCAGGAGAAAATCGGGCACCTGGGGGCCGTCTGGGCTGCCGACCACCCGGTGATCAAGCCCGCGCTGACGTTTGTCTTGCAACAGATTGCCGCCATCCGGACCTCTCCCTGACCCGATGGCAGTAGGTGGCCCGCTCTGGTAGGTTATTCAGCAAGGGATTGCATCCCGTTGCCTAGCCGACAGGCCATCGAATGAACCAGGAACCCCTGCTCCATCGGTTAAACGCGTTCTCTTTTATGACTACAAGCCTGCCTCCTGTTTACCCTGCCACAACCTGGTTTGTTAAAGGCTGCGAATGCACACTGGCTATTATCGGGGTGCTCAACGTGCTGATGACCGGACTCGAGTTTGTGCCCGATGCCTTCTGGATTCGCTATGGTCAGTATGCCCAGAACGTTTTGCTGGGCATCGTTGTGGTGAGTCTGCTGGGCGGAATAACGTATGCCTGGATCTGGCACCGGCAGGAACGTGACGGGCGCGTATCGAGTGGGGCGCGGCATGCCTGGTTACAGGGGATCATTCGCTACTGGCTGGCTTTCGAGATTTCAACGTATGGGTTCGCGAAACTTTTCAAAACCCAGTTCGATACCCCCCCTGATCGGTTCGATATGCCCGTTGGGGATTTAAGCGGTTTTCAGCTAACGTGGTTCTATTATGGCTATTCCTACACACTGGCGGTTATCATTGCGCTGCTTCAGATTGGGGGCTGCTTGCTGTTGCTCTATCGCCGGACAACGCTGCTGGGGGTGATGATCCTGCTGCCAGTGATGGTCAATATCGTGCTGATCAACCTGTTCTACACAATTGCGCTGGGAGCGCTTTATAACTCGTTGGTCTTCACGCTGGGGCTGTTATTCCTGCTCGCCCTCGACTGGCCCAAACTGAAACGGGCTTTCTGGGATATTGTCGACCGATTGCCACCCGTTGTGATCGGGCGGCACTGGATCAAGCCCTTCCTGCGCCTGCTGCCTCTGCTGGCTGCCTTCGGAATGATTCAGGTACTGGCTCACGACCGAAAAAAAGAGAACGGACTGGTTGGGGCCTGGGCGGTAAAGCAGCTCACGCGCAACGGACAGCGCGTGTCGTCAACGGCCTGGTTGACGGATACGACGGCCTGGAATCGCCTTTATTTTACAGGCTGGCAGGAAGTGGCCCTTAGCCCCAATCCGTACCGGTACAAACCTGCCGAAGGGCTACGCGGGCGCTACGAATACGACAGTACAACGAACGGCCTACGGCTGCTGATTGCTCGAAAAAAGAACGACCCCAAGCCCGACACGCTGCGCGCTACCCTCAGCGAACGTACCCAGAAAACCCTGCGCATCAAGGGGGTTTGGTGGGGTGATACCCTCGACCTGCAACTGACCCGGCTGCGTTAGACCCAGTCGGCACATGCATCACTAGTCAACTACAGTCAACTCCATTCAGTCCTATGAACTACCTACTTGGCCTGCTGCTGGTCGGGAGCCTGCTGGCGTCACGCCCCGCGCCCAGTTCTGCCTCCGACCCCCATGATACTCGCCCCTGCAAAACCGTCGACGGCAAAGACCGCCCGTATCCCTGCGAATTTCAGATTTTTGCCATCAACATACTGGGCAAAAAAAAAGAGGTTGTCGCGACGCTCAAGCCGGGCAACGCGACGGTTAGTTTGCCCGGTAGCCAGGCCGTTATCGTTGCACAGAATTCTGGTCTTAAAAGCTTCGTCTATCAGGCCTCGCTCGTGTTTCGGCGCATCAACGTACCCAGCTTTTCGCCGAAACCTGTACCCGTCAATTTTCCTACGTTGAGTTTTTATACCATCAGTACAGCCAAGGTCGACTATCCACTCGATACGAAAGAGCTTACCCTTGTCAACCGGGTGAATGTCAACCCCGCCGTACCGCCACCCACCATCCGCTCCAATCAGGTGGCGTTTACGCTGCAACTGGATTACGCACCGAACGGTGGGGGTGTTCAGAACCCAGTAAAATACGTTCAGATTGCCAACCCGATTACGTTCGCAAAGTTTCCCGCGTCAGTTGTTCACTGCCGTGACCGGGCCGAGGCGTTTATGGCGTTCTACGTGTCGGTCGACCCCAATAAGTGACAGTACTCCTACGTCGATACCGCGTTTGACAGCCGCCCAAACCGGCCCGTAGTGGCGGGCCATGGAGGGATCGGTTTTGTTCGGATACGTTAGGGGCGGGCTTTTACCATCGGTTTGTATACATACGGGTAATTGGTGGGAATATCTTTCCTGCCATGCCCGTATAATTGGCCTACGGCTTACTTTTGGTAAAACACCTCAACGTTATCAGTATGAATACTTCCGCGACAAGTTCTTTGGCACTGGAAGTGGAACGCTTACAACTGGCCCTGCAAGCGGCTCAGGTGGGCACGTGGGATTACAATCTCGAAACCAAACAGGCCGAATGGTCGGTCATTTGTAAGCAATTGTTTGGGTTGCCCGCCGAATCGGATGTGTCGGCGGCCGCGTTGCTGGAGCAGGTGCACCCCGATGACCGGGAGCGCGTCAGGCTAGCCAACGCGCGCAGCCTGAGCCCCGAAAGTGACGGCGAGCATAACCTCATCTTTCGCACGCATATCGCCGCTGACGACTACCGGTGGGTACAGGCAAAAGGCCGCACCTTACGCAATCAGCAGGGGCAGCTTAGTCGGTTCAGCGGCATCGTCTTCGACATTACTGAGTTGAAACAGATGCAGGAGGCGCTCCGGCAAAATACAAATGAGCTTGAGCATCGGGTCGCCGAACGTACCCAGGATCTGTACGAAGCGAATCAGCAACTGAAAAAATCCAACGAGCACCTGGCCGAGTTTGCCTACATCGCCAGCCACGACTTGCAGGAACCGTTGCGCAAAATCCAATCGTTCAGCAACCTCCTGCTGGAACGTCACGACGTTGCCGTGAACGACAACGACTACCTGCAACGCATCCATACGGCAGCCAGCCGGATGGCCACGCTGCTGCACGACCTGTTGGCGTACTCCCGCCTGTCGACCCGCTCCGAAGGTACGCAACCGCTTCAGCTCACCGATCTGTTTGAGGCTGTACTGCAAGACCAGGAACTGCTGATCGAAGAAACCGGCGCGGTAATCGACCTGCACCCGCTGCCCGCCGTGATGGGCCGCCCGGCTCAGCTCACCCAACTGTTTAATAACCTGGTGAACAACGCGCTCAAGTTTCGGCGGGAGGGCGTTGTGCCGCAGCTGACGGTTCAGGCTATTCAGCTGACTGCCGATGAGTTGCCGGAGCGGGTCAAACCCTCCCGACTAGCCGACTCCTATTACCGCATCGACCTGAGCGACAACGGTATTGGTTTCGATGAAAAATACGTTGACCGCATCTTTCAGGTGTTTCAGCGGCTGCACGGCCGGAGTGCTTTTCCGGGAACAGGGATCGGCCTGGCCATTTGTGAAAAAGTGGCCATCAACCACGGTGGCGGCATAACAGCCCAGAGCCAGGCAGGTGTCGGAACCACGTTCAGTCTCTACCTGCCGGTGTAACGGGTTGCTGTCGAGGCGAGGGCTATCCTGGTGATAGCAGCGCCGTAGCAATGCCGTGCCTCCGTTCAACGCCACAGAATCAGCGTTCAGCCCAATTTAGTTGGATTGGGCAGGCAACGTACCCGAGGTTTGCGGCACCTTATGCGTCTACGACTACTCACCTCACTGCTGCTGCTCACCTGCCTGCGGCCTGCTAGCGCCCAACAACTCCGGCCCGTGCGTATCGCGCTGGTCGACGCCAGTCGCCAGGCCATCCCCGGTGCGGCCGTCCGGCTCACCAACCGGGCCGATTCGACCCAACGGGTTAACGCCATCGCCGATACGGCCGGTATCGCCTCCGTTTCGTTGCGGATGAGCACCCCCTACGACCTGCTCGTGACGGCCGTGGGTATGAAATCGCTGCAACGGGTCGTGCGCTTTACGCCCGAACAACCCAACCTGCGCCTGACGCTCGACACCAATACCAAGAGCCTCGACGCCGTGACCATCACGGCCAAGAAACCGCTGCTGCGGCAGGAAGACGACAAACTGATCGTGGACCCCACGCCCATTGCCGACATCAGCACCAACGCCTTCGAACTGCTCGAACGAACGCCCGGCCTGTTTCTTGATCAGGACGGCAATGTGTACCTCAGCAGCGCCACCCCGGCCACGATCTACATCAACGGGCGCGAGCAGAAAATGAGCACCGCCGACATCGCGTCGCTGCTCAAAAGCCTGCCGCCGGGCAGCATCGAGCGGCTGGAAGTGATGCGCACGCCTTCGGCCCGCTACGATGCGTCGGGCAGTGGCGGGGCGGTCAATATCGTGTTGAAAAAAGGGGTGAAACTCGGCCGCACAGGGGCTATCACGGCCTCGGCCAATCAGGGGCGATTTGGTAACCAGGGTGTGGGCATCAACCTCAACGAAAGTGACGGCGGGCGCACCAAATACCTGAACCTCAATTATAACCGCCGCCAGACGTATGAGCTCCTGACCACCAAGCGCCAGCTGACGGGCGGGCGCACGATCGGGCAGGAAGCCTACACCCGTTTTCCCGGCGAAGGCTTTTTTGCGGGCTACGGGCTGGGGTATGAGCTGTCGCCCAAGTGGAACCTGAATTTCGACGGGCGGCTGTCGTACGGGCTGAACAACTCGACGGCCAGTAACCAGACGGCGATCCGGCAGCTTGAAACGGCCGCCACGGTGTCGGCCAACAGCAACGACCTCCAGAACCAGAACACGGCCTTCAACCTGTCGCAGGACGTGTCGGCCAAACGCAAAATCGACTCGCTGGGTAGCGAATGGACCATCGACGCCTCGTATACGTACCTGCGGGGAAACGGCTCGCAAACGTACCTGACGCAGTACCAGCTACCGGTGGCCAGCCCGTTGGCGGGCGCAGGCGACATCGACACGCGCCGTCACATGGCCCAGTTCCAGACCGACCTGCGGCTGAAGTGGCCTTATCGCATCACGTTCGAGGCGGGTCTGAAATCGGCCCTCCAGCAGTTTACGAGCCAGACCGCTTTCAGTACCACTACCAACGGCCAAACCCGCCCCGACCCGTTCCGCACCAACACCTTCGATTACAACGAGGCGATTCATGCCGCCTACGCGCAGGCATCGAAGGGGTTGCCGGGCGGTTTTCTGCTCAAAGCGGGCCTGCGGGCCGAAAACACCAACATGGACGGCCATCAGCGCGTGCCCAGCGATACCACGTTCCGGGTACGTCGCACCGACCTGTTTCCCTACGTGTACCTGACGCGGCCGTTGACCAAAATTTCGGGTTTTGAGCTGAAAGGATCGCTCATTTACCGCCGCTCGATCGCCCGGCCCACCTACGATAACCTCAATCCGTTTGCCCGCTATATCGACCCGTACCTGTACGAAACGGGTAATCCCGGCCTGCAACCGCAGTTTACCGAAACCTACGAAGCCAATATCAGCGTCGACGACTTCCCGCTCTTTGCCATCGGGCGCAACCACATCCAGAACATCTTCACCAACGTGCTCTACCAGGACCCGCGCAACCCGGCGGTCTCGTACCGGACGTTTGATAACCTCGGCCAGAATCGCGAAACGTACTTCCGTATGGTGGCCGGGATGCCGCCCGTGGGCAAGTACTTCTTTGTGCTGGTGGCGCAGTATAACCTCACCGACTACGACGGGCGCTACGAAAACCAGCCCTTGACGTTCAGCCGGGCCTCGTGGCGGTTTTTTACCTACCAGCAACTGCGCCTCGGTACCCGCTCGACGCTCACGCTCAACGCCTTCTACCTGCGGGGTGGGCAGCAGCAGTTCTACGCCCTCGGCGATTTTGGCAACGTGAACCTGAGCATCAACCGGCTGTTTCTGAACCGCAAACTCACCGTTGCGCTGAATGTCACGGACCTCTTTTACACCAACCGCAACACCTTTACCCTCAATCAGGGCAACATTGCGGCCGTAGGTGACCGCCGCGCCGATACCCGCCGCGTGGGCCTCAACCTCCGCTATAACTTCGGCATTCGCAAGCGTGAAGAACGCAGCAACCCGTTCAACGTACCCACGGAGTAGGGGTCAATGAGCGGGTGGCGCTAGCCCACCTCGATGCCATATTTGCCAGCATCCCCCCCTAAGCCCGGCTTGCGTGGCCGGGCTTAGGGGGGGTAATTGGGATTCATGTCGGGCGTCGCCCTCCATTCAACGCTATTGATACGGTATTCCGCCCTGTTTGCTTGGACTGGACAGGCAACGTACCCAGGCTGTGCTGCATCAGATTCTGCCCAACAGCGCCGACCCGTTGCCTTTGTTGTCTGAAGCCTTTTTTAGCGGGCTGGCTGGTTAAATGTTGTGGGGGCTTTGTCCAGCTTTCCTTTGGTGTAGAAATAGGCTTCTTCTTCGTTTTTCATGAACGGCGTTTCTTCGCTGCCCTTTGCTTTTACTAGCAAAACGGTCTCGGTTAGTTTGCCATGTTCGTAATCATACTTCTGGGTAATGCGTATCTTATTGTAGGGCGTAAACAGGCCCGCATTTTTTACGTCGATCTCAATGATTGAGTTTCTGAATTCATGGTCAGTTGTCAGCCTGCCATTACCCAGCGATGAATACATGTTTCCGATTACTTTATTGGCAACCAAGCTTTCGTAAGTGACACCAAAATACATAGTCTGGTCCCGGTCGCCCGCTTTCCCGTTGTAGTCGGGATGAAGCCGATGCAGCGATTTGACCGACTTCCATTCGTTGTCGTACCGCTTCTGAACGACGTCGAAATAGTAGTCGAAGGGTTCGGCGCGCAGCCAAGTTCCATCGGTGTAGGTGTAGGCTTTGCTGTAGCCGTTCCAGATGATGGTGTACGTATCCTCAAACGCTGCCTTGCGCTCGACCGGGATCGTGCTCTTTTGGGCTGATGCGTAGCTTGTCAGAAGGAGCGTAGCGACGGCGGCTACGAATACGATGACTGTTGACTTGATCGTGTTCATGATGCTTGACGTTTTGATTGTAATGGATTGATTACAAGGCAAAAGTCTATAAGGGCATCCTGACTAAAATTGATCTATGTTACAATCGTCGGTCCCTAGCTAGCTTTTTTCGGAGTCGGCTCAGACTCTCCCGCTCGATGCCCAGGTACGACGCCAGGAGATAAAGCGGGACCCGCTCGATAAGGTGAGGCGTTTCCTTAATCATTTGTAGATACCGGTGTTCGGCGTCCATAAACATAAAACCCTCTACCCGTTTGGTGGTAAGCGTATAGGCGTGCTCTGCCATAAGCCGGCCAAATCGCTCCCAGTTTTGCGAACGGTTGTAGGCCTGCTGCAACGTTGGTAACGTAAATGTTACAATTTCTGACGTTTCCAGCGCCTGAATAAAATACCGGCTCGGCGTCTGTTGCAGAAAACTGTCGTAATTGACGACAAACTCATTTTCAAAACTAAACTGCGTGTTTATTTCCTTTCCGTCGGTCAGGTAATACATCCGGAAAGCCCCTTTATTAATGAAGCCTAATTCGGTGCAAACTTGGCCTTCCTGCAAGAGAATAGCCTTATTGACGATTAATTTCGTCTGTAAGAAAGGCTCGAATAACGTACAGTCCGATTCGGTCAGAAACGAAACGTTTTTTAACCAGGCTTTGAATTGGCTGAAGTTGCTCATGGTCGGCTGCACATTGGTAGGGCGCGGGTAGCTACGTAGACTGAAAAATACATCGGCGCAGCAGGCAAGGCAACGTTAGCGGTAGATATGGCCGCTCGACCAACAACCTACAAGGCGTCACGGCCCCGTTTGCAGGCGCAAAACTGACAACGTACCTGAGCGGCTGCACTCACCCGACCTCGATGCTGTATTTGACCAGCAGCCCCACCAAGCCCGGCCAAGCAAACCGGGCTTTTTTCAGGCGGTTTCGTTCGGGGTCGAGGGCGTAATGGCGGGCCGTGCGGAAGTCGGCACGTTCCAGCACGGTATACTCAAACCGGGCTCCGTCGAGGTCGCATTCATCGAAAACGGCTTCGGTCAGGTCGGTTTGGGTAAAATCGACGCGCTGCATTACCGACTGGCCGAAATAGGTCTCTTTGAGGCTTAGTTTTTCAAAGCTGGCCTTCGTCAGGGTGCAACGTTTAAACCGAACGGCCAGCAGAAACGGATCGCAGTGGTCGAAGCGCAGGCCGGTGAGGTCGCAGCCCACAAAGGTCACCTCGCGCAGGGCCGTTCGGTTCAGTTTGGCGCCCGCGAAGGTGCAGTCGGTAAACGTACAGTCGTAGAACGCCCGCTTCGAGAGATCGGCGCCCGTGAAGGTGCAGCGGGTAAACGTGCACAGCTCGTATTCGTCGTTGGGCAGGGGCTGGCTCGAGAAATCGATACCTTCAACTAAATTCGGGGTCATTTGTCGCCTATTTTCGGGCCGGTTTCTTCCTGATTGCCAAAATAAGGCCCATTTTCCGGGAAGATCGATCTGCCTGATGAAATACCTCTCCCTGTTACTGTTGCTGCCCTTCGGCGCCAACGCCCAGTCCGACACCATCCAGCTCAATCAACTGACGGTGGCCGCCACCCGATTCGAGCAGCCTGCCCGCCGCTCGCCGTTTCAGATTCAGCCCATTACCCGCGAGCAGATCGCTTTCCGAAACAACCAGAACACCGCCGACCTCCTGCAACAGACCGGCAACGTATTCGTGCAGAAAAGTCAGGGGGGCGGCGGTAGCCCCGTGCTGCGCGGTTTCGAAGCCAGCCGGGTGCTGATCGTAGTCGACGGGGTGCGGATGAACAACGCCATTTACCGGGCAGGCCACCTTCAGAACGTACTGCGCATTGACCCGGCCATACTCGACCGCGCCGAAGTGCTATTCGGTCCGGGTTCTACACTCTACGGCTCCGACGCCCTCGGCGGGGTTATGTACTTTCAGAGCCGCAACCCCGATCTGTCCAACTCGGCCAAAGTGAGCGTGCGCCCGTCGGCCTACGTGCGGATCGGCTCGGCAACCGGCGAACGCACCGCCCACGCCGACGTGAGCATCGGCACGCGCCGGCTCGGTTTTCTCACCAGCATTACCGGGGCTAGTTTCGGCGACGTGGTGCAGGGCAACAACCGCCGCGCCGACTACCCCGACTTTGGTAAACTGACGCAATACGTCGAGGTGTCGCCGTCGAACCCTATCGGGCAGGTGGTAACCAACCCCGACCCCAACAAGCAGGTTGGCTCGGCCTATCAGCAACTCGATCTGTTGCAGAAAGTGCTGTTTCAGCCGTCGGAAGGCGTGCGGCACATCCTCAACGTGCAGTATTCGACCAGCAGCAACGTACCCCGCTACGACCGGCTGAGCGAAGTCGCCAGTGGTAAGCCGCGCTTTGCCGAATGGTATTACGGCCCCGAACGTCGCCTGCTGACGTCGTACCGGCTGGAAATGACCCGCGCCACGGCCCTGTTTGACCGGCTAAACCTGACGGCGGCTTACCAGAACATCGAAGAAAGCCGCAACAGCCGCCGCCTCGATGCCGCCAGCCTCAAACGGCAGGTGGAGCGGGTAGGGGTGTGGTCGCTCAACGCGGACTTGCAAAAACGGCTGGGCGACCACACGCTGCAATACGGCCTCGAGCTGACCCATAACGACGTGACGAGCACGGCTACCTTCCTGGACGTACGGACGAGCGCCGTTACGCCCGCCGACACCCGCTATCCCGACGGCGGCAATACGCTCAGCACCACGGCCTTTTACCTGACCGATCAGCTAACCCTGTCGCCACTCGTAACCATCAACGGCGGACTGCGCTACACGCTGACCAACCTGAACGCCATCTTCCGCGACAAAACGTTCTTCCCCTTTCCGTTCGACGAAATCAAGCAGTCGCCCTCGGGACTGTCGGGTAACCTGGGGCTGGTGCTGACACCCACCGAGCGCAGCAAAATCAGCCTGCTCGGCTCGACGGGCTTCCGCGCCCCCAACATCGACGACCTCACCAAGGTATTTGAATCGAGGGCCGGGTCGCTGATTGTGCCCAACCCCAACATCCGCCCCGAGCAGACCTACAACCTCGAACTGTCGGTGAACCAGTGGGTAGGCAACCGGCTCCGGCTCGACGCGACCGTCTTCAATACCTGGTTTACCAACGCCATCGTGGTCGATGCGTTTACGCTCAACGGGCAGTCGACGGTCAATTACGGCGGGCAGTTGAGTCAGGTGACGGCAGCGCAGAACAAACGCCGGGCGATGCTGCGGGGCTATAGCCTCGGGGCGTTGCTGCGCCTGACCAACCGGCTGTCGTTCAGCGGAACCATCAACGACGTGGCCGGACGAATTCTGGCGGTGGGGGGCTTCGATACCAAAGAACTTCCCCTCGACCACGTACCGCCTACCTTCGGTCGGTTGTCGCTGCTGTATCAGTCGCCGCGTTTTACGGCCGAAGCCT
Source organism: Fibrella aestuarina BUZ 2 (assembly GCF_000331105.1). Lineage (NCBI taxonomy): Bacteria > Pseudomonadati > Bacteroidota > Cytophagia > Cytophagales > Spirosomataceae > Fibrella > Fibrella aestuarina. The sequence continues at coordinate 4,764,745 of NC_020054.1, read as the reverse complement.
ACAGCCTGTTCAATGGCTGGAAACGCATCGCCGACTACAACCCCGAAGGGGAAGATAATGCCCAGTATGCTACGCCCGCCGGGATGCCCGCCTGGATGACGGCCAACCTGCGCGGCAGCGTGCGCGTGAGCCGTTTCCTGACCGTTCAGGCCGCCTGCGAAAACCTGTTCGACCTCAATTACCGCACCTTCGCCAGCGGCTTTAGCGCTCCCGGCCGGAATTTCCTGCTCACCCTACGGGCGGGACTGTAAGGCGAGGTAACGAACTCGACGGCAGCTGTGGCAAGGCACCCGGACAACCGCCATTTTTTGTCATTCCGACGACAGGAGAAATCTTGACTGTCCCTAACCCACAAGTCAGGATCCCCCAGGATTACTCCTGTCGTTGCCATGCCACGAATGAGCGAATCAATTTTTAATCAGCGGCTTACAGGTACTTGTCAGCCCATTAATTCAGAAGCGGTCCCGGCCGCCTCATTCTCAACGTAATGCCCTCAATCCGTCATCGATTTAACGCGTTTATTTCCTGGCTGCTGCCGCTGGCTTCGCTCGGGTTGCTGGCTGCCATCGGGCTTGGGCAATGGGCCGGATCGTATTTCTTTCTGTTCGATCTGGCGAGTCAGTTTGCGGTGCAGTATGTAGGGGTGGGTACGTTGCTACTGGGCTGGAGCGCGCTGGGGCGGCAGTGGCGCTGGGTGCTGGTCAACGGCCTCAGCGTCGGGTGGCAGGCGGCGCTGGTGCTCCCGTGGCTAGTGACTTCACCACCCCCGCTGACGGCCGGTCAGCCCGGTTTTCGGGTGATGCACGCCAATGTGCTGTTCACGCGGCAAGACATCCAGAACACCTTTGATCTGGTCGCCCAGCAGCAGGCCGATCTGATTGTCTTGCAGGAAATGACGGTCCAGCAGATTCCGCGCGCGCTCGCCTTCTTCCGGGCAACGTACCCCTATACCGATACCGTCCGGGCAAAGGGACCGAGTCACATTATGGTGCTGAGCCGGACACCCTTCCGGGTCGACGCGGCGGCCAAGGAAAGCCATCAGGTCATTCACCTGACCACGCGCATCCGGGGGCGTACCGTCGAACTGATGACGGTGCATCCCCGCCCGCCCATTTTTCCCAGCTGGTTTGCCGATCGTAACCGGCAACTTGCCTTTGTGTCGGCGCGCTTCCAACGTACCCGGCAGTCGGCATTGCTCATCGGCGATTTTAATATCAGCCCGTTTGCGCCTTTATACCGGCACTGGTTTCAGCAACCGGGTGTGCACGCCTGCCGCTACGGATTTGGGCTGCAACCGACCTGGCCCCGCTTTCTGCCCGTAGCCTATCTGCCTATCGATCATGCGTTTATCAACGATCGGCTCACCACCCGCCAATTCACCGTACTCACGCAACGCGGCTCTGATCATCAGGCCGTACGGGTCGATCTACAGTTCCGTCCCTAAAAACAGCCGAATTGGTGAAAACACCCTACTGAGTTAATGGGTTTAGTGGGTAGTTAAACCAATCAACGTTATGGCAACGAAGAACGACAAAGCCCTCGATCAGGTCGAGCACGAATACGATGAACAGAAAGCCGGTGGCAAAGCCGACAACGGCGTTGGCCACGGCAGCAGTGGCGGCGGCCGCAACAGTAACTCGCACAAGAGCGCGCGTCACTCGAAGAGCGGCAGCAGCGCCGGCAAGGCAACCGGCGGCACCAAAGGCGGGCATAGTAACTAACTGTGCGTCATTAGGCTTCGCCGTCATTGGTAGTCATTCATCGTAGAAAAACAACCAATGACGGCGAAGCCTAATGACAATTAATGACTACCAATGACCTTTAAAAAATATACCGAATACCGCACCAGGGGATTTCGTCGCGCACCAGCTGCTCGAAAATCGCGATCATCTTGCTTTTGAGCTGATGGTCGTAGCGGATGTTCCAGCCGCCAAACTGGCTGCGCTTATTTTCCTGCAACTCGGGCACCCACAACAGTTCTTCGGCCTTCGGGTTGATCTGCAAATTGGCCTGATGCTGAAACTGATTATGCGTCAGGAAGATCACCTCGCAGTGTAGCTGCGCTTTTACCTGGGGCCGCAACGCCTCATCGAGCTGCCGAAACAGGGCGCGGTAATCGTCGCGCCACTGCTTGCCCCCATACACAATCACGGGCGAGAAATTCACGTGCACTTCGTACCCCGCATCATAAAAGGCATTGATGGCCGCCAGCCGCTTCTCGATGCTGTCGGTGCGCACATCCACCAACTTGCTCACGTGCGCGGGCATCAGGCTGAACCGAATCCGGATCTTACGCTTCGGGTCGAAATCAAGCAGATCGGGATTGACAAATTTGGTGGCAAACGTCGCCTTGGCGCGCGGATGGTCGCGGTAAAAGGCGAACACGTCCCGCAGCCCCGCGTTCAGGCTGTAATCAACGGCAATGTCGGAGTTGCAGCCGATATCATACGTCCAGTAAACGGGGTCGGTTTGGTTGGCGGATTTGGGCCAGTCGAGCGTATGCACGTGCCGGTCGACCGTCGCCGTAATCTCGTCGGTGTTGGTGAAAAGCGTAATGGGATTGACCGCCTTGTGCCGGTCGACGTAGCAGTAAGCGCAGCCCGCAAAACAACCATTGGCCAGACTGGGCGCGATGTAGTCGGAGCTACGCCCGCTCCATTTGCAGTCCTGCGTTTTCAGTTTCCCCAGCACCAGCACATCCGACTTCACTTTATAGTGGTTCATGCCCAACTCGGGCAGGCGGTTATGCTGCGTGATCTGCAACGCTTCAGCGTCGGGGTATTGGGCTAAAATGGCCTCGCCCTGCTCGTTCATGGCGTCGGCTGTATAGAGCACCACAGAGGGCTTGAAATCGGGCATGCATGGGTGTTGAGTGGTCTACAACTAGAACAACCTCAGTGCCCGATTGGTTCGTTAGATTGTATAGGTAAGATACTGATTTACAGTTAATTGTATTGTAAAAAGTTAAGGAATAGCAAACTCATTATACATATATGGTAATAGTAGCATAAGTCATGCCGATCTAACCGGAAATAGACCGAAAATTGATTGAGCCGCCCAGTTACAGGTCAGTAATTGATTGAGCGACAAAGTTTTATCAGCAACCAAAAAAATTGTACTTTAACTAGACAAGCGCCTCGGTTGGATTGGCATACGGCGTGCATTAGTAAGCCTAAAACTGCTTTATCCAACTTTCTTTTTATGAGACATCTTGTACTTGGCATATGCATGGGCGCTGGGCTCCTTGCGGCCTGTCAGCGGGCCGCCGATGACCCCTTACCAGCAACGCCGATTGAATCGGCCCGGGTTGCGGCCAAACCAACCACCTGTTCAACGCCGCTAACGGTGAAGATCAAGAGCAGCGTGAAGGATATGGATCGACTGTATCTGTTCGAGGCCATGTATGTAGGGCGCAACGGCAACGATTCGGCCGTGGCCGGATCGGCGTATCAGGACCTGATCAACGGCGATCAACTCACCTTCAGCAAATTGGCCTACGACAAGCCGGTGCGGCTGCGGCTTTACGAAAACGAACAGGATAAAACGAAGTTCGTCTCCTCAGGTACGTTCGCCTCCTGCGGACAGGGTGGGGCCGAATTCGATCTGCGGTCGTTCAAGCTATCGACGACGCCCACGCCCGTGACGTTCCAGGTCAAATTCCCCTGCGCCGAGGTGGAGCAAAAGAAAGTACCCGCGACAGTAGCCGTCGAATTTCGGCCCGTCGGCACGAGCCAGTGGTTGCCGTTGCTGACGCTGAAGCGTGAAGATGTGAAGAAGAACCTGCTGGTAGCGAGTACCTACCGCGTGGTGAAAGGCAAGGCCTACGATGTGCGTATGAATGTCTTCTTCCTGCCGTTGTCGCAGAACAACACCTTAGTGAGTAAAGACGTACTGGAAGTACCTGTCAATACGTCGATTTTCTGCAAGTAGTACGTTTGCAACCCGATCCCATCCCTGCCCCCGGCCACAACCGGGGGCTTTTTTATGGCCCATCGTCTGGTAGGCTTCCTGCCCATAACTCCGCAAGAATCGGGTTGACGGCGGCGGGTGGATTGGCGACCTTTGGGCAGGTCAATCAACAAACAGGCATGAACACGCCACCTTATCCATACCCGCAAATTGCCGCCGCCATCGAGCATCTGGTCACGCAGCAACAGGCACAGCCAACCCTGGCCGAACTGGCTGAGCGGGCCAACCTGAGCCCGTTTCATTTTCAGCGGCTCTTCACCGAATGGGCCGGCGTCAGTCCCAAGAAGTTTGGGCAGTACCTCACGCTCGACTACGCCAAACAGCAACTCCGCAACGGGGCCGTGCTGAGCGCCGTGGCCGACGAGGCGGGCCTGTCGGGGGCGGGGCGGCTGCACGATCCGTTTGTTCGTATCGAAGGCGTCACGCCGGGGCAATTCAAGCAGGGTGGACGGGGGCTGCTGTTGCACTACGGTGTATTTGACAGTCCGTTTGGCCCGTTCGTGCTGGGGAGCATTGGGGGCAAGGTGGCGCTGCTACATTTCCTGACCGACGATAACGTACCTGAGGCACTGCTAACCCAGGCGTGGCCCAAGGCAACGCTCGTTTGGGCGCCAACGCTCGTGCGCCCGCTAGCTGAGCAAATTTTCCCATCCGTTGGGGCCGGCGGTACATCTGACCGACCCCGCCGACTTGCCGTATTGATGCGAGGGACGGCGTTTCAACTGAAAGTGTGGGAAGCGCTGCTGAGCATTCCCGAAGGGCATCTGGCGAGCTACGACCAGATCGCAGCCACCATTGGCCAGCCAACGGCCACGCGGGCGGTGGGCACAGCCATCGGGGCCAATCCGGTTGGCTATCTGATTCCCTGCCATCGGGTGATCAAAAAAACGGGCCTCTTTGGCGGGTATCGGTGGGGCAGTGGCCGCAAGCAAGCTATCCTCGGTTGGGAGGCCGCCCGACGGGAGACGGCGCTGTTGACTCATGAACCGGGCTTACTGACTGGCGCGTTCGACTAACTGAAAAGGTTGGGAATGAAGCGCGTTGGGTAAGTCTACAGATTCGGGTATATTGAGCAGATACTGATCGAAACCGAACCTGATCTGCTATGCGCCTTCGTCTACATCTGCTCTTGCTTGGCTGTTTATCCGGCTTGTTGGCCTACGCCCAAACGCCTCACCTGACCGGCGACGTCTACATTTCCCTGAAAGATGGCCTGATCCGGGCCGATGTCATGGTGTCGAGGTTGCCCGCAACTACCCACTACACCCTGCGCCTCAACAGCGGCTTCAACGTGCAGGCCTTCCGCGATAGTGCCGACGTGACCGCCTACACCGCCGAGAAGACGTACGATGGTGACAACGCCTACGAGAGTTTTCAGTACTGGTTTCCGTCCCAGGATCGCAAAAGCCGCTTTCTGCCCCGTCAGCTCCGGGTGCGCTACGTAGGGGCGTTTCCGGTGCACCGCGATTCGCTGAAGCGTAACCTGCGGGGCGACTGGAAGGGTAACATCGCCTTCAACGGCAAAACCGTGCGGGCCGCCGAACAGGCCACCTGGTACCCGGTGCTGTACGATACGCTACAGGATCGGCTTTATCAGAATGTAACCTTCGATCTGACGATTCACTGCCCCGAAGCCAAAGCGATTTACGTGAACGGTTGCCCGCCTCAATACGGACAGACGGCGCGCTTTCGGTCCGATATTCCCTTACCCTTGCTGCTCTTCGCGGGTGATTTCGACTTTAAAAAAGAGCAGAGCACGTACCTGGTTAACACCAGCCTGAGCAACACCCAGGCCGCCGTGCTGGACAGCTGGCTGACGCGCATCAAGACCTACTACGCCCAGCAGTTGCAAAAGCCTTACGGAACTGATATTACGCTGCTGGCTTCAACGCCCACGTCGCGGCGCAACGACTGGCTTTTTGTCACGTATCCAACCATTGCGTCGGTTAGCCCAACGGGTTTTCTCAATACGATGGTCGACGAACAGAAACGGGCGCTGACCGACTCGGCTAACCTGTCGTTTATTGCCCACGAATTGGGCCACTATTACTTTGGCTCTGTGCTGGCGCCCAACGCAACCCTGCGCTGGGCGTTTCTGGAGGGTATGACCGAATACCTGTCGTTACAGGCCATCCGCGAACTGGTCGGAACAGCCGCCTACGAACGCCAACTCAAGCAATACGTGGGAGCCAGCAAAGGGCTCAGCCCGTTTGTGGCGCTGAAAGACGTGCGCCGACCCGACGAGGTTACGGAAACATACCGCTACCAGTATGTGCCGCTGCTGCTGACGGCGATGGAGCGCCAGCTGGGCCGCGACCAGCTCTGGAAATGGCTACGAACGATACTGAACAGCCAAAACGCGCTGACCGACTACGCTTTCTTCCGGAACACGTTGCTGGAAAGTGGGGTCGCGGCAAAAGACGTAGACGCGCTCGAACAAACGTACCTGACCACCGGGCAGGCGTTGCCTAATCTACTGGCTCAGTTTAAGTCAAAAGCGACGCAGTACTATTACTGGGGCTTTTCCCGCGAAGTACGAAAGCCCGGCGACACCCGTAAACCGTCGGCTTTCTACACCTCGATCAAAACGATCCCGTTGGATGAGGCTGAGCTTTCCAAACAGGCACAGCGTTACTTTGCCCACGTGAAAAGCAACTGCGATCCGGCCAACGAGATGTGTACCAGCGACTTTAACTCGTATGAAACCGCCGACGAAGCCAAACAGGCTCAACAGCGCTGGCTGAAACGGTACGGTGAAACCTATACGCTGACAGCACGGGATTACTAAGGGAGGGCCCTCAGCACGACTCTTTCTTGCCAAACCCGGCCGGGTGCCGTATTTTTGAGGTTTACGGACGCGACAACCTGACCGTCACATGACACCAGCAGCCAACGAATCGCCCGCCGAGAGTAATCACGCGGGCGGTCTGAATTTTATCGAACAAATCGTCGAGGAAGATATCTCGGCCGGCCTCCACGAGGGGCGCGTGCTGACCCGTTTTCCGCCCGAACCCAACGGCTACCTGCACCTCGGGCACGCCAAGTCGATCTGCCTCAACTTCGGGCTGGCGCAGAAGTACGGTGGCCAGACCAACCTGCGTTTCGACGATACGAACCCCGTCACGGAAGACACCGAATATGTGGATTCGATCAAAGCCGATGTGCGGTGGCTGGGCTTCGACTGGGCGCAGGAACTCTACGCGTCGGACTATTTCGAGCAGCTGTATCAGTTTGCCGAAGCGTTGATTCAAAAGGGCTTAGCCTACGTAGACGATTCGACCTCGGCCGAGATTGCCGCGTTGAAGGGTTCACCCACGGTGCCAGGGCAGAACAGCCCGTACCGCGACCGGTCGGTGGCCGAAAACCTCGAGCTGTTCCGGCAGATGCGGGCGGGAACGTACCCGGATGGCGCCAAAGTGTTGCGGGCCAAAATTGACATGGCCTCGCCCAACATGCACTTCCGCGACCCCATCATCTACCGCATCAAACACGCGCATCACCACCGTACGGGCGATACCTGGTGTATCTACCCGATGTATGATTTCGCGCACGGGCAGTCCGATTCGATCGAGAAAATCACACACTCGATCTGCACGCTGGAATTCATCCCGCACCGCCCGCTTTACGACTGGTTTATCGAGCAACTCGACATTTTCCCGTCGAAACAGTACGAATTTGCCCGCCTGAACCTGACCTACACGGTCATGAGCAAGCGGAAGCTGAAGAAACTGGTGGAAGGCGGCCATGTGAGCGGCTGGGACGACCCCCGGATGCCAACGCTGGCGGGGATTCGCCGACGCGGCTACACGCCCGACAGCCTGCGCGAATTTTGCGACCGCATCGGCGTGGCCAAGCGCGATAACCTCATCGACGTGGGCCTGCTGGAATTCTGCATCCGCGAGGAGCTGAACCGCACCACCGACCGGGTAATGGCCGTGGTGGACGAAAATCCCATCAAGCTGGTGCTGACCAACTACCCCGAAGGCCAGGAAGAGACGCTGCACATCGAGAACAACCCCGAAGATGCCGACGGCGGTACCCGCGAGGTGCCCTTCAGCCGGGAGGTGTACATCGAGCGCGACGACTTCATGGAGAACCCGCCGAAGAAATATTTTCGGCTGGCACCGGGGCAGATGGTCCGCCTCAAAGGCGCCTACATCGTGCGTTGCGACGAGGTGGTGAAGAACGACGCGGGCGAGGTAACTGAACTGCATTGTACCTACATTCCTGAAAGCAAAAGTGGGCAGGATACGTCGGGCATCAACGTCAAAGGCACCATCCATTGGGTATCGGTGGCCCACGCGGTGCCGGCTCAGGTACGTCTCTACGACCGCCTGTTTGCCTCGGAAAACCCTGCTGCCGACGAAAAAGAGCTGGATTCCGACGAAACCGACGCGTTTTTGTCGCTGCTGAACCCCAATTCGCTCGTGACGGTACGGGCGCTGGTAGAGCCCAATCTGGCGCATCGCGCCGTAGGCGACCGGGTGCAGTTTATGCGCAAAGGCTACTTCTGCGTCGATGCCGATTCGACCGACGAGCAACTCGTCTTCAACCGCATCGTCACGCTCAAAGACGCCTGGGCGAAGGAGGTGAAGAAAAACTAGTGAAGCGTCAGGAGCGCTAAAGGATAAGTGGTGAGTAATATAACCACTTATCCTTTAGCGCTCAGTGCTTTACGCCGTTCACCACATTTAATCCATTCATTGCAACCTACGCTGCATTTTTGTCGTCATCTGGTTATTAAACCAGTGGCCGCTTCGTGACTCAAAGGGGAAACCAATCGGATGGATTATGAAGACAAGAGCTTTACGTATCGTTGGTAGTTGGCTTGCTATGGTGTGGCTGCTCAGCAGTTGTGCCACGCAGTATTACCAACTACAGCCCGTATCGGGCGATGTCGCGCAGATCGACGGGCGAAGCGTGACCAAAACCACCGCCGACAGCGTGGAGGTGGTGGCTTCGTTTGAGCGCGAAGACATGGAATACATTGCGCTCGACGTGGAGGTAAAAAACCGCACCAACCGCACGCTTGACATTGACCCGTCGGCGTTTCGGATGACGTTGCTCGATGCTAACCGGCAACCGCTCGCGCAACCCGGCACCGTCGACTTCCGGCAGGCCGCCGACCCGGATTACGAGATCGAGCGGGTACCCCAGAAGATCAGGCAGGAACAAGCCCGCCTCAAGCGCAACAAGATTCTGAATACGGTGCTGATGGTGGCAATCGTGGCGGCCGACGTGGCCTCAACCACGGCCCCGAAGCGTAATGGCCGCGAGTTCAGCCAGTACATCAACACGCAGAATAACCTGGCTGTCGCCTACACGGCGCTTCAGGCCAAGCGGGTAATCGACCACGGCACCTTCGCTGACAAGATGCAGCGCTTTCAGTTTGAAGAATACCGTTGGCGCGAACTCGCCATGAAACGGTCGCGGGTGGAGCCCGGTCAGTCGGTGCGTGGGTACGTCTACCTGCCCAAAGCGCGCGAGGCAATGTACCTGAACATCACGTACCCCACCGGCGCCAATCCCCTTGAACTCCTCTTCGAGCAACGCCTGACCAAAGCGAGGCCTCGTTGAGGAATGAATAATGGACAATGAATAATGTATAATGGGCTGGCGCAAGACTACTGATGCGCGAGCCCATTATACATTATTCATTCCCTTACCGGCTCACGGCGGCCAGCAGGTCGGCCTGGGTGATGACGTGGATGTGGTCCTGTTCGTCGCGGACGAGCAGGGCTTTGTTGTCGCGGTCGATGAGCGACGAGAGCACGTCGAGCGTGTTGTCTAAACCCACAAATTTGAAGGGCTTGTCCATCACCGTTTCCACCGGCTGATCTTTAACCGTTGGGTCGTCGATGAGGCGCGTCAGGATCGATGAATCGGTGAGGCTACCCACTATGTGGCCGCTGCCATCGGTGACGGGCATCTGCGAAATACCCTGCTGATTGAGCAACTGAATGGCCTTGCTGACCGGCATCTGCTGCTCCACGGTCGTCAGGCTGCTACGCCCGTTTTTCGACCGCACGATGTCGCGGGCCGTCGCAAACTGCCGCGACTCCAGGAAGCCGTGGTCTTTCATCCAGGTGTCGTTGTAGATTTTGCCGAGGTAGCGCGTGCCGTGGTCGGGCAGGATAATCACCAGCACGTCGTCATCTTGCAGGTGCTCGCGGGCCCATTCGAGCGCCCCGTGCGCCGCCGATCCACACGACCAGCCCACAAACAGGCCTTCTTCACGCGCCAGCCGCCGGGCCATAATCGCCGCGTCTTTGTCGGTGACTTTCACAAAGTGATCGATCACGCTGAAATCGACGTTTTGCGGCAGAATGTCTTCGCCGATGCCTTCAGTGAGGTAGGGGTAAATCTCGCCCTCGTCAAACACGCCGGTTTCTTTGTATTTCTTGAACACCGAGCCGTAGGTGTCGATACCCACCGACACGATGCCGGGGTTCTGCTCCTTCAGGAATTTGCTGGTGCCGCAGATGGTACCGCCCGTGCCTACGCCCGCCGCAAAGTGGGTGATGCGCCCCTCGGTGTCGCGCCAGATTTCGGGTCCGGTCGTTTCATAGTGCGCCGCCGTGTTCGACAGGTTGTCGTACTGATTAGGATACAGCGAATTGGGTATCTCCTGATTCAGCCGTTTCGCCACTGAATAATAGGAGCGCGGGTCGTCGGGTGTGACGTTGGTAGGGCAAACGACCACCTCGGCGCCCACCGCCCGCAGAATATCGATTTTCTCCTGCGACTGCTTGTCGGCCATCGTGAAGATGCATTTGTAGCCTTTGCCGATCGCCGCCAGTGCCAGGCCCATGCCCGTGTTGCCGCTGGTGCCTTCGATGATGGTGCCGCCCGGCCGGATGAGTCCCGCTGCTTCAGCGTCTTCGATCATCTTGATGGCAATGCGGTCTTTCACCGAATTACCGGGGTTGAAGTATTCGACCTTCGCCAGCACCGTGCCCCGGATGCCCTTCGTGACCTTATTTAGCTTTACCAGCGGCGTATCGCCAATGGTGTCGATGATGGAGTTGTAGTAGTTCATGTTGATGAGGTATTGTTAAACCTATAAGGCCTCCGAGACCTTATAGGTTTTGAAAAGTACTAACTTTTCGATTACCGTCTACCCCGTAATGGTTTCGGTACGGCCCACAGTCGTGGCGGTGTTTGGCGCCGTGATGTTCTCGACGTACCGCCATTCCGATACGGCCCGGCCCGGGCTGAAGGTGATCATCGAATAGCCTTTCTTCGAAATATTGGCGTATTGCAAATCGTCGATCAGCAGCATCAGCGCCTGCTCAAAGATGCTCAGAATGGTTGGATTGTTACCGACAATGCCTTCAAATCCCGGCGAGGTAACTGAGGGCGTAGCCACTTCCCGCCCGACGAGTGCCCCGCCGTTGGCCAGCAGATCGGAATACCAGGCGTTGTGCGTGTCGCCGGCCAGCGCAATCAGTTTTTTGCCTTTGGCCAGCGCATAGACCGCTTCGCGTTCGGCCGGGTAGCCGTCCCAGGCGTCCAGGTTGTAGGGTAGCACGGTGTTCACCCGGGCTAGCTCCTGCGGGGTCAGCGTGGGGTCTTTCGCCAGCGCTCGGCTCTTGAGGCCGGTCAGTTCCAGCACCTGACTTTGCACGCGCTGAATCGTGGCCGGGCTGATGGTGCCCTGTGTGCTTTCGGCTTCGGCCTGCGTGATGCTTAGCAGTAGTTCGATGGGCAAATACATCTTGGCCATCAATACCTGTTGCCCCAGCACCTGCCAGGCTGCCGTGCCTGACCCCAGCGCCTGCCCCAGCCAGCTGAGCTGCGCACTGCCGAGCATGGTGCGCTGCGGATTGAGCCAGTCGCGCTGGAAAGCGGCCGTATCCAGCTGGCCCGCGCTGTTCACGTAGGCGGTGTAATCGAGTTGCTTATCCCGCCCAATCAACCGCGTATCGAGCATGTGCAGGTTCAGGATGTTGCCAAACGTGAAGCTGCGGTAGATTTGCGCGTCGACCAGCGTGCGGATGCCGATGTACTCGTGATAAGCTTTCAGCGCGTTGGCCTTGCGGGTGCTGAACGCGCCTTCATTCGCCTGATGGTTCTGGGCGCCATCTTTCCAGGCGTCGTTAGCCACTTCATGGTCGTCCCAGACGCAGATAAACGGCTTTTTCTGATGCGCCAGTTGTAACTGCGCGTCGGTGCGGTACTGTTTGAAGCGCGTCCGGTAATCGTCGAGCGTCAGAATCTCGTTGGCGGGCAGGTGCGCCCGGTTCAGGCCAATGGTGGTCGGGTTGGAGCCGTACTGACCGGCACCGTATTCATAGATGTAATCGCCCAGGTGCAGCACTACGTCGGCGTCGGAGGCGGCAATGGCCCCATACACGTTGAACAGGCCCGCCGGGTAGTTGGAGCACGAGCAGAAGGCAATTTTTACTTCGTTGCGCTCAGCGCCTTTGGGCAGCGTCCGGGTTTCGCCTACTACCGACGTGGTATCGGTGCCGGTAATAGTAAAACGGTAGAAGTAGGGCGTGTTGGACGACAGCCCGCTCAGGTCGATGCTGACGGTGAAATCATCGTCGGCCAGCGCGTCGACGGCTTCGGTCTTAACGACCGTCCGGAAGCCGCTGTCGGTAGCCAGCTGGTACGTTAGGGACACTTTAGTAGACGAGGCGTTTGTGGGCGAAACGCGCGTCCAGAGGATGATCTGATTATCGGTTGGGTCGAAACTGGCGACACCGTGGGCAAAGCTACCCTGTTGGTTGGGGTCGGTGGGGCCAGGGTCTGGATCTTTGGTACAGCTACCCACCAGCACGGTAGACAGAATGAGGCTACCCAGTGCCGATTTTTCGATAAAGTCGCGGCGGTTAATTGTCTGTTTACTGGCCATCAGAGCGTCGATTTTATAGCGGATTGCTAAGCTACGAAGGTACGTCTGACGGCCATTCAAGCGGCGCCGGGTACGTTATCTGTGCGTTAAGCCCCCGCGTAAATTGATTCGCCGGTGGACCGTTTGCTACCTAGACGATCAACAACCCTGCTTCCTGCCAATCAGCCCAGGTTTCCGACAGCAGAAAGGCATCGAACGTACCCGGTATGGACGTACCCAGACCGGCTGCGTCAAAGTCAGCCTTGAAGTGGGCATAGGTCAACGGTGCGGGGGCCTGGGTGCTGAGTTTGGGCCACATCGCCAGCAGCCACTCGCCTAACTCGGCGGGCATATCCACTACCACGTCGTCCTGCCGCCGGGCCAGCAGTAACTCGGCCTGTCTGACCACCCGTTTTCCCTGCCGCTGGGTCAGGATCGCCAGATCGGGTTTGCGGCCGGGCCAGACAACCAGCGCGTTGGCGCGGGGTCGGGCGGGTTGATCCGGCTCGGCGATGGCGTTTTCGATAAACCGCTTCGGCACCGACGTACCTGGAATGGGGAAGTCGAACCAGCTTTTGAGCGGGAAATCGAGCCCTACGCCATGCATGAAATTGAACAGCGACTTCCGCAGACCCTCGGCAAAGCGATCGTGGTCGGCACCCAGCGGGTCGAGGTGGTCGAGGTCATTGTTGGCGAATGGCCCCAGCCCATCTACCGCCCCCGGCGGATCAATGCGGGTCACGTCGAAATGGGCGGGGTGAAGGCCCACGGGGCTGTGGGCGGTCATGGCAAAGCGGTGCCAGAAGCCCGACTGCACCACGCCCGCCGCAAACAACTGCCGCACCATTTCGAGCGAATCGACAGTTTCCTGGGCGGTTTGCGTTGGGAAGCCATACATCAGGTAGGCATGGACCATGATGCCCGCCTGCGTGAAGTGGTCGGTCACGCGGGCTACCTGCGCCACGGTGACGCCTTTTTTCATCTTCGCCAGCAGCCGGTCAGAGGCTACTTCCAGCCCGCCCGACACGGCAATGCAGCCCGACAGTTTCAGGAGCTGGCACAGGTCGGCCGTGAACGCCGATTCAAACCGGATGTTGGTCCACCAGACGACGGTGAGGCGGCGCCGCAGGATTTCGAGGGCCACGTCGCGCATCAGGGCAGGCGGGGCCGCTTCGTCGACAAAGTGAAAGCCGTTCTGGCCCGTCTGGGCGATCAGTTCCTCCATGCGGTCGCAAAGAAGGGCCGCCGTGACGGGTTCGTAGCGGGCGATATAGTCGAGCGAGATATCGCAGAAAGAGCACTTGCCCCAGTAGCAGCCGTGCGCCAGCGTGAGCTTGTTCCAGCGGCCATCGCTCCAGAGGCGGTGCATGGGGTTGGTGACCTCGATCACCGAAAGGTAATCGGTCAGCGGCAGGCCAGTGTAGTCGGGCGTGCCCACTTCACGTTGCGGTACGTCCTTTTCACTGGCGCCATTGCAGAAGATCACCCGCCCCTCGGCGTTGCGGATGAACGTCCGCTTCAAATCGGTTTGGGGGGAGCTTGCCCCGCCGTGGCGGGGTTGCCCCAGCAGGTGCTCGATCAGTGACCGCAACGGCGCTTCACCATCGTCGAGGCTGACAAAATCCACGTAATCGAACAGGCGGGGTTCGGCCAGGGTGCGGAGTTCGGTATTGGCGTAGCCGCCTCCTAGTACCACCTTCACGGCTGGGTACGTTGCCCGGATGTGTTGCCCGCACAGCAGCGCCCCGAACAGGTTGCCCGGAAACGGCACCGACAAACACACCAGATCGGGCGCAAAAGTGGCCATGTGCCGGTCGAGCTGTTGCAGCAACAGGTGCCCAATCAGCGATTTTGGGGCTTGCAGGGCCTCGTGTAGTTCATCGAAGTGGGCCGCCGATCGACCCAGCCGTTCGGCATAGCGGCTAAACCCAAAATGCGGGTCGAGCGCTTCCACGATCAGGTCGCTGAGGTCTTCCAGATAGAGCGTAGCCAGGTGGCGGGCTTTGTCCTGCAAGCCCATCGTGCCGAAAGCCCATTCGAGGTCGTCGACTTCGGCAAAGCGGGCGGCTTCGGGTAGGTAGCTACGTCCGGCGATGGCGTGGGCGAGCGTGGGGTTGCGGTGTTGTAAAAACCGGATCGTGGGGCCGATGGTGGCCAGATACTCGTCGCGCAGCCGCACGATCCGCTCACTGTTTTCCGATAGCGAAACGCCCTGCTCAACCGCTGCCTCGACGGCGTCGAACACCTGCGCCAGGCCGGTAGGGGAGAAGAGCGCCAGAATGGTCTCGATACCCAGATCCGCCTGCGCCGTGCTGATGGGCAGCGCCGATCCATCGCCCGTCGCCACGCTGGGGCGGCCCAACGTGTTCAGGTAGCCTTTCAGATAGGCTGTGGCCGGGTAGGGGGTATTGAGTTGGGTAAACGGCGGCGTAAGCAGGAGGAGGCGCAAAATGGATTCACAGTTTAAGGTTTGGGTTGAAGGCTGGCCTGACGCGTCGGCAATCGTGCGTCAGGCCAGCCTTCAACCCAAACCTTAAACTATGAATGCACTTGCTTAATTCCGCGTCGGCTAGCGGTTCGGAGTCGTGAGTACGGCCGATCGGGTCGGTGTTACGCTTGAATTGTCACTATGGCAACTGGCCACAGCTCCCGTGGCCGCCAGCGCCAGCAGCACGCAAAATCGGAAGCCATTCATTTTCGGATAGTTTGTCATAACGTTTTTTCGGTAACCAATACAGCCGTAACTGTGTCGACCCGCAGACTGTTACTAGAAATCTACCGCTTTAGTAGTTTTATGCAAAAAACCGTAACGATCGTTGCGACTCTTGTGCCAATCGCCTAGTTTCAGCGTTTACAACGAACGAGTTGTTCGTATTCAACGCGCACCCATATGCCTGTATTCACCCTCGGTATTGAAGAAGAATTCCAGACAATTGACCCCGTAACTCGTGAACTGCGCTCCCACATGTCGAAATTAGTCGATGGAGGGCAGATCATCCTTCAGGAGCGCGTGAAGGCCGAAATGCACCAGGCAGTGGTCGAAGTCGGCACTAACATTTGCCACAATATTCAGGAGGCCCGGCAGGAAGTTACGTTTCTGCGGCGCGAGATTATGGAACTGGCCGACCGACAGAATCTGCACATTGCTTCGGCCGGCACACACCCATTTTCCGACTGGCAGGCGCAGCTGATCACACCCAACGAACGCTACGACCGGCTCATCGAAGAAATGCGCGACGTGGCCCGGTCCAACCTGATTTTCGGGATGCACGTGCACGTGGGTATCGCCAGCCGCAACGAAGGCATCCAGATCATGAACGCGGTGCGTTATTTCCTGCCGCACATCTACGCGCTCTCGACCAACTCGCCTTTCTGGTGCGGGCGTAATACCGGGTTCAAATCGTACCGGTCGAAGGTGTTCGACAAATTTCCGCGCACGGGCATCCCCGACTTCTTCAGCAGCGCCGCTGAATACGACGAGTACATCGCCCTGCTGGTGAAAACGGGGTGCATCGACAACGGCAAGAAAATCTGGTGGGATATTCGCCTGCACCCGTTTTTCGACACCATCGAATTCCGCATCTGCGACGTACCCATGCGCGTCGACGAGACCGTTTGTCTGGCGGCGATCATGCAGGCGTTGGTGGCCAAGATCTACAAGCTCCAAAAGCAGAACCTCAATTTCCGGCCCTATCGCCGGGTGCTCATCGCTGAAAATAAATGGCGGGCGGCCCGCTACGGCATTGAAGGCAAACTGATCGACTTCGGGAAGCAGGAAGAGGTTCCCACGCCCAACCTGATCCTCGAATTGCTCGATTTTGTGGATGACGTGGTCGATGACCTGGGTAGCCGCGAAGAGTGCGAATACGTGCAGCAAATCCTTAAAAATGGCACCGGCGCCGACCGCCAACTGGCCGTTTTCAACGAAACCAACGATCTGAAAGCGGTGGTCGATTACATCGTCAAGGAAACTTCATACGGTATCAGGTAGTTGATAGTATACTGTACAATGTATAACGTACGATGTATAATGGGTCTGCTAATGAGCCACTTACTTCGTTTCGTAAAAGCATTGTACATCGTACATTATACATTGTACATTAACTAGAGATGAGAATTGCAATCCTTGATATGTATGACAACCATGCCAACGAAGGTATGCGTTGTATTTGGCAGGCGATCCAGCTGGTTGAACAAACCGAAGGCCTGACATTTGTTGCCGATGTATTCAACGTGCGGGCCAACAACCACGTACCTGACCTGTCGTACGATGCCTACATCTCGACGGGCGGGCCGGGTAGTCCGCTGCCGTCCGACGAGGCGTGGGAGGCCCCCTACTTTGCGTTCATCGACGCCCTGTTTACCCACAACCAAACGCAGGAGCAGAAGAAACACCTGTTTCTGATCTGCCACTCGTTTCAACTGGTGTCGCGGCACTTCAACCTCGGTACGCTGAGCAAACGCAAATCGACGTCGTTTGGCATTTTTCCGGTCCACTCGACCTGCGGCGACCTCACCGAACCCCTATTCGAGGGATTACCGAATCCCTTCTACGCCGTCGACTCGCGCGACTACCAGTTGACCGAGCCCAACGACGAGGCCTTTGAGGCGATGGGTGCAAAACTGCTTTGCCTCGAAAAAATCCGGCCGCACGTCAACCTCGAACGGGCTATCATGGCGATCCGGTTTTCCGATGAGGTCTTTGGCACGCAATTTCACCCCGAAGCCGACGACGAGGGGATGCTCCGGTATTTTTTGCAGGACGAAAAACGCCGTCAGATCATCGACAACTACAGTCAGGCTAAGTATGACGAGATGGTAGCTTACCTGCGCGACCCCGACAAAATTGCGTTGACGGAAGCCGTTATTCTGCCCACATTCCTGCGGACGGCGCTGGTGGCCCAGACGCCTAGCGTGCTGGAAACCGCGTAACATCGTTTGCAGGCCCCAGCAGACCTACAAGGTTTTAAAACGGCGCCGCCTAGACCTTATTGGTTTTCACTACCCAAACCGTTATGATCGAAACCCTCCGTAATCAATACAATCAGGCCTTTACCACCGAACGGTATCAGGCCATGCTCGATCAGATTCAGACCGATTGGCCGAATCAGCTCGACTTTCGGATCGCCGAAACCCCCGTGTTTGTGGGACGCGACCTGACCCGGAAGATGCAGCAGGCCTGCGCCGACATTATCCGGACGATTACGGCGCCTGATTTCAAACAGCAAACCGAAGCGGCTATTCCGGCTGGTCAGCGGGTACCCAACGAGGACGCCCACACCACATTCATGGCCGTGGATTTTGCCGTTTGTCGTAATCCAGAAACGGGTGAGCTGGAGCCGCAATTGATCGAGCTACAAGGGTTTCCATCGTTGTATGGTTTCCAGCCGTATCTAACCGAGACGTTCCGGGCGCATTTCCCGATCAGCGACACCGTCAGCCACCTGTTTGGGGTGCATTCCAACGCCGAGTACGTGCAGCAACTGCGCGAACTGGTGCTGGGCGACTGCCAGCCCGAAGAGGTCATTTTGCTCGAGATTTATCCCGAAACGCAGAAAACCCGCGTCGATTTTGCCCTGACAAAACACTACGTCGGTATCGACGCGGTTTGCCTCACCAAGATCAAAAAAGATGGTCGGGCGTTGTATTACGAAAGGGACGGTCGTCAGGTACGTATCCGGCGGATTTATAACCGGCTGATTTTCGACGAACTGGCCGCCATCCCCGACCTGAAGACCGAGTTCAACCTCACTGACGACGTCGATGTGGAATGGGTGGGGCATCCCAACTGGTTTTTCCGAATCAGCAAATACACGCTGCCCCTGCTCGACAGCCCCTACGTACCCAAAAGCTATTACCTGAACGACCTGCCTAATGGCGACGTACCTGGGACCGCCGAAGAGCTGGACAAGTACGTGCTGAAGCCGCTGTTTTCTTTTGCGGGCAGCGGTGTAAAGATCCACGTAACCGCCGCCGATATCGACGCCATTCCGGCCGCCGAGCGTGGCAACTACCTGTTGCAGCGCAAGGTGCAGTACGAACCCATCGTACAGTCGCCTGACGGGCCGGTGAAGTGCGAAATCCGCCTGCTGTTCATCTGGCCGAAAGAAGCCGCCGAACCGCAACTGATCATCAACCTGGCGCGACTGAGCCGGGGCGAGATGATTGGTGTGCGCTTCAACAAAGATTTCGACTGGGTTGGCGGCACCGTGGCGCTGTTCGAGCAGTAGCCTTACTGCCCGATTCGCAACTGGTAAGTCGCCCAGGGGAGAAAGTTAGCGTTGGTGCGGAAGTTGGAGTCGAACAGCCCAATGACCAGATTCGCCGAAATATCGAACGAATGCCGCTGCCGGTCGAGTCGTATACCGGCCCCTGCTTTGCCGCTGTTAATACCCCGCGAGCCTACGATAAGCTGGTTTTCGCTGATGAACGACACCAGCGGCCCCACTTTGCGCACAACACCCAGCGTCAGGATGGACCCGTCGGACTCACGGCTAAAGCTTCGGCCAAAGCCAAACGTCAGGTTGTTCTGACTGCTGCCCAGCGACAGAACGCCCTGCACATAGTTGGTGCTGATGCCATCGGAACGGAACAGGGTGACGCCGCCGAACAGGTACTGTCCCTGTACGCCGATCCGGGCGCGTGGGCCCAGCGGCACCGACACTTTCGTCGACAGCCAGCCCGCCCAGATGAAGGCAAAGGGCGTAAAAAAGCCCGCCCCCACGCTCCAGTTATCGGTAAGGCCCGCGTCGATCTGGTTGAAGTAAATGAGACTGTTGCGGTAATACACCCGCCCGCGCTCGGCCTGGTAGGCGGTGGGCGTAAAAATCATGTATTGCGGGAAGAGGTTCGGGTACCCTTCGGCCGGGTGCAGGCCGGGTCTGGCTTGCCGAACGTTTCCACGCTCCATCCGAACGACTTGCGCGGCCGGTACGTAGACCGTGCCAATATTGGTCGTCTGCACAACCACCCGGCTGGTGTCCTGGCTCAGCACCTGCCCGCGCAGCGTAGTGCCGTCGGCCAGGGTGATGACGTACTGACCTGGTGAAACGGTCGACGACGTTAGGCGGGTTGGCTGTGCGTTGTTGATGTAGTAAACGGTCGAGTCGGCCGAGACGGGCGCAATGCCGCTGACGGCCTTGAACAGCGC
The DNA here is from genome assembly GCF_000331105.1 of Fibrella aestuarina BUZ 2. Taxonomy (NCBI): domain Bacteria; kingdom Pseudomonadati; phylum Bacteroidota; class Cytophagia; order Cytophagales; family Spirosomataceae; genus Fibrella; species Fibrella aestuarina. Next base: position 4,744,787 of record NC_020054.1, on the reverse strand, counting down.
CCGCTCTACGTAGGTAAGTTGCCCGCTGCGCATCTTCACGGTGTACATGGTGCTGTCGCGCCGCACGATACGCCCGAAAATATGGCTGCCATCGTTGAGCAGAATGTAATACGGTTTGCCGGACGCCGTATCGACGGGCGTCACCTGCGCCTGCGCACCTGCCAAACTCGTCAGCAGAAGCAGGGCTACGAATAGAACTGATTTCATAAACGGAGCGGTTAAGGAAGAAAGGTCGTCAAGGTTGTTCGTTTTGACACCGACAAGTAACAAAGAATGACGGCGGTTGACAACCAATAGCGCATTAATAGTGACACATCGACAACTGTTTTTTCAACACCTCGCCCAAACGTCTGACTTCCCGCTGGCGCTGGAAATCGACCGGGCGGAAGGCGTTTTTTTATACGACACGGCGGGCGCACGCTACATCGACCTGATCTCGGGTATCGGCGTCAGCAACGTGGGGCACCGGCACCCGGCGGTGCTGGCGGCGGTGCAGGCACAACTCGACAAATACATGCACCTGATGGTCTATGGCGAGTATGTGCAGGGGCCGCAGGCGCAGCTTGCCCATGCCCTCATCGAAAGCCTCGAGGGTGCCACCACGCCCTACGGCCCTATCAGTAACGTGTACTTCACCAATTCGGGCACCGAGGCGGTAGAAGGAGCGATGAAAGTGGCTAAGCGGTTCACAGGTCGTACCGAATTGATCGCCTGCCATAACGCCTACCACGGCTCCACGCAGGGTGCCCTGTCGCTCAGCGGCGATGAGAACTTCAAGCGGAACTACCGCCCGTTGCTACCCGACGTGCGCCACATAGGGCATGGTAACCACGATGAACTGGCGCAGATTACAGCCCGTACGGCGGCGGTGATTATGGAAGTGGTGCAGGGCGAGGCCGGCGTACGCGTGCCGGACCCGGCTTACCTACGAGCCGTGCAGGTACGTTGCCACGAGGTGGGGGCGCTGTTGATTTTTGACGAAATTCAGACGGGGTTTGGTCGTACAGGTACGTTCTGGGCGTTTCAGGGCTTTCACCATAGCCTCGACCCGGCGGGGCCTATTGTGCCCGACATCCTGCTAAGCGCCAAAGGCATGGGCGGTGGGATGCCCATCGGCGCGTTTATGGCTCCGGAGCCAATAATGGCTGTGTTTAAGAATAATCCGATTCTGGGCCACATCACTACGTTTGGTGGGCACCCGGTTTCATGCGCGGCTTCGCTGGCAACGCTCCAGACTATACGTAACGAACGCCTCTACGCCGACGCCCAGCGGAAAGGCGACCTGATCCGGTCGTTGCTGGTGCACCCGACCATCCGGCAGGTACGTGGTAAAGGGCTGATGATGGCCGTCGAATTCGAGTCGTTTGCCGTGCTGAAGCCCATCATCGATCGGGCGATGGGCCTTATAGCCGGCCGACCATCGGCCGATCAGACACACGTAATTACCGACTGGTTTCTATTCTGCGACAATTCCATGCGCATAGCGCCCCCACTCACTATTACCGACGACGAAATTCGGCTGGCCTGCGAGCTGTTAATGGGTAGTCTGGATAGTCAGTTATAAAAAAGTACGGAGTCTGGAAAGTCGTTTTTTACAACTGACTATCCAGACTACCCATCACTGCACGTACGGCGTGATGAAGGCGTAGAACTGCTGGCGGACGGTGATGAACTGCTGTTCGAGCATCTGGTAGCCGCTACGCATGCGGCGGTGGCGCTCGTCGATCTCCTGGCGGCGTTGCCAGTTGGGCATGCCCTGCCGCGATGACACCTTCTCCTGCTCAATCAGTTCGCACAATTGAGCCATCTGCGAGCGCAATCCGACGAACCACTGTCGGAACGATCCCGACCGGCTAACCACTTCGTAGTCGGCGGTGGTATCGCAGACGCGTGACAGGAGCGACTCAAAGTAGGTCTCCTGATCAGAGTAAAAAGCAAGGGCGTTGAGCCATTGCTGATGTTCGTGCTCATACAGCGCGAACCGTTCGGTCGGAAGTTGAGTAGGAGCCATGACTTACACCAGTCAAGATGGTAAAAGGAGGAAGGCGCCGAAAAAGAAAAGCTTAACGGTTAGTAAAAATACAGATCTTCCCCTGAAATCCTATTAACTCCACAGATTATCCTTATGTTATTTGATGGAGCGGCTTTGTTACTTAGCGGGCCTACTGGTTCAGGCTAATCAGCCCATAGGTGTTCGTCTGCGCTTCGTGATTGCGCATAAAAAAACCTGCCG